>NZ_RWKQ01000005.1:0-63441 GCF_003946885.1 Specibacter cremeus | reverse complement strand
GGCATGGATCAACCAACCCAAGGAAAACACAGAAAAAGAAGCCGCCTAACTCCCGTTGGTACCACCCGACTTGAAAAATTCCGAGGGAGGCCCTATGTAGGTAGTGCTTCTTGATGCGGTGCTGCACGAAAGATGAAGGTATGGCCCTTCGGGCCCGCCCTGCGGGGGGAGGGTCCAAACCGCCACATGCTGCGTTGGCTGAAGACCGTCGTGGTGAGCGATGTGGGAAAAGGCGTCCAAGAGATGTCAGGTGGGGACCAGAAAGACGATCGCTGTTCGAATTGTCGTAATCCATAGATGACATCAAAACCGGGACGATGTGTAGCGGCCCGGGACGAGCCTGGCGGGTGCCCGCCTATTGGCCAGGTGGTGTCCGGCATAGAGGCGACGTGAGTCTGGTCTGCTGCTTTCGTGCGGAACGTGGGAAGGCGTGTCCCGACACGGCCGTGTCCATGGTTGGTGGTGCGGCGAGAGGGAGTTTCCCAGGCGGGCAGTACCCGTGAGGGAGTGAGTACCGTTGCGGGGTGCGCTGGCGGACCGGTTCGTAGTAGTGGTGAAGCCGCTGTAATGGGGGTGGAGCGAAGGGGCCGGGTCATCCGTGGCTGTGTTCGTTCGGTCAACCGGAAGTGTCCGGGAGGAGCTGCGTGGACGAGTTGAAATCGTCGGGAAAGTCGTTTGTTATTTCGAAGCAGGAGGTGTGGACGGCCTATCAGAAGGTGAAGGCCAACAAGGGCGCGCCGGGGGTGGACGGGGTGACGCTGGAGGAGTTCGAGAAGGACCTGAAGAACAATCTGTACAAGGTCTGGAATCGGATGTCGTCGGGCACGTACTTCCCGCCTCCGGTGAAGGCTGTGGAGATTCCCAAGGCCCACGGCGGCGGGGTCCGGGTTCTCGGGATTCCTTGTGTCGCGGACAGGATCGCGCAGACGGTGGTGGCCGCACGGCTGGAGGCGGAGGTCGAACCGATCTTCCATCCCGACTCGTACGGCTACCGGCCGCGACGCTCGGCCCTGGACGCGGTGCGGGTATGCCGACAACGGTGCTGGCGCAAGAACTGGGTCATCGACCTCGATATCGCCAAGTTCTTCGACAGTGTCCGGTGGGACCTCATCGTCAAGGCGGTGGAGCGCCACTGTCCGCTCCCGTGGGTGATGCTGTATGTCAAGCGGTGGCTTCGTGCACCGCTGGCGTTGCCCGACGGGACCTTGCAGCAGCGAGACCGCGGTACCCCTCAAGGCTCTGCGGTCTCGCCCGTGCTGGCGAACCTGTTCATGCACTACGCGTTCGACATGTTCCTGGCCCGGGAGTTCCCGACCGTGGAATTCGAACGCTACGCCGACGATGCGGTCGTGCATTGCGTGAGCGAACGGCAGGCCCATCGGGTCCTGGACGCGCTCACGCACAGGATGGAGGAGGTCGGGCTGCAACTTCACCCGGCCAAGACCCGGATCGTGTACTGCAAGGACGCCAACCGGCGTGGCTCCCACGAGCACACGTCGTTCACGTTTTTGGGGTTCACCTTCCGCGCCCGCGCGGCCATCGGACGGGGCGAGGTCTTTGCCTCGTTCCAGCCGGCGATCAGCCAGGACGCCCTGAACAAGCTCAACGCGACGGTACGGTCATGGAACCTGCACCGTCGCAGTGGGCAGGCCATCACCGACCTCGCACGAGCGATCAACCCGATCGTGCGAGGCTGGATGCAGTATTACGGAGCGTTCTACCGCTCCGGACTGTATCGGCCCCTGCAAGCCATCAATGCCTACTTGATGCGCTGGATCCGCAAGAAGTACAAACGACTGCGATCCCACAAGAAGGCCGAGGCGACCTGGCGGCGCATCACCCGCCAGGCCCCGAGGCTCTTCGCCCACTGGGCCTGGGTACCGCAATCCCGATGGTCAGGATGACAAGAGCCGTATGACGGGAGACTGTCACGTACGGATCTGCGAGGGCCGGAGGGTGTGATCCCCTCCGGCTACTCGACCTTCAAAAAACCCGACACACCAACTAAATAATCAGTGAGCCCTTACGCCTCGCCGGGCGTCGGGGCGCGGTGCCGCGGGGTGCCGGGGACGACGACGTCGGCCGGCGCCTCGGGCGCCGCATGCCGGGGAGCGGCGGCCGTGCCTTCCAACGGCCCGTTCCGGTCGATGGTCGTGGCCAGCGGGATCTCCTTGATGAAGAACAGCAGGATGCCGGCGAGCAACAGCAGGGGCACCAGGTACACGAAGATCGGTGTCAGGGCGTCGTTGTAGGCGCCGATGACAATGTCGCGCAGGGTCCCGGGCAGGTTCCGGACGATCTCCGGGGTGAGCGAGTTGATGCCGCCGGACGCGTGCGATGCCTGCGCCGGCAGCCGTTCGGTCAGCAGCGTGGTGAGTTGGTGCGCGAACAGGCTGCCGACGACGGCGGAGCCCAGGGAGGCGCCGATCTGCCGGAAGTATGTGCTCGAGGCCGTGGCCATGCCCACCTGCGACGTGGGGAACTGGTTCTGCACGATCAACACCAGCAGCTGCATGGACGTGCCCAGCCCGATGCCCATCATGGCAAGGTAGCAGCAGATGACCCACACGGGCAGTGCGGGCGTCATGGTGGAGAGCAGGACCAGCGCCCCGGCGACGATGAACATGCCGGTGATGGGCAGCCATTTGTACCGTCCGGTCCGGCTCACGAGCTGGCCGGAGCCGATCGAGGTCACCAGCAGCCCGGCCATCATCGGGATCATCAACAGGCCCGCCTGGGTGGCGTTCGCGCCCGTGACCATCTGCAGGTACGTGGGCAGGTAGGCGATCGTGCCGAACATCGCGATGCCGGTGATCAGGGCGGCCGCGGTCGTCAGGTTGAAATTGCGCGCCCGGAACAGGTGGAGCCCCATGATGGGATGCTCCGCGATGCGTTCCACGAACACGAACGCCGTCCCGGCCACGACCGTGCACGCGATCAGCGCAATGATGGGCGGGGAGTCCCACGCGTATTTCGTGCCGCCCCAGGTGGTGAACAGCACGAGCGCCGTGGAGGTGATGGCCAGCAGCACCATGCCGGCCACGTCCACCCGGGTGGGCACGCGCTCACGGTGCGGCAGGTGCAGGAACAGCACGGCCGAAATGATGGCCAGGATGCCCAGCGGGATGTTCATCCACAGACCCCACCGCCACCCGATGCCGTCGGTGAACCAGCCTCCCAGCAGCGGCCCGGCCACGGAGGCCAGCGCGAACACGCCGCCCATGAAGCCCATGTACCGGCCGCGTTGCCGGGCCGGCACGACGTCGGCGATGATCGCCTGGGACAGCAGCATCTGCCCGCCGCCGCCGATGCCCTGGACACCGCGTCCCACGATCAGCCAGGTCATGTCCTGGGCGAATCCGCCGATGATGGAGCCGACGATGAAGATGGAGATGGCGCCGAGGAACAGGCTCTTGCGGCCCATCAGGTCGCCCAGCTTCCCGTAGATGGGCAGCATGATGGTGGAGGCCAGGATGTAGATCGTGATGACCCACAGCATCAGGTCGACGCCGTGCAGCTGCCCGACGATGGTGGGCAGGGCGGTGCTGAAGATCGTCTGGTCGAGGGCGGCCAGCAGCATGGTCAGCATCAGTCCGACGAACAGCAGCACGATGGCGCGCCGCTCCGCCCGGGCGACCGATTCCCCGGGCCCTGCGGCCGGCATGGTGGTGGTTTGGGGCGCATGTGTCATGAACGGGTCCTCGCTTCCCTGCCCTTATTAACTACGCCCCTTCCCTGTTTATGCCGCCGCTCACCTGCTGGCAATTCGCTGGGCATCCGGCGGGCGACCCGGCCCGGTAGCATCGGGAATCAAGGGAATCCCAAGGAGGCACGGACCTGATGAACATGGTGGCGGTGGTTCTCGCCGGCGGCCGGTCCAGCCGGCTCGACGGCGTGCCGAAGGCCGGGCTCGTTGTTGGCGGGCAGACCCTGCTGGCGCGCACCGTCGCCGCGGCGGACGGTTTCGTCGCGCGGTTCGCCGGTGCAGGGGCGACGGCGGCACCCGGGCCGCGCATCGTCGTCGTCGGACCTGGGGCTGGCTGGCAGACGGACCTGTCGGCGCGCGCCGGTGTCACGGTGGCGCGGGAGGACCCGCCATTCGCCGGCCCGGCGGCCGGGATCGCGGCCGGACTGGACGCGCTCGGCGTGACGGACGGGTTGGTGCTGGTGCTCGCCTGTGACATGCCGGGAGTCGAGGAAGTGGTGGCGCGGCTGGCCGAGGCCCTGGCCGGCGCGAGCGACGGGGAACTCGGCCTGATCGCCGTCGACGCCGGCCGCGACCAGCCGCTGGCGGCCGTGTACCCGGTGGCCGGGCTGCGGGCGGCGATCGCGACGGCGCGGGCGGCGCACCGGCTGGAGAACGCATCCGTACGCCAACTCGTTGCTAGGGTGAGGGTCAGGAAATGTGCCGTGCCCGATGGCTGCACGGCCGACGTCGACACCTGGGCCGACGCCCGCCGCCTCGGCGTGGACCGGCCCGGACACGCACCGCTGCGGAAGGAACCGGACATGGACAATGACGAGGTGCTCGAGGCGTGGCTGGCGAAGCTGCTGGACGCCTTTGAATTGACCGGCCTGGCCGTGGACACCCATGCCGTGCTCAACGTCGCCGGCGTGGCCGCGCACGCGGTGGTGCGCCCCGCCGCGCCGCTGACCACGTTCGTGGCCGGGCTGGCGGCCGGGCTGGCCGCCGCGTCCGGACAGGCCGGTGAGGCGGACGCCATGGCCGCCGCCCTGCGTGTGGCCAAGGAGCTCGCCGCAGCCCAAACGCCCCCGCAGGAACCGGGCCGGGAGCCCGCGCAGCCCGCCCCGACCCAGGAGTAGCCGGGTGCCCGAGGACCGGACGCTGCCGCACACGTGGGAGGAGGCGCGCGCCGTCGCGTTCGAGGTGGCCGACCCGCTGCCCGCACACGCCGTGCCGTTGCGACAGGGCCTGGGCCGCATCCTCGCCGCCGACGTCGCCGCCCTGCACGACATGCCGCACTACGCGTCGGCCGCCATGGACGGGTGGGCCGTCGCCGGCAGCCCGCCGTGGGTGCTGGCCGAACCGGGCACGCGCCTGTCCGCCGGCACCGCCAGCCCGATCGTCACCGGGGGACTGGTGCCCCCCGGGGCGAAGGCCGTGCTGCGCAGCGAGGCCGCGCGCTGGTCCACGGACGACGACGGCCTGCCGGTGCTGGTGCGCGGCGCCGGTGCCCGCCCGGGGGAGCCGAGGAACGGCCAGCACATCCGCCCGGCCGCACAGGAGGCCAGGGCCGGCGAGGTGCTGGTCACGGCGGGCACGACGCTGAACCCCGCCCACCTCGCGCTGGCCGCCCTCGGCGGGCTGGACGAACTGCCCGTGCTCGGCAAACCCGCGGTGAAACTCGTCCTCACCGGCGACGAGGTCGTCACGTCGGGGATCCCCGCGCCGGGCCGGGTGCGCGACGCGTTCGGACCCCAGCTCGGCGCCGTCGTCGACGAACTGGGGGGCACCGTGGTGGGCCGCCGGCGCGCCGCCGACACGCTGGATTCGGTGCTCGACGCGCTGGCGGACACCGGGGAGGACCCCGCCGACGTCATCATCAGCACCGGGGCCACGGGCCATTCGAGCGCGGACTTCCTTCACGAGGCGATCGCGGTGATGGGCGGGACGTTCCACATCAACTCCATCGCCATGCGCCCCGGACACCCGACCCTGCTGGCCGAGTTCCCGGACGGACGCTTCCTGCTGGGCCTGCCGGGCAACCCGCTGGCCGCCATGATCGCGCTCCTGACCGTCGGCGCGCCGCTGCTGGCCCGGCTCGGCAGCAGGCCGATGCCCGCGACCGGCGAAGTGGCGTGCGGATCGCCGATCAAGGAACGCCAGGGCCCCACCCGGATCATGCCATACCGGCTGGTGTACGGGCTGGCGTCGCCGACCGCGCACAGCGACTCGGCCATGATGCGCGGGCTGGCCGCGGCCGACGGCGTCATGCTGGTCCCGCCGCACGGCGCCAAGATGGGGGAGACGCTGACATCCCTGGCATTGCCTTGGACGTAGGTTCCGTGGAGTTCCAGTGCGCCGACGGGTATGTGCTGCACGGGCACTGCTGGAAACCGGACGCGGCCGACAGTGCCGGCATGGTCGTCATCGCGCCGGCCACGGGCGTGAAGGCCGCCTACTACCACCGGTACGCCGCATTCCTGGCCGCGCACGGGTTCACGGCCGTGACGTTCGACTACCGCGGCATTGGCGCCTCGCGTCCTGCTGGCAAACTACCGGACGCCCGCTGGTACCAGTGGGGGCTGCTGGACATCGACGCCGTGCTCGGCTGGGCGCTGGAACGGGCCGGGGCGGGAACCGTGCAGGTCGTGGGGCACAGCTTCGGCGGGTTCGGGACGACCCTGGCGGCCCGGTCCGCGCACCTTTCGCGGATGTTGACGGTGGGCGCCCAGCACGCATTCTGGCCCGATTACCACCCGGCGCACCGGGGCGGCTACTGGTGGCGCTGGCACGCGTTCATGCCCGTCGCGGCCGTGCTGCGCGGGCACTTCCCGGGACGCCGGCTCGGCTGGCTCGAGGACCTGCCCCGCGGCGTGGCCCTGGACTGGGCCCGCAGCCGTCGCGACTTCACCCGTGCGGGCGGCCCGGCCGACCGGGCCGCCATGCGGGCGCACCTGGCCGCGTTCACGGCGCCGGTGCTGGCCATCGCCGCCACCGACGACCCCTACGCCACGAGGACCGCCATGGCCCGGGCGCTGGCCTATTGCCCCAACAGCGCGTCGGAGATCGTCCAGCTCGATCCCGCCGCCTACGGGCTGGCGGAAATAGGCCACTTCAGCCTGTTCCACAGCCGGTTCGAGGGCACGTTCTGGCCGGACACGCTGGCCTGGCTGGTTGACGGCCGCAACCCCTGGGACCGGTGATTTCTACGAGCTCAATCACCGCTGGTCGAGTCTGTCGAGACCGGCTCCAGCCGGATGACGACCGACTTGGACGTCGGCGTGCCGCTGGCGTCCGCGGTGGAATCGAGCGGGACCAGGACGTTCGTCTCCAGATAGTAAGCGGCGACACAGCCGACCGGGGTGGATCGAAGCCCTGGATCAGCTGGTCAGCCATGAGTGTGTCCTTCGGCCATTTGGTAGGGCTGGTGTTGTATCGGGGAAGATGCCGAGTCGAGTCGGATCCCCGACCGCTCTGCCCGCTCCCACAGGCGGTATGTAGCGTCGGCTCCGGCCGAAACGATGTCTTTTTCGTTGATGCCAAGGGGCTTCCCGCCTCGAACGAGCAGGCGTCCGTCGACCATGACAGTTGAGACATCGGATGCCGTGGCATACCAAATCACGTTCTTGATCGGATCCCGAATGGGCTGGAGTGCGGCCCGACCCAGGTCAACCGCTACCAGGTCGGCCTTGGCCCCGACCTGGATTCGGCCTAAATCGTCTCGCCCAAGGGCAGACGCCCCGGACTCGGTGCCGGCCCGCAACAACTGTGCCGCCGGCGCGATATGTGAGAGTTCCATGCGCAGTTTGGATACCAGGCCAGCGGATCGCAGTTCCTCGATGTAGTCGAAGCCGTAGCCGTCCGTGCCAATTCCGGTGCGGATGCCGTGGTCGGAAAACCTTTGGAATGGCGCTGTCAGGCCGCCGCGAGCGAAGGTCATTGGGCAACTGGCAACAGACGTGCCAGTATCCCGCAGGATGTCCAGATCCTGATCGCTCGTGTACACGCAATGGGAAGCGACGACGTCCGGTCCGACAATTCCGGTGGATTGGAGATACTCGATGGGGGTCATGCCATAGCGGGTCTCGATCGCGCTGACCTCGGCTCGGCTTTGGGCGGCGTGGATGGTGATCAGTACCCCCATTTCGTCCGCCGTCGCGCGTACCCTCCTTAGCAGTTCGGCGCTGCACGTGTCGGTTCCATGTGGTCCGAGCACGACCCGGATCCTGCCCTGCGGACCCTCATCGTATTCGTTGAAGATCGACTTGAAGTTGGCGATTGAATCGGAACCGTCGGCGCTTCCATATGTGGGTTGGCCGATTCTGTTGACGCCGGTGGGCGGGGAGGAGAGCACGTATGGCGCACCATAGGCGCGAACGCCAAACTCCCGTGCCACATCGAGGAAGATGCGGTGCCCGGGTCGCCACATGTCGAGCATCGTCGTGGTGCCGCTCTTGAGCATGTCGAGCAACGCAAGCCGGAAGATGGCCCGAATGTCCTGCTCCGGCATATCTGTGGCGGACAGGTCACCGAGGGGCATCAACAGGTTGTAGATCAAACTTCCGGATGTTCCTGTGCGGTCGTAATCGTCGACGATCCCCTTGAGCGTTGGACCGTTCAGCGCGTGATTGTGCAGGTTGACGAATCCGGGGATCAAGACGCCGTCGTCGATCTGAATGAATTCATCCGCACGTGTCACCTCTTCGTGCGTGATTGCGGCTATCTTGTCACCGTCGACGACGACTGTCGCGCCATCAAGAACGGTGAGTTTCGGGGAATCTGAAGTTACGGTCCAGCGTGCTTTGATTGCGGTTCGGTGTGGCTGCATACGTCGCTTTCCTCTTGGCTCGTAGTGCTCTGGATCTGACGGGTGACCACCGTCACATGGATTGCGTGGCTGTCAATGTGAGTAGCATAGCCCCACAAGACATATACGTCTTAACTTGTCTTGGTACACTTCTCGAAATCCGCCCGCTGCCTCGCCTCATTGGTGGAGCACCAGCCGGCACGCTTGGTTCGGTCACTTTCGCAAAGGAGCGCAACGACAATGAACGACAATTTGGACCCGGCAGCCTGGATTGGCCGCCGGGAGGTGGCCGACGATGTCGTTTCACCAATTGCCCGCGACCGGTTCGCGGCGACCATCGGTGGCTCCTCAGCGATATTCGCGGAAACGATGCGGAATCCGCTGGCCTGTTGGCTTTTTTTCCTTCCATGCGCAGCCCAGTCTGATCTTGGCAACGACGGGCATCCGCGCAAAGGGGGGTTCCTCCCCCCACTCAAATTGCCGCGTCGAATGTGGGCTGGCAGCTCGCTTCGGTTTCACGCACCGCTGGAGAACGGACGGAAGATCTCGAGGACATCGACAATCGCCAATGTCCAGAACAAGGAGGGGAGGTCGGGCCGGCTGGCGTTTGTCACCATAGACCATGAAATCCGCGCCAGAACCGGGCTCCTCGTTTCGGAGCAGCAGACCATTGTCTACCGGGACCATCCCAGGACCGAGCCATCCGCGGTCGCTGCCGTCCCACCCACCATCCGCCCCGACCGCCACGACTGGACAGTTCGCATTGTTCCCGATAGTGCATTGTTGATGCGCTATTCAGCCCTGACATTCAACGCCCACAAGATCCACTACGACCGTGGGTATGCGACGGCCGTGGAGGGCTACCCGGGGCTGGTGGTCCATGGTCCGCTGCTTGCAACACTCCTCATGAATCTCTACCTGGTCGAAAACCCGAGTGCGGACGTTGTCGCATTCGACTTCAAGGCGGTGGCGCCTATTTTTGACACGGCACCCTTCGGCCTCTACGGGGCCCGAACGAACGACGGGGCGAAACTCTGGGCTACCGACGCCGCGGGTTCCGTGTGCTTGCGGGCAACCGTGTGGGCGCGATGACGCCGTCGGCGGATGTTCGTGCCCGGTCGCTGCACTCCTGGCTTTTTGTTCCCGCGGACAACGCGCGCCTCCTCTCGAAGAGTGCGACCCGCGGCGCCGATGTCATCATCTGCGACCTCGAAGACGCTGTGCCCGGGCCGGGCAAGCCGGCTGCGCGCCGGGTGTTGTCGGAGTATCTATCCACGCTGCCGGAATCGGGGATCGATATCTGTGTGCGTGTGAACAACTCGCCGGAACTGGGGGATGACCTCGCCGTTGCGGTGCATCCGGCCGTCAGCTTCATCATGCTGCCGAAAGCGGAGTCGCCAGAGACTCTGGTTGAACTCGGCCAGCTGTTGACCGTACTTGAGAGAGAACAAGGGCTCGCCACCGGCGACATCGGCGTCATTGCCCTGGTGGAGACCCCATTGGGCATCCTCAACTTATCAGGGATAGCCCAAGCTCCCAGAGTCCACGGTCTGGCCCTTGGCAGTGAGGACTATTGCCGTGCCATGGGCGTTAGTGCCAGTGGCGATCTCCTCCGGGCGCCCGCGTCGATAATGGCCATCTGCGCGGCCGCGTACCAGGTCATGGCGCTTGGGGTTGCCACGACCGTGCGCAATTTCAACGATCCTGATGGCTTCGAAGCCGCCGCTGCACATGCCAGGGGTGTCGGGATGACGGGTGCACTGTGCATCCATCCGCGGCAGGTGGCGGCAGTCAATGCGGCCTACCGGACAAGCGCGGAGGAGGTCGCCTGGGCTCAGTCCGTTCTGACGCGTTGGCGCGCCGGCGGGGGATGCGGGGTAGTGGCCATGGATGGGGAAATGATCGATAAGCCTGTTGCGGACCGCGCGGCGACCATAATGAGCCGCGCCGGAGGCCGGCACCGGATGGCCGGAGTTGAGCGGGACGATCCCGCCGAAAAACCCATTGACAACGTGATCAAAGTCATGAATCATTCCTTAAGAGGTTATATAACGTCCTAAGTCAATCGCAACGGAGCGAAGTGATGGTTGCTGAAGATTCGATCGGTTGTCGCGAGGCGCAGTATGTCCCGCGTTACTTCGTCGGTCGGTGGCACTTCAGTCCTTGCTGTCGCTCATGGGGCTCCCCGACCAGTCAAGAATTTCCCGCCACGTCGGCAGCCCGGCTCTGACGCGGCTTGACCGGGACCAGTTTTCTGCCCGGTCAGATGCCCTTCCCGCAAACCTGTCGGCTTCACCGGCCCTCATGACAGCCAACCCATGGAGGTTTTTCCTTGTCTCAACTAACCCTTTTGCGCAACGCCGAGGTGTTTGCCCCCGAACGGCTCGGGGCAACAGATGTGCTCCTGGCCGGGCAGACGATTGCGGCCATTGGCGACCTGTCGGCTGCGGCCGCACTCGCCGACGTCACAACCGTTGACGTTTCGGGTCGAACTTTGGTGCCTGGGCTGATCGACGGCCACCTCCACCAAATAGGCGGCTGTGGCTTGCAAGGCTACTCGTCTCGGGCCCCGGAGCTGTGGGCCGGCGAATTGGCCCTCGCCGGAATCACCACATCGGTCGCCACGCCGGGCATCGAGACCTTCACCAAGAATATGGACGCCGTCCTGGCGAAGGCCTATGCCCTTGAACAGGACGGATTGTCCACCTACGCATTCCTGGGAGGCTTCCGGAAACCGTTTCTGACGCTCACAGGGTCCATCCGCCGTGACCTGTACTTGATCGAGAAGCTCATCGGCATCAAGGTGGCCTTGGGCGACGCGGTGGCCAGCCGGTTCTCCAATGAGGAACTGATCGACTTGGCGGCCGAACTTGAATGGTCGTCGCGTGCGACCGGAAAAGCATGCATCATGCACGCCCACCTGGGCAGTCTGCCGGATCCGGCCGCCCAGCTGCTCCACACAATCAAGCACGCAATGGCAGCGCCCGAGCGATTCCAAGCAACTCACGGCAACAACACTGAGGAAACGCTCGCTGCAGCGGTTCAACTGACCAAAGCCGGTTGCGTCGTCGATCTCAACCCGCTGCTGGACCCGCTGCGCGGACAGGTCGGATCGATCGGCACACGGCACGCGGTGCCCAGACTGCTCGCTGCCGGGGTCGAGCTTTCGATGCTGACCATGAGCACGGACGGCAACGCGAACACTCCGGTCCTGCAGCGGGATGGATCCCGGGGCCCTTACATCAAGAATTTGGGCACTCTCTGGGAGGGAACCGTCGAATTGGTGCGCGAGGCTGACTTGAAGCTTGAGGATGCCCTGTCTCTGGTCACCACGAACCCGGCACGGGTGTTGCGGCTCGAAGAGCGCAAGGGCCGCATCGCCGTGGGACTCGACGCGGACCTCCTGGTCCTGGATGACGACCTGCAAATCCAGGACGTCTACTCCAAGGGCCGGTTGTTGGTCCACGGACGCCAGCCACTGGTCGCCTCAATGTACGAACACCACGACGACGAATATTAGGCCCGGCCATGTCGAAAATTTCCCAAGTGGAAGCACTCCCGACGCAGGAACTGACAATCGTGCCCCGGCGAAACCTCGGCAGAATCATCGCCGGCGTTCTGGTGACGGCATTCCTGGTCTGGGTGGCTGTCTCCTTTGCCAACGCACAGATCGATTGGGGTACGGTCCGGCACTACCTCACCGTGCCCGTCCTTATCCGAGGCGCGGGAACCGCCGTCGTATTGACCATTGTGGCGATGCTCCTCGGAGTGGTCCTCGGGATCGTCACAGCGGTCATGCGGTTGTCGACGAACCGGGTCGTCTTCGGTGTCGCCTGGCTGTACCTGTGGATCTTCCGGGGCACTCCGGTTTATGTGCAGCTGCTGGTGTGGTTCAACATCTCACTGATCTTCCCCTATTTTGGGATCCCCGGGGTGTTCGAGGCGCGAACGATCGATTTCCTGACCCCCTTCATCGCCGCCACCATCGCCCTCGGTCTCAATCAGGGCGCCTATGCCTCCGAAATCGTGCGGGCGGGAATCCTCTCCGTCGACGAAGGCCAAATTGAAGCGGCCAAGGCGATCGGTATGTCGCAGATGATGTTGATGAGGCGGATCATCCTGCCGCAAGCAATGCGGGTGATCGTACCGCCCCTGGGCAACGAACTCATCGGCATGTTGAAAACCACCTCGCTTGCGTCGGCTATTGGTGTCACCGAGATTCTCTCGGAGGCCCAACACATCTACTTCGTGAACAGTCGGATCATGGAACTGCTCATCGTCTGTTCCATCTGGTATCTCGCGGTGGTCACAGTGATGACGGCCGGTCAGTTCTATGTGGAACGGCACTTCGCCAAGGGGGCTTCCAGCAAGGTGCTGCCACTCACCCCGATCCAACAGATCAAACAGTTCTTCGGCGCCAAGAGGAGGGCAAGCCTGTGACGACCGAATTCCTCGTACGTGCAGAGAACGTACAAAAGAGCTTTGGGCATCATCAGGTTCTCAAAGGAATCAGCCTTGATGTTTCGCCAGGCGAAGTGGTCTGCCTGCTCGGCGCGTCCGGGTCCGGCAAGAGCACTTTCCTGCGCTGCATCAACCATCTGGAAACCGTGACCGGCGGACGAATCTGGTACCGGGGCCAGGTGATTGGCTACCGGCAGGAGGGCACGAACCTCAAGGAGCTCTCCAACACGGAAGCCGCCTTTCAGCGGCGGTCGATCGGAATGGTTTTCCAGCGTTTCAACCTCTTTCCCCATCTGACCGTCATCGAGAACATTATCGAAGGGCCCATCCAGGTCAAGCGGGAAAAGCCGGCCGAAGCCAGGAATAAGGCGCTCGAATTGCTGGCGCGCGTTGGTCTGACGGGCAAGGGGGATTCCTATCCGCGCCAGTTGTCCGGGGGGCAGCAGCAACGCGTGGCCATAGCCCGGGCCATGGCCATGAAACCGGACCTGATCCTCTTTGATGAACCTACTTCAGCATTGGACCCGGAGCTGGTCGGTGAAGTCCTCGACGTCATGAAGGACCTGGCCAGATCCGGGCTCACCATGATCGTCGTCACGCACGAGATCGGCTTCGCACGGGAGGTCGCCGACCGCGTGGCATTCATCTACGACGGCGAAATCGTCGAGATCGGTCCGCCCGCCCAGGTGCTTATCGCCCCGCAACATGACCGGACCAAAAATTTCCTCATGCGCGTGCTGTGAGCCGATAGCCGCCCACATTCCTGCACGCCAAATCATCCGCAGATAGCCATATAAGTAAGGGAAGCTCATGAAATCGATTCACTTTACTCCGATTGCTGCCGTTGGCACGGCCGCACTGCTTTTGCTTTCTGGATGTGCCATGTCCGGGCCTGCTTCCTCGGGGCCCGCCTCCGGCCAGGTCCCGGCGGCTGGCGCCGCCATTGCCCTGCCGGCTGACCTCAAGTCCAGCGGCACACTGCGGATCGGGGTGGCCCCCGACTTTCCACCGCTGGAGTCCCTGGACCCGAAGACGAACGACGTCGTGGGAATGGACATCGACCTGCAGAAGAAGATTGGCGAGACGCTGGGACTCAAAGTCGAGCTCGTGCAGTCGCCGTTCGACCAGCTCATCAACTCCTTGCAGACCGGACGCGTGGATATCGTGATGTCAGGAATCTCCGACACCGTGGAACGCCAGCAAACGATGGACTTCGTCGACTACTACAACTCGGCCGGCCGGTTGTTCACCCAGGCCGCGAATGCCTCCAAGTACACAACCGAAACGGACATTTGCGGCAAGACGCTTACCGTCAGTGGCAAGACCGACTATTTCGCCCAGGTCCAGGACCTCAGCAAATCGACCTGCGTGAGCGCAGGTAAGCCTGCCATCAACATCTTGCCGACCGACGGCAGCGCGGCCGCACAGCTTCAGGTTGAACAAGGACGCGCAGACCTGGCTGTCATGGGCGCTGAAAACTTGGCCTACAACGAGCAGACAAACCCCGGCAAATTTGCCGCGGTGTTTGCACCCCTGCCAGCGAAGCCGTTCGGTATCGCCATCAAGAAGGGCAATGGAGTCCTCAACCAGGCGTTGCTCGAAGCGCTCAACAAGATGGTCGCCGACGGCAGCTACAAGAGCATCCTGGAGAGTTTCAAACTCGGTGACGGTGCCATGACCCCGGTCATCAATGGCGTGAAGTCGTAGGCGAACACCCTACTCGCTACGCCGGGCCGCAAGGTGGGCGGAGCCAGGGTCAGCCGACGGCCGCGCGTCGCGACCAAATACGAAATTGAATTCTGCTATCGAGCAGGATTGCAATTTAGATGGTCTTAATACGTATTAAGATATATAACCCTCGTAATCGACGCCCGGTCGGTTACTGCACCGCGATGTGCGGTTGCCGGATGAACGGAGTATCAAAATATGAGAATCAAGCGGGTTTTGGCGTCCAAGGGGCTGGGCGGCTACTACTTCGATGACCTCCATGCGATCAAGGCAGGCGCCAAGAAGGACGGCTTCTTCTATCTCGGGGAACCCCAGGTCCCGGGCCAGTACAAGGTGCGCCAGCCGGGTGAGAGCATCTCCATCATTCTGGTGCTGGAGAGCGGGGAAGTCGCCTTCGGTGACGCCGTCGCCATCCAGTATTCGGGCGTCGTCGGCCGGGATCCGGTGTTGAGCGCAGACACATTTGCCCCCCATGTGGAAAAGTACATCGCACCGTGGCTTGTAGGCAGGGAATTGACATCGTTGCGCGAAATGTGCGGCGAGCTCGAGGCACTGCAAGGCCAAGACGGACCGCTTCACACGGGTCTGCGCTATGGCACCAGCCAGGCGATCCTGCAGGCGCTTGCCATGACACAGCGGCGGACTATGGCCGAGGTGGTGGCCGACGAGTACGGGACGACCGTCAGCGAGCAACACATTCCGGTGCTTGCTCAGTCCGGCGACGACCGTCATTCCGGGGCGGACAAGATGATTCTCAAACGGGTTCCCGCCATCACCCAAGGCCTGTTCAACCACGTGGACAAGATCGGAGAGTCTGGTGAGCGGCTCCTGGAATACGTCGAATGGCTTCGCACCAGGGTTGAAACCTTCGGCGACGCGGGCTACGCGCCGGTGTTCCACCTCGATGTCTACGGCATGCCGGGCGAGATATTCAACAATGATCCGGTGCGCACGGCCGAATACCTCTCCACGTTGGGCTGCGCCGCCAAGCCGTTCCAACTGCGCATCGAGGCCCCCGTTGACGGCGGCAGCCGCGACAGGACGATGGATCTCATGATCGCGGTGCGCAAGACGTTGGCCGAGATCGGCTCCGATGTGCAGATCTGCGCGGACGACTGGTGCAACACGTTGGCGGACATAAAGATTTTCGCCCGCTCCGGGGCCGCCGACATGATTCAGATCAAGGCGCCGGACCTCGGCTCGATCACAAATTCGATCGAAGCCGTGCAGTTCTGCCAAGGCAGCGGAGTGCAGGCCTTCCTGGGCGGCACGTGCAACGGAACGGACCAATCTAGCCGGGTCACTGTCCACGCCGCCATGGGTGCGAGGGCTGATCTCATCTACAACAAGCCGGGCATGGGTGTCGATGAGGGACTGATGATCGTCACCAATGAAATGTCGCGAATCTTGGCGCTGACAGGGTCCGGCAGCTAGGCGGCTGCCGAATTGTCCCAGCCGGGCTGCGTGCGGCCGGCGTCGTTCGCAGCCCGGAACCACACAGATTATTGAGGAGAAAATTGTGCTTGACGTAGTCATTACAGGGGCCAGGGTCGTAACACCGGCAGGCGTCGGCGATTTTGACATCGGCATCGAAGGCGAGAAGATCGTCGTCGTCGCCGCCCGTGGCCAGCTGCCGGAGTACAATGCCCGCGTGGTCGACGGCCGCGGCATGATCGCCGTCCCCGGCGGGATCGACCCACATGTGCACACATCCTGGCTGGTGCCGACTGCGGCGCAGGAAGGCATCAATTGTGCCGACGCCGAGCAGGTGAGCCGTGCTGCGGTGTATGGCGGCACAACCACGCTAATCGACTTCGCGATCTGGCGCCCGGGGATCACCTTGGCCAAGGCGTATGAAGAGAAGGCCGCCGACTGGAGCGACAGCTACACCGACTTTGCACTCCATGGGACCTTCAAGGGAGAAATCCCTTTCGAGACCATTGCTGAAATAGGCGACGCCATCCAGGATGGCCACACGAGCTTCAAGGTGTGGATGACCAATGCGACACCCAGCCGTCCGCCGCAGAAAACCGATCTGGGATATATGTGGGGAATCCTGGAGCAGACCCGGGACCACGGGGGCATGCTCGCCGTTCACGCCGAGGATGACGAGATAGTCATGTACTCATACAAGAAGCTCGCCCATGAAGGCCGCTGGGATTTCCCAAACGTACACCTTGCGCACAACACGCTCTCCGAGGCGCTGTCGTTCCGCCGCGTCATCGGGCTTGCCGAACGGGTGGGCGCACCGATCTACCTGATGCATGTCAGTGCCGCTGAAGGCGTTGCCGCCATTGCGGAATCACGCGCCAAGGGATTCCCGATCTATGGCGAAACACTTCAGCACTACCTTTCGTTCAACGCCGAGGCGTACAAAAAGGAAAATGGTCAGATCTACCACACGTACCCCTCGCTCAAGCCGGAAGAGGACAGGCTGGCGCTATGGAAAGGGCTGCAGGACGGGGTGCTCTCGACCGTCGCCACCGACGAAATGTGCACCGATCTGGCCACGAAGGTGCGGGGCAAGACGATTGATGATGTGACGGGCGGTCACGCCGGGGTGGAGGCGCGCATGGGCCTGATGTATTCGGAGATCGTGAACAAGCGCAACGGATCGCTCAATGACTTTGTCGACGCGACAAGTGCCAATGCCGCCAAAATCATGGGTCTCTACCCCCAGAAGGGCGCGATCGCGGTGGGAAGTGACGCCGACATCGTGCTGATGCGTCCCATCGACGAACGCCTGCTCTCCTACAAGGACATGCACGAGACCGACTACTCGGCTTGGGATGGCTACCCCGTGTCATGTTGGCCGCAAATGACGATGCTTCGTGGAAGGGTGCTTGTTGAACACGGAACGTTGGTCGTGACCAGCCCATCCGGACGCCTGCCCAAGCGGTCCATTGCGACGCCGGTGCTCGAGGGTCCGGCATGCTAGACCAGAGGATGCCTACGGAACAGGAACGCGTTGCCTCCTTCGCGGCACGCAGTGCCGGCCCGCTTGCCGGACTGCGAGTCATTGCGGTGGAGCAGTTCGGTGCCGGCCCGTTCGGGACGTTGTATCTGGCCGATCTGGGCGCCGACGTCATCAAGATCGAGGATCCAGGGGCCCGTGGAGACGTTGGCCGGCATGTGCCCCCGCACGCACGGGATGACAACAGCCTGTATTTCGAATCCTTCAATCGGGGCAAGCGAAGCATCGCCCTGGACTTGAAGACGGAAGCCGGGCGGGAGGCCCTCGACGTGCTGATCGGTTCAGCAGACGCGGTGTTCAGCAATCTGCGTGGCGACCTTGCCGAGACCATGGGATTGACCTACGCCCATCTGGGCAGGATCAATCCGGCGATTGTGTGCGTTGCCCTGACCGGCTACGGGCGTGACGGGGACCGGGCAAGCCTGCCCGCCTACGACGCGCTGATCCAGGCGGAGGTCGGCTGGGCGGCCGTGACTGGGGACGCGGACGCCCCTCCGACCAAGAGCGGGTTGTCCCTGGTCGACTACATTGGCGGCCTCACCGGGGCGCTGGGCCTCCTGGCCAAGGTGTTGGAGGCTCGCAGCACCGGGCACGGCGGGGACGTCGACGTCGACCTCTACCGGTCGGCACTCTCAATGTACGCATATCAGGCGACTTGGTTCCTTACCGAGGGAACGGCATCGCCGCGCAAACCCATGTCCGCCCATGCGAGCATCGTGCCGTTTCAGTTTTTTGAGACCTCGGACGGGCACCTCGCCGTCGCCTGTGCCAAGGAGAAGTTCTTCACTGAGCTTGTCGTTGCCATGGGGTTGCCGGAACTGGGCCAGGATGGCCGCTTCATCGACTTCGCGGCTCGCAACAGGAACAGGGAACTAGTCCTTGCCACTCTTGGTGAACGATTCCGCATGAAGACCAACGTCGAGTGGATCGAAACCCTGAACGGTCGAGTTCCAGTCGCCCCCGTGCGCTCGATGGAGGAGGCATTGGACCTGGACGAGCTTGACAGGTTGGGCATGCTGGCCCAATATTCCAGCCCAGTGTTTGGCCCTGTCAGGAGTGTCGGCAGCCCGATCACCGTCGCCGGATTCCAGCCGGAATACCGGGCAGCGCCCGGCTTGGGCGTTGACAGGCACCAGCTCCTTCGCGAAGCAGGCCTTGACGATCAAGCGGTGCATCGGTTGCGTGAGCGCGGAGCATTCGGAGACGACGGGGAGGATGAACGTGGAAATCGCTGAGCTTGGCGACGTGCACGCGCACACGAAATTCCGCGCAGATGTTCCGCCGGCATTGAGCGTTGCGCAGGGCGAAACGTTTGCCTTGGAGGCCTTGAGCATTCTCGGCCCCGGTCGAACAGCCTTGCCGACGAGCTATCAGGACCTGGTCATCCCGGTTACCGGTCCCGTCGCCATCGACGGCGTACTGGCCGGCGACACTGTCCGGATCGACATTGTCGCCATTGACATCGCCGAAGTCGGCGCCATGGTGACGCTGCCGGGCCACGGATTGTTCGGTGCCGAGGTCAAGGTCGACGGGAAGATCCTGCCCATCGAAAATGACCGTGTCGTCTTTGCCCCGGGAGTCGAAATACCTGTGGCCC
Organism: Specibacter cremeus; assembly: GCF_003946885.1. Taxonomy (GTDB): domain Bacteria; phylum Actinomycetota; class Actinomycetes; order Actinomycetales; family Micrococcaceae; genus Specibacter; species Specibacter cremeus. The sequence continues at coordinate 44,189 of NZ_RWKQ01000005.1, read as the reverse complement.
CGATGCTGGGTAAGATTGGGATGGCCGTTCCTGGGGATGCCCCGGTGAGCAGCACGGTAGGGCATTTTGGGGGAAACATGGATAACAAGCATTTGGGCGCGGGAGCAAGTATCTATCTGCGCGCGCAGGTCGATGGCGGGATGGTCTACGCGGGTGACCTGCACGCGTGCCAGGCCGACGGCGAGTCATCGATGACCGCTGTCGAGGTGGCCGGCCGTGTCACCCTCAGGGCACGGGTGGTGCCGAAGCTACCCGTGGCAGTGCCCGTGGTGGTAACGTCACAGTCGACGATGACGATCGGTGCCGGAGACAGCTTGGAGGGTGCCTTAGTCGAGGCGTCAACGGCCATGTTGACCCTTTTGCGTCAGACCTGGGGCTGGTCAAGGGAAACGGCCGTAATGGCGCTCAGTCTGATCGGAGATGTGGGTGTGTGTCAGCTGGTGAATCCGCGCGTATCGGGCAAGGTGACGGTACCAAGCAAATACATAAGCGACCTGAACAACTGGGTCAAGCCGTGACGGAAGCGGACTCGAACTTGCTCGTGTTTGAAAGCGCCACCCCGTTGTATCGACAGATCGCGGAGCGCCTTTACAGTGAGATTGCCAGTGGACGGCTAGCTCCCGGGGCCGCACTTGGGTCGGAGGCCGACCTGCAGGAACAATTCGGGGTCAGCCGCGTGACGCTGCGCCAAGCAGTGGGACTACTGGTCGAACAGGGCCTCGTGGTGCGCAAACAGGGCAAGGGCACCTTTGTCGAGGCGAGTCCGCTCAAGTTTCCCCTCGACACGCTCGAGGGAACGACGCAGCTTGCGACGACGCTCGGACGCCCCACAACAAGCCAGGTCACCAGAATGCAAGCCATCAAGGGTTCATCGGTGATTCGGCAATTGCTTGATACGAAACCGGACGAGAACCTGATTCAGGTATGCCGCCTGGACTTCGCAGGAGATCAGCCATTGGCGTTCGCCACCATCCATCTGCCGGAGAGGATAGGATCGCGGCTGACCAAGCAAGAGCTGGAGCATGAGGCGCTCTATCCGCTCCTGGAGCGCACCCAGAGTGAGATCGCGACCCAGGCGGACGAAACAATCCAGGCCGCCGGGGCGAGCAAGGAAGTCGCCGAACGGCTCGGAATACCCGTTGGCGCGCCTATTCTCACCGTCGCAAGGACCACACGGAACCAGCACAATGTCCCGATCGAGTACAGCGTCATCGATTTCCGGGCGAACGCACTGCAGTTCTCGATTTCCCTGCGCCGGCGCATGGGGGAATTCAGCGTCCCGTATCGCTTTCAGGAACATCTGCGGTTCGGCGATGCAGAGGAACCGCAGCGCGATGGCGTAGGTCCGGCACATCTGGACCAGGAGTAGCCGTGGCAGCCGTCGAGCCGACCCGGTCCTTGACTTCGGTGGTCAGCGCAGCACCGAGCTGAGCAGCAGGCTCGTCTCGCTGTTCACGATGCCCTCAATGGACCGGATTCTTCCCAGCACGTGATCGAAGTCGGTCAAGTTTTCCGTGCTCAGTTCGGCCACGAGATCCCAGGCGCCATTGGTCGTGTGCAGGGCGCGAATCTGCGGCAGGCCCTTGAGCTGGCGGATCACCTTGTCGGTTGCCCTGCCCTCCACCTCAATGAGCGAGATGGCGCGAATGGCCTGCGGGTCCAGCTCGTCACGGACTCGCACCGAGAAGCCAACAACGGTCCCCGAGGCGACAAGACGCTCCAGCCGGCTGTTCACGGTCGCCCGGGAAACGTCAAGGGTTCGAGCCAGGCTCGCCACGGATTCCCTGCCGTTCTCCCGTAACGCGGACAGGAGGCGTCGGTCAAGATCGTCCAGAGCAGCCATGAGCAAATTGTACAGAGGGATGCGACATTATGCGCAGCTATGAAGCGAAATGTTGGGGTTTCGTCAATTGAACATCTAAATCGCCACTACGTACTGTGAAGGCAACAACACGAAAGGGGGCGCCATGACGCGCTTTGTCGACGTCGGGAACATGATCCGCTGGGCCGCGGACCGCGGGCCGGAGAACATCATCACCGAGATGGTCCGGTACCTTGAAGACGACTTCCGGCGTTGGGAGGAATTTGACAAGACTCCCCGCGTCGCCAGCCACACGCCCTTCGGCGTGATCGAGCTGATGCCCACCAGCGACCACGAAACCTACGGCTTCAAGTACGTGAACGGGCACCCCTCCAACCCGGGGCGCGGCTTCCAGACCGTGACGGCGTTCGGCGTCCTCGCCGATGTCCACAACGGCTATCCCACGTTCATTTCCGAGATGACCATCCTGACGGCCTTGCGGACCGCTGCAACGTCGGCCATGGTGGCCAAGACCCTCGCGCGCCGTGATGCGCGGCGCCTGGCCCTGATCGGCACAGGCAGCCAGTCCGAATTCCAGGCGCTGGCCTTCCGCGGCGTCCTGGGCATCGACAAACTGACCGTCTGGGACACCGACCCGGCCGCCATCGAGAAATTCGTCCGAAACGTGCGGCCGCTCGGTTTCGACGTCACCGTCGCCTCGTCCGCCGCCGACGCGGTACGGGAGGCCGACATCATCACCACCTGCACCGCCGACAAGGCGAAGGCCACCATTCTCACGGCGGACTCGATCGCGCCCGGCGTGCACATCAACGCCATCGGCGGTGACTGTCCCGGAAAGACCGAGTTGGACGCGGAAATCCTGGAACGCGGCGACGTCTTTGTCGAATTCGATCCGCAAACGCGCATCGAAGGGGAAATCCAGCAAATGCCGGCCGACTTCGCCGTGACGGAGTTCTGGCGGGTGCTCTGCGGCAACGCGCCGGGACGAACCTCCGACGACCAAATCACCGTCTTCGACTCGGTCGGCTTCGCCGTGGAAGACTTCTCAGCCCTCCGCTATGCCCGCGACTCCGTCGCCGGCACGGACTTCTTTGAGGAAATCGACCTCGTCGCGAACCCCGACGACCCGAAGGACCTGTTCGGTCTCATCGGCGCGCTGTCCCCGTCTCGGTGATTGAGCCTGTCGAAATCATCCTGGTCTCGACAAGCTCGACCGCCGTCTCGGTGATTGAGCCTGTCGAAATCCGGTCTCGACAGGCTCGACCACCGGGGGTCCCGACGAGCTCGACCACCGGGGTCCCGGTCTCGACAAGCTCGACCACCGGGGGTCTCGACAAGCTCAACCGCCGACCGGCTCCAACCGGACGACGACCGACTTGGACGTCGGCGTGCCGCTGACGTCCGCGGTGGAATCGAGCGGGACCAGGACGTTCGTCTCCGGGTAGTAGGCGGCGGCACAGCCGGCCGGGGTGGAGTAGGCGACCGCGCGGAAGCCCGGCGCACGCCGTTCCACCCCGTCGTGCCACTCGGAGACCAGGTCCACCATCGCATCCTCGGCGATGCCCAGCGATTCAAGGTCGGCCCGGTTGACGAATACGACGCGCCGGCCGCCGCGGATGCCCCGGTAGCGGTCGTCCTTGCCGTAGATGGTCGTGTTGTACTGGTCGTGCGAGCGCAGCGTCTGCAGTAGCAAGCGCCCCTCGGGGATGTGCGGGTATTCCAGCTCGTTGGCCGTGAAGTTCGCCTTGCCGGAATCCGTGGAAAACGAACGCGAATCCCGGGGCCCGTGCGGCAGGATGAACCCGCCCGGGACGTCGATCTTGGCCTCGAAGTCCTCGAAGCCGGGGATGACGCGGGCGATGTGCGCGCGGATGAGCGAGTAGTCGCCCGCCAGCGCCAACCAATCCGCCGCCGGCGCACCCGGGCGCGTGCCGTCGTCGTCCGTGGAAAACAGCAGCGAGGCGAGCCGGCACACGATGGCGACCTCGGAGAGCAGGTTGTCCGAGGCGGGGGCCAGCCGGCCGCGGGAGGCGTGCACGGCGCTCATGGAGTCCTCGACCGTGACGCGCTGGTCGCCGCCGGCCTGCGTGTCCCGCTCGGTGCGCCCCAGCGTGGGCAGGATCAGCGCCTGCCGGCCCGTGTACAGGTGCGACTTGTTCAGCTTCGTGGAGATCTGCACGGTCAACGAAAGCCGGCCCAGCGCCGCCTCCGTCACGGCCGAATCGGGGGTGGCCCGCACGAAGTTGCCGCCCATGCCCACGAACACGCGCGCCTTGCCGTCCCGCATGGCCGAGATGGCGGCGACCGTGTCATAGCCGTGCGCGCGGGGGGACGCGAACGCGAACTCGGCGTCCAGGGCGTCGTGGAAGGACGCCGGCATGCGCTCGAAGATGCCCATGGTCCGGTCGCCCTGCACGTTGGAGTGGCCGCGCACGGGGCACACGCCGGCGCCCGGCTTGCCGATGTTGCCCTGCAGCAGCAGCACGTTCACCACGTCGCGCAGCGTGGACACCGAGTGCTTGTGCTGCGTCAGGCCCATGGCCCAGCACACCACGGTCGCCTTGGACGCGAGCAGCCGCGCGCCGGTGGCGCGGATCTGCTCCAGGGAAAGGCCCGTCGCGGTGACGATCTCATCCCAGGAGACCGCCTCCAGCTGTGCCAGGCAGTCCGCGAGCCCGGCCGTGTGGGCGTCGATGAACGCGGTGTCGAACACCCGGCCCGTGTGCGCCGTGCCCGGGCGGTGGTGTTCCTCGAGCAGGAACTTCCCCAGCCCCTGGAACAGCGCCTGGTCGCCGCCGAGGCGGATCTGCAGGAAGTCGTCGGCCAGGGCGGTGCCGCCGCCGACCAGCCCGCGCACCGTCTGCGGGTTCTCGAAACGCATCAGCCCGGCCTCCGGCAGCGGGTTGACGGCCACGATCACGGCGCCGTTCTTCTTCGCCTTCTCCAGCGCGCTGAGCATGCGCGGGTGGTTGGTGCCCGGATTCTGCCCGGCGACGATGATCAGCTCCGCCTCGTACAGGTCTTCCAGGGACACCGAGCCCTTGCCGATGCCGATGGTCTCGGTCAGCGCCGACCCGGACGACTCGTGGCACATGTTCGAGCAGTCCGGCAGGTTGTTCGTGCCCAGCCCGCGCACCAACAGCTGGTACACGAACGCGGCCTCGTTGGAGGTGCGCCCGGACGTGTAGAAGATCCCCTCATTCGGGTCGTCCAGGGCGAGCAGTTCGTCGGCCAGGATGCCCAGCGCCCGCTCCCACGACACCGGCACGTAGTGGTCGGAGCCCTCCGCCAGGAACATGGGGTCGGTCAGCCGGCCCTGCTGGCCCAGCCAGTAGTCGTCGTGGCCGCGCAGTTCGCTGACGGAGTGTTGGGCGAAGAACGACGGCGGCACGCGCCGTCGCGTCGCCTCCTCGGCCACCGCTTTGGCCCCGTTCTCGCAGAACTCGGCCGCGTGCCGGTCCTTGCCTTCCGGCCAGGCGCAGCCGGGGCAGTCGAAGCCGTCCTTCTGGTTGACCTTGAGCAGGGTCTGCGCGGTACGGAGGGCGCCCATCTGGTCGAGCGAGACCTCCATGGAGTGCAGGATGCCGGGGATGCCGACGGCCTTCCGGGCAATGCCGCCGACCCTGAGTTTGGTCTCGTCAATATCGCTTTCGGGTGCCTTGCCCGCCATCCTGGGACTCCTTCGCCGTTGAAGCTCTAGTCTGATCATAGACGGATATTTTTTGGAGGAATCATGGGACGGCTGATCGAACGCGTGAAGGCCACGAAGGTTTTCGTGGCCGACGGGCGGCAGGTGCGGCGCGAGGAGGCGCTGGCCGTGGAGGAGCCGTTGGAGATCCGGCTCGGGCACGAACCGTTCACGGTCACGATGCGCATGCCCGGGGACGACTTCGACCTGGTGGCCGGGTTCCTCGTGTCGGAGGGCATCATCTCCGTGGCCGAAGAGCTGGTGTCGATGCGTTTCTGCGCCGGCGAGGACGAGTCCGGCCGGCAGACGTTCAACGTGGTCGAGGCGCAGCTGCGCCCGGACGTGGTGTTGCCGGGCGCGGCCGCGCAACGCCATGTGACGACGACGAGCGCGTGCGGGATCTGCGGCACCGCCTCGATCGACGCCGTGCGCAAGCAGTCGAGGTACCCGATCGCCGAATCGTCGGACGGGCCGCTTATCACCGCGACATTGCTGGCGGCGCTGCCCGACGCGCTGCGCGAGCAGCAGAAGGTGTTCGAGAAGACCGGCGGCGTGCACGCGGCCGGGCTGTTCTCCGCCGACGGGGAGCTGCTGTACCTGCGCGAGGACGTGGGCCGGCACAACGCCGTCGACAAGGTGGTGGGGGCCGCGCTGCGGGAGGGGGCACTGCCGCTGGCCGGGACGATCCTGCAGGTGTCCGGGCGGGCATCGTTCGAGCTGGTGCAGAAGGCCGTCATGGCGGGGATCCCGGTGTTGTCGGCCGTGAGCGCACCGTCGTCGCTGGCCGTGGAACTGGCGGCCGCGTCGTCGCTGACGCTGGCCGGGTTCAGCCGCGGCGCCACGCTGAACCTGTACACGCACCCGGGCCGGGTGGCCGTCGACGAGGCGGCGCTGAGCGCGTAGCACGGCGGCGCCGGGGCGTAGGATTGACGTTTGCCCCCACCGACCGTGAAAGAGGACCCCCATGAGCATGGAAGGCGCCGCCTGGAGCTCGCTGTGGAGCAGCATGCGCTCCGACAAGAGCAGCAGCGGCATCGCCAAGGACACGCCGCGGCGGACCCTGGGCTTCGCGAAACCGTACGCCGGCAAGCTGGCCGTGTTCGTGGTGCTGTCCGTGTGCTCGGCCGTGCTGGCCGTCGCCACGCCGGTGTTGGCCGGCCAGGTGGTGAACGCCATCGTCGCCAAGACCGGCGCCCAGGTGGTCATCAACCTGGCCCTGCTGATCGCCGCCGTGGCCGTGCTCGACGCCGGGCTGAGCCTGGTCATCCGGTGGATCTCGGCCAACCTGGGCGAACGCGTCATCCTGGACCTGCGCACGGCCGTGTTCGACCACGTCCAACGCATGCCCATCGCGTTCTTCACCCGGACCCGCACCGGCGCCCTGGTCAGCCGGCTCAACAGTGACGTCATCGGCGCCCAGCAGGCGTTCAGCGGCACGCTCTCCGGCATCGTCTCCAACGTCGTTGCCCTGGTCCTGACGCTCATCGTCATGCTGAACACGTCGTGGCTGGTCACGGTCCTGGCCATCGTGCTGCTGCCCATCTTCCTCATCCCGGCCCGGCGCTTTGGCTCCCGGCTGGCATCCATGCGCCGCGAGTCCGCGAACCTGAACGCGGACATGAGCACGCAGATGACCGAGCGTTTCTCCGCCCCCGGCGCCACCCTGGTGAAGCTGTTCGGCCGGCCCCGCGACGAGTCCCGCGAGTTCGCCGCCCGCGCCAACCGGGTCCGCGACATCGGCGTCCGCACGGCCGTCATGCAATTCGTGTTCTTCACCGCGCTGATGCTCGTCTCCTCGCTGGCGCTCGCGCTCGTCTACGGCTTGGGCGGCTACCTGGCCATCGCCGGCACGCTCAACGCCGGCGACGTCGTCGTGCTTGCCCTGCTGTTGACCCGCCTGTACGCGCCGCTGACCGCGCTGGCCAACGCCCGCGTGGACATCATGAGCGCGCTGGTCAGCTTCGACCGGGTGTTCGAGATCCTCGACCTGAAGCCGCTGATCCAGGAGAAGCCGGAGCCCACCCCGCTGCCGGCCGGGCCGCTGGGCGTCGAGTTCGACGATGTGCGGTTCGCCTACCCGTCGGCGGACAAGGTGTCGCTCGCCTCGCTGGAGGACGTGGCCGTGCTGGACACGCGCGGCGGCGAGCAGGTGCTGCACGGCATCTCGTTCCGGGCCGACCCCGGCCAGACCATTGCGCTGGTGGGATCCTCCGGCGCGGGCAAGTCGACCATCGCCCAGCTGCTGTCGCGGCTGTACGACGTCGACGCCGGGGCGGTGCGGGTGGGCGGGGTGGACGTGCGCGACCTCAGCTTCGACGGACTCCGGGCCGGCATCGGCATGGTCACCCAGGACGGGCACCTGTTCCACGAGTCGATCGGCTCCAACCTGCGCCTGGCCAAGCCGGACGCGACGGATGCGCAGATCTGGGATGTGCTCCAGCGCGCCCGGCTGGAGGAGTTCGCCAGGGCGCTGCCGGACGGGCTGGACACGGTGGTGGGGGAGCGCGGCTACCGGCTCTCCGGCGGCGAGCGGCAGCGGCTCACCATCGCCCGGCTGCTCCTCGTCCAGCCGGCCGTGGTCATCCTGGATGAGGCGACGGCGGCGCTGGACTCCACGAACGAGGCCGCGGTCCAGGCGGCGCTGACCGAGGCGCTCGAGGGGCGCACCGCCATCGTCATCGCGCACCGGCTCTCCACGATCCGCTCCGCCGACGTCATCCTGGTGGTCGAGGGAGGGCGGATCGTGGAACGCGGCACGCACGACGACCTGATAGCCGTCGGCGGGCGCTACGCGGAACTGCACCGGACCCAGTTCGCCCAGGCGGTGGCGGCCGTCACGGAGGCCCGGGACAACTGAGGCGCACGCCGGAGGGATCAGGAGGCGCGCAGGGCGGGAAGTACGTGCTCGGTCAGCAGCGGGGCCAGGTCGTCGTGGGAATGTGCCGCCGCGGGGTCCAGCCAGCGCAGCTCGGCGATCTCCGCCGCAGCGCTCACTGCGGACGGATCCCAGACGCCGGCGGCCGTGAACACGGTCGCCTCGATGTCGGTGTCCACCTCGTTCGCGGCGGCGGCCGTCCACACCCCCAGCAGCTCCAGCTCGTCCACGGACACGGCCAGCCCGGTCTCCTCGAGCAGCTCGCGCGCGGCCGCCGCCACGGCGGATTCGCCCGGTTCCGGCTTCCCGCCGGGGTGCATGAACTTGGAAGTGCCGTTCTTGCGTACGGTGAGCAGTTCCCCGGCCGGGTTGTAGAGGCAGACGGCGGAGACCTTCAGGACGTTTTTCACACCCTCCATGCTACCGGCGGGCCTGGACGAAACCGTCGACGGCGAGCAGCACCAGGGCGCCGGCGATGGGCAGGTAGGTCAGCAGCGCGGACGGCTCCAGGGCCTCCCCGAGGGCGACGGCCACGGCCACCAGCAGCACCGGTTCCACGTAGCCGAGCAGCCCGAACAGCGAGAGCGGCATGAGCCGGCTGGCCAGCAGGTACAGGATCATGGCGAAGGCGCCGAGCACCCCGATCGACCACACCGCCACGTAGCCGCCCGGGCCTGCCGTGCCGTGCACACCGTGCGGCCCGGCCAGGATGAAGTACAACCCCAGCGGCAGCAGCGCGAGAAGCTCGGCGGCGAACGCGCCGAGCGTGTCAAAGCCGATCTTGGCGCGCAGCACGAAGTAGACCGGATAGCCCAGGCACACCACGAGCGTGGGCCACGCCAGCCCGCCGGCGGACAGCGTCTGGTGCAGCACGCCCAAGGCGGCGGCCGCGACGGCGAGCGTGCGCCACAGGCCCAGCTTCTCGCCGAACAGGAACCGTCCCACCAGCACCATGGCCAGCGGCAGCAGGAAGTAGCCGAACGACACGGACAACGCCATGCCGTGCAGCGGGGCCCACATGAACAGCCACAGCTGCACGCCCACCAGGGCGGCAGCGAGCAGGCCCACCGGGACAAGTGCAGGCTTCGTGCGGATGCGGTGCAGGACGCGCGCCAATTCGGCCCGGCCCCACCGGAACCAGGGCAGCACCAGCAGCAGGGTTGGCAGAGTGAGCACCACGCGCCAGCCGAACACCTCCTCCGGCCCCCAGCCGTGCAACAGCCCGGCGATGAGGAAGATGGCCGCGAACAGGGCCGAACAGGTGAGGGAGGCGGCCGCACCGCGGCCCGCGGACCCTGCAGCGACGGCTGCGGGGACCTGAGCGCTCACGTGGTTTCCTTCGGCGCGTGGTCGCGCTGGTGGCGGGTTGTATTGTGCGCGAGGCGGGATTCGAACCCGCGACCTTCCCTTTAGGAGAGGGACGCTCTATCCTGCTGAGCTACTCACGCGTGCACGCGGTGAAACGTGCCGTACCTACTGTACCGGGTCGCCGCCCGTGCGCGGGACCGGACTGGGCTGGACCGGACGGGGCCGCACCGGACGACGACGACGGCGCCCCAAGACCAGCGCCACGACGATTCCCGCGAGCGAGAGCGCCAGCAACACCCAGGACAGCACCACCAGGACGGATGCCAGCGTCACGGCTCCCTCCGTCAATGTGGCCGCCCCGAGCATGGTGTCGATGGCCACGTTCGCCCACAGCTGGACGATGGCGAACAGCATCGGCGGCGCCCACAACGCCCAGCGCAGCGGCTTGCGCGCGACCTGCGTGGCCACGAGTGTCATGGCCGTGAACGCGAAGATCAGCGGGAACAGTGTGCCGGCCGTCTTGTGCACGAACTGCAGCTGGCCCAGGGCGTCGGCGTTCATGGCATGGCGCACCGACTCCACGTACGCCGGATCGAACCCGCCGTACAGTGAATCCGGCATGGCCAGCCCGCCGGACAGCTGCGTCATCTGGTTCAGCGTCAGCAGGTGGAAATAGGCGAACAGGAACGCGGTGGCCACGGACGCGGCGATGAGGATCAGGTTCGCGTTGCCCTGTGCCCGCTGCGGCGTGCGCGCCGTCGCCTGGTTCATGGGCACGGCGGCGGCGCCGTGCTTCCGGGCGCGTTGGGCGGGGGTTTTGGACATGCCGCCATTATCCCATCCACGGTCCGGTGACCAGGGTGGCGGCGCATCATGCGTTCAATCCTCACCAAGTGCGGGTGCGCGCGCCCAACACCCGCACTTGGCGAGGAATCAAGTGTGTACCCGGGAGTGGCACGCGGCACGCACTGTCCATCTAGAGTGGTCGTGTGCCCGCCACCGGAACCGCCCTTGACCCCGCCCTTGATCCCGCCCTCAGCGATGCCGACCTCGCCGCGGCGCTGGTCCGCAACGCCGCCGGGCTCGCCCTGGAGATGCGCGGCCGCGGGCTGAGCGCCGAACGCAAGACGAACGTGGCCGACGTCGTCACGGCCGCCGACCGCGCGGCCGAGGCCTACGTGCTCGGGCAGCTGCGCCGCACCCGCCCCCGGGACGCCATCGTCGGCGAGGAGGGCGCCAACGCGGCGGGCAGCTCCGGCCGGACCTGGGTGGTCGACCCCGTGGACGGCACATTCAACTTCTTCTCCGGATCGTCGTACTGGTGCTCGGCGCTGGCGCTCGTGGACGGCGACCCGGACCTTGATGCGGACGTCATCCTCGGTGCCGTGCACCAGCCGCAGGAGGACAGGCTGTGGCTGGGCGGCCGCGACCTGCCCGCCACGCTCAACGGCGCGCCCGTCGCCGTCGACGACCGCGCGATCGACCAATTGAGCGCCGGCACCTACATCCACCCCGGCTGGCTCGCCCAGGAGCGCGCCGCCGCCCCGTGGCACCGGGCCGCCGTGCTGCCGGCCACCTTGCGCATGCTCGGCTCCGGCTCCTGCGACCTCGGGCGCGTCGCCCAGGGCGAGCTGGGCGCCTGGTTCCAGCACAGCTGCCCGCCCTGGGACTTCCTGCCCGGGAAGGCGATCGTGCGCGCGGCGGGCGGGGACACCGCCGTCGTCCGCGTCAACGAGCTCGACTGGTTCATCGCCGGCCCCGGCGCCGCCGTCCACAGCCTCGCCGCCGCCCTGCGCGGCCGGTAGACGCACGACGACGGCACTCGCCGCGGGCGGGCGCGGACCGGTTGCCGGGGGTCACTAGCGTCCAGTGCCCTCCCCGGGCTCGCTGCGCTCGCCCGGGGCCCCTCGGTCACTAGACTGGTAGGCACCATGGACATGTTGTTTGACCCCTATGCGCGCGCGCCGAAAACCGCCCCCGCTCCCGCCCAACTGGACGCCGGGGCCCTGCTGGCCGGACTGAACCCGGAACAGGAGGCGGCCGTCACCCATGCCGGGTCACCGCTGCTGATCGTCGCCGGCGCCGGGTCGGGCAAGACGCGCGTGCTCACCCACCGGATCGCGTACCTGCTGGCCACCGGGCGGGCGCACCCGGGGCAGATCCTGGCCATCACTTTCACGAACAAGGCCGCGGCGGAGATGCGCGAACGCATCGGCGCGCTGGTGGGCGAGCCGGCGAGGAACATGTGGATCTCCACGTTCCACTCGTCCTGCGTGCGCATCCTGCGGCGTGAGGCCAAAACCATCGGGCTGAACACGAACTTCTCCATCTACGACTCCGCCGATTCGCTGCGGCTCATCACGCTCGTGGCCAAGGGGCTGGACCTGGATCCGAAGAAGACGCCCCCGAAGACGCTCATGCACAAGATCTCGGCGTTGAAGAACGAGCTCATCGACGCCGACGAGTACGCCGGCACGGCCAACCACGCCGACCCCGTCGAGGCGGCCGTCGCCGAGGTGTACAAGGGGTACGACACCCGCCTGCGGCAGGCCAACGCCATGGACTTCGACGACCTGATCGCCCAGACGGTGTTCATGTTCCGCGCGTTCCCGGGCATCGCCGAGTCGTACCGGCGGCGCTTCCGGCACGTGCTCGTCGACGAATACCAGGACACCAACCACGCCCAGTACGCGCTGGTGCGGGAGCTCGTCGGGGGGCCGGTGAGCGAGCCTGTCGGGGGGTCGGTGATCGAGCCCGTCGAGATCCCGACAAGCTCAACCACCGGTGATCGAGCCCATCGAGATCCAGACATCCCGCCGGCCGAGCTGACCGTGGTGGGCGACTCGGACCAGTCGATCTACGCGTTCCGCGGCGCCGACATCCGCAACATCGTGGAGTTCGGGAAGGACTACCCGGACGCGCGCACCATCAAGCTGGAACAGAACTACCGGTCCACCCAGACCATCCTGAACGCCGCCAACGCGGTGATCTCGCGCAACCCGAACCGGCCGTCGAAGCGGCTGTGGACGGCCGAGGGCGACGGCGAGAAGATCATCGGCTACGTGGCCGAATCCGAGCACGAGGAGGCCCGGTTCATCGCCGAGGAGATCGACAGGCTCACCGACGAGACGGACATCCGGCCCGGCGATGTGGCCATCTTCTACCGCACCAACGCGCAGTCGCGCGCCATCGAGGACATCCTGGTCCGGGTGGGGCTGCCGTATCGGGTGGTGGGCGGCACGCGCTTCTACGAGCGCAAGGAGATCAAGGACGCACTCGCCTACCTGCGCGCGCTGGTGAACCCGGACGACGACGTCAACCTGCGCCGGGTGCTCAACGAACCCAAGCGCGGCATCGGGGACCGGGCCGAGGGCGCGGTGGCGGCGCTGGCCGACCGGGACCGGATCTCCTTCTGGGCGGCGCTGCAGCGGGCCGAGGACGCCCCGGCCATGGCCACGCGCTCGCTGAACGCGGTCAACGCGTTCGTGAAGATGATGGGGGACCTGGCCGAGGTGGCGGCGTCCTCCGGCGCGGCGACGTCGCTGGAGGCCGTGCTGGAGCAGACCGGCTACCTGGAGACGCTGCGCAAGAGCTCGGACCCGCAGGACGAGTCCCGGGTGGAGAACCTGGCCGAGCTGGTCGCCGTCGTACGCGAATACGAGCGCGACAACCCTGAGGGGACCCTGGGCGGTTTCCTCGAACAGGTGTCCCTGGTGGCGGACGCCGACCAGATCCCGGACGCGCCCGGCGGGTCGGCCGAGGACGCGGCGGCCGCGGTCGCCGAGGCCAAGCGGCTGGGTGTCGTCACGCTCATGACGCTGCACACGGCCAAGGGGCTCGAGTTCCCGGTGGTGTTCCTGACCGGCATGGAACACGGGATCTTCCCGCACGCCCGCTCGGCTGCGGACCCGTCGGAACTGGCCGAGGAGCGGCGACTGGCCTACGTCGGCCTGACCCGGGCGCGGAAGCGGCTGTACCTGACCCGGTCCGAGGTGCGCAGCCTGTGGGGGCAGAGCCAGTACAACCCGGCCAGCCAGTTCATCGGCGAGGTCCCGGCGGAGCTGATCGACTGGAAGCGGGAGGGCACCGACCGTATCGCCCCCGCCTCTCCCGGGTTCGGGTCCAGCCGGTACTCGGGGTCCTATTGGGGGGCGGGCACCGCCGTGGGTGGCCGCGATTCGGGCCAGTTGCCGGCGAGCCTGTCGTCGCGGAACGTGGCGGGGCGCGTGCAACCGCAGAAGGAGGTCATCTCCGTGGCGATCGGCGACAAGGTCAACCACACGTCGTTCGGCAACGGCACGGTGCTGGCCGTCGAGGGCGCCGGCGACAAGGCCGTGGCCAAGGTGAAATTCGACATCGGCGAGAAGCGGCTGCTGCTCCGCTACGCGCCGCTTACGAAGGTCGACTCGTAGTCAACCTTGCGTGGATGCAAGGTGTGGCGGTGTCAAACAACCGCACGGCCCCAACGCACCGTCACGGGCTCGCCTCACCTTCGTTCGGCCCTGCCATCCTCGCCATGGTGTTTGCCATGGTGCCTGGGCACCCGTTGGCGCCTCAACCCGGTCTCGCGTTGATGGCAACGGATCGAACACCGTCATGGGTGCCAACTACGTTGGGAACATCGGTGCCGGTCGACGGCGGTTCGGTGCCCCCACTCGTTGACGGTCACGAGGGTGCGTCGCCCGCGGGCCTGACACTGGACTCGGCCACCAGGCGGCTCCCGGGCACGCCCACCCCCAGTCCCGGCCGTGCCCGGCTGGCGCCGGTGCGGCCCTGGCCGGTGGGCGTCTTCTTCGGCGTCACCGCAAGAGCAGCCAGGGCGTTTTTCTGGGCGGTGAGGTCGTGGTCGTTGGTGGATACCCGCGCGTATCCGATCAGGAGTCCGGGCAAGGTGCTGAATGTACCGTTTAGCCTCTCCTCGGGCATTTTCGCGGGCGGGTCCTACGGGAATCGGGTGGTCGCGGAAGCGCAGCGATCGCGATCCGACATCCTTCAACGGCACGTGACCCGTTCAGCGACCGTCTTACGGGCGCGACACGTCCGTAAGTTCGCGCGCCACGCGGTAGCGGAGGTAGACGACTNGGTGCGGGTCTCGGCGAGTTCGAGATCCACCCGGCGTTCGTGCCGGGGAAAGAACGGAATGCCACCGCCCACCAGCACCGGGTAGACCATGGCCCGGTACTCGTCGATCAGGCCCAACGCGGCCGCCTCGGCGGCGAGAGTCGCGCCGCCGATCGCGATGTCGCCCTCCCCCGGCTCGGCTCGCAACCGCTCGATCTCCTCCGCCAGGCCGCCGGAGACCAGGCGGGCATTGCCCTGCACCGCGGGCAGCGTGGTGGAGAACACCACCTTTGGGAGCGGCTTCCAGAGCGCGGCCCACTCGAGCTCTGCGTCGTCGAGCAATGGGTCCTGGTCGGCGGTCTCCCAGTACAGCATCGTCTCGTACAGCCGTCGTCCCAACAGGTGGACGCCGACCTCTCGAATCTCGTCGATCCAGAAGCGAAAGACCTCCTCGTCGGGCGCCGTCCAGTCGAAGCCGCCGTCCGGCCCGACAATGTAGCCGTCAAGTGAGACGCCCATCGAATAGGTCACGCTGCGCATCAGAAGTCCTCCTCGGTAACGGGTCCGGCAATACTACCGCCGGACGCCGCAGGGCTCATCGCGGCTCGCGGAATACCCTGGGCTCTGAAGGACCAATGCAGTCTTCGGGCATGAGACCGACCGTTCGTCGGCATCGCATCGAGGATAGAATCGCCGCGTCCGTTGAAGGATCGGCCTACGGGACAGGAGCAATAGCAAGTAAGTCCGCGGAGTGTCGATTGTTCGGCCTGCATGTCCAGAAGGTTATTCTTAGCGTCTGACCGCACCAAAAGCCTTCCTTAGCCACGCGACCGAGGACAAGGAACGATTTGCTGTGCCGTTCGCTGTCGCACTGAGAACCAAGGGAATCGACGTATGGGTTGATCAGTGGGAGATCAAAGCCGGAGATTCCTTGGTCAAGAAGGTCTTTACCGGCGGCATTGACGATGCCTCGATCTTTATCGTCGTTCTATCGCCCATCAGCGTAACCAAACCTTGGGTTTCCGAAGAGCTGGATGCTGCGGTTGTCCGTAAGATCGAGGGTTCCTGCAAGATTATTCCGGTTGTCCTGGATGGTGCGGAAGTGCCGGCACCTTTGAAGCACTTGCTCTGGGTCTCCGAGAGCAAGCAGGGATTTGACGGTGTTGTTAGCGAAGTAGTTCGGTCGGTATTCAACCTGGAAACGAAACCCCCGCTCGGGGCGCCTCCCTCTTACATGTCGATGGACCACCTTGCGGCACTGACGCCGAACGGGATCGACAACATAGTTCTCAATGTCATCGTCGACCACCAACTGGATCCCCGGCATGGCGGGCTCAACAACGAAACGATGGTGGAGAAGGTTGCGCCTTACGATATCTCCCCGGAGGCCCTAACCGAGAGCGTTTCAGTGCTCTCGGAGCGGGGTGATATCAAGCTTCAACGTGTCTCAGGTGGGGCGTGGCTTGTCATGGGGATTCCAGATTGCACGCTCCTTAACGCACTGCAGGCAAGGGGAGTGGATGTTGGCGGCATTGAAAAGCGGCTATTGGCCTCTCTCGTCAATAACCCCGGGCAGCGGGTTTCGGGTTTTGAGGATTGCGATCCAGAACTCGTGTTTGCCCTCTTGAGGTCTTTGGAAGCGAAAGACCTGATCACAGGAACGAAGATCCTTGATGGCTCCGTTATCGTCCACTCCGTGTCTGCCTCAGCATCTCGTTACATCCGTCAGTTGGGATAACCGAGAAAGGGCCCGTTCAGGGTTGGTGATTTGAACGAGGCGATCGAGAATTATCGAGATGGTATCAATTTGCCTCTCGCCACTGGACGGGCTTGCGTATCCCGAGCTCATCGAGGCGGCCAGCCAGGTCGCCCACAGGGCTGGGGCGTCGCAGTGTAGGCTCCTAACCATGACGTTGCCAACCCGAGGAGCATGGTGGCCTGGCTTAAACGCAAGGAGAGGCCGACTGTCACGGTCACGATGAGCACACCCCAGAGCACCTACGTGCCGCCCGAGGACACACGCACGAACATCTGTCCGAACTGCGGCGCCGAGTTGAAGAAGGTGCCCGGGGCGAAGACGAAGTGTCCGGGTTGCGGTAGGTACATTTACGTCCGCACGGATCCGCGTATCAATGCCCGCATCGTCGTCGGTGAGGATCAGCTCGAAGGGGTCGATGACGCCATCGCTGTTGCGAATGGCACTTGGGAGGAACGGAAAGCGCAGAAAGAGCACCGAGCACAGGCGGTCGCAGCTCTCACCAAACAGTTCGGAATGACGCCCAACGATGCGGACGTGAATTGGCGGATGTGGAATGAGGACTTTCTGACTGCGGCCGCCAAGCGAGATACCAACACGATGTTCTCGGTGTCGTGGAAGATGGTGGACCAGTTGGGACGCGAGAAGAAGTACACCGACGCCGTGGTCGTCGCGGCGCGCGGCATCATCATGAACTGGGCCGACTTCGACCATGAAGTCCTCCCCGCATGGACCGACTACATCGAAAAGGCAATCAAGAGCGGCATCTCCCTCACCGAGGCGCACGGCCTTTTCGTGAAGGGCGCAGTCGCGGTCGCCACCATCCCGAAATACAAGGTCGATGTCGACCGGGCCTGGAAGGACGTTGTGAAGGTGCTCGGGAAATAGGCGCCTGAACCCTGTTTCCCTGCACTATGCGGGATGGTTCATTTCGCCTATCCGTGCGCCCTGATTAGCCGCGCGCCGTGCATCTCTTGGCCTCAATCCGCAAGTGGGAACTCGACTGATGCGGATTCGGCTGCGTACCGCATAGCCTTCCTCTTCCGGCACATATTGCGGTGCCGGAGACGATGAGTCTCGTCACTCTTCGTGCCCTCGTTGAACGTCCGGATTGATCGCGATAGGTTGAGCCTTCGCGCGGTCCGCAAGGACGCCAAGCAAGGAGAAGAGCATGGGGAAGGTTCAATGCCTCGCAGGAATGGTGGAATGACATGAGCGAACCGGCGTCAGACGCGGCAACAACTGGGCTCTGGTACGCCCAGCGGGGTGACGGAGAGGCTCTGGTACTTCTCCATCCCGGGGGCGCTGGCGTGGATTCGCGCGCTTTGACGCCGCAATTCGAGGCACTCTCCCATCGGTTCCACGTCTATACCCCGGAGCAGCGCGCCCATGGTCGAACGCCCGACGTCGAGGGCCCCCTCAGCTACGAGCTGATGGCGCAGGACACCATCGCATTCATAGACAGCATTGTCGGCCATCCCGCGCATCTGCTCGGAATTAGCGACGGCGCGGTCGTGGCACTCACCGTGGCCTTGCGCAGGCCAGACCTCGTCCGTCGTCTCGTGCTCGTTGCCGGGGTTTTCCATTACGACGGGTGGCTTGATGGCGTACTCGACGGCGACCCGCCATCCTTTCTTCGACAGAGCTACACCGAACTCACCCCTGATGGAGCGAATCACTATGATGTCGTGGTCGCGAAGCTTGCCGCAATGCATGCGTGCCAGCCCACGTTGACCACTGAAGACTTGCAGAAGGTCCAAAGCCGTACCCTCGTTATGGTCGCCGACGACGACCAGGTCCGCCTCGAGCATGCCCTCGAGCTCTACCGCAATCTGAGAAACGCCGAGTTCGCGGTCATCCCCGGCACATCCCACGGCCTGCTCGTCGAGAAGCCGGATTTGTGTAACCTCATCGTCAGCAACTTCCTCGGTAACGACCCGGTGCCCACCTTCGCGCCGATCCGCCGGGCAACTGATTCGACATCGTGAGCAGCCGACGTTCGAGCACCTAAAAGAACGCGTCCAGGATCAGCAATTCTGCAACTTCACGGCCGCGGCCCGATCTGTTGGCGGCGGATGAGGCCAAGCTCCACCGATCCCTTCCACGACAGTCAGATCGGCGTCACAAGGGGTCCGTCTTGCGGGCAGCTGTTGAACCCGGAGGGCGGAACGGCGGCACTGGTTTTCAGTTCACTACGTCGCTGTGTCGGGCATGTCGGAAAGCCGATGCGGCAAGGAAGACGGTGACGACGACAAACCCCGGCCATGGCGATCCACAACGTTGGCTGGTATCCAATGACGACCGCGAGGAATCCACCGAGGGCGCACCGATGGCGATCATTGCGCGGTTCACGGAGCTCATCGTCGTGTTCATCCAACCGTGTAAGTGGTCCGAAGGCACCTACCACCGACGCCGCAGACAACGTCGACTGGGCACGATGACACTGCTCGAAGACGAGACCATACTGAAGAAGAAGCCCGTCGCCCCGGCGGCATAACGATACGAGTCAACCA
The DNA here is from genome assembly GCF_003946885.1 of Specibacter cremeus. Taxonomy (GTDB): domain Bacteria; phylum Actinomycetota; class Actinomycetes; order Actinomycetales; family Micrococcaceae; genus Specibacter; species Specibacter cremeus. Next base: position 25,166 of record NZ_RWKQ01000005.1, on the reverse strand, counting down.
GAGCGTCAGCACTCCGGGATAGGTGCGGCACCGACACTCCGGGCAAATCTGATCAAGGAGAGTGACACCGCATGGCTAGCTACACGTTCGATGTCTTCAGCACCCTCGACGGCTACGGCTCGACCGATGAGTGGGGCGGCTATTGGGGCAAGCAAGGCCCCGAGCTGCTCGACCATCGCGCCAGCCTCTACGCCGAGGACCAGCTCATGGTGTTCGGTCCGACCACCTACCGCATGTTCTCCGGCTTCGTCCTCGCGGGAGTGGAGTTCGACCCCTGGGTCGTCCAGATGAGCGAATTGCCAAAGGTCGTCGTTTCGAGGTCGATGACCCCGGACGAACACCTGCCCTGGCCGAATACCACCGTCATGCACGGCGACGCCGTCGACGTCGTCGCCCGACTCAAGGAGGAGTCCAAGGTTCCGCTCCGATCGCACGGAAGCCTGTCGATGAACCACGCTCTCATGGCCGCCGGTCTGGTCGACCGGATCCAGGTGACCATCTTCCCCGTCATCACGGGACTCACCGGTCAGGACCCGATCTTCCGCGGCGCCGCAGAGTTCGACCTCGACCTGATTGAAGCCCGAACCCTGGACGGGCGCACCCAGGAGCTGACCTACGCGCCGACCGTGCACCCGGTGCGGCCGAGATGACCCACGGGTCGGCCCGCACCGACGGCCCGCCATGCGGTAAGCGAGAGACGATGAAGCATCAGCAATTCACCAAGTCGCTCCTGACGGTAGTGGGGTGCCCATAAGCGGTTCCATTACCGGGCGGATCCTTGACGCTGAGTGGCTGCGCGTAGCTGGTCGGGCTCCGGACTGGAGCTCTGGACGCTCGGGCGCTCCCGCCGCGATTGCCACATTGTGACGAACGCGAACACCGATAGGAGGAATGCAACGAAGTTCAGCACGTGTAGGACGAACCACAGCCCCATTTGATGGGGAAGGAGCAGGCTGATGTCTCCTGCCGCATCGGCCCGGTTGACGAAGGAGTCATCGATAGGTGTCCAGAATGCTACCGCAATGACGCTGAGCAAAAACATGAGTAGGGCCAAGGCGAAGACGATGACCGTCCAGACCATCGATCGCCGCCTTGAGGTCTTTGATGGCATCACCGGTCAGCTCCTCGTATTCGATACGTGCGACCCATCATGCCGGAGACGGGATACCTACAGTAGTTGCGTGAGGCAGTTGGGCGAAGCTGATCAGAGTCACCGTTGCCGCCTCCGAAGGCCGTCACAACCGACGGCGCCACAACGGTCTGCAACGCAACAGCGCGGTACGTGAGGCGGATGAAGATGGACACGTACTGATCGTAGGACTACAGCCGCACCAAACGCCCGATTCAGGTTCCGCTTGTGGGCGCCATGCGCGGGTCCAGCGTAGTAGAGTCATGTGGCTTACGGTAGCCGTGCCGCTCTTGAGAGGAACGACATGCGCGCGATTATCCTTGGCGGTACGGGTGCGATCGGCGGGGCCACGGCATCGCGGTTGGCCGCGGCTGGCTGGACCGTAGATGTGGTTGGGAGGGATCCAGCCGCGATGCCAGCGGAGCTGGCATCGATCAATGTGCGCTTCCACGCCGTCGAGCGAAGTGACACGAGAGGGATCCAGCAGCTCGTCGGCGACGGCGTCGACCTTTTGGTCGATCTTCTCGCCTATCGCGGCGCGGATGTTCGGGAACTACTGCCCGTAATGGCGTCCGCGGCAACCGCCGTGCTCGTGTCAAGCAGGGCGGTCTACGTCGATTCTTTCGGGCGTCACGTCAACGGGGGCGCCCCTCCTCGGTTTGACGGTGCGATAAAAGAGGACACGCCGACGCTGCCGCCGGCCGGAAATGATGTGGACCCGTTCAGCCGGGAGGGATACGCCCGGTCGAAAGTCGCGGCCGAGCAAGTGGCCCTGGACAGCGGGCTCCCAGTCACGATCATCCGCCCTTCGAAGGTTCATGGACGCTGGGCAAGGAATGCGCGCACGCGGTCCTTCGTGGAAAGGATGTTACGAGGCGAACGTGCGATCGCGCTTGCCGACCGCGGTACCTCCATCGACCACCTGAGCGCCGCGGTCAATACCGCGGCGCTCATCGAAACCATTGCGGTGCAACCCGCACCACGGATCCTGAACAGCGCCGACCCCGACACCCCTAACGCCGAGCAGATCGTGCGCGCGATTGGCACGCGGCTGGACTGGGGCGGAAGGCTCGAGCTGCTCGATAACGGCGACCCCCATCCGGAACGGGGACAACACCCGTGGCGATCCGCGCATCCCATGGTATTAGACACGACCGCTTCCGAACTCCTCGGCTATGTGCCCGTTGGAAGCGGTCTTGACTTGATCATGGAGGAGGTCGACTGGGTCGCCACGCATCTCAACGCCCGGTAACCGTTCCACTTACGGGCACGACGCTCAGCACCCGCGGACAGCGGTCAGTCGGCTCAAAGTGCGTCCGTTCAACGTCCGGCTTGCGGGGCGACGCGTCCGCAAGTTCGCGCGACAAGACTGGCCGAGTACAGCTAGCGCGCCACGCGGTAGCGGAGGTAGACGACCNGGTGCGGGTCTCGGCGAGTTCGAGATCCACCCGGCGTTCGTGCCGGGGAAAGAACGGAATGCCACCGCCCACCAGCACCGGGTTGACCATGTGCCTATGGTCCAGGCCGAGGACGTCCACGCCGTTGTTGAGGCGCTCGGCATTGGCCCGGTCGAGATGTTTGCCAGCAGTGGCGGGGCGGTGACCGCGCTCGCTCTCGTGGCGGCATACCCCAATGACGTGACTACCCTTGTGGCACACGAGCCGCCGCTCATCTCAGTGCTCCCTGACGCTGAGGCTGCCGAGCGCGCCCGTGCCGGCGTTCGGGACGCTTACCAGGCCAAGGGGGCAAGTGCCGGCATGGCGGCCTTCATCGTCATGACATCGTGGCAAGGCGAGTTCACCGAGGACCACTTCGCCCAGCCCACGCCCGATCCCGCCCGGTTCGGGATGCCGATCGGGGACGACGGCTCCCGTGACGACCCGCTGCTCTCCGACCGGTCGTGGGCGGTCTCCAACTACCGTCCCGACGTCGACGCGCTTGCCGCGGCACGAACACGCGTCGTGATCGCCGTAGGCGAGGAGTCCTTGGGCACCTTCACCGGTCGCACAGCGGTGGCCACCGCCGCGCTGCTCAGTCAGCAGGTGACCGTGTTCCCAAGCCACCACGGCGGCTTCCTGGGCGGCGAGTCCGGATATGCCGGCCAACCCGAGGCCTTCTCCCGCAAACTGCGTGACGTCCTCGACAACTGACGTCGTGCACTTCGCGCTGAGGCGGGAGCCGGTCCCGTTGTGACGCGGGAAGCGGCGGCGGGCATCATGGCGGAGGCTACGCCCAGAATGCGTCAGCCTGTGCTGTGTCGTCGAAGAACTCCCGGCCCTCGGTAATCTTGCCGTCGAGAATCTGGAACGTGAGTGTGCCGTCCGTGTCCAGGATCTTGCCGTTGCTCTCAGCATGGGTGTGCTGCAAGGCGACCGTGTGGTTTTCCCCTCCGACGATCTCCTGGACGGTCACCTTCAAGCTGCCCTCGGAGCGCGCCCCCAACTCACCGAAATATGCCAGGATGGCGTCGCGTCCCTGCTTCGCACCCGATAGCACGCCCCCTCCGGCAGCATGCCAGACTGCGTCCGCTGCGAACAATTCGCCGAGCGTCGCCATATCACCTGCGCTGAAGGCCTCGTATCCGCGCCGGACCAATTCAGCATTTTCCTGAGTTCCCATGTGGGGCACCTCTCCGTCATCGTCGTCGGGTCACTCTCGAATGGCTTAAGGCTATTCCTGGCCACTGTCCTTGTCGATGGATCCTGAGCACCCCCTGCGCTGTGCGGATCGCCTGCCGAAGTATTGGAACGGTTGACGCTCGCCTGCCCACTCAGCGTCCCCCTATCGGCGTCTATTGGCCCGAGCGCCGAACTCGTCAAGAACACGCACGACATCCTTCGCCAGCCAAATGCGGTTGCGCCTTCCGTTCGTGATTTGGATCAGGACGCCGGCATCAACAAGGCGGTTGATAGCGACCTGAGCGTTGACGGCTGAGATGCCAAGTTGAGTTGCGGCGGCGGCGCTGTCAATAACTGGCTGGCGAAGGAGGATATTCACGAGCCGGTGGGCCGCGGAGTCTCGTCTTGCCTTGACACGGTCGCGCCACTCGAGCCGGACGTTTTCCAGGTCGTCGACGAGGATGCGACCGTTGTGCACCGCTGTGAACGATGCCTCGGCGATGGTGCGGACTATCGGGGCGATGTCCCCTGACCGGTAAGCGCCGAGGGCGTCGAAATAACGGCCGGTGTCGTGGAGTAAACCAGCGGAGACCGGAACGGTGACATTGCGAGTCAGCTGCCCTCCGCGCAGCATCGCCTGGATGAGTGCGCGACCGACTCTGCCGTTGCCATCGGGGAATGGATGGATCGTTTCGAATTGGGCATGGGCGATCGCGGTCTGAGCAAGAACAGGAACGTCGACGCGATTGGCGAAGGCGACGAGATCGTCCATGAGCGCGGTGACGCGATCATGATGGGGCGGGACGAACTGTGCGGTGTGGGGTCCGAGGCTCCCTCCGCCGATCCACACCTGCTGGTCGCGCCAATGGCCGACGATGTCGGGATTGCTTTGCTCGAGCAGCGCACGGTGCATTTCCAGGATGGCGTGGCCGTCAATGGATTCGGACAGGGCGAGAGCAGCCTGCATGGCTCTGACGTTGCCCACGATCAGCTGCGCATTCTTCGAGGCGTGCTCACCGAACTCCGCCAAGGCGATCTGGCGCGCGCCGCTGGTCAGGTTCTCAATCTCTGAGCTGGAGGCGCTTTCGGTGCGCAAGAGAATGGATGCGAATGGTGCTGCAATCTGTCCCACTTCGGCATCGAAGCGGGCAAGCTCGCTGGCGGCCTCTTCAGTCAGTGCGTGCAGTTCGCCATCGAGCTGGATTGATAGACCGGAGATGAATGCGGGCACCGCAGCCAGATACGGTCCGGCGACCCGACGCTTCTGTGTTCGTGAACCATACTCGTCCTGAACGTTGTGCCAAGGCCGCTTTTCATAGTCCAGCGCTGGCCAGACCGCGTCCTGCTCAAACATCGGCATGACCCAAGCATACCAATGCTTATCAATTTATCCATGGTTAAGCAGCATCGCTATTCTGATTCATTCCAGCGACGTCTTCCGGCGACCGAGACCGGTTTTCGGTCGCCGGGTCAAGGTTCCCTTGTGACACACCACTGTGCTGGCCGGCGAGCATCGCGTCTGTGACCGACCGCTTACGGCACGTTGTGCACGTAGTGAGGACCAGCCTGCTGGACCGTGGCTTCGCCTGCCGGGTGCAGACTCCTCCTGATACGGGCTCGTGGGACGATGATGCATGGGCGAAGAGAGGGAAGCCGAGGCAGCAAAAGATGCCGGCGCCGCGGCACGAAGGCATGGCCACGCGGACCACGAACACAATCCGCCAAGGCGCGTCGAGCCTGTCTTCGAGAGAGTTCAGCGGATCGTCTATGCCGTGGGCATCCTGTTTCCCGTGCTGGCCTTTGGTGTCGGCAGGGCTTGGGGTCCACCGGTGAAGGACGATGCTGCCGCTCAGATTGCCTACTCCGCCGCCCATCCGGCCCTTCATGTGTTCGAGGTCGTCGTTTTTCCACTAGTCTGCGTGCTCTCATTGCTCGGGGTGATTGGCTTGACCCGACTGGCGATCCATCGTTCACCGTGGTGGGCGGCGACCGGCGGGGTACTCGCCTTGGCCGGATGGGGCACCCTGCCGATCTGGGCCGGTCAGGACAATTTGACGTGGCTCATGGGCCGGACGGGTGCCACCAGCCCCCAGATGGTTGAGTTGTGGAACCAGTTCAATACGAGCGGAACCGGCACGTACTTGTACATCTTCATTCTCGGCCATCTGTTCGGCCCGTTGCTGCTGGGTGTAGCGCTCGTGCGGGCACGCGTGGTCCCCACCTGGGTTCCCATTGCGGTAGCCGTAAGCATTCCGCTGCACGTGCTGGCCTTCGTCACCGGCGCCTCGTATGTGGACCCGATCGCCTATGCCCTGTTGGCCGCCGCCCTGGTCCCCGCGGCCGCCGCCGTACTCAGACCTTCTCGGCCGACCCCCGCGCCAGCCTGACCGGGGAACCCCAATCGGCCGTGATCACGACACGGACGCAACGGGACATCGGCAGGGAAACACCAGCACACCGTTCCTTGTGGAAAGCTCCGCGAAGATGGCGGTTGGCAGGTCCGGCGCAACTGTTCCGGGGTCGGAGGAAGAACCGCACCGCGGCGATTCGTTCGTATCAATGCGCAGGGAATCGAGCACTCAGGACAAGCTGAGCTGATTTCGCATGTGTCCGTAGGCGGTTTCCCTATCGGGCGGCGCGAAGGGGTGGATCGGGCGCGGGGCACGCTTCGATGACGGCCGCAAGGTCCGTGCCGGCCCGAAGCAGCGAAACGGTTCTCGCCGCGATCTGGTCGAGACGTCGGTGCAGGATCAGATCGACATCCCGGATGCCCTCGAGCCGGCGAAGCGCGCTCATAACGTCGCGGATCGAGGCAATGCCGTAGCCGCCGCTGCGCAGCGCCGCGACGATGCGGGCCTCCCGAACCGCGGCGGGCCCGTACCAGCGAACGCGCAGGTAGGTCACCCGCTCCGGCACGGCAAGTCCCTCGGCGTCCCAGTGCCGCAGCGTCGAGGGCCGGACGCCAAGTGCTGACGCGAGCTCGGAGATGGTCATCGCGTCATCGTCGGTGTCCTCGTGACGGCCGGTCGCCTCCGCCCCGATCGTCCGGAGAGCCTCCCGGGCCCGGAGCACGTCACCGCGCTCACGGGCGAGTTCGACGTACAAGGCGCAGATGGTCGCGGCGGCGGCCTCGATGCACCCGGTCCGGAGGTCCGCGAGCAGGCAACGCGCCGGCACCGGACCGACCGCTCTCGCCAGGGCGCGGTAGGCACGGACGGCCTGCACGTGGATCGGGGCATACGACCGATACCCGGTGGCTGTGCGGGTCGCCGGCGGGATGACGCCCAACCGTTCGAGATCGCGGATCTGCTGCACCGAGTACCCCGTTGCGCGGGCGATTTCGACCGTGCGGAGGACACGAGAGTTGAGACCGTTCATCTGCCATCCCGCCCTTCTACGCGGCCAACCCCACATATGCACTTGAATGTCATGGTTGAGGCATGAGTATGGAACAGATCATCGAGATGGTGCAAGGGTTCGACGGGGCGCTCGTGGTGACCCCTGGCCCCGGCGACGGCCTGCCGGAGCTGGCGTGGGGGGACGCGTTCTTCTATTACGCGCCGGACGGTCGGATGCCGCAGCATGTCCAGCCCTACGCGACGATCGTCACCAAGAACTACCCGGACGACACCGCCTCCGACCTCGATCCGGACGGGCGCTGGCGGATCAACATCCACGTCGACCCGGCAACGTTCCGGGACCTGACGGGCGAGGTCGCCCGCGGCCTCACTCGGCCCCGGAGCTACGAGACACCCGACGCGGTCATGCCCCACCCGGTGTACGGGCCCCTCGGGTGGATCGCCGTCGTCAATCCCGGCGACTCGACGATCGACACCGTCACACACCTCCTGCGCGCAGCACACGCGGCGGCCCGCGCGCGCTACGACCGGCGACAAGCCACGAACTAAACGACATCCGGTAGCCGATCGGCCTGCGGGACGGTCCCCATTGCCAATTCTGCGGCACTCATGGTGGGTGCCCGACCCACCTGGTGGATGCGTGCAGTCCGGGCGGCAAGTGTGCCGCCACCATCGCCCCTCACGCGTGGTGCCGCTGCGACCCTCCAGCGCTGTGGAGGAGGGCAGACGAATCTGGCCATCAGGGTCGACGCCCATCCGATGCAGCAGCCTCCCACCATCAACAGGAACGGGTACACGCCCAAAGGTCCGCGGATTGCCAGCACGAGCGTGAGGACAGCCGCCCAGACGATGGGCAAGCCGTGCCCACCGCCGTCGTCGTGCAGAACGCTGCTCCAGCCGTCGATCATCCAGACGTAGCCGCGCGCAGCAAGGGGCCCGGGCAACATGCGGGCCATGGTCCGGCGGACAACCCCGGGACGGTCGCCTTCACCCGCACCCGGGCCAGCAGCCAGGCGTCCTGCAGGGCCTGGTTCGCGGCCTGGGCCTTTGTGTCGGCGGGAACGCCGGCGCCCACGACAACCACCTTCATCGGTCAGTTACCCAACTCGACCCGGATGGCGGCGTTGTCGGGAAGCACCACGACGGTGCCGGAGCGCAGGGTCCAGCCGTCGTGGAGGAAGAAGAACTTGCCGCCGCTGACCACCAGCAGCCGCAGTCCACGGTATTTGTACAACGGCGCCGTTCCGCCGGGGAGGAGCTGTTCAGCGACGTTGGGTGCGCCGATGCCCAGCCTGGTTCCGCTGTAGACGGACGCGCGCGGCATCGTGGATACGCCCTGCTCAATCTGCGCCGCCAGCCCGCGCCCCACGGCCTGGGCGAAGTCGGCCGTGCCCCAAAACAGCAGCAGCGTGACCAGGCTGAAGACGAGGGTCGCTTCGAGCGCCCGGAACCGGGCCCGGGTTGCGGGCGAGGCACCGGCGTCCGGGCCCGTGACGCGAGCAGGGACGGACCTCCGCCGCAGCCGCACGCCCCACGCCGCCACCAGGACGCCGCCGGCCATGACGTACGGCAGGAACAACACACCCCGGCCCGGCAGGATGATCGTGATCAGCAGCCCCACGCCGGCGGCCACAATGCCGGCATAGGTGGCAGCCAATGCCGTCCGGCGCACCAGCGGCCGCCGGCCCCCGGCGTCGTGGGCCGTCAGCCAGCCGTCCGCCGCGAGCCAGCCGATGGCAAGAATCACCAGCAGCACGAGGGGCAGGAACAGCGACCGGATGCTGCGCAGCACATAGTCCTGCACGGTGTAGCCGAAGAGGCTGACGTCCAGCCCCATGGCCCGCGCTTGCGCGTCGGAGCGGGCCCAGCCGAAGTAGACCAGCAGCGCCGTGGCGACGGCGACCGGGGGCCCGAAGGCCGAGACCACGGACAGGGCCTTCGCCAACGGGGATGCTTCGGCATCGGGTGTTGTGTCTGCCATCGCGGCCGCCCTAGGGGCTCGTGGTTTCCGCTGCCGGGGGAGCGCCCGTCGACGAAGGGGCGGGCGACGGCGGTTGGGTTGCCGATGGTGTCACGGTGCCGGTGGGCGGGTCGTAGGTGAATTCGGCGCTGCCGGGGAAGGTGCTCCCGTCCGGTCCCACGGCCTGGACGGTCGCGGGGCCCGGTTGCAGGGCGGGTGGGGCGGTGAAGTCGAAATGATTTTCAGACAGCTTGCTGACGGATACCCGCTGCCCGTTGACGAGCACGGCCGCCACCTCGGTGAAGCGACCCATCAATCGCAGCACCGTGCCGCCCTCCGCCGGAACGTGGGGATGGAAGTCCGTGGCGTCACCGTCCTGGTCTGTGACCCCCGCCAGCAATATCGGGCAGGCCGTTCCGGCGCCGGGTACCGTCTCGACGGGTGCTCCCGGATGGGCGGCATGGTACGTCAGGAGGCTGGCAAGGACCCGGTACGTCGCGGCCTCGAGGCAGTCCGGCGGTGCCGGCTGGGGCAGCGCCCGGTAGCCGGCGTCCGCCCGGGCCCACGCGGACGGCTCGCCCGTGGTGACGGCCGTGCACAGGTCATGCGCGGCCGTCACCAGGGGGTCGCTGCCGGGCATCTGGTCGCACTCCTTGGCGACGAGCCGTGCGTACCAGCCGTTCGGAGGGGGGTCCAGTGGGTCGGCCGGGCCGGGGGGAACCCAGGCCAGCGGGTTGGCGCCGGTGCCGGCCGCGGCGCCGCCCGGCTCGGGCGGACCCGGCGGATTGATTGCGGGGCCCGCGTCCGGGGTGCCGGCAGCGATGGATGACGGCGACTGCGCCGCGGCGGAGGACGGGGAATTGGTGGTTTGAGCCCCGGGGCCGGTGGGCGTCGCGACGCACCCGGCAACCATGGCCAGTGCGAGCGCGGCGAGGCCGACGACCGCTGTTGATCGCCCGTGCAGCAGACTCCGCCTTCGTCCCACTGAGGGCCTCCCCTCGGCGCCGCGCGTTCACGCCCTGCACCGTCGGAACTGGCTGTGGACGCCGGTCAGGTTCAGTATGCGCGCCCCCGACCGTGCTGGCAACGGTTGCTCCGAGCGGCTGAAATACCACCGACACCCGGGGTGTGCAAGGCAAATATGTGCTTCATCACTAAACCGGTAGTCTGTAACCGGGCCGAGGTCCGCTGGACTAAAGTTCCATTTTGGGGCACTGGTCCGCTTTGCCGAAGGGTCGGGCGCATCGGGTGCTCCGTGGTCGCAAGACTGCACCGAACACTACTTCGACGTAGAAGGACACAAACCCGTGGACCTGTTTGAATACCAGGCACGCGACATGTTTGAGGCGCACGGCGTTCCCGTGCTGGCCGGCATCGTGGCGTACACTCCTGAAGAAGCAAAGGCAGCAGCCGAAAAGATCGGCGGCGTGACCGTCGTCAAGGCACAGGTGAAGGTCGGTGGCCGCGGCAAGGCCGGTGGCGTCAAGGTAGCCAAGACCGCCGACGAGGCGTTCGAGCACGCGACCGCCATCCTTGGCATGGACATCAAGGGCCACACGGTCAACAAGGTCATGATCGCCGCGGGTGCGGACATCGCCGAGGAGTTCTACTTCTCCGTCCTGCTGGACCGCGCCAACCGCAACTACCTGGCCATGTGCTCGGTCGAGGGCGGCATGGAGATCGAAGAGCTGGCCGTGGAGCGCCCCGAGGCCCTGGCCAAGGTGGCCGTTGACCCCGCCGTCGGCATCGACGCCGCCAAGGCCGCCGAGATCGTCGCCACCGCCGGCTTCGCCGAGGAACTGCGCGCCGACGTGGCCGCCACCATCATCAAGCTGTGGGACGTCTTCGCCAAGGAAGACGCCACCCTGGTCGAGGTCAACCCGCTGGTGCGCACCGGCGCCGGTGACATCGTGGCCCTGGACGGCAAGGTTTCCCTCGACGAGAACGCCGGCTTCCGCCACCCGCACCACGAGGACCTCGAGGATGCCGCGGCGGCCGACCCGCTGGAGGCCAAGGCCAAGGCGAACGACCTGAACTACGTCAAGCTCGACGGCGAGGTCGGCATCATCGGCAACGGCGCCGGACTCGTCATGTCCACGCTCGACGTCGTCGCCTACGCCGGCCAGAACCACGGTGGCGTCAAGCCCGCCAACTTCCTGGACATCGGCGGCGGTGCGTCCGCCGAGGTCATGGCCGCCGGCCTGGACGTCATCCTCAACGATCCGCAGGTCAAGGCCGTGTTCGTGAACGTCTTCGGCGGCATCACCGCCTGCGACGCCGTCGCCAAGGGCATCGTCGGTGCGCTGGCCGAGCTCGGCTCCGCCGCGAACAAGCCGCTGGTCGTGCGCCTCGACGGCAACAACGTCGAGGAAGGCCGCCGCATCCTCAACGAGGCCAACCACCCGTTGGTCACCCTGGCCGCCACGATGGACGAGGGCGCCGACAAGGCCGCCGAGCTCGCCAACGCCGCTCGCTGATCGTCTAAGGAAAAACACATGTCTATCTTCTTGAACAAGGACTCCAAGGTCATCGTCCAGGGCATCACCGGCGGCGAGGGCACCAAGCACACCGCCCTCATGCTCAAGGCCGGCACCCAGGTTGTCGGCGGCGTGAACGCCCGCAAGGCCGGCACCACCGTCAAGCACGGCCCTGTTGAGCTGCCCGTGTTCGGCACCGTGAAGGAGGCCGTCGCCGAGACCGGCGCCGACGTCTCGATCGTGTTCGTGCCGCCGGCCTTCACGAAGGACGCCGTCGTCGAGGCCATCGAGGCCGAGGTGCCGCTCGTCGTCGTCATCACCGAGGGCGTGCCGGTGCAGGACTCGGCCGAATTCTGGGCCCTGGCCCAGTCCAAGGTCGACGCCGAGGGCAAGCAGGTCACCCGCATCATCGGCCCGAACTGCCCCGGCATCATCACCCCCGGCGAGTCGCTGGTGGGCATCACGCCGAACAACATCACCGGCAAGGGCCCGATCGGGCTCGTCTCCAAGTCCGGCACGCTGACCTACCAGATGATGTACGAGCTGCGCGACCTGGGCTTCTCCACCGCCATCGGCATCGGCGGCGACCCCGTCATCGGCACCACGCACATTGACGCCCTGGCCGCCTTCGAGGCCGACCCGGAGACGAAGGCGATCGTGATGATCGGCGAGATCGGCGGCGACGCCGAGGAACGCGCCGCCGAGTTCATCAAGGCCAACGTCACCAAGCCGGTCGTCGGCTACGTGGCCGGCTTCACCGCCCCGGAGGGCAAGACCATGGGCCACGCAGGCGCCATCGTCTCCGGCTCCGCCGGTACCGCACAGGCCAAGAAGGAGGCCCTCGAGGCCGCCGGCGTGAAGGTCGGCAAGACGCCGTCCGAGACCGCCGCCCTGCTGCGCGAGGTCATCGCCGCCCTATAGCGCCAACGGGAGCGAGACCTTGGTGATTTCGACAAGCTCAATCACCGCTGGTCGAGCTTGTCGAGACCAACGACTGCGGCCCGTGCCCTTTCCCAGCGGGAAGGGCACGGGCCGCAGTCGTGTTTCCGGGGTCAGCCGGCGGCCACGGTCCGGCCGCTGCGAGCCCGGCGTCGGGGAAATCAACAGCACCCCGGCCGAGGCCCGGTCCTACGGGCGAAGGTAGGCCCAGCCCTCGGCTTGGCGGGTGACCAGGTGGGCCACGCCGGAGGCGACGATCCGGGCCTCCGGCAGGACATCGTCGGCAGTGAGGTTTTGGGCGGCGAGGCTGTTTTGGCAGACGCACACCACCACTCCCCGGTCGATCAAGGTCTTCAGTTCAGGGCTCGCTGTTCCGGCGGCCAAGGCGATCCCGGGACCATGGGTCACCAGTTCCACGGCCGTCTCCGGACCCAGGGCGGTGATCAGGTTCAGGGCATTGCGGAGTACCGCCGCGTGTTTCTCCGGTGCCGCCTCGTTGATGTGGATGACCGTTCGGTACGGCATTGCACCGCCTCCTTGGCTTCGTGGGCTGATCGTAGCGTGGTTGGGAAAAGCTTCGCTTTCCATTGTTGAACGCTACGCGGTGCGGGGCCGCATTGCCGACATCCTGACCGGTGTGCCCGAGGGCGCTGCGCGCGGTCGGCCACACCATGCACCGGCCCCCGTTAGGCTGGCGGCATGAATGCACCACGCGTCCCCCGGACGCGCACCGTGGACGTCGACGACCTGGAGCGCTTTGACGCGCTGGTGGCGGCCGGTGCCACGTCCATGCACGGCTGGCACCTGCAGTCCGTGGACCTGCGCGGACGCTCCACCGAACTGGTCCGGCTGCACGCCTCCGGCGCCATTTTCATGGGCTGCACGTTCGCCCCGGGCATGGAAGGGCGGTTGCGCTCGCGCGGGGCCCTGCTGTTCCCGCAGCTGCCGGACATCCCGTTCAACGCCTACCGCGGCCACCTGTACACGGGTGCCGAACTGTATGCCGGGATCGCGGCGGGGGAGTACGAGTCGACGCCGGACGCGCGCATCTACCAATGGTCGCTGCAGGCCGGGGCGGGCCGGATGCTGCACTCCACGCTCGCCACGGCCATGCATGACCACGCCATCTCCGACGCCCTCGACGAGACGCTGGCCGCCCTCGCCGGCGCCGGCGTCGTCGGGGTCATGGGTGGGCACCAGTCGGCGCGGGGGAGCACGGGGTATGCGCAGGCCGCCGGGTTGGGCCGGGCGTTGGCCGCGGCCGGGTTCGTCGTCGCCACCGGCGGCGGGCCGGGCGCCATGGAGGCCGCGAACCTGGGTGCCTACCTGTCGACGTACGACGACGACGCGTTGGCGGGTGCGCTGCGCACGCTGGGTGCCGTCCCCGGCTTCCGGCCCTCGATCACCGGGTGGGCGCGGTCGGCCGCCGCCGTCCTGGCGCAGTTCCCGGCCGGCGCCGACAGCCTGGGCATCCCGACCTGGTTCTACGGGCATGAACCGCCGAACCTGTTCGCCACGCGCATTGCCAAGTACTTCGCCAATGCGATCCGGGAGGCCGTGCTGCTGGCGCGCTCCACCGGCGGCATCGTGTTCCTGCCCGGGGCCGCCGGGACGGTGCAGGAGATTTTCCAGGATGCCTGCGAGAACTACTACGCCGCGGCCGAGGCCGTGGCGCCCATGGTGCTCGTCGGCAGCGCGTACTGGCAGGACGTGCTGCCGGTGCGGCCGTTGCTTGCGTCGCTGGCCGGCGGGCGCGCGATGGCCGCCCACGTGCACGTCGTCGACACGGTGGCGGAGGCCGTTGCCGTCCTCGCCCGGTGACGCGAAACGTGAGGCGGCCGACGGCGCGACTCAGCGGACCGGCGTCGTGCCTCCCAACCGGGTGGTGACGTGTGCCGCGGCGGCCGCACACGCCTCGCCGAGGAGCTGCAGCCGTTCGGGCGAGACCCGGAAGCGCGGCGCCGGGATCAACACGGCGGCCACGGGATTGCCGCGGTGGTCGTGGACCAACGCCGCGACGCCCACCTCGTCGATGGCCGACTCCCCGTAGTTGGTGGCGTAACCGCGGCGGGCCACCTCCGCCAGCCGTGCCAGATAGGCCTCCAGCTCCACGGCGTCCAGGCCGGGATACGTGATGTCGCCCCCGGCCAGCAGCGATTTCACGCGGTCCTCGTCCTCCGCGGCCAGGAAGACCTGCACGGAGGCGCTCATGGCGTCGTGGTAGCGGGCGCCCAGCGGCGTGGTGTGCTTGACCTGCTGCGGGCTGGCGATCTGCTCCACGCACATCGACTCCCGGCCGTTCCAGACCATGAGGGAACTGGTCTCGCCGGTCCGCTCGGTCAGCTGGCGCAGCACCGGGTACGCCACGCGGCGCTCCTCCAGCTCGGCGAGCAACGGGCCCGCCACGGCGATGATGCCCAGGCCCAGGTGGAACCGGCGCGTGTCCGGGTCGCGTTCCACGAGCTCTTCCTGTTCCAAGGTGGCCAGGATGCGCGAGACGGTGCTCTTGTGCAGGCCGATCCGGGTGGCGATGTCGGTCACGCCCAGCATCGGCTCGGCGGCGGAGAAGCTGCGGAGCACGGCCACGGCGTTCTCCAGCACCGACGCGCCGCGGGAATCGGCGGTCTTGTCCCTGGACTCGGATTTGGGCTCGGATTTGGGGTCGGACGCGGGCTTGGCGGGGGGAGTCATCATGCCCTCCATGATTCCGCATGGCGGCGGCCGGCGGCGCCAAGAAGCGCTGCCGGCCGCTCATCCATGATGATGTTCAGGCGCCGATGATGTTGTGCTCCGGGCCGAACGGGAACTTCGTGATGTTCTCCGCACCCTCCTCGCCCACGACGAGGATGTCGTGCTCGCGGTAGCCGCCGGCGCCCGGCTGGCCGTCCAGGACGGTGATCATGGGCTCCATGGAGACGACCATGCCGGGCTCCAGGACGGTGTCGATGTCCTCGCGCAGTTCCAGGCCCGCCTCGCGGCCGTAGTAGTGGGAGAGGACGCCGAAGGAGTGGCCGTAGCCGAACGTGCGGTTGGCCAGCAGGCCCTTGGCCACGTAGATCTCGTTCAATTCGGCGGCGATGTCCTTGCAGACGGCGCCGGGCTTGATCAGTTCCAGGCCGCGCTTGTGCACCTCGACGTTGATGTTCCACAGTTCCAGCGAGCGGGCATCGGGTTCGCCGTAGAAGAGCGTCCGCTCCAGGGCCGTGTAGTAGCCGCTGGTCATCGGGAAGCAGTTCAGCGAGAGGATGTCGTGTTCCTGGATTTTGCGGGTGGTGGCCCAGTTGTGCGCGCCGTCGGTGTTGATGCCGGACTGGAACCAGACCCAGGTGTCGCGGATCTCCGAGTTCGGGAAAGTGCGGGCGATCTCGTGCACCATGGCCTCGGTGCCGATGAGGGCCACCTCGTATTCGGTGATGCCGGCGGTGATGGCGTTGCGGATGGCCTCGCCGCCGAGGTCGCCGATGCGGGCGCCGTGCTTGATCACGGCGATCTCCTCGGCGGATTTGATCATGCGCTGGCGCATGGCGGCCTGGGCCACATCCACCAGCGTGGCGCCCGGGAAGGCGGCCTGGATCTTGTTGCGGTTGTCCGTGGGCAGCGAGTCGTCCTCGACGCCGAGGCGGCGGACGCTGATGCCGCGGGTGCGCAGGGATTCCTGGATGGCGTGGATGTAGTTGTCCCGGCGCCAGTCGGTGTAGACCAGGTTCTCGCCGTAGCTGCGGCGCCACGGCATGCCGGCGTCGATGTTCGCGGTGACGGTGACGGTGTCGTCCTTGGTGACCACCATGGCGTAGGAGCGGCCGAAGTAGGTGAACAGGAAGTCCGAGTAGTACTTGATGGAGTGGTAGCTGGTCAGCACCACGGCGTCGAGGTCCTTCTCCGCCATGATCAGGCGCAACCCGGCCAGGCGGCGCTCGAACTCGGCATCGGAGAACGTCAGGGACACCTTTTCTCCGTTGTGCAGGACTTTCAGGCGCTCCAGCTCGGAGACGGCGGAGGCGGGGGAGGAAGAGGTGACAGTCACGGGTGACTCCTTTTGTTTCTAGCGATTACTGTTTGGATCGGCCCGCTGGGGACAGCGGGAGTCGGTGGGGGCGGCCGGGCGGGAGCCGCCTGGGATCAGTGGGCGCGCAGCGGGTCCTTGGAGGTTTCCCGCGCGAACAGAACGGCGATGAGGGAGATTGCCGCGGCGGCCATGAGGTACCAACCCGGGGCCAGCTTGGACCCGGACAGGGCGATCAGCAGGGTGGCCACGAAGGGTGCGGTGCCGCCGAAGAGTGCATTCGAGAGGTTGAAGCTGACGGCAAAGCCGCTGTAGCGGACCCGGGTGGGGAAGAGTTCGGCCAGGAAGCTGGGCAGGGTGCCGTCGTTGAGCGTGAGCATGCCGCCGAGCAGGATCTGGACCACCAGGATCACCGCGAAGCTTCCGGTGTCCAGCAGCATGAAGGCGGGAACCGTCAGCAGGACGAACAGCACGGAGGCAGAGATCAGCACCTTCTTGCGGCCGAACCGGTCCGAGGCCAGGCCGGTGAGGAAGATGAAACCGATGTACGTCAGCAGGGCGATGGTGGTGGCCAGGAACGACTCCGTGGCCCCGAATCCGAGCTCCTGGCTGAGGTAGGTGGGCATGTAGCTGAGGATCACGTAGAACCCCACGGCATTGAGCAGGACCGCGCCCACGGCCAGCAGCAGCGGCCGCCAGTGGTTCTTGAACAGTGCGGCGACGGGGGTCTTGATGGCCTTGTCCTCCTCCGTCAGGGCGCGGAACGCCGGGGTGTCCTCGAGCTTCGTCCGGATGTACCGTCCGATCAGGCCCATCGGAGCGGCCAGCAGGAACGGCAACCGCCAACCCCACGCGTTCATCTGGTCCGGGGACAAGACCATGGAGAGGACCGCGGCCAGCAGGGAACCGAGCAGCAGTCCCGCCGCGGTGCTGGCGGGCACGACGGCGGCATAGAGTCCACGCCGATTGGCCGGGGCGTACTCCACCAGGAAGGCGGAGGCTCCGGCGTACTCGCCGGCGGCCGAGAATCCCTGGACCACACGGACCAGCAGGAGCATGATCGGCGCCCAGATCCCGATGGTGTTGTAGCCGGGGATCAGGGCGATGGCGAACGTCGCGGCGGACATGATCAGGATGGACAGGGACAGGGCGTTCTTGCGGCCCAGCTTGTCCCCGATCTGTCCCCACACGAAGCCACCGAGGGGGCGGACAAAGAAGGAGATGGCGAAGACGCCGAAGGTCAGCAGCAGCCCGGTCTGCTTGTCCTGCGTCGGGAAGAATGCGCCGGCGATGGTCGCGGCGAGGTAACCGTAGACGGCGTAGTCGAACCATTCCACGAAGTTGCCGATGAAGCTGGCCATGATGACCCTGCGGCGGGTGCCTGCGCCCAGTCCCGCCCCGTCGTTGGGGCGTGGCTGCCCGCTCATCGTCGTCTGCTGCACTGCAGGGGATGTGCGCGTATGGATAGCATCCGAGGGAGTTCCATTAGTCATGAGTACCACCAAAGAGTTATGGGTTGCGTTCAACGCAACGCTGTTGCACCAGAGTATGTGTGACGCGTGACACTGTCAAGACCTTCTCCTGGTTTCAGGTTGGTTTAGGGCATCGGTGAATGAAGAACGGCCCAGGTGTCGCCGTAGGTGGCGATGTCCGATCAGTGTTGCGCTCACTGCATCCGTGTTGACCAAAGTTGCGGCCGCACGGCATCCCTAGGCAGGTACGGCCAGCCCCATGGGCGCCACCCACAGTTCGGTAGCCAGGTCCTCGACCAGGTCCCCGACCACCTGCTCGTACAGCAACCGTCCCTTGGCGGCGTCGGACCCGGCGGCGGAGGACAGGCAGCCGGACGGCGGCGTCCGCCCCGGCACCACCGGGAGCCGGTCGAAGCGCGGAAGCGCGGCGGCGGGTCCGTCGATGACCCGCTCCATCGCCACGCGCTCCGGGGCGAGGTGCAACATGAGGGAGGTCTCCAGGACGCCGCCGTGCTCGATGTCCCAGCCGGGGAATCCCGCCGGATACACCCGGGCGAGCGTGTCGGCGCTGACAAAGTCCCAGTACGAGAGCAGCAGGACGCTGGTGTCCGATCCGCTCCCCAGGCCCAGTTCTTCCAGGGCCAGGTCGATTCCCTCGTACAGGAACTGGTAGTTCTCGTAGTGGCCGTTGATGAACACCACGTGCCGGACGCCCTGGCCCAGGAATGACTTGACCAGGTTCCGGGTGACGCCGACGAGTGAGGCGCCGTCCAGGCTCGTGGTCCCCGGCAGGTGGTTGCCGCCGCCGGACTTCTGCTGCGACTTGTAGCCATAGGCGATGGGCTGGGCGACCAGCGCCCCCAGCCGGGTCGCCACGCCGACGGCGATGCGGGAGGCCAGCGCCGTGTCCGTCCCCAGTGGAAGATGCGGGCCGTGCTGTTCAAGCGACCCGACCGGGATGAGCACGACGGCCTCCCCGGAGGCCAGGGCCTCACGGTACGCGAACGCGTCCAGATCCTCGAGCAGTACGGTGTTGTCCATGATGGAAGCCTCCATTGGCGGGGTGGTGTCGGGTGTCGGTGCGGGGCTGTCAGGGGACCGCGGCGGGCTCGGGGCTCTTGGTCTCGCAGGCGTCGCCGTGCATGGCCAGCACCGCATCCTCGTGCAGGTCGGTGCGGATGCCCAGGGGCACGCCGGCCTTGATGCGCTTGCGGAATCGCGGGTAGCCGAGGGCGAAGTAGACGGCGGATGAGGTGACCGTTCCGGCCAGCCAGGAGAAGTCGATGCCGCCCATTGCCGTGGCTATGGGGCCCTGCAGGGCCGGGACCCCGCCGTACATGCACATCCACGTCATGACGATGCCGGCGAAGAAGGCGATGAACGCGGCCGGGTTGATGGACTTCAGCATCGTGGACTTGGGGCTCAGGAACAGGTACGAGAAGTCCTTGTGGCGGCGTTCGAAGACGAAGTAATGCACGGCCATGATGCCGCCCCACGTGGCCACCCAGGCCACGATCGCGCCCAGCCACGAGTCGAGGAGCATGGCGAAGTCCTCCGCGAACATGAAGCCGATGACGGCGAACATCGACAGGATGCCGACGATGATGGAGAGTTTGCGGCGGGAGATCTTGATGTCCAGGGCCTGGAAGGCGACGCCGAACGTGTAGAGGTTGATGATGTTGGTGGCGATGGGGCCGTGGATGACGAGCAGGATCACCGGGACGGCCAGGACGCCGAAGCTGGAGACGATCAATTCTCCGGGGTCGGCCGAGCCGTTCTTCGTGGCCAGGCTGGCACCCAGGATGCCCAGCCAGACCACCGGCACGAATTGGCCCAGGACGCTGACGAGGTAGAGCTTGGCCGGCTTGATCTTGCGGCTGACGAAGCGCGAGTAGTCCGGGGCGTACGTGAACCAGCCGATGCCCCAGCCGATGCCGATGACGGTCATGATCGACGACATGGCCGCAATGCGCGGCAGGCCCTCGAGGATGGCCCCGGGGGGACCCTGGTAGCCCCAGTTGATGTTCAGGTGGGTCCATGCGATGACCGACATGGCGACCAGCACGATCACCGTGGGCGGCATGGTGATGCGTTCGAACTTGGAGATGGCGTGGTAGCCGCGGTAGCAGATGGCGACCTGGACGGACATGATCACGGCGGCCACGATGATGCGCACCCCGATGTTGCGGTGGTGCGGGTCCACCCAGCCGATCTGGCCGAACAGGGCCAACACCAGGTCCAGGATGACCCACGTGTTCACGGCCGACCAGCCGATGGCGATGGTCGCCTGGATGGCCGCCGGCAGGTAGGCGCCGCGGCGGCCGAAGGCCCCGCGCGCCAGGAGCATGCCGGTGGCGCCCGTCTTCTGGCCCAGGAGCACGAAGAACCCGAAGCCCATCATGCCGATCATATTGCCGCCGATGAGCACGATGAGCGTGTCCTGCAGGCCAAGGCCGAGCTGGATGCCGAGTGCGCCGAGGATCCAGTTGATCGGTGCCACGTTGGCGCCGGCCCAAATCCAGAATTGCCCGGAAAGCTTCGTCGTGCGCGCCGATTCGGGGATGGGTTGGAGGACATCCTCAAGTTCGACCGTCGCGCTCTCCGGCGACGGTGATGTGGTCCGATTCATGCTGATCTCGATTCACTACTCTGTGATGGGGAGAGGGGGTCAACCCAGTTTAGAAGTGATCTGCGGCACAACCTATGGACGTTTCGATTATACTTAAGCTCCAAATCGGGACATATTGTCGCCCAATACTTGGAGGTTGCCCATGATCACGCTGGCGGACATCCTCGCCTCCCCGCCGATGGCGGCCGCCGACCCCATGCTGCGCACGGACGTGTCCGGGACGGCGCAGCGCGCCGTTCGCTGGGTGCATTCGAGCGAGGTGCTGGAGATCGCGCCCCTGCTGCGGGGCGGCGAGCTGCTCTTGTCCGGCGGGCAGGCGCTGCTCGCGTTGCCCGCGGATGAGCAGACCGCGTACGTTCGCAGCCTCGGGGCGCGCGGCATCGCCGCCCTGGCGCTCGAGACGGCAGGGGTCCCGGACGGTCTCTCCGCCGGGATCATCGCGGCGGCGGAGGCCGCCGGCGTGCCCCTGATCGAACTGCGGCGGGTTGCCCCGTTCGTGGACATCGCCGAGGAGGTGAACCGGCTCATCGTGAACGAGCAGGCCAGGGCCCACCTGCTCGCCGACGACCTCTCGCACCGGATCGCCCGCCAGATCACTGACCTGGGCCCGCACCTTCCGACCATCCTTGACCTGATAGCGGCCCGATTATCGGCCGAGGTGTTGTTGACGACGACGGACGGACTGTACGTGGAGCACGCAGGGGACGTGGCGGATCCCGCGGCCGAACCGGTCGTGTCCGGCATTATCGTGGGCGGACGGCTCGCCGCCGAACTCACGCTCAGGTCGACGGTGACGGACCTGGTCGGGCTGGAGGTGGCGGCCGACCGCCTCTCGGGGATCCTGGCGGTGGCCCTGGCCCAAACCTTCCAGCCGTCCCCCGCGCAGGTCGCGGACACCAGGTTGGTGCAGGCGATCATCGAGGACGCGGCGCCGGCCGCGGTGGAGGAGTTGTGGGAGGCGGCCGGACTGCCGCGGGGGCGGCCGGCGGTCGTGGCGATTTTCCGGGCCAGGGGCCGGGACGGGGACTTCTCCGGCGTCGAACGGGCGCTGCGCGGCGTGGGTGCGGGCATCAAGACGCATCGTTGGGACGGCGATCTGGCCGTGTTGTTCGCCTTGACGGCCGGTCACGCCCGGGCAGGGCGTGCGGCGCTGCTCCGCGCCGCTCACGATGGGGTGCGGGGCTCCACCGTGTGCGCGGCCTTCGGGCCGTTCGTGGTGGACGGCCTGCTGGCGCACGGATCGTTCGTGGAGGCCCGCGAGGTCATGCGGATCGGCGCACCGGCGGCCGGCCAGGTCCTCGACGCCATGGAGTTCCTGGGCCGGCGGATACTGGACGAGTTGCCCGACGGCGGGTTCGTGGAATCGTATATCCAGGCGACCGTCGGCGATGTGCTCCAGTGGGACCGGAAGCATCGGACCTCGCTGGCACAGACGCTGCTGCGCTGGCTGGAATCCGGGTGCAACACGACGGCGACGGCCGCCGCGCTGCACATCGAACGGCAAACGATGCACAAGCGGCTGAACAAGATCCACGACCTGTTGGGGGAGGACCCGCGGGAGTCCGGGAACATTTTTACCATCCACCTGGCCGTCAAGGCGGCCCTGTCCGAGGACCGGCGCCGCTAGGACCGGTGATTGAGCTTGTCATCGAAACCCGAGCCTGCGGTGATCGAGCCCGTCGAGATCTCGACAAGCTCGACCACCGCTCGCTCGACCACCGACCACGGCGGCTCCCAGCGCCGATGGCGAGCAGAGTTGCCCGGTGCGTGGGCGGCTGTCCCAGCCCTACGCGTCCACGGACGCCGCCGACAGGTCGGCCGTGCCGTGGCGCTCGGGCTCCGCTTCGCCGCCGGCCTGTGCCAGGGTCATTCCCTTGGTTTCCTCGGCCATGAAGAGGCAGACCAGGAACCCGACGGCCGTCATGACGGCGGCAACGATCATGGTGGGGCCGATGCCCCAGTACGCCAGTCCGAACGGCACTGCGAAGGTCCCCAGCGCCGCGCTGATCCGGCTGACAGCGGTGGTGATTCCGACGGCGCTGGCGCGAATGTGCGTCGGGAACAGTTCGCTGGGGTACGCCCACTCCAGGATGCTGGGTCCGCCCGAGAACAGGGCGTAGGCCATGAAGCAGCCAACGATGATCGCCACGGGTGCGGACGGGAAGAAACCCAGGACGAACAGGGGGATGGACATGAGCGCGAAGCACCAGATGATGAGCGGCCGGCGGCCCCACGTCTCGATCAGTTTCAGCGCCGGGATGCAGCCGGCGAGGAAGACGAGGTCGATCACGACCGAACCGATGTTGGCCAGATTGCCACCGCCGAGTCCGAACGACGACAGTATGGTGGGCCCAAAAGTGTAGATCGCGAAAAGCGGTCCCACCTGAAGCGCATAGAAGCTGCTGCAGAAAATGATGCGCTTGAGGTACGGCTTGCGCCGCAGTATGCGCAGATCGACCTTGGGCTTGTCCTTGACGGTGGCGTCGGCGGCCTCGAAGACGACGTGGTCGACGTTGAGCTGGTCGGACAGGGCGGCGCGGAGGGCCTGCTTGGCGTCGTTCGTGCGTCCCTGGTGAAGCAGCCACCGCGGCGACTCGGGGGTGCCGAGCCGCACGAGCATCACGATGGCTCCGAGCACGGCCGACGAGAGCAGCATCCAACGCCAGGAACCCGCACCGAACAGCTCAAAGATGGCGAATCCCACCAGGGCCGCCAATGCCGCGCCAATGAACCAGCCCACCTGGAGGACGCCGAGCATCTGGCCGCGACGCTTGCGCGGAAGCCACTCAGCCAGCAGCGAATTGGCGATGGGGTAGTCGGCGCCAATGGCCAGGCCGGCGACCAGGCGAAGGACGATCAGCTGCATGGAATCCTGGACGAAGAATTGCAGCACTGAGGCGATGACCAGCGCCCACAGGTCAATGGTGTACATCAGCTGGCGGCCGATGCGGTCGGTCAGCGGGCCCAGCAGGACGGCTCCGAGGAAGATGCCGACCAGTGCCGAGGCGCCGATGAGGCTGGTCTCGAGTTCAGTGGTGTGGAACTCCGCCGATATGCCCACCAGCGCAATGGCGATGATGCTCAGGATGTAGCCGTCCAGGATCGGGCCGCCCATGCAGGCGGCAACGAGTTTCTTGTGGAAGCGCGTGAAGCGCGCTTCATCTATGGCGACGTGTATGTTCATCAAATCCTTCTCACCTTGCGTGGGGAACGGGCTCAGAGCCTGTTGGCAAGACCGCGTTCGGTCCAGCGTGACTTCATTGTCGACATGCTGGCAACAGTTGATATATCAAGAGCGTAAAGTGCCCTGCGTCACGTGTCAAGATGTTGCGTCGAGGGCCGTGGCAGCCGGGGACAACCGACTGTCCGGCTGCTTCGCCGGCAGGTCAGAGGGTGCCGGTGACGAATGCGTTGAAGCTGCGGACGTGGTTGGCCATCAGCTCCGCGGCCCGCTCGGCATCCTTCGCCAAGATGGCGCCGATCAGGCCGTCCAATTCCAGGATGTGCTTGATGACCAGCGGACGGCGCTCCAGGATGAGGCACCAGATGCGGGTGGATAGGTTGGCGTACCGGACCAGGATCTCCTCCAGGTGTCGATTGCCGGCCGCGCGGTAGATGAGCTGGTGGACCGCCAAGTCCAATCGCATCAGGTCGCCCTGGTCGACGGTGGCGGTCTCCAGCGTCCTAATCAGGCCCGAGTAGTGTTCAAAGGTGCGCGCGGCTTCCGCGCCCGCCGCTTTCGCGGCCATGCCCGCTGCGACCGGTTCAAGGGACTGGCGCACCTGGGCGATCTCCATGAGATCCGTAATGTCGATCGGGGCCGCGAAGGCACCCTTGCGTGGGTGGGAGACGATCAGGTGGTCGCTTTCGAGGCGCCGCAACGCTTCCCGGATGGGTGTGCGTCCCATCTGCATTTCCTTGGACAGCTGTGACTCATTCACCGATTCGTTGGGCCGGATGCCCAACATGATCACCCGGTCCGCAATGACGCGGTAGGCCACGTCGGCCAGTGACTCATGCGCCCCTCCGGCCCTCCCGACCAGCGGTATGTCAAGCATCGCACCCCAAACCCTTCCGTTGATGTGCCGGGCGGTATCAGCACCATCCCCTTGTCTGGCCGAGCCTATATTCGATCCGGGCCATACGCTGACGGCTTGGTTCCCTGCCGTGGATCATCCTAGAGCACGGCGCGGACCGTCCGCTCGAAACTGGTCACATGCTCCAGGGCCAGGGATACCGCGTGGTCGGCAACCATTCCGACCACCAGGGCCGCGACCGCGGCCCCGGCGTTCGCGCCCTTGTCCGTGGGAGCCGACAACCGGTGATCGGTCAACTCGCACAACCTCGCGTCCCGACCATGGTCATCTGAGGCCAAGGCAACATGATGGCGTCTCGGTTGACGCGTGCGATCCATTCCTGAATAGGTCCGGCCTCGAGCGCAAAGCTGGCCGGGATCCCACGCCTTGTTCAGTGGGATCCCGGCCATTTCAGTATGCTCTAACGCGGATTTCCGCACAGCCGGTTCGCCGCAATCCTCGTGATGTGCTGAGCTCAGCGGTGGTCTGAATGTCCTTGCATCT
>NZ_RWKQ01000049.1:16908-35165 GCF_003946885.1 Specibacter cremeus | reverse complement strand
ACCAGGCAACCATCGACATCGAGATCATCGCCGACAACACCCGCTTGACAACCCGCCAGCCAGCCTAACTACACGGCATTGAGACTAGCCCGCCAGTCGGCGCCTGTCAGCCACGCGTGGGACCATGGACGCATGACCATCACCGCCCTGCCGGACAGCCCGTCCCGGGCGCAGTCACGGCAGTGGGAATCACGATCGTGGGACGCCGGCCAGCCGGTCGACCTGGCGCGGACGCTGGGCATCATCGGTCGCGGTCCGGCCGACCGCACGGTCCGGCTGGCCGGGGACACCGCCTGGCTGGCGTTCAACACGCCCGACGGCCCCGCCACACTGGGCATCACCCAGGCCGGCACGGACATGACCGCCCGCGCCTGGGGTCCCGGCGCGGAGCACGCCCTCGCGGGCGCCCCGGCGTTGACCGGCCACCACGATGACTGGTCCGCCTTTGACGCGCCTGGCTTCGCCGCCACCCTGCCGCCGCTGGTGAAAGAGGCACGACGCCGGCACCCGGCCGTGCGGCTGCCCTCCACCGGGCGGGTGGTTGACGCCCTCGTCCCGGCGATCCTGGAACAGAAGGTCACCTCCCTGGAGGCCCAACGCGGTTACGCGACGCTGATCCGCACGTTCGGCACGCCGGCGCCGGGCATCGGCCCGGGCACCGCCGTCCCGGACGACTTGATGGTGGCCCCGACCCCGCAACGCTGGGCCGCCATTCCATCCTGGGAATGGCATCGGGCGGGCGTGGGACCGCAGCGTTCGGCGACGATCATGCGCGCCCTGCGGTCGGCGTCGGGCCTGGAACGGCTGGCCGCCCTCCCCGCCGCAGAGGCCGGCGCGAAGCTGCAAACCATTCCCGGCATAGGCATTTGGACGGCGGCCGAGGTCACCCAGCGCACGCACGGCGACGCCGACCAGGTGTCGGTCGGCGACTACCATCTGGCCGCCTACGTGGGGTGGGCGCTGGCCGGCAACCCCGTGGACGACGCCGGCATGCTGGAGCTGCTCGAACCGTGGCGCGGGCACCGGCAGCGCGTGGTGCGCATGCTCGGCCTCAGCGGCTTCCGCAAGCCCACGTTCGGCCCGCGCCTGCGCATCCAGGATCACCGCGGACACTGAAAAAGTTCACACTCGCGGGCGACGGGTCACATACGCTGGTCCCATGAGTGAATTCCCCGATGAGCATGCCATTGACCTGCAGGCCATGTTCATCCCCAACGACGGCGAGTTCTTTCGCGTGAAGCTCGCGCTGGAAATCGCGATCGAGCAGGTCGTGGCCGAGCCCGGCTGCCTCCGCTACGAGATCACGGAAGAGTCCGGGGAGCGCATCGTGCTGACCGAGCGCTGGGCGTCAGAGGCGGATCTGGACAAGCACAGCAGGGGCATCGCCCTACAGGACCTCGACGAGTCCCTCAGCGCGCTCCTGGCCACGCCGGCGGAGCTGACCCGTCTTTAAACGGTCTGACAGGCTCGACCACCGGGGGATTTCGACAGGCTCAATTACCGGGTCTCGCTCCCCAGCCGCTCCCCGCCCTCGCAAGCTCGGTCGGGGCCCCTCGCGGCCGTGGGCCCAGGCTCGACCACCGCGGTGGTCGAGCCTGTCGAGACCCGTGAGTCCTTCAGTGAATCTATTCGGCAGCCTTGCCCTCGGCCTGCTGCTTGGCGACGGCGGCGTGCACCTCGCTCATGTCCAGGCCCTTGACGGCCGTGATGACCTCGTCGAGCTGGGAGCCGTTGAGTGCGCCGGGCTGGGCGAACACCAGGACCTTTTCGCGGAACGCCATGAGCGTCGGGATCGAGGTGATGTTGGCTTCGGCGGCGAGCTGCTGCTCGGCCTCGGTGTCCACCTTGGCGAACACGACGTCGTCGTGCTTTTCCGACGCCGCACTGTAGGTGGGCGCAAAATTCCGGCAGGGCTGGCACCAGGACGCCCAGAAGTCGACGAACACGATGTCGTTGTTCTCGACGGTGGGCGCGAAGGTGTCAGTGGTGATATCGACTGTAGCCATGCTTCCACGGTACGGGACCGCGTGGAAGCATGGCTACCGGTTTCGCTGAGCGCGTGAGCGCCAACCATCGGGAATAAACGCGGCGCCTACACGCCGTCGGGCTCGTGCGCCTTCAGCACGGACCGGCCGAACACGACGATGCCGGCGCTGACCAGCACGGCCGCGGCGGCGACGAAGAACGTGACCGAGGCGCTGGAATGCTCGGCGATCTTCGCGGCCAGGAACGGGGCCAGCGCACCGCCCATCCAGCGCACGAAGTTGTAGCCGGCGCTGGCGACCGGGCGGGGCGAGTCGGAGACGCTCATGGCCAGTTCGGTGTAGAGCGTGTTGTTGATGCCCAGCAGCGCGCCGGAGACGATGACCAGCACCACGATCGCGGTGATCGAGTGGCCGGCGGCGAGCGCGACCCCGATCAGGACGATGATCAGCCCGACAAGTGACCCGGTCAGGGCGCCGGTGGTGCCGAACCTGCGCTGCACGATCGGGGCGACGAACACGGAGAACACGGCCACGGCCACGCCCCAGCCGAAGAACACGGCGCCGATGCCGTACGCGTTGAAGTGCAGGATGAACGGGGTGAACGCCAGGATGGTGAAGAAGCCGTAGTTGTAGAACAGGGCGCTGGCGGCCGTGGTGCGCAGGCCCTTGTGGCCCAGGGCGACCAGCGGGTCGCGCAGCCGGGTCTTCTTCGCCGGCGCGGCGGTCTTGGGCAGCAGGATCACGAGCAGGATGAACGCGATCGCCATCGCCGTCGCCGTGCCGAAGAACGGGGCCCGCCACTGCCAGCCGCCCAGCAGGGCGCCCATGAGCGGGCCGAGCGACAGACCCAGGCCCAGCGCGGCCTCATACAGGATGATCGCGGTCGCGGTGCCGCCGGAGGCCACGCCCACCATGACGGCCAGCGCCGTCGCCACGAACAGCGCGTTGCCCAGGCCCCAGCCGGCGCGGAACCCGACCAGTGTCCCGACAGTGCTGGACATGCCGGACAGCGCGGAGAACGCGACGATGACGGCCAGGCCGATCAGCAGCGTCTTCTTTCCGCCGATGCGCGAGGACACGAAGCCGGTCACGAGCATGGCCACGGCCGTGACCAGGAAGTAGCTGGTGAACAGCAGCGAGACCTGGCTCGGGGTCGCCTTGAGGTTCACGGCGATGGCCGGCAGGATCGGGTCGACCAGCCCGATGCCCATGAACGCGAAGACGGCCGCGAACGCCACCGCCCACACCGCCTTGGGCTGCTTGAGCATCGACTGCTTTTCCGAGTGAAGCGTGTCCTCGATCTCGTGGACGGCTTCCGTTGCGGCGTTGGCCTGCACGGGGTGACTCCTTTGGAAGATGTGAAAAAGGGAAAGTACGACGGCGGCGCGCGCCGTGCGCCGCCGGCCGGCGGTGGGCGCGCCACGGGTTGCGGCGTGCGAAGCCGTCAGGGACTGAGCGCGCCGTTCAGTTTGGCGAGTGCGGGAAGGGCCGCGGTGATGGTCGCCCGTTCGGCCTCGTCCAGGGTGCGCAGGGCGTCGGCCATGCGACGGTTGCGCACCGCGTTGGAGCGGTCGACGGCCGCCCGCCCGGCGTCCGTCAGCTCGACCAGGACCACGCGGGCGTCACTGTCGTCGGCGATGCGCCGGACCAGTCCGGCGGCCTCCAGCTTGATGACCTGCTCGGTGGCGCTGGGAACCCGGATGCCGGCATTGCGGGCGATCACGCTCACGCGCTGCGGCTCGGTGGAGACCATGTTCAGGGTGCTCACCTGGGCGGTGCTCAATTCGCCGTCCGAATCCAGGGCCCGGGTCAGGTACACGGATTGGCGCAGGATTTCGCGGTAGTCGTGCGCGAGCTCCATGAGCATGTCGACATTCATAGTTAGGTAGCCTAACAGTTAGGATGCCTAACAGTCAAGGAGGCTAGGCTTCCGGCCCGATCATGGACACGAACTCGCGGGCCTCGCCCTCACCGATGTCGGCATGGTCGAGCAGCAGGTGCGCGGCGTCGTCGTACTTGCCGGCCAGCGCCAGGGTGCGGATCTGCCCGTAGATCTCGTCGTTCAGGCGCGTGCTGGCAACCTCACGGACCTCATCCCCCCGGGACACGATGGCCCGGTACCGGTAGCCGGTGCCGGCCGGGTGGGCTTCGGGCCCGGGTGCGGATGCGGGGGGTTCGGCTGCGCGAGGCTCCTGCGGGAAGCGCTCCAGCGCGGTGACGGCGGCCACCGATTCGCCGAGCGGGCACCCGGTGGCGCGGCGGTACTGCCTGACCGCCTGGAGCTGCTGGCCCTGGGCGATGAGCGAGTAGATGTTCCGGTGTGCCTCGGGCGACAACCGTGCGCCGGCCTCGGCCGCGCGTTCCCGGGTGATGTCCGACGGTTTCGCCGACCCGGCGCGGGCGTCATGGGCCGCCGCATCCTGGCGCGCCCGGCCGGCGCGGCCGACGTACCGGGCCGCCAGCACGACCAGCAGGCAGATGACCAGGACGATGACCAGCGGCACGAGGAGTTCCATACGCCAATTTTAGGCGGGGTTGCCGCGCCCGGCACGTGACCGCTTGTGGCGCATCGACCGGCCCCCGCTAGAGGTCCAGGACCAGCCTGCCAGGAGCAGGTGGCGGCACAGTATGGCGTGTCCCGCACCCCCGTCCGGGATGCGCTCACCCAGGTGGCGCTGGAGGGGCTGGCCACGCTGGTGCGGCTGCGCGCCATGATCGACGAGTTTGAAACCGTTGACCCCTCGCGGCGATGTGGGCGCACCCCATCCAGCGCCGGATCACCATGACCTACCGGCAGGGCCCGAATCACCAGGCGAAGGTGGCCCACGACCATCGGCGCATCCTTGAGGCGCTGAAGACAAATGATCCCGACACGATCACCGAGGTGCTGCGGATCTGCCACGACCCGTCGGACAATCGCCCCGGGCCGACGGCGTAGCGGTCCGAACAACGCAAAAGGCCCGTACTTCCTTGAGTTTCCAAGGAAGTACGGGCCTGGCGTCCGTGGTGGCAGATGAGGGATTCGAACCCCCGTAGGCATTGCCAGCTGATTTACAGTCAGCCCCCTTTGGCCGCTCGGGTAATCTGCCGCGGCACACCGGCTCCGGCATGGATGGCTCCAGCAGGTCCGGCGGGCGCCCCCAGCAAGTGGGAGCAGTAAAACAATACAAGGGATTCGCCGAAGAATCGAATCGGGCCGGTTGGGCCCCGCGGACCGGCTCTCAGGCCCCGGACTGGATGCGCCGCACCAGCTGCCGCTCGAACGCCGCGGCCTGCTCGGCCGTGACCTGGTGCAACGCCACGGCCCGGGCCAGATCCTGCTGCACGCCGGCGATCCGGTCGGAGGTCGAGGATGCTGCGGCAGTGCCCGAAAACGCGGTGCCCGAAACCCCAGGGCCCGAAAACGCGGTCACCGCGGCCAGTGCCGCGGCCGCCATGGCCGTGCCGACCGCGGCCTTCACGCCCGGCCGCGCGCCGGTCCTGGTTCGCGGCGCCAGCGGTGAGCCGGCCGCGCCGGCGGCGTCCGTCGTCGTACTTGTCGAAACGGGATCGGGGTGCGGGGTGGAAGCCATTGCTCCTCCGTCGGGGTTGGGGCCTGTCTATGGGCATAACTCTTCACGGCGCCGGTGTGATCCCGCGCAACGAACGCTAGGAGCGAACTGTGAGCGGCCCGCTAGACGCCTAGCGTCCTCCCCGGACTCGCTCCGCTCCTCTGGGGCCCCTCGGCCGCTAGGCTAGAGGGCAAGCAACCGGCTAGCAAGGGAGAAGAGGAACCATGGCCAGTGACTCAACGTTCGACGTCGTCAGCAAGGTTGACAAGCAAGAGGTCGCCAACGCGCTGCACCAGACCCAGAAGGAAGTGGCCCAGCGCTACGACTTCAAGGGCGTGGGCGCCGAGATCGACTTCAGTGGCGAGAACATCCTGCTCAAGGCCAACTCCGAGGAACGCGTCAAGGCCGTCCTCGACGTCTTCGAGTCGAAGCTGATCAAGCGCGGCATCTCGCTGAAGTCCCTCGACGCCGGCGAACCCTACGCCTCGGGCAAGGAGTACCGGCTGGAGGCCTCCATCAAGGAGGGCATCGCCCAGGACCTGGCCAAGAAGATCAACAAGCTCATCCGCGACGAGGGACCCAAGGGCGTCAAGTCCGTCATCCAGGGCGATGAGCTACGCGTCAGCTCCAAGAGCCGCGACGACCTGCAGGCCACGATGACCCTGCTGCGCAGCTTCGAGGAAGCCGACCTGCAGTTCGTGAACCTTCGCTGAACGGCCACGGCGGACCCTTGCCGGACGCCGCACGTTCGGCATAGGCTCGCCGTGTCCCGTTCCGGGGCATTCCCACGAACGGCGTTGCACAACGGACGAGGAGCAATAATGGCCACGAATGACATCCCGGTCGGCGCACCCTGCTGGATCGACCTGATCACCTCCGACCTGGCCGGTGCCAAGTCCTTCTACCATGACCTGTTCGGCTGGACGTATGAGACCGGTGACGAGGAAAAATACGGCGGCTACGTCATGGCGTTCAAGGACGGCCTGCCGGCTGCCGGCCTGATGCAGAACCCGGGCACCGACGACGGATACTCCGACATGTGGTCCACGTACCTGCGCGTGGCCAACCTGGACGACTCCGTCGCCTCCGTCACCGCGAACGGCGGGGTCGTGTACATGCCACCCATGGATGTCCCCGAGCAGGGGCGGATGGCCATGCTCGGCGATGCGGCCGGCGCGTCGTTCGGGCTGTGGGAGTTCGGCGGTCACGAGGGTTTCCAGGCGCACGACATTTCCGGTGCGGCGGGCTGGCACGAGCTGCACACGAAGGACTACCCCGCCGCCGTCGCGTTCTACCAGAAGGCGCTGGGTTGGCAGACATCGGTCGTGGCCGATTCGGCGGACTTCCGCTACACGTCCCTCGGCGAGGGGCCGGCGGCCCTGGCGGGGATCTACGATGCCGCCGCCGACCTGCCCGACGCCGTGCCGTCCAACTGGCAGGTGTACTTCCAGGTTGACGACACCGACGCCACCATCGCCAAGGCGGTTGCCGGCGGCGCCACCGTGGTCGTCGAGGCGGAGGACACCCCGTTCGGCCGCATCGCCGGGCTGACCGACCCCACCGGGGCGATGTTCAAGCTCACCCAGCCGCCGGCCCAGTAGCCGGAAACCTAGATCCTGACGGCGGGGACGTCGTCCCCGCCGTCAGAATCGGCCGTGAGTTCGGCCGTCGGCCCGTCCGTGTCGGTGCCGGCCAGGCCGCCGGCGGGGAAACCCGACCAGGCGGCGACCCGCCAGCCGCCGGGCTCAAGCGCCGGGGTGGCGGCCCCCTCCATGATGACGATGCCGGTGTTGCTCAGCTCGTGGTATTTCGGGTTTGTCCAGTCCAGCGTGCCGGCACGGTGCCCGGCCCAGAACCGGATCATGGCGCCATGGCTGACCATGGCGACCGGGCCGCCGTCGTACTGTTCCTCCGCCTCGCGCACCACCGCGTCGAACCGGTCCAGGACGTCGTGACCGGTGTCGGCGCCCGGCATGCGCGCCGACAGGTCCCCGGACAGCCAGGCCTTCACCGTCTCCAGGTAGGCCATGATGGACGGCAGGTCGCCCTTCAACTCCAAGTTGCCGGCGCTGATCTCCCGCAGCCCCGCCCGGACGTTGGGTTCAAGTCCGCGCGCGGCGGCCAACGGCCCCGCCGTCAACGCCGTGCGGGTCAGCGTGGAGACGTAGATGGCGCGCAGCGGCTCGCCGGCCAGGGCCCCGGGCACGGCCGCGGCCTGGCGCTCACCGAGCGCGGTCAGGCCCGGGCCGGGAACCGCGGTGTCGAGCAGGTTCTTCACGTTGCTGGGTGTTTGACCGTGGCGGATCAGGATCAGTCGCATGGCCCCATTCTTCCGCACCCCGAACCCGGGGACGGTCAGGTCAGGGGGCGGCCGGCCATCTTCTCCAGCCGGGCAATGCGATCGGCCATGGGCGGGTGGGTGGCGAACAGCTTCGCGGCGCCGCCGCCCTTGAACGGGTTGGCGATCATGAGGTGGCTGGTGTTGACCAGGTTCTGGTCCTGCGGGAGCGGGGCCCGCTGGACACCCGTTTCCAGCTTGCGCAGCGCCGAGGCAAGGGCCAGGGGATCGTCGGTCAGCGTCGAACCGTCCTCGTCGGCGTCGTATTCGCGCGTGCGGCTGATGGCCAGCTGGATCATGGAGGCGGCCAGCGGCGCGAACAACGACATAGCCAGCAGCGCGACCGGATTCGCGTTGCGCCGGTCCCCGCCGCCGAAGAACAGCATCATCTGCGCCACCGATGTGATGACGCCGGCGACGGCGGCCGCCACCGACGAGGTCAGGATGTCGCGGTTGTACACGTGCATGAGTTCGTGGCCCAGGACGCCGCGCAGCTCGCGTTCGTCCAGGATGGCCAGGATGCCCTCGGTGCAGCAGACGGCGGCGTTCTGCGGATTGCGGCCCGTGGCGAACGCGTTCGGCGATTGGGTGGGCGAAATGAAGATGGCCGGCATGGACTGGTTCGCCTTCGTCGACAGTTCACGCACGATCCGGTAGATCGCCGGCGCCTGCTGCTCGGTCACCGGATAGGCCTGCATGGACCGGATGGCGATCTTGTCGCTGTTCCAGTACCCGTACGCGGTGGACGCGACACCGATCAGGGCAAAGATCCACAAGGGGGCAGCGCTGCCCGTGCCGCTGGCGATGAGCGCACCGATGCCCAGCAACACCGCCCAGAGCACGCCGAACAGCGCCGCGGTCTTCAAGCCGTTGAAATGTCTGTGCACTTTGCGAAACGCTTCCGTCGGGCCCCTGTCGGGGCGGTTATCCCTACACTCGTCAAACGTTGCAGCGCCGCCCCGGGTTCCGGCCCCGGACGTGGCCTCCGCCGCACCGTCTACGGTACGGGATTCCGCGCGTCGTAGGCCACGAATCCGCGCTGCCAGGCCGCCAGCGCCCAGACGGCCGCGATGCACAGGGCGCCGCCGATCACGGCCGCCAACCCCTCCCCGAACGCCTGGCCGGTGCCCCCGGCGAACACGTCGCCCAGCCGCGGCCCGCCGGTCACGACGACGACGAAGATGCCCTGCAGCCGGCCGCGCAGGTGGTCGGGGGTCGCCGCCTGGAGGATCGTGGACCGGAACACGGAGCTGATGGAATCGGCGACGCCGGCGACGACCAGCGCGGCGACCGCACCGGCAAGCCACGGCGACACGCCGCCGTCGTGCGCGTGCCTGCCACCGGCCAGCACCGCGCCGCCCAGCGCGGCGATCGCGGCACCCCACAGCGTGATGCTCCACACGACGGCCAGGCCCTGGCGCCGGACGTTGCCGAGCGGGCCGGAAAACAGCGCGGCCAGGAAGGACCCGGCCGCGATGGACGCCAGCAGGATTCCAGCCGTCTGCTGCGCGCCGCCCAGCCATACGGCGCCCATGGCCGGCAGCAGTGCCCGCGGCATGGCGAACACCATGGCGGACATGTCGACCAGGAACGTCATGCGCAGGTTGGGCCGCGAACCGAGGAAGCTGAAACCTTCCAGGACGGTCCGGTTCCCGGCCCGGTGGACCGGCCCCTGCGGCGGCAGCGCGGGCAGCCGAACGAGCGCCCACAGCGACGCCGTGAACGTGACGACGTCGATCGTGTACGTCCAGCCGTAGCCGATGTTGGCCACGAGCACGCCGGCCAGCAGCGGCCCGACCGTGGTGCCCAGGCCCATGACGATCATGCTCAGGGCGTTCGCCGCCGGCAGCAGGGCGGGGCGGACCAGGCGCGGGACGATGGCGCTGCGCGCCGAGCCGTTGATGCCGGCCGCCGCGGATTGGACGGCGATGAGTGCGTACAGCACCCACAAGGAGTCCAGTCGCAGCCACGCCTGCGCCGCGATCCCGATGGTCACCAGCCACAGCACCGCGGATGACGCGAGGGCCACGGTGCGGCGGTCGTGTGCGTCCGCGATCGCCCCGCCGTACAGGCCGGCGACGACGAGCGGGGCCAGCGCCACGATGCCGAGCAGGCCCACGGCCAGGGTGGACCGCGTGAGGTCGTACACCTCGAGGCTGACGGCCACCACCGTCAGCTGCGTGCCGATCGAGGACAACCCGTTGCCGATCCACAGCCGCCGGAACGCCGGGCTCTCGCGCAGCGGCGTCACATCGGCCAGGAGTCTTCGCACGGCTCCAGCCTATGGGTCCGCGGCGGGCCATCGCCTACGCTGGAATCGTGACGAACGAATCAGCACTCAATGAAGACCAGACCGGGCGTGTCCTGGAAATCGCGATGGACCTGGCCCGCGAAGGCAAGACGGCCCAGCTGGCCGAGTTCATCGACCACGGGCTGGCGGTGGACGTGGTCGATGCGGACGGCAACACCTTGCTGATGCTGGCCGCCTACCACGGCCGGACGGAGACCGTGGGCATGTTGCTCGGCCACGGGGCCAACCCCGACATCCAAAACGTCCGCAAGCAGACCCCCATCGCCGGGGCCCTGTTCAAGGGCGAGGACGACGTGGTGGCCAAACTCTGCGCGGCCGGTGCCGACCTGGACGCCGGCACGCCCACCGCGCGTGAGGCCGCCGCCATGTTCGGCCGCGAACACCTGCTGACCACGTAGCCCCCGGATAGAGCGGTGTCTCGGTGAGCCATTTCGCCGAGGTAGCGTCATCGCGCCGAAGTGGCGGAACATATGCCGCCCCTTCGGCGCTTTGGCGCTACCTCGGCGCGTAGGAGGTCTCGCCCAAGGAAGGCAAAAAACTGTCCGGGACCAGCCGTGATGGCCGGTCCCGGACAGTTCCAGGTGCTAGAAAGGCTTAGCCCTTCGACGCCTGCAGCGCCTCGATGGCCTTGCGCACACCTTCACCGTAGGCCGGATCGGCCTGGGTGCAGTTGTGGATGTGGCGTTCGATCGTGGCCGGCGAGGCCCCGTCGATGGCCCGTGCGGTGTTCTCGAACAGCACCTGGCGCTGCTCCTCGGTCATCTTCTCGCGGAACAGGATGCCGGGCTGCTCGAAGTAGTTGGCGTCGTCCTCGCGGTAGTTGAACCGGTCCGCGACCGCGCCAATGGCGTGGGCCGGCTCCCGGTACGCGGGCTGCTCGGCCCAGCGGCCGTAGGAGTTCGGCTCGATGCCGGGGGTGCGTCCCTGGTTGCCGTCAATGCGCATGGCACCGTCGCGGTGGTACGAGTTGGTCGGGTTCTTGGGGGCGTTCACCGGAATCTGGTGGTGGTTGACGCCTAGGCGGTAACGCTGCGCGTCGCCGTAGGAGAACAGGCGGCCCTGCAGCATGCGGTCCGGGGAGTAGCTGATGCCCGGCACCACGTTGGCCGGCGAGAACGCGGCCTGCTCGACGTCGGCGAAGTAGTTCTCCGCGTTGCGGTTCAGTTCCCATTCGCCCACCTCGATCAGCGGGTAGTCCTTCTTGGACCAGACCTTCGTGAGGTCGAACGGGTGGTACTTGTACGTGTCAGCGTCGGCCTCGGGCATGATTTGGACCATGAGCTTCCACTTCGGGAAGTCGCCGTTCTCGATCGAGTCGAACAGGTCGCGCTGGTGCGATTCGCGGTCCTGGCCGACCAGTGCAGCGGACTCGGCGTCGGTCAGGTTCTTGATGCCCTGCTGGGTGCGGTGGTGGAACTTCACCCAGAAGCGCTCGCCGGCGTCGTTGATGAAGCTGTACGTGTGCGAGCCGAAGCCGTGCATGTGCCGGTACGAGGCCGGGATGCCGCGGTCGGACATGACGATCGTGACCTGGTGCAGCGACTCGGGCAGATTGGTCCAGAAGTCCCAGTTGTTCTCCGCGTTGCGCAGGTTGGTGCGCGGGTCGCGCTTCACGGCGTGGTTCAGGTCGGGGAACTTCAGCGGGTCGCGGAAGAAGAACACCGGGGTGTTGTTGCCTACCAGGTCCCAGTTGCCCTCCTCGGTGTAGAACTTCAGGGCGAAGCCGCGGATGTCACGCTCGGCGTCGGCGGCGCCGCGCTCGCCGGCGACGGTGGAGAAGCGGGCGAACATCTCGGTCTTCTTGCCGACCTCGGAGAAGATCTTCGCACCGGTGTACTTGGAGATGTCGTTGGTCACCGTGAAGGTGCCGAACGCGCCGGAGCCCTTGGCGTGCATGCGGCGTTCGGGGATGACCTCACGGTCGAAGTGGGCCAGCTTCTCCAGGAACCACACGTCCTGGAGCAGCATCGGGCCGCGCGGGCCGGCCGTCAGGCTGTTCTGGTTGTCCGGGACGGGCGCGCCCGCAACGGTTGTCAGCGGTTTGGTGTTCTCGTCAGCCATGCTTGTTTCTCGCTTCTGGTTGGATCTTGCATCGTGAACGTGTTTTATGCAGCGCAGGCAGGGCAGGTGCCCCAGTAGATGACCTCGGCCTCGTCGATCGTGAATCCGTGGTTGTTGGACGCGGTCAGGCACGGCGCCTCCCCCACGGCACAATCAACGTCGGCGATCGCCCCGCACTGCCGGCACACCACGTGGTGGTGGTTGTCGCCGATGCGGGCCTCGTAGCGTGCCGGGGAACCAGAAGGTTCGATCCGGCGCACCAGTCCCGCCATGGTCAGCGCCGCGAGCACGTCATAGACGGCCTGCTTGGAAACCGCGCCCAATTCATCCCTGACCACACCGATGATGGTGTCGGCGTCGGCATGCGGATGGGTGCGCACTGCCTGCAATACGGCAGTCCGGGGACGGGTCACGCGCAACTGTGCCGCCCGCAGCACGTCCTCCGGTTCCCTCATTTCGACCATGGACACGATCCTCGCATGTTTTCTGGACTCAGTCCAATAAGACATGGGGACGGCGTGTCGTCCTCCACGGGGAGTCCGCGGGCAAGGTTTTCCACAGCGCCGCCGCCACCTCTGGAAGCGGGGCCGCCACGCCCGTACGATCAACGTCCATGGAGACAACGGCAGGCATCCCCGCGGCGGCATTCGACTTCTACGCCCGGCTCGAGCAGAACAACAATCGCGACTGGTGGCTGGCGCACAAGGAATCGTACGACGACGACGTGCGGGTGCCGCTGTTGGCTCTCCTGGCGCAGTTGGAGCCGCTGTTTGGCCCGGCCCGGGTCTTCCGGCCGTACCGGGACACGCGATTCTCGGCCGACAAGACGCCGTACAAGACGTCCCAGGGCGCGCACCTGTCAAACCATGAGGGTGTCGGGTTCTACCTGCGCATCGGTGCCGGAGGGTTGATGCTCGGCGGCGGGTTCCATTCGGCGGCGCCCGCGCATCTGGCCCGGTACCGGACGGCGGTGGACGCGTCGGTCAGCGGCGAGGCGCTGGCGCTGATCGTGGAAACCCTGCGCGCGGCCGGTTTCGAACCTGGCCCTCCGGAGCTGAAGCAGGTGCCGCGGGGTTTCCCGCGGGACCATCCGCGAGCCGTCCTGCTGCGCTGCAAGACGCTCAGTGCGTCCACCGATCTGGGCGTGCCGGACTGGCTGGACACGGCCGACGCCGCGCACCGCATCGCCACCGAACTGGAGCGGCTTCGCCCACTGGTCGACTGGGTGCTGCGGTACGCCACGCCGTGACGGGCGCGGCGCCGTGCCGTGGCACGGTCCGGGGATGGAACGCGGGAAGTCCCGGCACCCAAGGGCGCTCAACGTCCGGGTGGCCGGCCACGCGTCCGGCCGCCATTTTGCGCTGGTTGCCTGTGGGGTCCCGTGAGCCGCGGGGGTGTTCCAGCTCAGTCCCGGGGCTTTGACCGAAGGTACTGGCGCAGTCCGGGGATCGCGAAGTCGACTTTGCCGTGCCCTGCCGGTTGAATGAGCCCGGCAGCCAGAAGCCTGGCTCGATAATTGGCGACCAAGTTTGATTTGGCGCCCAGACGAAGTCCGATGTCACGGGCCGCCGCCGGTTCGTCGTCTTCGGCCATCGCGTGCAAGAAATCCAAGTCCTTGGGTGAGACGGTGGAGAGAGCGGCCTCTATCACCGTGCGTGCGTTGCGCCGGGTGGCTGCCTCAATGGCCCTGTGGACGGCCGGCCCCGTGAGGGTGCCGCCGTTGTTTGCGGCTTCGCGCCACAGGAAGTATCCGACCAGCTGGATGAGGAACGGGTAACCGCCGGTGGCCTCGGCCGCCTGGCGGACGAGGGCGGCCGAGACGTCGATGGGTGCCGCGGCGAATGACTCGGCGAAGGATGCCTCCACGTCACGGATGGCCGCCGAGTGCAAGTCGATCTTGTCGGCACGGCGGAGAAAGGTCGCAACGCCCTCGTTGAGCAGATCCGACACGGCTGCCGGCAGTCCCGCGAAGACCAGGCCGATGGGAAGGCCGTCCTGGATGAAGTGCTGGACATTGGCGGCCAATTGCGCCAGTTCACTGCGGCCTGCCGCATGGATCTCATCGACGGTGATGACGAGCCCGGTGCCGTGGCCGGCGAGAAGCCGGAGCAGTTGTTCGCCGATGGTCCGCCAGGCGACCTGCCGTTCTGGCGGAAGCTGTGTCGTGACGCTGAAGCCTGCGGCCGCGATGGCCGTGATGCGGCGGGTGTGTGGACCGTCGCCGAGTTCTTCGGCCTGCTGGCGCATGGATTCGGCGATTCGCCCCATGAACCCCTCGGTGGCGGTCTCTGAGATCACGGCCCAGCCGTGCTCCCGGGCCAGGTCTTGGGCCGCGCCGAGCATGACCGTCTTGCCGATGCCGCGGGCGCCGGTGAAGATGGTCAGCAGTCCCGGTGCCCCCGAACCCAGCTCCAGCCCGTAGTCGAATTCGTCGAGTAACCCCGAACGGCCGATGATCTGTGGCGGTGTGGCACCAGCCGAAGGACGGAACGGGTTATCCATGGGGGCATCCTCTATGAGTTGCTGTGTATCTTGTGAGTATCACACACTTTGTGAGCTTTGTGAGCAGGCAGAACGAGGGCCGCCGGGCCCAGTGCGGAACACGTTTGGGAACCGCGCGGCTGAGGGTCGCACGCCGGCCGGTTCAGGCCACCGGAATCCGGTCCAGGTAAAAGCGCATGGGGGCGTGCCGCAGCCGGGCGGGCAGCAATGGCCAGGTCCCGGCCGTCACCCTGAACAGGGCCGCGAGCCAACGGTCCCGGCGCGGCGACCACGGCATCCCGTACTGGTCCCGCACGGAGTCCGGCAGCAGGCCGGCGGTCAGGAACCGGGCCACGGGCATTGGCGCGCGCAGCCACCAGGGCGCATTGCGTGCCGCCATCAACTCGTCGGCCACGGCGCGCACCGTCCCGTCAACACGCAGCGCGCCCACCTGCCCGGCCCAGTACGCGGCGAAGTCGGCCCTCGAGGCCGGCCACAGGCCCGCCGGCATGCCCAGCGCCGTGCCGAGCATGGCGTAGTCCCGGTACACGGCGTCGGCGACGGCCGGCTCCAAGGCCGGGAACACGGCGTCGTACACCACCATGGCCGAGTCATACAGCGTGGCGGCGACCCACAGCTGCAGGTTCGGGTCGCGGGCATCGTAGGCCGGATGGTCATCGCCCGCCTCGCCGCGCACCGGCGCATGGGCCCGCCGGACCCAGCCGACGGCCGCGGCCCGCTGCTCCGGCGTGCCGTTGGTCAGCGCGTAGATGTACGTCAACGTGCCGTTCAGGCGTTTGAGCGGGTTCGCGGCGAAATTCGAGTGCCGGGCCACCCCGTGCCCGACGGCCGGGTGGGCCAACTGGAGCAGGATGGCCCGGCCGGCGCCGGCCAGCAGCACGGACTCCGGGGCAATGTCCGCAATGCCGGAAACCTGCCGGGCACTCATGAAAGGGCCGGCATGTCAGCGCAGCGCCGGGGCGGTCTCGGCGACGCCGGATTCCACCTCGCGGCCCAGCCGGGAGTTCCGGTGCCCGTAGGAGAAGTAGAAGATCAGCCCAAGCACCAGCCAGCCGGCGAAGAATACCCACGTCATGGTGGCCAGGTTGAACATCAGGTAGATGCACAGCACGGCGGAGAGCACCGGAAGCACCGGGCCGAGCGGGACCCGGAACGACGGCTTCAAGTCCGGCCGCTTGTGGCGCAGCACCAGGATGCCGACACTGACCATGACGAACGCGCTCAGCGTGCCGATGTTGATCATCTCGCCGAGCAGTTCCACGGGCGTGAACCCGGCCAGGACGGCGACGAGCGCACCGCACAGGATCTGGGTGCGGGCGGGCGTGGCGTGCTTGTCGGAGGTGCGGCTGAGCGCGCGCGGCAGCAGCCCGTCGCGGCTCATGGCCATGCTGACGCGGGCCAGGCCCATGAGCAGCACCATGATGACCGTGGTCAACCCGATCAGCGAACCAAGGGAGATGATGACGACGGCCCAGTCCGCCCCGACCAGATGGAACGCGGTGGCCAGCGACGGGTCCTTTTCCGCGGCGAGCCCCTTGTAGGACACCATGCCGGTGACCGCGAGCGTGACCAGGATGTACAGGATGGTGACGACGCCCAGGCCGGCGAAGATGCCGCGCGGCAGCGTCCTGGCCGGATTCTTGACCTCCTCGGCGCTGGTGGCCACGACATCGAAGCCGATGAAGGCGAAGAACACCAGCGCGGCACCGGAGATGATGCCGGTGAACCCGTACAGGGCCGGGGAGGCACCGGTGAGGAAGGACAGGAACGGCTGCGTCGACCAGGAATGGTCGGTGACCTGGGCCGGCTGGGACGGCGGCACGAACGGCGCGTAGTTGGCGGCCCTCACATAGAAGAACCCGACCACGATGACGAACAGCACGATGCCGATCTTGATCATGGTGAACACGTTGTTGATGCGCGCGGACAGCTTCGTGCCCAGCACCAGGACCACGGTGAACGCGGCCACCACGACGAGCGGGCCCCAGTAGACGGTCAGGCCCAACACGGAGACGTTCGCGGGCACGTCGATGTGCACGGCCTGCAGGAAGTTGCTCAGGTACACGCCCCAGTACTTGGCGATCACCGATGCGGCCATGAGCAGCTCCAGGATCAGGTTCCAGCCGATGATCCAGGCCAGCAGCTCGCCCATGGTCGCGTACGTGAACACGTAGGCGCTGCCGGTGACGGGGATGGCCGTGGCGAACTCGGCGTAGCACATGACCGCCAGCCCGCAGGTGACGGCGGCCAGGATGAAGGAGACGATGACGGCCGGGCCGGCATAGTTGGCGGCGGCGTTGGCCCCGACGGAGAAGATGCCGGCACCCACCGCGACGGCGATGCCCATGATCATCAGGTCCCAGGTGGTCAGGGTCCGTTTCAGGGTGCGGCCGGGCTCATCCGCGTCGGCAAGGGAATGTTCAATGGATTTTGTCCTGAACAAGGACATGGGTCCGCTCCAATCGAGGGCGTAAAAACGACTCGCCAACCCTACCGGAGCGTTACCAGATTCGACAGCACGGGACCATCATGTCTCACCATGTGGAACACGAATGGTCGACGACGGCGGCGGGGCCCACGGCTCCGAGGGGCCCCGCTGATGACGCGCTCGCGCGGCATCAGCGGGGAGGAGCTGGGGACTACCGCGCGGAAATCGCCACCATCTCGGCGCGGTCCACGACCTTGACGCGTTCGCGCACGACGTCCAGGCCGGCCGGCGCCGTGTAATTGGCACCGAGTTTGCGTTCGTGCTCGTCGAGTTGCAGCCAGCCCTCCCACGTGGTGAACTCGACGCCGCGGGATTCGAGCAACTCCGTGACGGCGGCCTCGTCCGGGCGCTCCGCCGGCGTCAGCGATGGACGGTCCTCGAGCAGGCAGCCGATGGTTTCCAGCNTCAGCCCGACCGGGCCGCGCTTGATCCAGCCGGTCGCGTACAGGCCCGGCACCGGGGCGCCGTCGGCACCCAACACCCGGCCGCCGTCGTTCACCACGACCCCGCGGCGGTGGTCGAACTCGACGTCGGCCAGCGCCGACCCGAAATAGCCGATGGCCCGGTACACGGCCTGGACCGGGTAGCTGACCCGTTCGCCGGTGCCACGGACGTTGCCGGTCCCGTCGAGCTCATTGCGTTCGAACGTGATGCCGGTGACGTGGCCGTCCGCCCCGGTGATCTCCACCGGCGTGTGCAGGAAGTGCAGGTGCAGCCGGCGCGAGGCCGGCGACGCCGCGGACGTGTGCTCCTCCACGAGCCAGTTGGTCAGCGTGGTCNGACCTGGTTGTTCGTGCGCACCAACTCGTCCGAGGCCGCGTCGAACTCGAAATCCTCCGGATACAACACAATGTCCACATCCCGGCTGTGCGAGAGCTCCCGCAACTCCAACGGCGTGAACTTCACCTGCGCCGGACCCCGCCGACCAAAAATGTGCACATCCGTCACCGGCGAGCCGGCCAGGCCCGCATACACGTTCTCCGGGATCTCCGTCACCAACAAATCCTCCGCATGCTTGGAG
>NZ_RWKQ01000049.1:0-16864 GCF_003946885.1 Specibacter cremeus | reverse complement strand
AAGACCACCGCATCATAGTGGGCCCGCAAATCCGCCAACGACAGATCCACCCCGTACGCCACATTGCCGAAAAACCGGATATCGCCCCGGTCCAACACCTTGTGCAACGCGTTCACGATCCCCTTGATCCGCGGATGATCCGGCGCCACCCCATACCGGATCAACCCATACGGGGCCGGATACCGGTCAAACAGGTCAATGCTCACCGACAACCCATCCGCCACCTCCTGCGACTTCGTCAACAGGTCCGCGGCATACACCCCCGCCGGACCCGAACCAATAACAGCCACACGGAACGGGCGGGCCTGTGGTGAATCGGTCAAGTTCGAGTCCTTCCGAACGGGTATGCGGGACGCCGTGATCGCCGCCCGTGCCAGTCGGCGCGTGGCGGCGCCATCTTTCAGTCTAGGCGGCGACCCCCCACGAGGACCAAGGGGCGCGGGCGGAACGTGACGAAGTAGTCTCGGCACGCCCGGCGTTGATCAAGAACCCGACAGTGGCAAGCGCGCCGAATATTTGTAGACTGGCTGGAAACCTCCACCAGGAACTGAGCACCGGGAGAGGAATTCGACCGATGGACCCCATCCAGAAGACGGCCGCCGCACCCCGGCCTGTCCCGCCCGCGCTTCATGTGGACGGCTCCGGCAGGCGCTGACGCCATGGACGTTGAGGCATTGAAACGCTCGTGGGCCGCCGTGTCCGCGGCCGGCGACGAGGCGCCGCTGTATTTCTACTCGCACCTGTTCATCACCCATCCGGAGCTTCGGGACATGTTCCCCGTCTCGATGGCCAGCCAGCGGGACAAGCTCTTTGCCGCGCTCGGCCACATCGTCAGCAATGTGGACCGGCTCGACGAGGTCACCGGCTTCATCGAGCAACTGGGCCGGGACCACCGCCGGTTCGCCGTCCTTCCGGAGCACTACTCCGCGGTGGGAGCGTCGCTGCTGGCGGCGCTCAAGCAGTTCCTTGGAGCCGAGTGGACCCCGGGCATCGCCGCCGACTGGTCGGCCGCCTACGGGCTGATCGCCAAGGTCATGGTCATCGCGGCGGAGGACGCCGCGGATAGCAGCCCTCCGTGGTGGGATGCGGAAGTGACCCACGTGGACCGGCGCAGCATCGATGTGGCGGTGCTCCAGCTCCGGACGGAGACGGCCCTGGATTTTGTCCCCGGCCAGTCCATGGCCATGGAGATCGCCGCGCTGCCCCGGCTGTGGCGCTACGTCACGCCGGCCAACGCCCCGCGGGAGGACGGCAGCCTGGAACTCCATGTCCAACTGATCCCCGGCGGCCAGTTCAGCTCCACCGCGGTCCGCAAGGTCCGTCCCGGCGACGCCGTCCGGCTGGGCGCCCCGATGGGCGACCAGCTGGTGCTTCCGCACGACGGCGTTGACCTGCTCCTGGTGGCCGGCGGCACCGGGCTGGCCCCGCTGGTCGCGATCCTCGACCAGGCCCGCCGCCAACGCGAATCCACCGGACAGGCGCGCACCGTGGACCTGTTCCATGGGGCACGGCTGCCCTGGAACCTGTACG
This sequence comes from Specibacter cremeus, assembly GCF_003946885.1. Taxonomy (GTDB): domain Bacteria; phylum Actinomycetota; class Actinomycetes; order Actinomycetales; family Micrococcaceae; genus Specibacter; species Specibacter cremeus. The sequence goes on along the minus strand of NZ_RWKQ01000049.1, from coordinate 15,334 downwards.
AAGAGACGAAGCTCTCCGCGTGGGCGCAGGACGCCTGGTTCAACTATCACCCGGTGGTCTCCGACGATCCCACCTACCCGGGGCTTCGCGGGCTGGTCGGCGCCGCGGCCGCCGGCCACCAGTCCTGGGCAGGCCGGGTGGCGCTTGTCTGCGGCTCCCCCGGAATGGTCTCCCACACGGTCCGGGAGCTGCAGGCGGCCGGGCTCAACCATGACGACATCCGGTACGAAACGTTTGCCACGCTCGAGGAGAACTCGTCCGTGCTCGGCACGACCAATGAAACAGGTGAGAACCCATGACCGTTCCGAAGCCCGACCCGCAGCCGGATGGCAGGCTCGCCCCGGCGACGATCCGCCACGCCGTCTTCCCGGCCGCCCAGCACGGCGGCTACGACATCCAGGCCGTGACCCGGTTCCTGGCCGCCGTGGCGAACCAACTGGCCGAGGCCGAGGGCGAAGCCGCCAGCCTCCGCGCCGACGCGGACAAGGCCCGGGCCGGTCTCACCATGGACGTCAACGCCGAAACGGTGAACCTGCTCAGCCGCGCCCAGGTCATCGCGGACAAGCATGTCAGCGAGGCGGAGCAGTACGCCCACGACCTGATCGACACGGCCCGGAAGCAATACTCCGAAATACTGCAAAAGGCCCAGGACAGCGTGGCGGCCCCCGCGCCGCAGGCCACGGCCGCCCCCGACACCGCCGCCGACACCGCCGCCGACACCGCCGCCGGGGCGCGGCCCGGCTACGGCACCCCCGTGCCGGAAATCGAGTATGTCCGCACCTACACCAAGGTGGCGCAGGTGCAATTGCGGGCCGTCATCGATGCGCTGGCGGAGCAGGTGGACCAACTCGGCCAGTTGCCCCGGCTCGAGGCGCCCCCGCCGCAGAATCCACCGACACAGGCGCCACCGCCCGGAACGTCCACCCACCAAGGAGGCTGAACCATGCTTTCAGCAACGTCACTGCCCGTCATCGAGGCCACTCTCCCGGTGATCGGGTTGCACATCAACGAAATTGCCCGGCGGTTCTACGACCATCTGTTCGAGACCCATCCCGAGCTGCTGGACGGGGTCTTCAACCGCGGGAATCAGGCGGACGGCCATCAGCAGCAGGCGCTCGCCGGGTCGGTCGCCGCGTTTGCCGGCATGCTGGTCAACAATCCCGGACAACTGCCCGAGGCACTGCTGTCCCGGATCAGCCACAAGCATGTGGCGCTGGGCATCAAGCCCGACCAGTACCAGGTGGTCCACGACAACCTGTTCTGGGCCATCGCCGACGTGCTCGGCGATGCCGTCACCCCCGAGGTCGCCGCCGCCTGGGACGAGGTGTATTGGCTCATGGCCAACACCCTGGTCAACCTGGAACGCGGACTCTACGACGCCGTCGGCCTCTCCCCCGACACCATCTGGCGCAGCTGGCGGCTGGCCCGGCGCATCCAGGAGACCGACGACGTCGTCACGTTCGTCGTCGAACGCACCGACGAGCGTGACGTCTTGCCGTCGCTGCCCGGGCAATACGTGACCTTGCAGATGCCGGTCCCGGACGGCGCGCACCAGCCGCGCCAGTACAGCCTGACCAGGGCCGACGACGGCCACCACCGCTGGTTTGCCGTCAAGCGGGTCACGGGTCAGGGCGGCCCCGACGGGGAGGTGTCCAACCTGCTGCACGACGCCGCCAAGATCGGCGACGAGGTCATCCTGTCCGCCCCCTTCGGTGACGTCGTGCTGGACAGCACGGACCGTCCCGTCGTCTTCGCCAGTGCCGGCATCGGCGTCACACCCATGGCCGGGATGCTCTCCCACCTGGCCAAGGCACGTTCGAGCCGCGAAATCATGTTCCTGCACGCGGGCACGTCGCCGGACACCTTCGCGTTGCGGAACCAGGTGCAGGAGGACCTTGAAACGCTGCCGCAGGCAGGCATGGTGACCTGGTACGAGCAGGGCCTGGACTCCAGTCCGGCGTCCGGTGACGAACGCGCGGGTTTCATGGACGTGACGGCCGTCGAACTTCCCGCCGACGCCGTCTACTACCTGTGCGGGCCGCTGCCCTTCATGCAGGTGGTCCGCCAGCAACTGCTCGATCTCGGCGTGGCACCCCGGGACATCCAGTACGAGGTGTTCGGCCCGGACCTCTGGCAGGCCGACTACGAATAGCGCCCCTGGCTGGAATACCGGCACGATCCGTGCTGTTAATGAGACTGTGCCAACCCCTGAAACAGCCACCACGCAGCAGCCCGCCCCCGCCACCCGGACGGGCAGGCGATCCGAGGCGGCGACGGGGATCCTGTACGGGTTCGGCGCCTACGGGCTGTGGGGCCTGCTGCCCATCTTCTTCATCGTGCTGGCCCCGGCGAACAGCATCGAAATCGTGGCCAACCGGGTGGTCTGGTCGGTCGTGTTCTGCGCCATCATCGTCACCGCCGCCCGGGGATGGGGCAAGGTGCTCCGGGCCGTCACGAGTACCAAGATCCTCGGCACGCTCGCCGTCGCCGCGGTGCTCATCGCCGTCAACTGGCTCACCTACGTCTTCGCCGTCACCAGCGACCACGCCGTCGAGGCGTCCCTGGGCTATTTCATCAACCCGCTCGTGGCCATCCTGCTCGGCGTGTTCGTGCTGAAGGAGAAACTGCGCCCGCTGCAGTGGCTTGCCGTCGGCGTCGGGTTCGCGGCCGTCGTCGTGCTCACCATCAGCTATGGGCAACTGCCGTGGATCGCGCTGACCCTCGCGTTCAGCTTCGGCCTCTACGGGTACGTGAAGAACCGGGTGGGCGGGGCGGTGGACGCCATCACGTCCCTGAGCATCGAGACCGCCGTGCTCACCCCGGTCGCCATCGTCGCCATGGTGGTGCTGGCGGCCGCCGGACAGGCCACGCTGACCGGCCTGGGCGCCGGCCACTTCTGGCTGCTGGCCTCCGCGGGAATCGTCACGGCCGTGCCGCTGCTGCTGTTCGGCGCGGCCGCCCGCCGGCTGCCGTTGAGCACGATCGGACTGCTGCAGTACGTGGCGCCGCTGCTGCAGTTCATCATCGCCATCACACTCCTGGGCGAACACATGGGCCCGGACCGCTGGATCGGCTTCGGCATCGTGTGGCTGGCCTTGGTCCTTCTCACCCTCGACATGCTCCGGGCGCACCGCCAGGCCGCACACCTGCGCCGCGCCGCACTGGCCGGCTAGCACAACCGAAAGGACCTGCCATGACCGAGGAATACGACCTGCTGGTGATCGGCGGGGGCAAGGCGGGCAAGTCGCTGGCCATGGACCTGGCCGCGGCCGGGCAGCGCGTAGCCATGGTGGAGCGCGGCATGATCGGCGGCACGTGCATCAACGTCGCCTGCATCCCCACCAAGACGCTCGTCAACAGCGCCCGGCTGCTCGCCACCATGCGCCGCGCCGCCACGTTCGGCATCACCGGCGCCGACTCCCCGGCCATCGACATCGATCTGCTGCGCGCCCGCAAGGAGGACGTGGTCGGCGCCATGGTGGCCGGGCAGCGGAAGTCGTTCCTGGGCTCCGGCATGGAGCTGGTGATCGGGCAGGCCCGGTTCGTGGCGCCCCGCACGGTGGAGGTGACGGACGACGCCGGCGCGCACCGCACGCTGACCGGCACCAACGTCGTGGTCAACACCGGCATGGAGCCGGCCATCCAGGACATCCCCGGGCTGGCCGAGGCCGGTCCGCTGACCAGCACGAGCATCCTGGCCCTCGAGTCGCTGCCGGAGAGCATCGTGATCCTGGGCGGCGGGTACGTCGGCTGCGAGTTCGCCGGCATGCTGAACACGATGGGCGTGGACGTCACGATCGTCCAGCGCGGTCCGGCGTTGCTGGCCCGGGAGGACGCCGACGTCGCCGCGGCCGTGGCGGACGGGTTCCGCGGCAGCGGCATCGACGTGCGCCTGGGCGCGGCGGCCGTCCGGGTCTCCCCGACGGGCAATCCCGGCGACGGGGCGGCCGGCGTGGACCTGTCCGACGGGTCCACGGTGTCCGCGGACGCGATCCTCGTGGCCACGGGCCGTGCGCCCGTCACGGCAGGGCTGGACCTGGCCGCCGCCGGGGTCGAGGTGACGACGGCCGGCCTGGTCGTTGCGGACGAATACCTGCGCACCACCGCGGACGGCGTGTGGGCCGCCGGCGACGTGGCCGGATCCCCGCAGTTCACGCACGCCTCATGGAACGACTACCGCATCCTGAAGGCCAACCTGGCCGGCGGGTCGTGGAGCACCCGGGACCGGCTGGTCCCGTACTGCGTGTTCATCACCCCCGAACTGGGCCGGGTGGGCATGGGTGAGGCCGAGGCCCGGGCGGCCGGCCACGACGTCCGCGTTGCCAAGATGCCCGTCGCCGCCATCCCGCGGGCCCGCACGGTGGGCCAGCTGGACGGGGTCTGGAAGGCCGTGGTGGAACGCGGCACCGACCGGATCCTGGGCGCCGCACTGCTCGGCCACGAGTCCAGCGAGGTCATCTCGGTGGTCCAGATGGCCATGCTCGGCAACCTGCCGTACCAACGCGTGCGCGACGCCGTCATTACGCACCCGACCATGGCCGAGGGTCTGCAGCTGCTGTTCAGCGACGCGTTCCTTGAGGACTGAGTACCGGTGATTGAGCCCGTGTACCGGTGATTGAGCTTGTCGAAATCACCCCGGGTCTCGACAAGCTCGACCACCGGCGCGGTGATTGAGCCTGTCGAAATCACCGGGTCTCGACGGGCTCGACCACCGGGTCTCGCTCCCCAGCGGCCGGCTTACAGCACGTCGCCCTGGTAGTCGCGCGGCACGACGACCATCGGGACGGGCAGCGCGCGCAGGATCTTGTTGGCTGTGGAGCCGAGGAAGATCTTGTTGTTCTCGGCCAGCCGGCTGGAGCCGACGATGGCGACCTCTCCGGCCTTCCAGCCGATGCCGTCGATGGCCGCCTCGATGCTGCGCCCGTGCGCGAGCGTCACCGTGACGTCGCCGTCGGGCAGCCGCGCGGCCGCGCCGGCCAGCACTGTGTTCGTATGCTGGCGGGCGGGGCTGAGCGCGTTGTCCAGGTCGAAGTCGTCCTGCTGCAACTGGTCCAGCTCCACGACGGAAACCAGCCGCAGCGGCACGCGACGGCGTCCGGCGGCGGCGATGCCGACGTCGACCACGCCCTGCCAGCCCTCCCGCGTGCCGACCATGGCCGTCAGGCGGGAGAACTTGTCCCGGCGGTTGTAGCCGCGCGGGGCCAGCGCCACGGGGATGGGCGAGGCATGCAGCAGCCCGTTCGCCACCGAACCGACCGTGAAGCGCTTGAAGATCCCGTTGCTGGCCGCTCCGACGACGATCAGCAACGCCTCGGCGTCCTTCGCGGCGGCGATCAGCCCGGCCGTGAACGACTCGGCCGCGCGGACCTCGAAGCGGGCGGGGACGTCGTCGGGCACCAGGCGCAGCGCGCGGCGTTCCAGGGCGTCGCGTTCCGCCGCGGCCGGCCCGCCCTTGTCCGAGACGTACACCACATCCAGGGCGGCGCCCTGCGTCTTGGCGATCACGGAACCGAGCGCGATGGCGTCGGCGCCCCGGTCATCCGGCCTGTAGCCCACTACGTATCGCATGCTTCAACCCTTCGTTGGTAGCACCAGACTCTACAGTGGGGTTTCGGGCGCAGTCACCCGCCGACGCGCTCCAGCACGGCCGGTTCGACGGCCTCGACGGGCTCGTCGGGCGTGCGCCGCTTGAACACCAGTGCGAGCACGGCGATCACGGCGGTCAGTCCGATTGTCGCCAGCAGCTGGCCGCGACCCGGCCCGTCGAACATGGTGAGCACCATGACGCCCACCAGCAGAACGAGCGCCAGACCCGAGAGATAGGGGAACCCGGCCATCCTCACCGGCAGGTGCACGCCCGGGTCCCGGTCCGCACGCACGCGCAGCACGATCTGCGAGACGACGATGAACGACCACAGGATCAGCAATGTGGAGCCGACCGCGTTGAGCAGCATGGGCAGCACCAGGTCGGGGGCGATGAAGTTGGCCACCACCGTGACGAGGCTGAACAGGACCGAGGCGATCACGGCGACGCGCGGGATGCCCAGGCCGGCGCGGCGGGCCACAAACCGCGGCGCGATGCCGCGTTCGGACAACGACAGGATCATGCGCGAGGAGGCATAGATATTGGCGTTCATGGCCGACAGCAGCGCGATCACGACGACGACGGCCATGGCGGTGTCGATGCCAGGGATCCTGGCCACGCTGAGCACGGCCACGAACGGGCCGGTGGCCAGTTCCTTGCCGTCCCACGGCAGCACCGACACCATGATGAAGGCCGAGCCGATGTAGAACGTGAGCACGCGGACCATGACGCTGCGGACGGCGCGGCGGATGTTGTTCTTCGGGTCGTCGCTCTCCGCCGCCGCGATGGCCACGATCTCGGTGCCGCCGAATGCGAACACCACCATGAGCAGGCCCGCGCACACGCCGACGATGCCGTTGGGCATGAAGCCGCCGTGCTGGAACAGGTTGCCGATGCCGGTGGCGTGCACGCCGGGGATCCAGCCGAAGACCAGCGCGGCGCCGATGACCAGGAAGCCGACGATCGCGGCGACCTTGAGCATGGCGAACCAGTATTCGAACTGGCCGAAGCGGGCCACATTGAGCAGGTTGACGGCCGTCAGCACGACGACGAAGAGCAACGCCCACACGCCCTGCGGGATGGCCGGGAACCAGCCGCCGACGATGGTGGCGGCGCCCGTGGTCTCGGCGGCGACGACGATGACCAGCTGGATCCAGTACAGCCAGCCGATGACCGTGCCGGCGGTCGGGCCGAGGGCCTTTTCGGCGTAGACGGAGAAAGCGCCGGATTCGGGATGTGCCGCGGCCATCTCGGCGAGCATGTGCATGAGCAGGACCACGAGCAAGCCGGCGACGGCGAACGCGATGATGACGGCGGGCCCGGCCGCCTTGACGGCCGCCCCGGAGCCGATGAACAGGCCCGCGCCGATGGCGCCGCCGATGCCCATCATGGAGATCTGGCGCGAGCTCAGCTTCGCCTGCGTGTTCTTAACGGACATGGCTGGACACCTCCGGCATAACGGCGAGAAGTACGTCCAGCACGGCGGCGTTGGCGGTGGGGTCGCCTATGGAGATGCGGATCCCGTCGCCCGGGAACGCGCGGGCCCACACGCCGCGTTCGCGCAGCGCGGCGTCGACGTCGACGGTCGCCGCGCCGGTGGGCAGCCACACGAAGTTGGCCTGCGAGGGGAGGGCCTCGATGCCGGCCGCGGCCAGCTTCGCCAACAGGATCCCGCGGTCGGCGACGAGCGTGTCGATGCGTTCTTGCAGTTCCTCCTCGGCGTCCAGGCTGGCGACGGCGGCCCGCTGGGCGAGCGCCGTCACGGCGAACGGGACGGCGGTCTTGCGCAGGTTCGCGGCCACCTCCACCGGGGCGATCGCGTAGCCGATGCGCAGCCCGGCCAGCCCATACGCCTTGGAGAACGTGTGCAGCACGGCCACGTTCGGGTGGCGGCGGAAGAAGTCGATGCCCTGCGCCGAGCCGGCGTCCACGTTGAAGTGCAGGTAGGCCTCGTCAATGACGACCAGCACGTCCGACGGAACGGCGCGCAGGAACTCCTCGACCTCGTCGGCGGACACGACAGTCCCGGTCGGGTTGTTCGGATTGCAGATGAACACCAGCCGGGTCCGGTCCGTGATGGCCGCGGCCATGGCGGGCAGGTCGTGCCGGCCCGCCGCATCCAGCGGCACCTCGACCGGGACGGCGCCGGCCACGCGCGTGAGGATGGGGTACGCCTCGAAGGACCGCCACGCGAACAGCACCTCGTCGCCGGGGTTGGTCGTGGCATGGATGAGCTGGCCGGCCACCTCCACCGAGCCGGCGCCGAGGCAGATGTTCGCCTCGTCCACGCCGAACCGGGCGGCCAGCCGGCCGACCAGCTCCGGGGCGGCCGCATTGGGGTATTCGTTGATGCTCCCGATCGCCTCTGCGACCGCCACGGCCACGGCGTCCAGCGGCGGGTACGGGTTCTCGTTGGACGAGAGCTTGTGCGCGCCGGCGCCGGTGGGGGCCGCGCCCTGCTTGTAGGGCGGGATCGTCGCAAGCGACTCGCGGTAGGGCAAGTTCATGGGTTCTCCGGGGTCGATCGGGGATGTTTTCGCATCGGCGGTGACGCGACTCACACAACTTACGGACACCCCCAATTGCCGGTCAACCGGGCGGCGAACGGCCGTACATCGTGTACACAACTCCCGGTGCCAGCCCGAATCCGCTGCACAATTTGCACATGTTGTTGGAGCGTCCGGGTTAGATCTCCATCAGGTCCTGGCCGATTGTGATCTTGCCGGAGAAACCCTGGCGGGCGTCGTTGACCCAGATCTCGTCCGGAACGGACGGGCTGCCCGGCACGAAGTGGGACAACACCAGGTGCTCGACGCCGGCACGGGCGGCGATCTCGCCCACATCCGTGGACGAGGTATGGGAATCGATCAGGTGCTTGCGCAGCGTGTTCCCGTTCGACCGCTTCAGCAGTGGATCGATGCTGGGCACGTGCATGACCTCGTGCACCAGCACGTCGGCCCCTTGGGCAAGTTGGACTAGCGCGTCGCATGGGGTCGTGTCGCCGGAGATCACATAGGACCGGTCCGCCGCGTCGATGCGGTAGGCGAGCGCCGGGATCGGCGGGTGGTTGACCCATGCCGCGCTGATCCGCACGTTCTCATCCTCGAAGACCACCCCGGGCGCCTGCACGTCCACCGGGCGCACCATGGCCGCGAAGTCCGGCCGGCCCTCGTCGACAACCCTGATTGCGGTGTCGGTCCCGGCGTAGCCGGTGAACGAGCGCCACATCTCCGTCCAGGGCGCCGGCGCGAACGCCGTCACCGGGCGGCTCAGGTTGGCGCACCAGGCCAGATGCAGCAACGTGCCGGCGTCGGCGTTGTGGTCGCTGTGGTGGTGGGTGATGCCCAGCGCCCGGATCGAGTCGAACGGGATGCGGGCATGCGCCATCTGGCGGGCCACTCCGTTTCCAGCGTCGATGATGTAGGTCGCGTCGCCGACCCTGACTGCCTGGCAGGAGGCGTTGCGTTCCGCCTTGGGGGTGGGGCCGCCGCCGGTGCCGAGCAGGACGAGGGAGCTTGTCATGGGGAAGTGCCTTTCAGGAGGGATGAATCAGCGCACATGCCGGAGGAAATCGCGGGTGCGTTCATGTTCGGGATCGGTAAATACGCCGTCGGGCGTGCCGGATTCGAGAATGACACCGGAATCCATGACGACGACGACGTCCGCCACTTCCCGTGCGAAGGCCATTTCGTGGGTCACCACAATCATGGTCATGCCGCCGGCTGCCAGATCCTTCATCACTTTCAGCACCTCGCCCACCAACTCCGGGTCCAGCGCCGACGTCGGCTCGTCGAAGAGCATGACGCGTGGTTCCATGGCCAGCGCGCGGGCGATGGCCACGCGCTGCTTCTGGCCGCCGGAGAGCGAGGACGGATAGGCGTCGCGTTTGTCCGCCAGCCCGACCTTTTCCAGCAGCGACTCGGCCAGTTGCCGGGACTTGGCCTTGCTGTGGCGTTTGAGCAGGTTCGGGGCCAGCGTGATGTTCTCCAGCACAGTGAAGTGCGGGAACAGGTTGAAGTGTTGGAAGACCATGCCGATGTCCTGGCGCTGCCGATCGACGGCCCGGCGCGGGCGCTCATGCATCAGCCCGTCCCGTGCTTCATAGGCGATCGTCTCGCCACCCATGGTGATACGGCCGGCGTCGAGTGTTTCCAGGTGGTTGATGCAGCGCAGCAGCGTGGATTTTCCGGATCCGGACGGACCGAGCAGACAGGAAACCGTCTGTTCCTGTACTTCGAGGCTGACGCCGCGCAGGACGTGGTGGTCGCCGTAGAACTTGTGGACCGAGTCAACTTTCAACAACGCGTCGGGGTGTGTGGACATCAGACGGATACCTTTCTCTGTCCCCGTTCGAGGCGGCGCTCGAGCAGGGTTTGGCCGACGGTCGCAATACCCGTGACGAGCAAATACCACGCGGAGGCGATGACCAGTAGTTCCAGCGTGCGCAAGTTGGTCGCCGCGATGTTCTGGCTCGCCGTGAGCAGATCGCCGCCGGCGATGACCGAGACCAGTGACGTCATCTTGATCATCGTCACGAACTGGCTTCCGGTGGGCGGCAGGATCACGCGCATGGCCTGCGGCAGGATGACCTTGCGCATGGTGTGCCAGGGACCGAGGCCCAGGGCGGTGGCAGCTTCACGTTGTCCCTGATCGACCGAGCGCAGCCCGGAGCGGATGATTTCACCCATGTAGGCGGCCTCGTTGAACGACAGCGCCAGGATCGAGGCGATGAACGGGGTCACCAGATCGTTCATGTCCCAGCTGTGCCAGATGTCGCCGTTGAAGGGATTGACGATGTCCACCCTGGACCAGAACAGGGCCAGGTTTCCGGTGAACAAAATCAGCACCAGCAGCGGGATGCTGCGGACCAGTGCCACATAGCTGAACCCGATGGCCCGGAGCACCGGGTTGCTCGACAGCCGCATGACGGCCACGATGAAGCCGCCGACGGTGCCCAGGACCATTGAAATGACGGCCAGCACGATGGTGTTCATGACGCCGGCACGAATGGACTCGGCCGTCAGGTACTTGTAGATCGTTTCGTGGTCCAGCGCGGGGTTGAACCACATGGACAAGGCTCCCCAGGTCACCACGCAGGCCGCGGCGACCGCCAGCAGGATGCGGCCGGGATGTTTTTTGGCCGCAATCCGGTCGGCGGCCTGGCTGAGCGTCTGTTCGCGCTCGGCAAGTGATACGGTTCTCATTTCGCTGCTCCCAGATCGGACTTCAGTGCCAGGTCTTCGGTGTGCCACGTCGCCAGGATCTTTGCGATCGTGCCGTCCGCCTGCATCATGTCCAGGGCGGACTGAATCGAAACGTGGAGCGCCGGTTTCGATTGGGCCGTGATGATGCCGATCGGCTGGAGCTGGTAGGTAGTCCCGCCGCCCATCTGGAAGATGGCCTTGGTGGCCGCGGCCTCCGAGATGTATCGCATCACGGGCGTGTTGCCCAGGAACGCCGCCGTCCGGCCAGCCTGGACCGAGAGCCTGGCATCGCCCGGGGAGCTGAACTGTTCGATCTGGACCGGCTTTTTACCGGCAGCGGTGCATTTGGCACTCGTTTCCTCGGCCAATTCCAGTTGCACGCCGCCGCGGACGATTGCCACGGCAAGCCCGCACAGATCGTCGACGGACTGGATGTTGTGCGGATTGCCCCTGCGGACCAGGGGGCTGGTCGCCTGGTTCATGTAGTTGGCGAAGTCCACTGCCGCACGACGCTGCGGAGTGTCTCCTATCAGGTCCATGCCGGCATCGACCTTCCCCGACTGGACCGCCGGGATCAGGCCGGCGAACGGCAGCTGCTTCCAGGTGATGCCGACACCGAGGCGGCGCCCGATTTCATCCGCGATGTCCTTGTTGATGCCTTCCACGGCGATATTGCCGTCGGAGAAGAAAATCAGTGGAGGCGACGATATCTGCGAACCAATGACCAGGGAACCCTTGCCCTTGATGTCCTGGGGCAATTCAATGATGTGCTTGTAGGCGGTGGGCGCCTGGGTCGCGGAAACCTGTGCCGCGACACCCGGTCGCAGGACCACGCACCCCGACAGGGCGATTGCGGCCAGAATGCTCAGGCCCGCCGCCACAACAGGCGCATACGGTGAACGCCGCATCGATCCTCCTAAGTTTTTCGGTAAGCGAAAATGTATTTCTCTATACGAAAATAGTGTTCGGCATCACGTACTCTGGTGTCAAGGGGCATCCCACCCGGACACCGCTCTTGAAGGAGGCACTCGATGACGGCAGAGGTTCAGCGGAGCGAATACGTGCAAGCGTTCGAACGCGGACTGGCAGTCATCTCGTCATTTGAAGGGACCCCGCAGACCCTCTCGGAGGTGGCGCAGAAGCTGGGCATGTCCCCGGCCGCTGCACGCCGCTACCTGGTAACCCTGACGGAGCTCGGTTATCTGGCGCACGACGGCAGCCGGTTTTCGGCGCAGGCCAAGCTCCTGGAATTGGCCCAGCCCTACTTTTCGAGCCACGATGGCCTGCAGCTGGCGCAGCTGGCACTTCAGCAACTCACGAAGTCGGTGCATGAGACGTCATCGCTCACGCAGCTCGATGGCACGGAAGTCATCAACGTACTCTCGGTCCAGACCACCCAGGAGCTGGCCATCCAGGTCGTGCCAGGTCTGCGCCTGCCCGCCTATTGCACCGCCATGGGCCGGGCCATGCTGTCCCTCATGACAGACGAGGAAGTAACCGAGACGCTCGCCGCCGCCGACCTGGTTCGGCACACGGTCAAGACCATTGTCGACAGGGATGCCCTCCTGGAACAGATCCGCACCGCGCGGCGGGACGGCTACGCGCTGGCCGAGGAGGAGTACTCCCCCGGGATCCGGACCATGTCCCGGGCCTTCCGGTTCCCCCAAGGCCAGCTGGCAGCGTTAAGCGTGCCGACGCCGACCGCCCGGGAAAGCCGCGAAGCCTACATCGCCCGGGTCGCCGACCCCCTCCGCAATGCCGTCGAGCGGCTGGCCTGACCGCCCAACCCGCCCCACCGGGAACACGGCGGCCATCGCAAGCCGCATTGCCGCCAGCGTCCGGCCCCTTTGAAAACCGGACGGAACAGGCCTACGATCGGCAAAAGCCAGGAATGCAACGAACGCGGACCGCATCATGTTCAGAGCCCTTTGCACCTGTAAAACCTCCACAGCCTCCCTTTGCGCGCGCGCCGGAGCCTTCGTCGCCGGCCTGGGGTTGATGACGTTCGGCCTCGCGGCACCAGCCCAGGCGAGCCCAGCCCAGGCGAGCCCAGTCCAGGCCAGCACAATCCAGGCGGCCACGGCCGACGGCGGCGCCATCGCCGCCAAGTACAGCGCGCTCGGCGGTGCGGCTGGCTATCTGGGCGCCCCGATCAACAACCTGCGCTGCGGGCTCGTCGCCGGCGGGTGCGTGCGCAGCTACCGGAACGGCATCATCTACTGGGTGAAGGCGGCCGGCGCGCACCCGGTCAGGGGCGCCATCGGCGCCAAGTAGATCCAGATAGGCTACGAGAACAGCCCCCTGGGCTACCCCATCACGGACGAATCCTGCTCCGGGCCGGTCACGGCCCGCACCTGCCAGCAGTTCTTCCAGGGCGGGGGCATGCAATGGTGGCCGGGGCGGGTGGCGGTGGTGCCCGCCCAGGCGAGCATCGCCGTCGTCGTCGACAAGCTCCGGCCCAACCGGCCGGTCAACAACGTCCCACCGGACCTGCGCCAGGTCGGCAACCAGTCCATGCGGCTGGAGGCCGCCAACCAGCTGGCCGCGTTCATCGGCGCGGCGTCGCGCTCCGGGGTCGGCGTGACGACCGTCAGCGGCTACCGGTCCTACGCCACGCAGGTGAACGTGTACAACTCGTACGTGGCCGCGTACGGACGGGCCTACGCGGACACCATTTCCGCCCGGCTACAGCGAGCACCAGACGGGGCTGGCCATGGACATCGGCAACCCGAATGGTGAGTGTTCGCTGCTGGCCTGTTTCGCCTCGACCCCGGCCGGCCGCTACGCCACGGACAATGTGTGGCGGTACGGGTTCATCATCCGGTACCCGGACGGCTACACCTCGATCACCGGGTATGCGTACGAGCCGTGGCACCTGCGCTACGTGGGGGTGCGGGTGGCCACCGACATGCGCGACCGCGGGTACCGGACGCTGGAGCAGTACCTCGGGCTGCCGGCGGCGCCGTCGTACTAGCGCCACGACCGGCTGGTTGAACCGCGAATCAAGGTGGATCACGATGGAGCAGGCGAAGTCGGCAGACGGAACCATGATCGCCTTCGACCGGTCGGGTGCCGGCGCGCCGCTGGTGTTGGTGGTGGGCGCGTTCAGTGACCGGTCCTCGACGAAGACTCTTTCGGACGGGTTGGCAAACCGGTTCGAGGTATATGCGTACGAACCGCCCTACACCACCGGGCCGAGCAGCGCGGTTGCGGATGAGCTGGACGCCTTGGTCATCGCCAGCCGGCACAACCGCACGAGGTCCGGCTGAGCAACGATGAGACGGCTCCCACGGGCCGCCTCGCGGCGATCACGGCACCTACCCTCGTGCTCGCCGGCGGGGCGAGCCCCGGCTGGGCCGCCGACACCGCCGCAGTCGTCGCGGCCGCGATCCCGGGCGGGCACTGGCAGGTGCTCGAAGGGCAGGGCCACGGCGCGGCGGACGACGTCCTCATCCCGGTGCTGGACGAGTTCTTCGGCCCGCTCGCCGCGGGGTGACGATCGACGGGTTCAGCCGTCGAGTCCCAGCCGGCGACGGCGGGACATGGCCGACCGTCGGCTGGGCCCGGTCCGCCCCAGCCCGAGATGGACGACGGCGAGCACCAGTCGCGCCGCCGGGCGCACCGGGAGCGGGAGTGGACCCCACCGCGGCACCGCAAGCCGCAGGAGGGCCCGGTGTTCCGGAGCCAACGTGCTGACGGCAGCGGCAAACAGGATCTTGTACCCGAACCGCTGCGAGCGCGGCAGCGGCGGGTCCCGCAGGAACCGGACCACGTCTGCCACCCTGTCGTCGTACCTGAGTTCGGGGCCGAACGCGGCCAGCTGGGCGTACAGCTCCGCCTCGGTTTCGGGTGGGTCGGGAACCCGCATCAACTTCCCCGCCAGGGCCCATTCGCGCACGTAGGCGTCCGGCCCGCCGGGAATGCGGGCTCCGAGTGACTTGTGGGCGGCCAGGAACGCTTCGGTGAAGGACAGGTGCACCCAACGGAGCAGGTGGGGATCGTTCGCCCGGTACGGCACGGTGGTTCCGCCCGCGTCCGTGTACACGCCCGTGATGTGTTCGTGAATCTTCAGCACGCGGTCGCTCGCGTGCCTGGCCGCGGCGGTGTCGCCGTAGGTGACGGTGAAGATCCAGCGGATGGTCCCCGCCAGCCGGCCCAGCGGATCCGCCCGGTAGTTGGAATGGTCATGGACCCCGGCCATGGCCCCCGGATGGAGGGCCTGCACCAGCAGGGCGTGGATGCCGGCCACCAGGGTCGTCATGGACCCATGCACCGCCCACGCCGCCGAGGCGGGTCCGAAGTGACCGCCGTCGTCGCCCTGCGCCAGGTCCAGCTCCCACCGGGGGACGGTCGCGGAATTGGCGCTGAACGTGCCGCGCAGTTCGCGCCGCCAGCGGGTGACGAGGTTGCTCACGGTCCAAGTCAACACCGCCAATCTGGGCCTTTCCACCGGGCCGGTGCGTCTAGACGAGTAATTCCAAGGGGTCAGTGGTCGTAGGCGGTCAGGGAGCGGCGGATGGTTGCGCCGATGCTGTCGTTGTGCCAG
>NZ_RWKQ01000048.1 GCF_003946885.1 Specibacter cremeus | reverse complement strand
CTGGCACAACGACAGCATCGGCGCAACCATCCGCCGCTCCCTGACCGCCTACGACCACTGACCCCTTGGAATTACTCGTCTAGTAGATCGTCGTCGCTAATGCGCGTGGTGTGGGGGATGATGTTTCTGGCGGGTTCTTCCCCGACCGCCCGCCGGGAACGGGGGCCGTCATGGCCAGGACGAAGTCACGGCCGGTCAGGCTCAGCCCGGCGGACCGGGAGATGCTGACCGGGATCCTCCGCACCGGCTCCCATCCGGCCCAGCAGGTGCGCCGGGCCCGGATCCTGCTGGAACTCGACGAGAACCACCCTGGCCGTGATGGCGCGGTGCCCTTCCAGACGGTGGTGGCCGAGCGTGCCGGGGTCTGTGTCGACACGATCGTGAAGGTCGCCAAGGCCTATGCCGATCACGCCGGAGACGTGACGGCGACGATCCGGCGGAAGAAGAGACTCACCCCGCCGATCGAGCCGATCGTCACCGGCGAGGTCGAGGCCCGCCTGATCGCGCTGGCCTGTTCGGCACCTCCCGAGGGGTACGAGCGGTGGAGCCTGCGCCTGCTGGAGAAGCACGTCGCGCTCCTCGACGACATCCCCGACCTCGACCACTCCACGATCGGGCGGGTCTTAAAAAAACGGCACTTCGCCCCCACCTGAAGCGGTGCTGGACGATCCCACCGCACGCCAACGGGGAGTTCGTCGCCCGGATGGAAGACGTGCTGGACGTCTACGCCACCGCCTACGACCCGGCCGTGCCGGTCGTGTGCATGGACGAGAAGCCCTACCAGCTCCTCGCGCACGCCCGGGATCCGATCCCGGCCGCGCCCGGGCGTGACCGCAGGGAGGATTCCGAGTATGTGCGCCACGGGACCTGCTCCATCTTCGTGTGGGTCGAACCGCTGGCCGGCCACCGTCGGGTCATCGCCCGTGACCGGCGAACCCGGATCGACTGGGCCCACGAGGTCGACCGCCTGCTCACCCTCGACTACCCGGACGCCGGGACGGTCGTGCTGGTGATGGACAACCTCAATACGCACACCCTCGGATCCCTGTACGAGGCGTTCGACCCGGCCAAAGCGCGCAGCCTGGCCCAACGCCTCGAGATCCACCACACGCCCAAGCACGGGTCCTGGCTCAACATCGCCGAGATCGAGCTCTCGGCCCTGACCCGGCAGTGCCTGGACCGGCGGATCGATGACCTCGGCATCCTCAACGCCGAACTCGCCGCCTGGCAGGAGGCAACGAACGCGGACCAGCGGCAGGTCAACTGGCAGTTCACCACCGCCGGCGCCCGCACCAAGCTGCGACATCTCTACCCCGAGCCATGAGAAGTAGATTAGATACGACGGTCTACTAGGGTGTCCTGCAGGCCAAAGTCATTAGCTTGCTTCAAGCCCACTTCCTGCGGATTCTCTACCTCGTCTTTCGCTGTCCACCCGATGATGTCGAGGGGTCCGTAGTGTGGACCATTAGTGCCAGCGCGGCACGCATATTCCCACTCAGCCTCGGTGGGTAGCCGGTACCCGGTGGAGTCCGTCCTCCAGATTACTTCGCCGTCATTAAGGCTGTACGCAGGAGCAATCCCTTCGCGCACCGACGCCGAATTGCAAAACTTAATGGCGTCCAGCCAACTGATATCCACCACTGGTGTTTGTGCACCTGGCCCTTCACCGCCCATCACCTGCGCGTGTTGAGCCGCAGTGACAGGGACGGTCCCTATTTCGAATGGCTCTAGTTGGACAACCCATCGGCGTCGGCGTCGCGCGTCGTGCAACTCCACTTGTCCGGCCGGTAGCGGACGAAGATCGAACATAGGCATGTCACAATGCTCCCACGCGGCCGTCCCGTTGGACGGTCGGGTTCGGGGCACCGAACCATTTGAATTTGGACGTGACCTATCAGCGGCAGCTCGTCCCGCAGGGAAACCTTGAGCGGGCAGCCCTGAGCCGGGGCCGGCTTGTAACCCAAGGCCAGGTCTGAGCTCTTCGGCGAGTTCGGTTAGATAACGGGAGGCCCTGCGCCGGGGTGAACAAGCTGCCTCCCGCACCGGCGAGTTCATCTGCCACCGGTGCGAATGCGCTTTGAGCGTGTTGCATGGTTTTTCGGTCGGTGAGGGCAACCGCTGCGCGCGGTGTGGCATCACAGTGCCTCGAGGTGTCCTTCGCCGTCCGATGACCTCCGGCCGCGATCTGTTATGGCTTCAGGAGCTCCAACACCGTGGCGGCTGAATGTTGAAATCTTGCGATGTCGCCGTAGGACCGTGCGACGAGCATCGCTCCCTCCAGGCCGCCGATGAGCACTTGGGCGACGGCGGACAACGAGTCTGTGGGTCTGATGGCTCCTTGGTCCTCGCCTTCGTTGAGAATGCGAACAAGCCAGGCTTCGGTCTCGTCAAAGAAGGTGATGACGGCCTCCTTCATGGGGTCCGGGAGTGTCTGATACTCCGCGGCGAGCATCCCGCACAGGCACATCCGGTCCTCGACCATCACGGCCGCGTACAGGGCCACAAAGGCGTCAAGTTTGGCGAGAGCCCCCTCGTGAGAATGGTCGATCGACTCCAGCTCCGCCCTGAACCTTTCCGCGTAGCGGGTGACCAGGGCCAGACCGAGGGCCGCCTTGCCGGGAAAGTGGTAGTGCAGGGCAGGTTTGGTGATGTGCAGTTCGGCCGCCACATCCGCATAGCTGAAGGCATTGAACCCCCGGGTTTGGACCAGCCGTTCGGCGACATTGAGGATCTGCTCCGCTCGGCCGCCGGCCTGTGCGCCCCCGCGTGTCTGGGTAGGTGCCACGGGTAAACCTACTCTCTGGTATGCCTTGACTTACTAGTAGGTCAATTTTACCATGTTCGTAGGTTCTTAAAGGTAGGGAGACCGTGATGACCACCTCGGAGAAGAAGAGCTTCGAAACAGCGGACGAGACGCGCGCGTTTCCGCTGGGCCAGGCGCAGATTGTGCAGATGGCGGCCGGAGAGGTTGGCCGGCTGACCCTCCAACCCGGGTGGCGGTGGTCCGAATCCGTCAAGCCGATAGCACAGACCGAAAGCTGCCAGGCCCCGCACTTCCAGTATCACGTCAGCGGACGGCTGAGAATCCGGATGGACGACGGCACCGAGTACACGGCGGAACCGGGCGACGTCACCTCGCTGCCCAGCGGCCACGATGCCTGGGTGATCGGCGACGAAGCCGTGGTCGTGGTGGACTGGGCCGGGGCGAGCAACTATGCGAGGCCGTCATGACCGGGCGGAACGAGGCGGTCATCGAGCGCCTCATCGCATGCATCAACGCTCGTGACGTCCGCGTCATGGACGAACTGTTCCATGACGACGCGGTGATGGACTGGCCGCAGTCGGGCGAGATCGTACGGGGCGCGCAGAACCGCCGCGCCATCTATGCTGCGTTCCCGCAGCTGCCCACGATCACCCCGCGACGGATGCTCGCCGCCGACGACCTCGTGGTCGCCGAGGCCCGGCTCGACTACGGCGGACCGGTCTACGACACCGTGTTCATCTTCGAGTTCCGCGACGACAAGATCGCGCGGGAGACCGCGTACTGGAGCGAACCATTCGAGGCGCCCGCGTGGCGCGCCGCCTGGGTGGAGGAGACCGCGCCAAAGGCACCGTAGGGGCACCGTTCACACCCGCCATGCCGTGATCGCCCCACGACCCGCGATAGCACGAGTCGCGTGGATCGAACCGCCGGTGACGCAGCTGCTGGTGCCGCTACGCATCGTCGCGAACAAGGGGTGCGGCGGGGCATCCTGATCCAGGCGGTCACCGGCAGCACGACTATCGGAGCCTACCGGCCCCCGGAGCCGCCGGCCCGTGGCATCGACCTGCCCACACGCGCGACGAATCAGCACCCGAGCGACTCCAAGGAGCTTGACAACGACGGATGCGCTGTCAGGAAAACGGTAGATCTGGTCCCCCCGACCCCAGCCAAACACCACGACCAGTCGAGAGTTCGCCCGCGCAGTGATCGTCCGGAGAGGGATCGGCTTGCGGTCGGAGTCGAGCTGCTGATCAGGAACAGGCTCTGAGGAAACTCGTGGCACCAGGTCGTTCATGGAAGGTCACGGTGTGGCTGTCGTCGTCCTGGAAGACGGCCTTTGGCCCTGCGACCGTGATGGTGCCTGACTGGTAGGGGTTGCCCCAGCCACCAGGAGGATTTCCGTGGCCGTCGTCGAGCGGCTGGTCGGCGCCGAAGCGGGTGTCCTGCACTCGCGCCTCGTAGATGCCCGCAGTGCGTGTAGAGATCGAAGGGGACGCTCGAGGCGCGGGTGATTATCGGACCTTCCGCGGCGTCGTCTGCCGGCGTGGCCGGCTGTGCACATCCGCTCAGCACCGCTAGCGCTAGCGCGGCTGCCATGGCGGCAAGGCGAACGACCACGACCTCACCGCCCAGAAAAACGCCCTGGCCACTCTCGGGGTCACACCGCAGAAGACGTTCACCGACCAGGGCCTCACCGGCGCCAACCGGGCCCGCCCGGGCTCAGGGAAGCGCCGGCCGCCTGCCGGGCCGGGACACCCTGGTTGTGACCAAACTCGACCGCTTGGCCCGGTCCCTACGCTACGCGACGGACATCGCCGACGATCTCACCCGCCGCGGAGTCAAGCTGAGCATCGGCGGCTCGGTCCACGACCCTACCGATCCGGTGGGCCGGCTACTCTTCAACGTCCTGGCCATGGTCGCCGAATTCGAAGCAGACCTGATCCGGGCAAGGACCCGGGAGGGCATGGCAGTCGCCAAGGCAAAGGGCCGCCTCCGAGGGAAACAGCCCAAGCTCACCAAAACACGGGAAGCCCACCTGGTCTCCGTTCACCGGGCAGGGAAACACACAACGGTAGAGATTGCCGAACTCGTCGCGGTGGCCCGCTCAACCGTCTACCGCGCCATCAAACGCGCCGGCGACGCCGCATGACCGCTTAGCGTGAATTTCCGTACCGATCCTCCTCGGACCCCAAGCCAACAGGTCTCGTATGAGGGTCTCGCTGCCCAGCCGCTCCCCGCCCTCGCAAGCTCGGAGGGGGCCCACGGCCGCGACGGGTCTCGACAGGCTCGACCACGGGAGGGGGTGACTACGCGGGGAGCACCCGTACGGAACCGCTGAAATGCTGCCTGGCGCTGCTCGCATTCCAGCCCACGAACCCGGCACCCGCCCAGCCGCCGCCGTCGTCGGACCTGTCGGTGACGCACAGCGACACCGTGGCCGGCAGGAAGATCGGCGCGCCGAACGAGATGTCCCACGCGAACGCGTCCGGCTTCGGCGAGCCGATGCCCTCGATCACGCGCGAGGCTGCATACATGCCGTGCGCGATCGAGCGGCGCATGCCCAGCATCCTCGCGCTGAGCACGCTCAGGTGGATCGGGTTGAAGTCGCCCGACACGGCCGCGTAGGCGCGTCCGGTGTCGACGCCCAGCCGCCACCGCGCCGTCGCCGCCGGCGGATCGAACCCCTCGCGGGCGGACGCCGTGGCGGGCCTGTCCAGACCATGCTTGTCCAGACCGGGCTTGTCCAGGCCCGGCAGGAACACCCCCCTGGCCAGGTACGTGGACACGCCCCGCCAGACGACGGCCGGGTCGGGCGCGGCCCGGACCTCGGCGACGATCTCGACCTGCGTGCCGGCGCGGTGCCCGGCCAGGTTGCGGGCCCACGCCCGGACGGCCAGCGGCTGCCGGTACTGGATGGGGGCCAGGTGCTCGACCTCGTTGCGCAGGTGGATCATGCCCAGCAGCGGCAGCGGGAACTCGTCGTCGACCATGACGGACATGGCGACCGGGAACGCCAGGGCATGGACGTACCCGGAGGGCAGCACGTCGCGGGCCGGCTGGCCCATCAGGTGCTGGAATTCGGTCAGTTTCGCCGGGTCCGCCCTGATGCCGGTGACCTCCGCGGCCCGGGACGGCAGCGTGAGGACCGGCGCCGTGCGCAGCAGCCTCGCCTTGGCCGCCATGGCCACGGCGTTCACGTACAGCTTCGACAACGACGGCCCCGCGGCCGGCCGCCCTCCCCCGGCGCTCACTGCCCCACCAGGTTCTGCCCGCACACGCGCAGCACGTTCCCGGTGACCCCGGCGGCCGCATCGGAGGCCAGGAACGCGATGGCCTCGGCCACGTCCGCCGGCTTGCCGCCCTGCTGCAGGCTGTTGAGCCGGCGGGCCACCTCGCGCGTGGCGAAGGGGATGCGGGCCGTCATCTCGGTCTCGATGAAGCCGGGGGCGACGGCGTTGACCGTCCCCCCGCGCCCGGCCAGCAGCGGCGCGGTGGCCTTGACCATGCCGATCACACCGGCCTTGGACGCGGCATAGTTCGTCTGGCCGCGGTTGCCGGCGATGCCGCTCGTGGACGACACCGACACGATGCGCGGGCTGCGCGTGAACAGGTCCGAGGCCAGCAGCGCCTCGTTGATGCGCAGCTGGGCGGCGATGTTCACGGCGATGACGGAATCCCAGCGGGCCGCGTCCATGTTGGCCAGCAGCTTGTCGCGGGTGATGCCGGCGTTGTGCACGACGATGTCGAGCCGGCCGTGCCGTTGTGCGGCGTGGGCCAGGATGCGCTCGCCGGCGTCCGCGGCCGTGATGTCGACCTGCAGCGCCGTGCCGCGGATCTCGTTGGCCACCGCCGCCAGGTGGTCCCCGGCGGCGGGCACGTCGACGGCGATCACGGCGGCGCCGTCGCGTGCCAGCGTGCGGGCGATGGCCGCACCGATGCCGCGGGCCGCACCGGTGACCACGGCGACCCGGCCGTCCAGGGGCCGCGCCCGGTCGATCGCGCCAGCTTGTCCCGGCGTGCCAACCGAGAGGAACTGGCCATCGACGAACGCCGACCGGGCGGACAGGAGGAAGCGCAGCGCCCCGAGCGTGTTCGGCGCATCGGGCGCCACGCCGTCGGCCAGCATCAGCCCGTTCGCGGTGGACCCGGCGCGCAGCTCCTTGGCGAGCGAGCGCAGGATGCCGTCGACCGCGTGGCGCGCGGCCGCCGGCGCCGGCGCCTGGTCGGCGGCGGCCGGCCGGGAGATGGTGACCACGCGGCCGTTGCCGGCCAGGTCGCGCAGCGACGCGCCGGCCGCACGCACCGGGTCGGACAGCTCATCGGGGTGCGCCAACTCGTCGAGCACGACGACGATGGCCGCCAGCCGCTCCCCCGGCGTGGCGTGCCGGCGGACGTCCAGCTGCCACGCCAGCAGGGCGCCCGCGAGCGCGTCGGCCCCCGCACCGACCCCGACCACCAGGACGGGTCCGGCCAGCAGCGGGGCGCCCGGCGTGTACCGGCGCAGGATGGCCGGCCGCGGCAGGCCCAGGCGCCTGGCCAGCACCCTGCCGAAGCCGCGGTTGACGAACGCTGTGTACGAGTCGGCGCCCGGGGCGCTCCTGCTACGCATCCTGGACGCTCGCCTCAAGCAGCGCGACGACGCCCTGGCCGCCGGCGGCGCACACGGAGATCAGCCCGCGCGCGGGCCGGCCGTCCACGGTGCCGGCGTCGTGCAGCATCTTGGCCAGCGTGGCCACGAGCCGCCCGCCGGTGGCCGCGAACGGGTGGCCGGCGGCCAGCGACGAGCCGTTCACGTTCAGCCGGCCGCGGTCCACGGTGCCGAAGGCGCCGTCCAGGCCCAGCCGGTCACGGCCGAAGTCCGGGTCCTCCCACGCGGCCAGCGTGGCCAGCACGGTGCCGGCGAACGCCTCGTGGATCTCCACGAAGTCCAGGTCGTCCAGCGTCAGCCCGTTGCGGGCCAGCAGGCGCGGCACGGCGAAGGCGGGCGCCATGAGCAGCCCGTCCCTGCCGTGCACGAAGTCGACGGCGCCGGCCTCGCCGTCGACGACGGTGGCCAGCATGGGCAGGTCGTGGGCGGTGGCCCACTCCTCGGAGGCCAGCAGCACGGTGGACGCGCCGTCGGTGAGCGGGGTGGAGTTGCCGGCGGTCATGGTCGCCGCCGCCCCGAGGTTCTTGCCGAACACGGGCTTGAGCGAGGCAAGCTTGGCGAGGGTGCTGTCGGCGCGCAGGTTGTTGTCGCGGGCCACGCCCCGGTACGGGGTGATGAGGTCGTCGAAGAAGCCGCGGTCGTACGCGGCGGCCAGGTTCTGGTGGCTGGCCAGCGCCAGCTCGTCCTGCGCCTGGCGGGTGATGTTCCACTGTTTCGTCGTGAGCGCCTGGTGTTCGCCCATCGACAGCCCGGTGCGCGGCTCGCTGGTGGACGGGCTGTCCGGGGACAGGTCCTTGGGCCGGAGGCGGGCCAGGATGCGCGCCCGCCGGCGCACCGTCTTGGCGCGGTTGAGGTCGAGCAGGATGGCGCGCAGGCCCTCGCTGACGGCGATGGGGGCGTCGGAGGCGGAGTCGACGCCGCCGGCGATGGCCGAGTCGATCTGGCCGAGCCTGATCTTGTTCGAGAGGCCGACGACCGCCTCCATGCCGGTGGCGCAGGCCTGTTGCAGGTCGTAGGCCGGCGTGGTCGGCGCCAGCGCCGAGCCGAGGACGGCCTCCCGGGTCAGGTTGAAGTCGCGCGAGTGCTTGAGCACGGCGCCGGCCGCCACCTCCCCGATCGTCTCGTCCTGCAGGCCGAAGCGGGCCACCAGGCCGTCGAGGGCGGCCGTGAGCATGTCCTGGTTGGAGGCCTTCGCGTAGGCGCCGCCGGCGCGGGCGAACGGGATGCGGTTGCCGCCGACGACGACGGCGCGGCGCGGCAGTGCGGCCGGGGCCGGCTGGGGTGCCCTGGGGGTCATGGGGTGTCTCCTTGGGGTGACGACGATTACTGGTACTCAGCGTACCTGATACGCTGGGTACCGTGAAAGCAGTCCACCCCGTGCCCACGACGGCATCCCCCGTCGACGGGCGGTCGGCGCGCTGGGAATCCCACCGTGAGCAACGCCGTCGTACCCTCATCAAGGCGGCGCGCCGCGCCGTGCACAGGCTCGGCGCCGATGCCTCCATGGAGGACATCGCCGCCGCGGCGGGCACCTCGAAGTCCGTGTTCTACCGGTATTTCGGCGACAAGGCGGGACTGCAGAAGGCCGTCGGCGAGGTGGTGATCGCCCAGCTGCAGGGCGCCATCGTGGCCGCCGGGCGGACGGCCCGCGGCCCCCGCGAGGGCCTCGTGAACATGGTGCACGCCTACCTGACCACGGCGCAGACCTCCCCCAACGTGTACATCTTCGTCACCTCCGCCACCGACGACATCCCCGGTCCGCCCACCGTGGAGCTCGGCGGCTTCTTCGACGCCCTCGTGACACTGATCGCCACGCCCCTGCGGCGCTACCTCCTCGAGGACGGCGCCGTCGAGGAGGACGCACCGCTGCTGGGCTACTGGCCGGTCGCCGCGCTGGGACTGATCCGCAGCGTCGGTGAACACTGGCTGCGCGCCGCCCCGTCCCCGGAGAATCCCGACGCGGCCGCCATGGCCGAACAGGTCGCCGCCTGGCTGTTCGACGGCCTGCCCACCGGCACCGCACCACTTTCCACCCACCACGAGCGCAAGTGAGGACCCCGATGAGCCCCGCCACCACCCCGGCCATGACAACCCGAACCACCCACGGTGGCGACGCGCCGGAAGTCGACGTTGCCGCCCTGGGCGAACTGCTGCTGGGCCGTTGGGCCGACGTCCGGCGCCAGGCCCGGGCGCTCGCGGCGAACCCGGACATGCATAAGATCGAGGGGCTGACCCACACGGACCACCGCGCCCGCGTGTTCGGTCAGTTGCAGGTGCTGGTCCGCGAAAAGGCCGTGCACCGGGCGTTCCCGGCCCGGCTGGGCGGCGGCGACGACCACGGCGGCAACGTCGCCGGGTTCGAGGAACTCGTCACGGCCGACCCGTCGCTGCAGATCAAGGCCGGTGTCCAATGGGGGCTGTTCGGCTCCGCCGTGCTGCACCTGGGCACCGCCGGGCACCACGACAAGTGGCTTCCCGGCATCCTGAGCCTGGACATCCCGGGCTGCTTCGCCATGACGGAGATCGGGCACGGCTCGGACGTCGCCTCGATCGCCACGACCGCCAGCTATGACCCCGACGCGGGGCAATTCGTGATCCACACCCCGTTCCGCGCCGCCTGGAAGGAGTTCATCGGCAACGCCGCCCTGCACGGCGAGGCCGCCGTCGTGTTCGCGCAACTCATCACGAAGGGCGTGAACCACGGCGTGCACGCGTTCTATGTGGAGCTGCGCGACCCGGCGACGAAGGAGTTCCTGCCCGGGGTGCGCAACCACGACGACGGCGTCAAGGGCGGGCTGAACGGGATCGACAACGGCCGGCTGTGCTTTACGAACGTCCGCATCCCGCGCACGAACCTGCTCAACCGGTACGGCGACGTGGCCCCCGACGGCACGTACAGCTCCCCCATCGCCAGCCCGGGCCGGCGCTTCTTCACCATGCTCGGCACCCTGGTCCAGGGCCGCGTGTCGCTGGACGGCGCCGCCGTCGCCGCCGCCAAGGTCGCGCTGCAGATCGCCATCACGTACGCCGGTGAACGGCGCCAGTTCACCGCCGCCTCCGACGTCGACGAGGTTGTGCTGCTGGATTACCAGCGCCACCAGCGCCGGCTGCTGCCGCTGCTGGCCACCACCTATGCGGCGTCGTTCGCGCACGAGACGCTGCTGGCGAAGTTCGACGGCGTGTTCTCCGGCGCGCAGGACACGGACGCGGACCGGCAGGACCTGGAAACCCTGGCCGCGGCGTTGAAGCCGCTCTCCACCTGGCACGCCCTCGAGACGTTGCAGGAATGCCGGGAGGCGTGCGGCGGCGCCGGGTTCATGGCCGAGAACCGGTTCGTCTCGCTGCGCGCCGACCTGGACGTGTATGCCACGTTCGAGGGCGACAACAACGTGCTGCTGCAGCTCGTGGCCAAACGCCTGCTCGCCGACTACAGCTTGGAGTTCCGCTCCATGGACATCGGCGTGCTGGCGCGCTTCGTCGCCGGCGCGGCGGCCGACCTGACGCTGAACAAGACCGGGCTGCGGCAGGTCGCGCAGTTCGTCTCCGACTCCGGCAATGCGCAGAAGTCGGCGAATGCGCTCAAGCACGAGGCCACCCAGCGCCGGCTGCTCACCGAACGCGTCCAGGGCATGGTCGCCGAGGTGGCGGGGGCGCTGCGGGAGGCGGCCAAGCTGCCCAAGGACCGGGCGGCCGCCCTATTCAACGACCACCAGCACGAGCTCATCCAGGCCGCCCACGCCCATGCCGAACTGCTCCAGTGGGAGGCGTTCACGGACGCGCTGGGCACGATCGAGGACGCCGGCACGCGCCGGGTCCTGGCCCGCCTGCGCAACCTGTTCGGGCTGACGCTCATCGAGAAGCACCTCGACTGGTACCTGATGAACGGCCGGATCTCCATGCAGCGTGCCCGCACGCTGGGCCCGTACATCAATCGCCTGCTGGCGAAGCTGCGTCCGCACGCGGCGGACCTGGTGGCGGCCTTCGGCTACGGCCCCGAACACCTCCGCGCGCCCATCGCGTCCGGGGTGGAACGCGAGCGCCAGGACGAGGCCCGGGACCACTACCGCGCGTTGCGGGCCAGCTCCGGGGCGCCCATCGACGAAAAGGTGCTGCTGCTCAGAAAGAACTGAGGACCCTGTGGTTGAGCCTGTCGAAACCGTTAAGCCTGTCGAAACCCGCGTCTCGACAAGCTCGACCACCGACATGCTCGCCAAGTTTCGGCAAGCTCAACCAGCGGTCGGTACTAGAGCACGGACTCGTACACGTCCAGGGTCGCCAGGCCGATGCTCTCCCACGCGAAGTGCTCGGCAGCCCGGGCCCGGCCGCGTTCGCCCATGGCGCGCGCGCCGGCGGGGTCGCCGACTACCTGGTTGAGCGCCGCCGCGAAGTCGTCGACGAAGCGGTCCGGGTCGACCGGGGTGCCGGTGCCGTCGGCGGCCTGCTCCAGCGGCACGAGCAGGCCGGTCGTCCCGTGGTCGACGACCTCCGGGATGCCGCCGGTGGCGCTGGCCACGACGGCGGCCCCGCACGCCATGGCCTCCAGGTTGACGATGCCCAACGGCTCGTAGACGGACGGGCAGGCGAACACCGTCGCATGGCTGAGCACCTGGATGAGTTCGTGCCGCGGCAGCATGCGTTCGATCACGACGACGCCGTCCCGGGTGGCCCGCAGCCCGTCGATCAGGCCGGCGACCTCGGCGGCCAGCGCGGGCGTGTCGGCGGCGCCGGCGCACAGCACCAGCTGCACGTCCGGCGGCAGCTGCGCCGCGGCCCGGAGCAGGTACGGCACGCCCTTCTGCCGGGTGATCCGGCCCACCCAGGCGACGCTGGGCCGTCCGGGGTCGATGCCGAGCGTGCGCACGAGGTCGTCGCCCGGGTCCGGCCGCCACAGGTCCACGTCGATCCCGTTGTGCACGACCCGAACCTTCGCCGGGTCGACGCCCGGGTAGGAGCGCAGGATGTCCTGGCGCATGCCGTCGGAGACCGCGATGACGGCGGCGGCCGCCTCGAAGGCCGTCCTCTCCGCCCAGGACGAGAGCGCATACCCTCCGCCGAGCTGCTCCGCCTTCCAGGGGCGCAGCGGCTCGAGGCTGTGCGCGCTGAGCACGTGCGGGATGCCGTGCAGCAGCGAGGCCAGGTGACCGGCCATGTTCGCATACCACGTGTGCGAGTGCACCAGGTCCGCGCCGGCAATGTCCGGGACCACCTGCAGGTCCACGCCGAGGGTCTGCAAAGCGGCATTCGCCTCCCCGAGTTCGGGCAGGTTCCCGTACGAGGACACCCGGGCGCCGTGGTAGTCCGCCGGGCGCGGGGCGCCGAACGCGCGCACGCGCAGGTCCACCTGCGCCGCCAGCACCCGGCTCAGCTCGGCCACATGCACACCGGCGCCCCCGTAGATCTCGGGCGGGAATTCTCTTGTCACAATGTCGACTCGCACAGCACCAAGGTAGTCGGCCGCGACGCGTTTGATCTAGTGTGAAGCCAACCGACCGGTAAAAGTCGGATGACAATTGCAACATTCAAGGGACAGAGGTTGTGAAATGTCGGTGAAGAAGGTGCTGGCCATCGTGCTGGCCGGTGGTGAGGGCAAGCGATTGATGCCGCTGACGGCGGACCGGGCCAAGCCGGCCGTCCCGTTCGCAGGCTACCGGCTGGTGGACTTCGCGTTGTCGAACCTGGCCAATTCGGGCTACCACCGGGTCGTGGTGTTGACCCAGTACAAGTCGCACAGCCTGGACCGGCACGTCTCGGAGACGTGGCGGATGTCAACCCAGTTGGGCAACTATGTGGCGTCGGTGCCCGCCCAACAGCGCATGGGCAAGAGCTGGTTCCTGGGCAGCGCGAACGCCATCTTCCAGTCCATGAACCTGATCGTCGACGCCGCACCGGACATCGTCGTCGTCGTCGGTGCCGACCACGTGTACCGGATGGACTTCGAGCAGATGGTCGAAAGCCACATCGCCTCCGGGGCCCGGGCCACCGTGGCGGCCGTGCGCCAGCCGCTGGAAATGGCCGACCAGTTCGGGGTCATCGAGGTGGACCGCGAGCACGAATCCGATGCGCCGGGCGCGCACCGGATCGCCGCGTTCGTCGAGAAGCCGGCGTCGACCGCCGGGCTGCCCGAGGACCCGGACTCCTTCCTGGCGTCCATGGGCAACTACGTGTTCGACGCCGACGCGCTCGTCGAGGCCCTCGAACACGACGCGGCCCGGCTGGACACCGGACACGACATGGGCGGGGACATCGTGCCCTACTTCGTCGACCGCAACGAGGCCTGCGTCTACGACTTCACCTCCAACGACATCCCCGGCGCCACCGACCGGGACCGGACCTACTGGCGCGACGTGGGCACGCTGGACGCCTACTACGACGCGCACATGGACCTCATCTCCCCCATGCCCGTGTTCAACCTGTACAACGCCGAATGGCCCATCTTCACCCGGCACAACACGTCCCCGCCGGCCAAGTTCGTCCGCGGCACCCACAACACGATCGGCACCGCGCTGGACTCGATCGTCTCCAGCGGCGTCGTCGTCTCGGGCGGTGTCGTCGAGCACTCCGTGCTGTCCCATGGCGTGTTCGTGGGCACCGGCGCGCGCGTCATCGATTCGGTGCTGCTGGACAAGGTCGCCGTCGGGCCCGGCGCCGTCGTCCGGCATGCCATCATCGACAAGAACGTGCGTATCCCGGCCGAGGCCGTCATCGGCGTCGACCCGGAACTGGACCGCGCCCGCGGCTTCCACGTCACCGGCTCCGGGCTCACCGTGCTGCGCAAGGGCCAGCTGGTCCCGGCGCCGGAACCGGCCGAGATCGAGCTGGCCCGCACGCTCGCGGCGGAAATGCCGCAGGCCCTGCAGGAGGCGATCGAACGGGACGAGGTGTGCGGCGAAAAGCTGGCCAGCGTGGTCGAGCACCAGGTGGACGCCACCCGGGCGGTCACCGGCGGGGCGGACCCGGTCCCGGCAGCGGCTAAAATTGATGGGTGACTGCCGCTGACCTGACGCCCGAGGAAGTCCAAAACTGCATCAAGGTTTTGGAGACGATTCACCTTTACGACGAGGAACACCCCGATTACATAAAGGTGCGCCACGCCACGGGCAAAATGTTCAAGGCCGTGAAAAGGCACCGCCGGACTACGAAGCGCGACGCCGTCAACGCCGCCGACCGGGCCGTCATCGCGCGCACGGCGACGGCGGCCCCGGACCGCATCGACGACGAGACGCGCGGCAACAAGCTGGCGCCGTCGGCCGGCGGTGCCGTGGCCGGGACGCTGCTGCGCTCGCGCGCCTGCTACGTGTGCAAGCGGCATTACACGCAGGTCGACGCGTTCTACCACCAGCTGTGCCCGGAGTGCGCCGCGTTCAACCACTCCAAGCGGGACGCGCGAACCGACCTGACCGGGCGGCGCGCCCTGCTGACCGGCGGCCGCGCGAAGATCGGCATGTACATCGCGCTGCGGCTGCTGCGCGACGGCGCGCACACCACCATCACGACGCGCTTCCCGAAGGACGCGGCGCGCCGCTTCGCGGCCATGGAGGACAGCGGCGACTGGCTGCACCGGCTGCGGATCGTCGGCATCGACCTGCGCGACCCCGCCCAGGTGGTGGCCCTGGCCGACTCGCTGACCGAGGCCGGGCCGCTGGACATCATCATCAACAACGCGGCCCAGACCGTGCGCCGCTCCTCCACCGCCTACAAGCCGCTGGTGGACGCCGAGCTCGAACCGCTGCCCGACGACGCACCCATGCCCGAGCTCGTCACGTTCGGGCACGCCCATGACAGGCACCCGCTGGCGCTGGCCGCCCAGATCGCCGAGCACCCGGTGCTGGCCGGGGACGAGATCGCCTCGCTGGCCCTGTCCATGGGATCCGCGTCGCCAGAACGCATCGCCGCCGGCACGGCCATCGACGCCGGCGGGCTGGTCCCGGACCTGGCCACGATCAACAGCTGGACGCAGGTCGTGGACCAGGTCGACCCGCTGGAGATGCTCGAGGTGCAGCTGTGCAACGTGACGGCCCCGTTCCTGCTGGTCTCCCGGCTGCGTCCGGCCATGCGCGCGTCGACGGCCCGGCGCAAGTACATCGTGAACGTCTCCGCCATGGAGGGGCAGTTCTCCCGCGCCTACAAGGGCCCGGGCCACCCGCACACGAACATGGCCAAGGCCGCGTTGAACATGATGACGCGCACGGCGGCCGGCGAGATGCTGGAGACCGACGGCATCCTCATGACGGCCGTGGACACCGGCTGGATCACCGACGAGCGCCCGCACTTCACGAAGATCCGGCTGGCCGAGGAGGGTTTCCACGCCCCGCTGGACCTGGTCGACGGGGCCGCCCGCGTCTATGACCCGATCGTCATGGGCGAGGCCGGCGAGGACCAGCACGGCGTGTTCCTGAAGGACTACACGCCCAGTCCCTGGTGAGCACGCCCCTGCCCCGGACGATCCCCGGCCTGGCGGCCGCCCTGGCCGCGGTGGCGGTCGCGTTGGCAACCCACGCCCTGGTGCCGTGGCTGCCGGCCATGACCATCGCCGTCGTGCTCGGCATCGTCGCCGTCAACCTGCCGGGCACGGCCGGGCTGTGCGACGGGCCGTGGCGGGCCGGGCTCAACGCCGCCGGCAAGCACCTGATGCGGGCCGGCATCGTGCTGCTGGGCCTGAAACTGAGCCTGGCCGATATCGCCGCGCTCGGCTGGCGCACGGGCGCGCTCGTCGTCGCGGTGGTGCTGCTGGCGTTCGCCGGCACGTACGCGCTCGGCCGGCTGTTCCGGCTGCCCGGCGACACCCCCCTGCTGATCGCCACGGGCTTCGCCATCTGCGGCGCGTCCGCGATCGGCGCCATGGCGGCCGTGAAGGGAACGCGGACCCGCGAGACGGTGCTGCCGGTGGCGCTCGTGACGCTGTGCGGCACGCTGGCCATCGGCGTGCTGCCGCTGCTCATGCACCCGCTCGGGCTGGGCCCGGTGATGTTCGGGCAGTGGGTCGGCGCCGGCGTGCACGACGTCGGGCAGGTCGTGGCCACGGCGCAGACGGCCGGCGCCGCCGCCCTGTCCGCCGCGATCATCATCAAGCTCACCCGTGTGGTGCTGCTGGCGCCGATGGTCGCCGCCGTCGGCGTGTTCGAACGACGCCGGCACGTCCGCAGTGCCCGGCTCGCCGCCGCGTCTCCCGCGACAGGTTCGATGGCGGCCACGGCGGTGTCGCCGGCACGGTTCCCGCCGGTCGTGCCGTTGTTCGTAGTCGGCTTCCTGGCCCTCGTCACGGTGCGCACGCTCGGCTGGGCCGGACCCGGCCTGGTGGACGCGGCCGGACTGGCACAGGACGTCGTGCTGGGTGCGGCGCTGTTCGGCCTGGGGTCCGCGGTGCGGGTTCGCGAACTGTTCCACAGCGGGCTGCGGGCCACGCTCATGGCGTTGTGCGCGTGGGTGCTGATCGCCGCGCTCGCACTGGCGGCCGTGCACCTGATGGGGCGCTGACCGGGTCCCGCACGGCGTGGTTAGATGAAACCGTGTCTAACTCAAATCCGCACAATTCAAATCTGCGCAATTCGAATCTGCACCGCGAGGAAGCGGCCGCCCGCAAGGCCCTGGTGGCCGTCCACGACTACGACGTGGCCGTGGACCTCAGCGACGCTCCGGACGCGGCGCGGCCGGGCTTCGCCACGACCAGCACCATCCGGTTCGCCGCCGCCACGCCCGGCGCCACCACCTTCCTGGATTTCATCGGCCTCGGCGTGCAGTCCGTGGTGCTCAACGGCAAGGAGCTGGACCCGGCCGTCGTCGTCGAGGACGCGCGCATCGCCCTGCCGGACCTGGCCGCCGAGAACACGGTGGTGGTCACGGCCACGGCCGCCTATTCGCGCAGCGGTGAGGGCCTGCACCGGTTCACCGACCCGGCCGACGGGCGCGTCTACACGTACACCCAGTACGAGCCCGCCGACGCCCGCCGCGTGTTCGCCAACTTCGAACAACCCGACCTGAAGGCGCCGTTCACGTTCCACGTCACCGCCCCCGCCGGCTGGGAGGTCGGCTCCAACCGGGAGCCCGTCGCGCAGACACCCGTCGGGACGGCAAACGGCGACGCCGTCCGCTGGGACTTCGCCCCGACGGCGCCCATCTCCACGTACATCACCACCATCCTGGCCGGGCCCTACTTCAAGGCCGAGGACCACTTCGCCATGACGTTCGGCCCGGACAGCGCCCACGCCGGTGAGATCCTCGAGATCCCGCTGGCCGCCTACTGCCGCGCCTCCATGGCGGAGCACTTCGACGCGGGCGCCATCTTCGACGTCACGAAGGCCGGCCTCGCGTTCTTCCACCGGGTGTTCGACTACCCGTACCCGTTCGGCAAGTACGGCCAGGCGTTCGTGCCCGAATACAACCTCGGCGCCATGGAGAACCCGGGCCTGGTCACGTTCACCGAGGCCTACGTGTTCACCTCGCGCGCCACGGACACCCAGTACCAGCAGCGCGCCAACACGATCATGCACGAGATGGCGCACATGTGGTTCGGCGACCTCGTCACCATGGCCTGGTGGGACGACCTGTGGCTGAAGGAGTCGTTCGCGGACTTCATGGGCCACCTGGCCGTCGCCGAGGCCACGCCGTGGGCCGCGAAATCGTGGACGTTGTTCGCGAGCCGGCGCAAGACGTGGGCGTACGTCCAGGACCAGCTGCCCACCACGCACCCCATCGTGGCCGACATCCCCACGCTGGAGGCCGCGAAGCAGAACTTCGACGGCATCACCTACGCCAAGGGCGCCTCCGTGCTCAAGCAGCTCGTCGCCTACGTGGGCCAGGACGCGTTCCTGGCCGGCGCGCGGGAGTACTTCCGCACGCACGCCTACGCGAACACGGCGCTGGCCGACCTGCTCGAACCCCTCGGCACGGCCTCCGGCCGCGACCTGCGCACGTGGGCCCGCCAGTGGCTGCAGACCGCCGGCATCGCCACGCTCACCCCGGCCGTCACGGTCGCCGACGGCGCCATCACCGACCTGTCCATCCGCCAGGACGCCGTGGATCCGGTCACGGGCGAACCGGCACCGCGACCGCACCGGTTGGCCGTGGGCCTGTACAGGTTCGACGGCGACAGGAACGACGGCGGTGCCCTGGTCCGGTACGGCCGTGCCACGATCGACGTGGCCGGGCCCGTGACGACCGTGACCGAACTCGTCGGCGCCCCCGCCCCGGACCTCGTCATCGTCAACGACGAGGACCTCACCTATGCCAAGGTCCGGCTCGATCCGGCCTCGCTGGCCACGGCGCTCACCGGTCTGGACGCACTGGCCGACCCGATGGCCCGCAGCCTGGTCTGGTCGTCGCTGTGGAACGCCACCCGCGACGCCGTGCTGTCGGCCGACGCCTACGTGCACGCCGTGGCGGCCTTCGCCGCGAGCGAGGACGACATCGCCGTGTTGCAGTCGCTCGTCGACAACGCCTGCGTCGCGCTCACCCACTACACCCCGGCCGAGACGCGTGGGCAGCTGCGCGCATTCCTGGCGACCGCCGTCGAACGCGAGCTGGATGCCGCGGCGGCCGGCAGCGACCAGCAGCTCGTCTGGGCCCGGGCGCTGGCCCTGCTCGGGCGCGACAGCGCCGCCGTCGCCCCGCGGCTGCGGGCCCTGCTGGGCGGCTCCGGCGTGCCCGCCGGGCTCGCCATGGACGCCGACCTGCGGTGGCGCGCCTGGCAGGGGCTGGCCGCCCAGGGCGTGGCCACGGAGGCGGAACTCGACGCCGCACTGGCGGCCGACACGACGGCGGCCACCCGCGCCGACCATGCCACAGCGCTGGCCGCCCGTCCGTCCGCCGACGTCAAGGAGGCGGCCTGGACGAGCGCGCTCGGCGACACGACACTGACCAACCAGCTGCTCGGGGCCACCATCAGCGGCTTCACGATCGGCGGGCCCGAGCTGCTGGCCCCGTTCGAGGACCGCTACTTCGCCGCCATCGACACGGTCTGGGGCCAGCGCAGCATCGAGATCGCCGACCGGATCGTGGCCGGGCTCTACCCGGGGCGCCAGGACCTGCCGCCGGGCACGGACCCGGCCGCGCACCCGACGGTGCGGCGCACCGACGCCTGGCTGGCGGCCCACGGCGACGCGGCGCCCGGGCTCCGGCGCATCATCGTCGAGCGGCGCGACCACCTGCTGTGGGCCCTGGCCGGGCAAGCCTTTGGCCGTGAGCCCGCCCGCGGGGAGGCGCGGCCGTGAACGCCGGGTTCCTTGCGGACCTCGCCGGCGCCGTCCCGGCCGGACGGGTCCGCACGGACGCGGCGTCGTTGGCCGCGTACAGCCACGACGACGCCGAATGGGCCGACTTCGTGCCGCCGCTGGCCGGGAGCACGGGGGAGGTGTCCGCCGTCGTCACGCTGGCGGCGGCCGTCGGGGTGCGGATCGTCCCGCGCGGCGCCGGCACCGGGCTCTCCGGCGGCGCCAACTCCGTGGCCAACGCGATCGTGCTGTCGCTGGAGACCATGACCGGCGTCGTCGAGGTCAACGACCGTGAACGCTACGCGCGGGTCCGGGCCGGCACGCTCAACGAGGACCTGCGCCGGGCCGTCGCCGCGCACGGCCTGTGGTACCCGCCGGACCCGGCCAGCCGCGAGATCTCCACGATCGGCGGCAACGTCGCCACGAACGCCGGCGGCATCTGCTGCGTGAAGTACGGCGTCACCGGCGACTACGTGCTCGGCCTGACGGTCGTCCTGGCGGATGGCTCGGTGGTGGACCTCGGCCGGCGCACGGCCAAGGGCGTGGCAGGCTACGACCTCACCGCGCTCATGGTGGGCTCCGAGGGGACCCTGGGCATCATCACCGAGGCCACCGTGAGGCTGCTGCCGCTGGGCGGCCGGGAGAACCGGGCCGTCATCGCCTACTTCGACGACCTCGTCGACGCCGGACGCGCGATTGCGGCCGTGGGTGAGGCCGGCATCATCC
Organism: Specibacter cremeus; assembly: GCF_003946885.1. Lineage (GTDB taxonomy): Bacteria > Actinomycetota > Actinomycetes > Actinomycetales > Micrococcaceae > Specibacter > Specibacter cremeus. The sequence goes on along the minus strand of NZ_RWKQ01000048.1, from coordinate 16,034 downwards.
CCAGCGCGCTGGAACTCGTCGACCGGGCGTGCCTGCAGGCCGTGGACGACTGGAAGCAGCTGGGCCTGACGGAGGCAGGGCAGGTACTGCTGCTGGCCGCCGTCGACGAGCCCGGGACCCACGGCGACGACCTCGCCCGGGAGCTCGAGGACCTGTTCGTGCGGCACGGCGCGACCCGGGCGGAGCGGTCCATCGACGCGGACCAGGCCGACGACCTGTTCCTGGCCCGCCGGCTGGCGTACCCGGCCCTGGAACGGTTGGGGCCCGTGCTCACCGAGGATGTGTGCGTGCCGCTGGCGGCCGTGCCGGAAATGCTGCGCCGGATCCGGGACACGGCCACGGCCCACGATGTCACGATCGCCAACATCGCCCATGCCGGGGACGGCAACCTGCACCCGCTGATCATCGTCCCCGACGGCGACGACGCGGCCCGGGACCGGGCGAAGACCGCGTTCGACGTCATCATCGCCGACGCATTGGCACTGGGCGGCACCACGACCGGCGAACACGGCGTGGGGCTGCTCAAGCTCCCCGGCATGGCGGCCGAGTTCGACCCGCGGGTGATCGGGCTCCACCGCGCCATCAAGGCCGCCCTGGACCCGCAGGGCCTGCTGAACCCGGGCAAGGCGTTTCCCGGCTGAGTGGTGAAGGAGCCCGGTGATGACGGACATGTCACGGCTGGTGGGGGCGCTGGCGGACTTCGGTGCGGCCGATGTGCCACTGGCCGGCGGCAAGGGCGCCAACCTCGGCGAACTGTCCCGCCGCGGGTTTCCCGTGCCGCCCGGGTTCGTCGTGACCACGGCCGCCTATGCCGCCGTGCTGGCGCAGCCCGGGCTGGGCGACCGCGTTGAGGCCCTGCTCGAGGGCCACGCCGGCATCCTTGGCGATGCCCCGGCCGACGGCGCCGCGCTGCGGGAGCTCATTGCGGCCGCACCGATCCCGGATGCGCTGCGGGACGCCATCGCCGCCGCCTACGCCGGCGTGGGCGCCCCGGCCGTGGCGGTCCGCTCCTCGGCCACGGCCGAGGACCTCCCCGGGGCCGCGTTCGCCGGCCAGCAGGACACGTACCTCTTCGTCGAGGGCGTGGAGGCGGTGCTGCGGGCCGTCGCCGACTGCTGGGCGTCGCTGTGGACCGACCGCGCCATCGCCTACCGCCGCGGCCGGGGCGTCGACCCGCACGAGGTGGCGATCGCCGTCGTCGTGCAACGAATGGTGCCGGCGGACACGGCGGGCGTCATATTCAGCGCCAACCCGGTGACCGGGGCGCGCGACGAGATCGTCATCGACGCCGCGGCCGGGCTGGGCGAGGCCGTCGTGTCCGGTCAGGTGACCCCGGAACACTACGTGCTGGCCGCCGGTATTCCGGGCAAACCGGCGCCGCTGACGTCCTGGACGCCCGGTGGGACCGGCGCCGGACCGGTGCAGGGGGCACGGCACCTGCTCTCCAACGGGCAGCTGGATGCGCTGGCCGCCCTGGCCCGGCATGTGCAGGAGCACTTCGGCCGGCCGCAGGACATGGAGTGGGCCATCGCCGGCGGCGGCATCCACCTCCTGCAGGCGCGGCCCATGACCGCGCTGCCGCCCGAGCCACTCTCACTGAACCGGTTCCAGCGCCTGGTGGGCCCGTTCTTCCTTGAGATGTTCGTCGAACGCCCCTACCCGTTGGACGTCACCGGCTGGCTGCAACACGGGATCGAGGACATGCTCGAGCGGATGGCCGGCAGCGTCGGCGTGCGCTTCCCCACCCTGGACCGGCTGCTGCCGCAGGAGGACGGCGTGGTGGTCCGGCTCGTGCCGCCCGTGCCGCGGCCCACATTGCGGACGCTCGCCGCCCCGCTGTCGGTGGCCCGGCGCGTGCGCCGGTACGATCCGGCCACATGGACCCGCGATCCCCGGTTCACCGAGTTCCTGGCCGCGACGCGGGCGCTGGACGCCGCCGACCCGGCCGGGCTCGACTGGGCCGGCCTGCTCCGGCAGGTGCACGGCTGCTTTGCGGCGGCGTCCCTCGTGTCCGGGCTGCGCGTCTCCTACCTGCCCGGCAGCTTCGTGCCGCAGGCCGCGATGCGCGCGCTGCTGCTGGTCCTCGGGCGTCCGGGTCTGGGCTCGGCGCTGATCGCCGGCGCCACGACACGCACCGCCCAGGCCAACCGGGCCCTGGCGGATCTTGCCGCCGACGTCGCGGGCGACGAGGCGTTGGCGCATGCGTTTGAAACCGAGGATGGCGTGGCGCTGTCCGGGCGCATCGACACCGATCCCGGGTTTGCGGCCTTCCGGGCCCGGTTCCGGGACTTCCTCGATGAATACGGCCACCGCGAAACGGTCAGCGTGGTGCTCTCCAGCGCGCCGACGTGGGCCGATGCGCCCGAGACGGTGCTCGGCCTGATCAAGGCACTCGCCGGCAAGGCACCGGCCGGCGAGCGGCGGCCGGCTCCGAACCAGACGGGTGAGGCGATGCGGCGCCTGGTCGCCCACCCGGCCCTGCGCGTGGGCCCGATCCGGCGGATCGTGCTGCGCGCCGTCACCGACGCCAAGACGGGCGTCGCGTTCCGGGAGGATTCGCACTTCTACCTGACCGGACCGCTTCCGGCGCTGCGCCGGGCACTGCTCGAGATGGGTGAGCGGTTGCGGGTGGCCGGCGTCCTGGGTGCGGCCGCAGACGTCTTCCACCTGCGTCTCGACGAGCTGGAACGGATCCGCGTGGACGACGACGGCGTCTGGCCCGCGGCTGCGGCGCCCCGGTTGCGCGACGCCGCCCGGACCCGGGCGGCCAGGCGGCGTGAACTGGCCGGCGTGCCGCTGTTCGACCCGGCCGCGCTGCGCCCGGCCCGGGGTGCCGGCCCCGATGCCCTGCTCTCCGGACGGGGGGCCAGCCGCGGCACCGCCGCCGGGCGGGTGCGCGTGGTGCTCTCGCCGGCCGGCTTCGGCACCCTGCTGCCCGGGGAGGTGCTGGTGTGCCCGTACACGAACCCGTCGTGGACGCCGCTGTTCCAGCGAGCCGCGGCCGTCGTGGTGGACACCGGCGGCATCGGTTCCCATGCGGCCATCGTGGCCCGCGAATACGGGATCCCCGCCGTCATGGGAACCGGCAACGGCACCACGGTGCTGCGCGACGGCCAGGCGGTCCGGGTGGACGGGACCCGGGGCCGCGTCCTCGCGGATACTCCCCCGCCCGTCTTCCCAACTGTGACGCGGTAAATGCTGGTTTTCCGCGGATTCCCAGCACTTACCGCGTCACAGTTGGGTTCGGCGGGCGTTGCGACGGCGTGCCAGGGCCGTGGCCGCCGTGGCCAGCATGCCGGCCGTGACGGCGGCCCACACGACGACGGCCACCCACGTGGTCCACTGGCCGATCGAGGCCAGGACCGGCAGGCCGGTGCCGCGCCCGAACCGGAACGTGGCCGCGGCGAACATGCCCAGCGGGAACACGATGCTCCACAACGCCGTGCCGTAGCGCAGGGGTTCGCGCCGGATGGCGTGGCGCCAGAACCCGAAGGCGACGAGCAGCGGCACCCACCACAGCCCGAACGCCCACAGCAGGTAGCTGACCCCGCCCACCACCGGCGCGGCCAGTTTCACGACGGCCGCCCCCGCCGGCAGCCCGAGGATCAGGGACCCGGCCAGCACCGTGATGGCGGTGGCGCCCATGAAGATCCAGTTGGACGGCACGATGCCCTCGCCGCGGTCGGCCCCGGTGAGCAGGCGCAGGATGACGAGCGTCGTGAGTGTCAGGTACAGCATGATGCCGATGCCCCACAACGCGACGGCCGCATCGTTGAGCAACGGATGAGTGTGGTCGTCCGCGGCCAGCGTGGCCGCGGCGATGGACAGCGACTGGGTGGACACCACCCACAGGAACCAGCTGCCGTCCACCGGCAGCAGCAGGGCCCGCCGGCTCGCACCGGCGTCGGTGCGCAGCATCATGGACAGCGGCACGCCGTAGGCCAGGAACAGCCACACCGGCACGCTCACGGCGGCCAGCAGCCAGGTTGCGGCCGGGTCGGTCGCGTGGAAGCCGGTGCCGACCACGTTCAGGGCGGCCACCAGGGTCAGGTAGCCGAATCCGACGTGCGGGCTGCGGAAATCGGCGACCACCGGCGCCGTCCGCGTGACCAGGCGCGCCAGCAACCCCGCCGCCAGGACCACGAGCGCGGCCGCGGCCACCCAGCGCAACGCCGTCGACGCGGTCCGCGCACCGACATCGAGCAACGCCGTGGACACGATGCCGGTGGCCATGACGAAGGAAAAGGCGGCCGGCGGTTGCTCCAGCCACCAGCGCCGGGGCGCGGGGCCCGTCACGGGATGCGGTCGAGCCAGGCGCGCGTGCCGAACTTCGTCTCGACCCGCCTGGCCGCCTCGTCGAGTTCCGCATCGGTGAGCGCCGTGGCCGTGGCGTCGTACCGGCGGGTGAAGGTCTCGGCCATGGCGGCGATGATGTCCGCGCGGTCCAGTCCGGTCTGCCGGCGCAAGGGATCGACGCGCTTCTTGGCCGACGTGGTGCCCTTGTCGGAGAGCTTCTCCTGGCCGATGCGCAGCACCTGGACCATCTTGTCCGCGTCGATGTCGTAGCTCATGGTGACGTGGTGCAGCAGGCCGCCGTTGGCCAGCCGCTTTTGCGCGGCGCCGCCGATCTTGCCCTGGTCGGTGGCGATGTCGTTGAGCGGGACGTAGAACGCCGTGACGCCGATGGAGTCCAGCGCCGCCATGACCCAGGCGTCCAGGAACGCGTACGATTCTTCGAACGTCAGCCCGTCCACGAGGCTCTGCGGCACGTACAGGGAGTACGTGATGCAGTTGCCGGCCTCCATGAACATGGCCCCGCCGCCGCTGATCCGCCGGGCCACGGTGATGCCGTGTTCGGCGACGCCGTCCGGGTCGAGTTCGTTGCGCACGGACTGGAAGCTGCCGATCACCACGGACGGCTCTTGCCAGTCCCAGAAGCGCAGTGTCGGGTTGCGTGTGCCGGCGCCCACCTCCTCGGTGAGCAACTCGTCCAGGGCCACGTTGACGAGCGTCGGCTGGACGGTCGGGGCGATGATGTCCCACCGGTGGTCGCTCCACGTCGTCGCCTTCGCCAGGGCGCGGCGGACGGCGACGGCGACGGCGTGCGCGGAAAAGCCGGACAGCACGACGTCGGCCGGCAGGGCCGCGTCGATGGCCGCGGCCAGCGCCGTGGCCGGCAGCTCGGTGGACAGGCCCGCCAGGGCGGCATTGATGGTGTCCAGCGCCTCGTCGGGTTCGAGGAAAAAGTCGCCGCTGACGGACACGTTCGCGAGCCGGGAGCCGTCACCCGCGCCGTCGGCCACCGTGTCCAGGTCGACGACGACGAGCTTGCCGCCGCGGACCTTGTATTCGCCATGAAATTGTGGAGCCATGGCTCCCATCTTGCCACGGGCCACCGCGTGCCGAGGCGGCCCGCAACAGGGCGGGAGCCGTTAAGCACGGCAGGCCCGCACCTGTTGGTGCGGGCCTGCCGTGCGGCGGCGAAGTCCGTTACTTCTTGCCGAAGTTCTTGAAGCGGGCGTTGAAGCGCTCGACGCGGCCGGCCGAGTCCATGATGCGCTGCTTGCCGGTGTAGAACGGGTGCGAGGCGGAGGAGATTTCCACGTCGATGACGGGGTACGTGTTGCCGTCCTCCCATTCGATGGTCTTGTCCGAGGTGGCCGTGGAGCGCGTCAGGAACTTGGTGTCGGAGGCCAGGTCGTTGAAGACGACGACTTCGTACTTCGGGTGGATATTCTGCTTCACGGTAGTTACCTCTGGAAAATATCGCCTGGATTTGGCCAGGCTGATGAGCATGGAAGGGCCCGTTGGGGCCATCTTGAAACATTACCGGTTCCGGCCCGGATTCCCAAGCCGGAGCGCGACCTGACAGGCTCGACCACCGTTCACTACCGGGCGCGGCAGGCGAAGAACGCGACCGCACTGGCGGCGGCCACGTTCAGCGAGTCCACGCCGGGGCGCATTGGGATCTTCACGCGCAGGTCGGCCGCGGCCAGGGTGCCGTCGGCGAGCCCGTCGCCCTCGGTGCCGAGGATCAGCGCCAGCTTCTCGTCATTGCGGGCGGCGAGCTCATCGATGCCCAGCGAATCGGGCGCCAGGGCGAGCGCCGCCGTCGTGAATCCGGCCGCCCGCAGCACGGACAGCGCGCCGGGCCAGGCGTCGAGGCGGGCCCACGGCACCTGGAACACGGTGCCCATGCTCACCCGGATGCTGCGCCGGTACAACGGGTCGGCGCAGTGCGGGCTGACGAGCACGGCATCGACGTCCAAGGCGGCGGCGGCGCGGAAGATGGCGCCGAGGTTCGTGTGGTCGACGATGTCCTCCAGCACCGCGATGCGCCGCGCCCCGGCCAGCAGCGCGTCCACGGCGACCGGGGCGGGGCGGTGCATGGCGGCCAGCGCGCCACGGTGCAGGTGGAAGCCGGTGATCTCCTCCAACACGCCCGGCGTGCCGACGAACGCGGGCACGTCCGGGTGGGCGGCCAGCACGTCGGCCAACCCGTCGAGCCACTTTTCGGCCAGGAAGAACGACCGAGGCCGGTGCCCGGCGTCCAGGGCACGGCGCAGCACCTTGGAGCTTTCGGCGATGTACAGGCCACGTTCCGGGTCGGTGCGCCGGCGCAGGGCCGCGTCGCTCAGGGCGGCGTAGTCGGCCACGCGCGGGTCGTCGGCCGATTCGAGCCGGACGAGCGTCACGCCGCCACCAGCTTGGCGACCAAGTTGGCCAGCGCGACCAGGCCGAGCACCACGATGACCGCACGCAGCCAGAACGGCGAGAGCCGGCGGCCGATGTGGGCGCCGGCGAACCCGCCGACGAGGGAGCCGACGGCGATCAGGAGCACGACCAGCCAATTGATCCGGTTGAACGCGAACAAGAGGTAGGACACGGCCGCGACGAGGTTCACGACGAGCGTGAGGATGACCTTGACGGCGTTGGACTGTTGCAGCGTGGAATGCAGGAAGATGCCGAACACGGCCATCAGCAGGATGCCCTGGGCGGCCGTGAAATAGCCGCCGTAGACGCCGATCAGGAACACGAGCGCATACAGCGACGGGGCGATCGGCTGGTGGTCGGCCTGGTCGGGGGTGATGTGCTCGGTGGCGTTGCGCTTCTTCACCCAGGCGGCCAGGCGCGGCTGGAAGATGACCAGCAACAACGCGACGACGATCAGGATCGGGGCGACCACGCCGAACACCGAGTCGGGCAGGTGCAGCAGCAGGTACGCGCCCAGCAGCCCGCCCACCAGCGAGACGGGGATGAGCCGCCACAGCGTGCGCCGCATGCTGGCCGCCTCGCGCCGGTACCCCCAGGCGCCGGAGAAGCCGCCCGCCACCAGGCCCATCGCGTTGGAGATGACGGCGTTGACCGGGGCGTAGCCGAGCGCGACGAGGACGGGGAACGTGACCAGCGAGCCGGAGCCGACGATCNCCTAGCCGTCGTGGCGGGCGACGGCGGTGTAGCGGCCGTTGGCCCGCGTCACCGTCAACGGGAGCGCGAACGTCTCCGAAAGGTTCGCCTCGGTGAGCGTCTCCGCGATGGGCCCGGCGGCCACGACGTTCCCGTCGCGCAGCAGCAGCGCGTGCGTGAAGCCCGGCGGCACCTCCTCCAGGTGGTGGGTGACGAGCACGATGGACGGGGCGAACGGGTCCTGGGCCAGCTCGGCCAGGCGGCGGACCAGGTCCTCACGCCCGGCCAGGTCCAGCCCGGCGCCCGGCTCGTCCAGCAGCAGCAGTTCCGGGTCCGTCATGAGCGCCCGGGCGATCTGCACGCGCTTGCGCTCCCCCTCGCTCAACGACGCGAACGGCCGGTTCAGCAGCGTCGAGACGCCCCACTCCTCCAGCAGCCCGAAGGCGCGCCGCTCGTCGTCGCGGGCATAGTCCTCGCGCCAGCGCCCGGTCACCCCGTACGCGGCGGTGACGACCACGTTGAGCACCTTTTCATGCTCGGGGATCTGGGTGGTCAGCGATGAGGACGCCAGGCCGATGCGGGGGCGCAGCTCGAACACGTCCACGGCGCCCAGGACCTCGTCCAGGATGCCGGCCACGCCGCGGGTCGGGTGCATGCGGGCGCCGGCAATCTGCAGCAGCGTGCTCTTGCCGGCACCGTTCGGGCCGAGCACGACCCAACGCTCCCCCTCGCGGACCTGCCAGTCGACGGCATCCAGCAGCGTCTTGGTGCCGCGGACCACGCTGACACCGGCCAAACCCAGAACTTCACTCATGGACAATGAGCCTATTCCACCCACGCCCGCCCACGCGAACCACCGGGATCCCGGGGCGAACACGGCACGGGCCGGCCCCGGGATTTGGGTAGAATCCCCCGTATGCCCTCCACCTTTGCGGCGGTCAGCCATGGCCGCACCCTGTCCCCCGCCGACCTCGAGACGGTCAGGAGCGTGCTCGCCGGAACCGGCGCCGCCGTCACCGCCGAGTCGGGTACGGAGCACCCGGATTTCGCGGCGCACGTCTTCGAGCTGGCGCCGACGGACGACGACGGATTCGTCACCCGGGTGCGCACGGCGCTCGCCGACGCCGCGAGCGGATCCGTGGACACCGCCGTCGTGCCCGCGGCCCTGCGCACCGCCGCACGCAAGCTCATCATCATGGACGTCGACTCGACGCTCATCCAGCAGGAGGTCATCGAGCTGTTGGCCGCGCACGCCGGCACGGAGGCGGAGGTGGCGAAGGTGACGGCCGCGGCCATGCGCGGCGAACTCGACTTCGCCCAGAGCCTGCACCACCGCGTCGCCACCCTGGCCGGCCTGCCGGAGTCCGTGCTGGCCGACGTCGGCGCCCGGATCAAGCTCACCCCGGGTGCCGAGCGGCTGGTGCGGACCGCGAAGGCGGCCGGGCACGTCGTGTGCGCCGTCTCGGGCGGGTTCTCCCAGATCCTGGCCCCGCTGGCCGCCGACCTGGACCTCGACTTCGCCCGGGCGAACGACCTGGAGATCGTGGCCGGCACCCTGACCGGGCGCGTGTCCGGCGCGGTCGTGGACCGGGCCGCGAAGGCCGCGGCGCTGCGCGAATGGTGCGCGGCGGCGGGCATCGACCCGGCACACTCCATGGCCATCGGCGACGGCGCGAACGACCTCGACATGATGGCGGCGGCCGGCCTGGGCGTGGCGTACAACGCCAAGCCGGCCGTGCGCGCGGCCGCCGACGCGCAGATCAACATCCCCAACCTGGACGTGGCGCTGGCGCTCGCCGGCATCTGAAGCCACGCGTTGGGCGGGGCATCCGGCCTGGCTGCCCCGCCCAACGCCCGCGGTGTCTACTTCGTGAAGTAGTCGGCACCGCCCACGTACTGGGTGTGCCCGGAGGCCACGTCCGCGGCGGCCATGGCGGCGACCTCGGCGGCGAACTCGTTGACAGAGTACAGCTTGCCGGCCTCGGCGCGCCGGGCCTCGATGGCGCCCGGATTGGCGCGGTCCAGCAGCGTGGCCGTCACGGTGCCCTCGATCATGTCGCCGGAGACGACGACCAGGGAGATGCCCTTGGCGTCCAGGTCCGGGATGAGTGCGCGCAGCGCATCCTCGCCGGCGCGCTTGCTGCGGGCCACCGGCTCGTATTCGGGCATGGTCGGCACCGTCTCGATGAAGTGCGCCTGGTGGCTGGTCACGAACACCACGCGGGAACCCGGCGCCATGACGGCCGCCGCGGCCTGCAGCATGTTGACCTGGGCGTCCCGGTTCAGCCGCAGCGCGTAGTCCTCGGCCATGCCGGACTCCATGCCGCCGGAGGCATTGAGTACCAGCACGTCCACCGAGCCGAAGTTCTCCTTCGCGGCGTCGACCAGCGCCTGCGCGCCGCCGTCGGCCGTCAGGTCGGCACCCACGGCGACCGCGCGGCCGCCCGCGGCCTCAATCTCCCCGACCACCTTGGTGGCGCGGGGCGCCTTCTGCCGGTAGTTGACGACGACGGCGGCACCCTCGGCGGCGAGGAACTTGGCCACATCGGCGCCCACCCCGCGTGAGGAACCGGTGACGATCGCCGTCCTGCCTTCAAGCTTTCCCATCAATGATCCTCGATTTCTATGTGCGTGTGATTGGAACTAGTGGCCCATGCCGAGGCCGCCGTCGACCGGGATGACGGCGCCCGAGATGTACCCGGCCTCGTCGCCGGCGATCCAGCGAACCACGTTGGCGACCTCCTCGGCGGAGGCGAAGCGGCCGGCCGGGATGGATGACAGGTACTGCTTCTGTGTGTCCTCCGGCAGGGCCGCCGTCATGTCCGTCTCGATGAAGCCGGGGGCGACGACGTTGGCCGTGATGCCGCGGCCGCCCAGTTCCCGGGTGAGCGAGCGGGCGATGCCGACCAGGCCGGCCTTCGAGGCGGCGTAGTTGATCTGGCCGGGCGAGCCGTACAGCCCGACGACCGATGAGATGAGCACCACCCGGCCGCGGCGCAACCGCAGCATGCCCTTGGATGCGCGCTTGATGACGCGGAACGCGCCGGTCAGGTTCGTGTCGAGCACGGAGGTGAAATCATCCTCGCTCATGCGCAGCAGCAGCGTGTCCTTGGTGATGCCGGCATTGGCCACGAGCACCTCGACCGGACCATGCGCGGCCTCGACCTCGGTGAACGCCGCATCCACGGACGCCTGGTTGGTGACGTCGGCCCGCACGCCGAGGATGCCCTCCGGCAATGCGGTCTCGCTGCGGTAGGTCACGGCCACCTTGTCGCCGTTGGCCAGGAACGCCTTCGCGATGGCCAGGCCGATGCCCCGGTTGCCGCCCGTGACCAGGACGCTGCGGCCCGTCCCGGATTCGGTGTGCGCTGCACTCATGTATTCCTCCAAGTTCGTCTGTCCGCATTGCATCCTACGGTGTGAACAGGCCCGGCACACAGTTGTGCTTTTGGCCCTCCCCGCCGCCGGTGAGAGAATGAAATCGTCTATTGGAGCGTGATGAAACACCATACTGCCGGCCATTCCCCGGTCGATCACGGCCCGGAGTCTTCGCATGGTGGGGCATCGCACCAGGATGTCGTGAGCATCACGGGGGCCCCGGCCGCCCACAGCGACGAGATCCACGACCGCATGGTCAAGTACGCCGTCACCATGGGCATCCGCATGGTCTGCATCGGGCTGATCTTCGTGTTCGACGGCTGGTACAGGCTGATCCCGGTGGTCGGCGCCGTGGTGCTGCCCTGGGTCGCCGTCGTCATCGCCAACGCCGGCTCCGACACCTCGAAGATCGACACCAGCGCACTGCTGGAGGTGGCCCCCATGGATGAGCTGACCGAGGAGCCGTGGTCCGAGGCGGACGAGGTGCTCCAGGGTGAGGTGGTTGACGACAGTCTCATTGACGACGACGACGGCGGGCCGGCCGACGCCGGCGACGGCACCGCCGATGCCGAGGAAGACGAGGACAACAGGTGAATCTGGGCGACATGCTCGGCGGGCGGGAACCCGCCGCGGAGGCGATCTGCTCGCGCAAGGGCTGCCGGGCCGCGGCGACCACGCAACTGCTGTGGAACAATCCCAGGATCCACACACCCGAGCGGCGTAAGATCTGGCTGGCCTGTGACGAGCACGCCGGCTGGCTTGAAAGGTATCTGCGCGAGCGTTCCCTGTGGAAGCAGACGCTGCCCCTTGCCCCCGGGCCGGCCGCATCGCAGCCACCCGCCCAGTCCCGCCCGGAAGGAACCAACCGCCGCCCATGAAGCCGTACAAGTTCCTGTTCTCCAGCCGCTGGCTGGGCTATTTCGTCGTGGCCGTGATCTTCGCGATCGCCTGCGTACTGCTGGGCAACTGGCAGCTGAACCGCCGCAATGACGTGGTGGCGAACATCAACCGGATCGAGACGAACTACTCGGCAACGCCGGTCCCGTACGCGGACCTGGCCGGGCAGTTCGCACACCTCGACCAGGCCCGTGAATGGACCCAGGTCACCATGCGCGGCGTCTACCAGGTGCGGGACACCCGCATCATCCGGAACCGGCCGCTGAACGGCACACCCGGCTACGAGGTGGTCGTGCCATTGAAGCTGGAGAGCGGCGACACCGTCATCATCGACCGGGGCTGGCTGCCCATCGGCGACAAGGTAAGCGGACACCCGGACGTGGTGCCGGCGCCGTCGCCCGGCACGGTCACGGTCGTGGCGCGGCTGCGGCCGGCCGAGCCGAAGCTGGACCGCGGGGCGCCGGCCGGCCAGCTCGCCTCGATCGAGCTGGGCATGTATGCGGCCGAGCTCAACTATCCAATCAAGACCGGCGCGTACGGCCTGATGGCCGCCGAGTCGCCCGCCGCCACCACGAATCCGGTGCAGTTCCCGATGCCGTCGATCGACGAGGGTTCACACCTGAGCTACGCGCTGCAATGGGTGTGCTTCGGCGTGCTCGCCTTCGTCGGGTTCGGCTATGCGGCGCGCCTGCAGCGCCGCAATGACGAGTTCGCGGCGCAGGAGGCGGACGAGGCCGGCGTGCCCGTGGACGAGCTGATCGGCCGCAGTTCCACATTCGCCCCGCGCCGGGCGCCGAAAAAGCGCCGCCCGGGCGCCCGGCCCACGGCCGAGGAAGAGGAAGACGCCATCCTCGACGCGCAGGGTTTCTGAGGACGGGCGCCGTCCCCGCCAAGGGTCGTGGCGGGGACGGCGCCCGTCGCTCAGGTACGCGGCAGCGCCGGTTCCGGCAGGTAGACCTTCCCGCCCGAGGCCCGGAACTCGGCACTCTTGGCGGCCATCCCCTCCGCGATGCCACGCTGCCGGTCCTCGCCGCCGAACGTGTCGCGGATGTCCTGGCTGATGCGCATGGAGCAGAACTTCGGTCCGCACATGGAACAGAAGTGGGCCGTCTTCGCCGACTCGACCGGCAGGGTTTCATCGTGGAACGCCTCGGCCGTCACCGGGTCCAGCGACAGGGCGAACTGGTCGCGCCACCGGAACTCGAACCGGGCCTTGGACAGCGCATCGTCCCGTTGGCGCGCGCCTGGGTGGCCCTTGGCCATGTCGGCGGCGTGGGCGGCGATCTTGTAAGTGATCACACCCGTCTTCACGTCGTCCTTGTTTGGCAGTCCCAGATGCTCCTTCGGCGTCACGTAGCAGAGCATGGCCGTCCCATACCGGGCGATCTCGGTGGCGCCGATGGCGGAGGTGATGTGGTCGTATCCGGGGGCGATGTCGGTCACGAGCGGTCCGAGGGTGTAGAACGGGGCGCCGTCGCACAGTTCCTGCTGCCGCTCCACGTTTTCCCGGACCAGGTGGAACGGGACGTGGCCGGGGCCTTCGACCATGACCTGGACGTCGTATTGCCACGCCCGCTTGGTCAGTTCGGCCAGCGTGTCCAGCTCGGCGAACTGGGCGGCATCGTTGGCGTCGGCCGTGGACCCCGGCCGCAACCCGTCCCCCAGTGAGAAGGCGACGTCGTACCGGGCGAAGATCTCGCACAGCTCATCGAAGTGCGTGTACAGGAAGTTCTCTTCGTGGTGGGCCAGGCACCAACCGGCCATGATCGAACCACCGCGCGAGACGATCCCGGTGACGCGTTCGGCCGTCAGCGGCACGTGGCGCAGGAGCACCCCGGCGTGCACCGTCATGTAATCCACGCCCTGTTCGCACTGCTCGATGACCGTGTCCCTGTAGATTTCCCAGGTGAGCTTGTCCGCCTCGCCGTCGACCTTCTCCAGCGCCTGGTAGATCGGGACCGTGCCGATGGGTACCGGGGAGTTCCGGATGATCCACTCCCGGGTGGTGTGGATGTCATCGCCGGTGGACAGGTCCATGACGGTGTCGGCACCCCACAGCGTGGCCCACTGCATCTTGTCGACTTCCTCGGCGATGGAGCTGGTGACGGCGGAATTGCCGATGTTGGCGTTGATCTTCACCAGGAAGGCCGACCCGATGATCATCGGCTCGGACTCCGGATGGTTGATGTTGTTCGGGATGATCGCCCGCCCGGCCGCGAGTTCGCTGCGCACCAGTTCGACGTCGCACGACTCTCGCAACGCGACGTACCGCATCTCCTGGGTGATGATTCCGGCCCGGGCGTAGTGCATCTGCGTGACGGTGGCGCCGTCGACGGCCCGCCGGGGACGGCGCGGCATGCCTTTCCATTCCGCGGACGCGCCGCCGCGGCGGGCGGCCCGCCGGCCGTCGTCGTGCAGGTTCCGTTCCCGCCCGGCGTACTCCGCCGTGTCGCCGCGGCCTGCGATCCAGCCTTCACGCAGCGGCGGAAGACCCCGAACGGGGTCGCTGCCCGGACCGGCGGTCCGGTACACCTCCAACGGCGGGTTTGCCGAGCCCGACGGCGAGGCCGCCAGCGCGATGCTGGTCACCGGCACGCGCAGGTCATGCTCCGGATCGACCGCGTATGCCAGTGAATGGGCAGGGATCTGCTGCAAGGGGTTGTTCATTGGTGCTCACTTCCTTCGCCGGCATTACCCGGACAGGTTCGACGGTCGCGGGCTGCCTCAGCCCGATCTCAGCCCCTGCATCAGGGCTCCCGTGTGGTCACCAGTGAAACTACACGCAATGCGTGCGGGTGCCAAATATGCCGCCCTGGGGTCCGGTCCGCGCCGGCGGCTCGCGGTCGGGCCTCGCGGGCTCCTAGACTGGCACGGTGAACAACATGTCCTGGACGTACCAGTCCGACCCCGTCACCGAACGCATTCGCGCCGCCTTGCTGGCCGCGGGATTGCCGGACACCGTGGTCGAGGTCGACGATTCCGTGGCCACGGCCGCCGATGCGGCTGCCGTGTTGGGCTGCGAGGTGGGCGCCATCGCCAACAGCCTCATCTTCGAGTGCGACGGCGAGCCGCTGCTGATCCTCTCCAGCGGCGCCGGCAGGGTCGACGTGCGCCTCGTGGCACGGCTCCACGGCTTGGGCAAGATCCGCCGCGCAACGCCCGAGTTCGTGCTGGAGCATGCCGGCCAGCCCGTGGGCGGCGTCGCGCCCGTGGCGCATCCGGCGCCGCTGCGCGCGTTCCTGGACACGGACCTGCGCCGGTACCCGCTGCTGTGGTGCGGGGCCGGGTCGCATCAGGCCATGTTGTCCATCGGCTACGACGAGTTGTTGCGTGTGACGGACGCAGTGGAGACCGCCGTCCGGTAATTCCCGTATGTGGCTATCCATGTAAGTGCCAGGATGTCGGCCGGTTCGGCCGGGCAAGGCAGTTGCCTGCACTGGGCGTGCGTCGCGGTGTGGACACGCCCGAGGGCTCTGCCGACGACTATCTGGACCCGTTGCAGTTCATCTTCGAGCGCCGCCCGTCCATCCTGCTCCCCCTCCCCCAACTCAGGTGAGCTGGCGAGGGATTCCGGCCCGGATCCCCTCACCTGCTCACCCCTCGACCGTCGCGTCGTGCGGTGGTCGAGCGCGTCGAGGCCCGGCCGTACGACGCCAAATTCGAATACAACCAATCATTGAAGTCCTACCCAACTGTGACGCAGCAAGTGCTCAATCTTGGCTCAACTGGGGCGCAGTTAAGCACCATTTCACGCCGATTTCGGTGCTTAACTGCGCCCCAGATGGACGCTTTGACGGTAGCGAAAGCATGTAAGAATTTCCATTTCTTGATCCGACGATACCCTTGTTATCGAAATAATATTCGAGCATACTAGAGGCATGGACACGGAGCGGGCCGCTCCCGACCACGCGGGGCCCGTACCAGTCGTGGATCAGCCGGCGGCTGATCACCCTCGCCACGGCCGCGATCCGGTCCCTGACCGTGGTCGATGTGGGCGCCGGCGCCCTGTGTCTGGCCCGGCTGGGCGACGCGGAGGCGGTCGCCTTCGCCCGCGACGTCGAATCCCTGGCCCGGGTGCTCTCCTCCCTCCAGGTCACGATCGCGGCCGAGCTGACCGCCCGGGCGGCCGCGGGCCGGTACGAGGCGGCCGGGCGGCCATCGCCCTCGGCGGCCAGGTCCGCCTGCGGTGGATCACCGTAGGGCTTCTGGGTCTCTGGACGGTGTTCGGCCTCGCGGGCGAATGAACAAACCCGGACGGCCATCGCCTTGGGCTCGGCTGCGTTGCCGTCTACGGCTACGCCCAGAAGCGCTAACGCGGATTTCCGCACAGCCGGTTCGCCGCAATCCTCGTG
>NZ_RWKQ01000047.1 GCF_003946885.1 Specibacter cremeus | reverse complement strand
GGCAACCATCGACATCGAGATCATCGCCGACAACACCCGCTTGACAACCCGCCAGCCAGCCTAACTACACGGCATTGAGGCTAGCGGGGCCGGCGAGGAATTTGAACCCCCGGCGCACCGATTACGACCGGCCGATCACCACGGTCGCCTCCAACCGGCTCGAGTGCCGGATGCGGGCCGCGAACCCATGGGACTGAAGGATCCGCCGGCTTTCCGGGCCCTGCCGCACGCTGGTCTCCAGGAGCAGCACGCCGCCGGGCGCCAGCCACGCCCGGGCCTGCCCGGCCACGCGGCGCTGGATGTCCAGCCCGTCCGGGCCGCCGTTGAGTGCCACATCCGGTTCGTGCAACCGGGCCTCGGGCGGCATGTACGGGATCTCCCCGGTCGGCACGTACGGGGCGTTGGCGGCGATCACGGCGATCCGGCCGCGCAATCGCGGCGGCAGCGGCTCGAACAGGTCGCCGCAGTACACCCGCCCGCCCGGCAGGTTGCGCCGGGCACACGCCACCGCCGCCGGGTCGATGTCGGCGGCGTGCACCTCCAGTCCGGGGAAGTCGGCGGCCAGGGTCGCCCCAACCGCGGCGACCCCGCAGCACAGCTCAAGAACGACGACGGCGGCGTCCCCGGGTGCCCGGCCGGCCGCCGTCCCCGCAACGGCACGGCGCACCTCCTTCGCGGCCCGGCGGGCCAGGTATTCGGTGCGCCGCCTGGGGACGAACACGCCCGGCGCCACGGCCATCCGACGGCCGCCGAACACGGCCCAGCCGACCAGGTGCTCCAGCGGGTCCCCGGCCACCCGGCGCGCCGCCAGCGCCGCCAGCTCGGATTCGTTCGCGGCGGCCTCGGCAAGCACGGCCGCCTCGTCCTCGGCGAACACACAGCCCGCCGCGCGCAGGCGGGACACCAATTCGTCCAGCCGGTCGTCGGTGAGTGGTTGCATGGGTCCCAACACTAGACCGGGTGCGGGCCGAAGTCCCGCAACGGCACATCGATCCGCCCGTTGGCCGCCAGCCAGCGCACGGCGTCGGCCACGGCGGCCAGCGACGTGTACCGGGGCCGGTAGCCCAGCATCGCGCGGGCCTTGGCATTGCTGACCGATGGGCTGTGGCCGATGTGGTCCAGAGTCGCCGCCGCGTTCTCAGGGCCGACCTCGCGGGCAAACTGGACCCACGGGGCGAACCCGAGCGCGGCGTCACGCCCGAACCAACCCGCGACCGCCTCGGCGAAGCCGCGCAACGTCAGGGCCCGGTCGGAGACGATGTGGAAGCTCTGCCCGGCGATGGCGTCCACGGCGTCGACGGCGAGCGCGAACGCCTGGGCGACGTCGTCGGCATGCACGTGGTGGACGGTCTCCAGCCCGAGCAGCGGCAGTGTGACCGGGCGCCCGGCGGCCAGCCGTTCCCACACGGCCAGGTCGAAATTACCGGCCGGGTTGACGACCGGCCAGCCGGGGCCGCTGATGTGGCCGGGGTGCAGCACGGTGCACTGCAGCCCGCCGGCGCGCGTTTCGCCCAGCAGGATTTCCTCGATGGCGGCCTTGCGGATGCCGTAGTCGCCGAACGGGTTGCGCGGGCTCGCCTCGGTCAACGGCACCTCGGTGGCGTGGCCGTGGACCCAGATGCTGCCGCAGGAGATGACCCGGGTCCATGAACCCCGCAGGCAGACGAGCAGGTATTCCGCCTGGCGGGGCGTGTAGCAGATCAGGTCGATGAGCACATCGGGGGCCAGCCCCGTGATCACGTTGCCGAAATCGACGTCGTACTCCTGCTCGGTGCGCTCCGCGCTGACCCGGCGCACCATCTCCCAACCCGGGTCCTCGTGGTAGGGCTCGCGCCGGCCGCGGCTGACCGCGACCACGTCATGCCCCGCATAGGCGAGGCGCGGGACCAGGTAGCTGCCAATGTGCCCGGTGGCACCGAGGACGACGACGCGCATGCTCCCACCTCCAATAAGACAACAGTAGCCACCGCGGGCGGCAACGGCGGGGGCGGTAACCTGTGGCTGTGGACACCGACATCGATTCCGGCCAGCGCCCCGCAAAGCCCAACCGGCCGCTGCTCGAGGAATTGCTGCCCCGGCTGTGCCAGGTGGCGCTGCCGGAGAAGGCGGACGGCATGGCCGCCTACATGAAATCTTCCATGCCGTATTTGGGCGTGCCGGTGCCCCTGCTGCGGAAAACCGTGCGGGCAGCGGCCCGCACCCACCCGTTCGCCGAGGTGGGGCAACTGCGCGCCACGGTGGAGGCGCTGTGGCGCCGCGCCACCTTCCGGGAGGAGCGGTACGCGGCCATCATGCTCACCGATTCCCGGCTGGCGCGCGGCGACATGGCGCTGCTGCCGTTCTACCGGGAGGTCATCGAAACGGGCCGGTGGTGGGACTTCGTGGATGCCGCGGCGCCGCGGGTCGGTGAGCTGCTGCTGGCCCACCGCGGCGCGATGGAGCCGGTCATCCGGGCCTGGAGTACGGAAGAGGATCTCTGGCTCCGCCGGTGCGCCATCCTCGCCCAGCTCCCGGCGAAGGCGGCCACCGACACCGGACTGCTCGAGGACGTCATCGTGCCGAACCTCGCCGACCGGGAGTTCTTCATCCGCAAGGCCATCGGCTGGGCGCTGCGCCACCATGCCAGGACGGACCCGGACTGGGTGCGCGATTTCGTGGCCCGCCACCGGGACCGGCTCAGCCCGCTGTCCACCCGGGAGGCCCTCAAGCACCTCGGGCCGTGACCACCCGTGACCGTCAGGCAGACTCCCGGCTGGGCACGAACAATCCGCGCGTCGCCTTGTCGAAGAACATGACATATCCGGCACACAGGACGCCCACCACGATCGCCACCACGCGCACGGCGACCATGGGGATCCACGGGAACACGCTGAGCTGGTCGGTCAGCGCAATGAGCGTGAAGAACGCCGTCAGGTAGAAGACGACGCGCAGCTGCCCGCCGTCGCGCACCCCCGTCGTGGTGAAGAACACCAGCAGCCACACCATGTACCAGGGCTGGATCATGGGCGCCAGCACGACGACGGCGGCGAACGCCCACGTCATGCGCCGCACCACGTCCCGGGCGTACGGATGTCTCCCGGGCTTGACGGGCACCAGGGCCAACGCCATGACGATGAGGATCGAGGCGCCCTGGCCGATGGTTTGCAGCACGCCGGTCACCCCCGCGCCGGGGCCGCCGAACAGGTCGGTGGCAAAGCCCAGCACATGCGCGGCCAGGCCCACGGGCGCGTACCAGATCCACACCGTCCCCGGGGTCTGCAAGGCCGCCAGCCAGCCGAATCCGAGCCCGTTCACGACGCCGGCCGCGAGCATGATGCCCATGGAGATGGCCAGTGTGGCCGCCCAGAGGCC
The DNA here is from genome assembly GCF_003946885.1 of Specibacter cremeus. Taxonomy (GTDB): domain Bacteria; phylum Actinomycetota; class Actinomycetes; order Actinomycetales; family Micrococcaceae; genus Specibacter; species Specibacter cremeus. The sequence goes on along the minus strand of NZ_RWKQ01000047.1, from coordinate 34,139 downwards.
GAACTTCCGCGGCCATGTGGCGTCCCGGCCCGCCCACAGCAGGCCGACGAACGGCAGCGCGATGAGCGTGATCGGCTTGATCGCCAGTGACGCGGTCACGAGCACAATGCCCCAGACCGGCCGCTTCACCGAGGCGAAGTAAATGCCGGCCACGACCAGGCCCATCATCAGCGAGTCGTTGTGCACGCTGCCGATGAAGTTGAGCAGCAGCACCGGGTTCAGCACGCCCAACCACAATGCCCGCTGCGGGCTGAACCCGTACAGTGCGGCCAGTTTGGGCACATACACGGCCAGCAGCACGACCCCGGCCAGGCTGGCCAGCCGGAACGGGATGAGCGCCAACTCGGGGCTGCCATGGGACAACCACACGGCGCCCTGTTCCAGCCACAGGAACAGCGGGCCGTACGGCGTCGGAGCCTCGGTCCACAGCGTGTCCGGGCCAAGCGAATAGTAGTTGTTCAGCGCCGAGATGCCGTTGGTGTAGGGATCCAGGCCCTGCAGCATGAGCCGGCCCTGGCCGATGTACGCGTACGAATCCCGGCTGAACAGCGGGAGCGTGACCATCAGGGGCGCCGTCCAGAGGGCCAGCGCCTTCAGCAGCACCGGGCGCGTGGTCGCGTCCCAGCCGCGCAGCGCCCGGTACAACAGCAGCCAGGCCCGCAGCATCAGGATGAAGCCCAGGCACAGGAACACGGTGGCGGTGATCACGGCCGCCGGCGTCGTACGCGCCACGATGAACAACGGCGTGCGGATCAGCTGCGAACTGCCGGCCAGCCAACCGACGCCCAGCGAGCCGAGCAGCATCAGCACCGACCCGGCAAAACCCTGCCACACGGCGGCTCGCGCGCCGCCGCGCAGACCGGGTTGGGGTTGCTGCACGGCCCTCCCTGTTTCGGGCGCCGCAATTCGCGGACCGCTCAACCAAGCCTCCCGAATTCCCGTACGCCAGCATTGTCGACCCCTCCGCGTCCCACCCGGCGCCGGCATCCGAAAAGGGGGCTGCGCTAGAATGGAGGCGCCGAGGACACCGTCCTTGGCATTCTACCCATTTCCGCCGAACAGGTGCCGGTACCCGGTGGGAACGCAGGTGTGCGCCCCGACCATGTCCGGCCCCGCACGCATGAGAAGGATCCCGCCATCTCCACGGACTCGTTCTTCGCCGCCCTCACCCGCCTCCGCGACCGCGTGCTGCCGGCGCGCGCCCAGACATGGTTGAAGACGCCGCGCGGGCTGCTGGTCGTGTTCCTGGCCGTGCACGCGTTCTTCCTGGTGTTCGCCGCCGTGCTGTCGCTGCGCGGCGAGGCGTTCAGCGACACGTTCATCTACCGGGACTGGGCGTCGGTCGGCTTCGACGCAACCCGGGTGAGCGGGCCGAGCCCGTGGGTGTACCCGATCCTGGCGCTCGTGCCAATGGCCGTGGCGCACCTGTTCGGCGACGGGCCGTTCCTGTTCCTGTGGGTGCTGATGATCTCCGCGCTCAACGCCCTGGCCGTGGCGAAACTCACGGGCTGGGGGCGGCGCACGGACGCGATCCCGGCCGCGCTGTGGTGGCTGGGCTTCACGGCGCTGCTCGGCTGGCTCGGCTTCGCCCGCGTGGACGGGTTCACCGCCCCGATCGTGCTGGTTGCGCTCTCGTTCGGGGTGGCCACCCCGTTCCTCACCTCCCTCATCCTCAGTGCGGCGACGTGGATGAAGGTCTGGCCGGCCGCCGTCGTGCTGGCCCTGTTCACCGTGGTGCGCCGGCGTGTACGGGTGGTGCTGGCCGGCGTGCTCGTGACCGCCATCGTGGCGGCGACCGCCGCGGCCTTGGGCGTGCTGCCCGGGCTCATGAACTTCCTGACCCAACAAGGCGACCGCGGCATGCAGCTGGAGGCCACGTTCACGACGCCCTGGCTGTGGATGAGCGTGTTCAACATCGGCGGCGCGCACATGTACATGAACCAGGACATCAACTCGATGCAGGTCGACGGCCCGGGCACCCCGGTCATGGCCGTGCTCATGCAGCCTCTGCTGTTGCTGGCGGCCGCCGTCGTGGCCGGCCTCGTGTTCCGCGCCCTGCACGTGCGCAAGCGCAGCGGCGGCGCCGACCGCACGGAGCTGTTGCTGGCCGGGGCACTGGCGCTGGCCACCGCGTTCATCGTGTTCAACAAGGTCGGCTCGCCGCAGTTCATGGTGTGGCTCTCCCCCGCCGTCGCCGTCGGCCTGGTCCACGACCGGAAGGCCTGGCGGGTGCCGGCCACATTGCTGATCGTCATCGGCGCCGCCACGTTCGTCGTGTACCCGCTGTTCTACGACGCGCTCAGCCACAACAACCCGGTCATGGCCGGGGTGCTGACGGTGCGCAACCTGCTGCTGGTGGTGTTGTTCGCCTGGTCGGTGCGCCGGCTCGTGCTGTTGGGCCGGTCCGCCGGCCGCTCCACGCACGGCTCCGCGAACGACGACGGCGCGCCCGCCTCCGCGCACAAGGGCGCCTGAGATGCGGCGCAGCGGCCCGGAGGTCTTCTTTTCGCGGCTGACCGCGGCGCGGGACGTGGTCCTGCCCGCCGGCGTGGTGGCGTGGTTCCGCACACCCGCCAGCGTGTGGTGGGGCTTCGCCGTCGTACATCTCTACTTCCTGGCCTGGATGGCCACGTTCTTCGTCCACGGCGACACGTTCAGCGACACCGAGCAGTACCGGCAGTGGGCGCTGATGGGCTTCAACCCGCAGGACCTGGACGGGAAGATCAGCCCGTGGGTGTACCCGGTGCTGGCGCAGCTGCCGATCTTCGCCGCCAACGCCCTGGGCCCGCACCTGTACCTGCTGACCTGGACCCTGATCATCGCGGCCCTGGACGCCGCGGGCGTGTACTACCTGACGCGCGGGAAGCGGGCACAACGCGGCATCGCCCCGGCCTGGTTCTGGTTGTTCTTCACCCTGTTCATGGGCTACCTGTCGTTCGCCCGGGTCGAGGGCATCACGGCGCCGATCGTGCTCATCGCGCTGCTGTATGCGGCGGAGCGGCCCCTGGTCGCGGCGGCGCTGTTGTCCGTGGCGACGTGGGTCAAGGTGTGGCCGGCCGCCGTCGTCGCCCCCCTGCTGATCGCCAGCGCCCGGCGGGTCCGGGTGTTCCTCGTGGGGCTGGGCGTCAGCGCGGTCGTGGCCGCGGCCACCATCCTGTCCGGGGCGGGCGCCCACCTGCTGGACTTCGCCGTCAACCAGGGCGAGCGCGGCATGCAGCTGGAGGCCACGTTCTCCACGCCCTGGGTGTGGCTGAGCGTGTTCGGCGCGGGCGGGTCCCACATCGCCGACAACGTCGCCATCAACTCCTCCGAGGTGTACGGCCCGGGCGTGGTCGTCGCCGCCAAGCTCATGCAGCCGCTGCTGGTGCTGGCCGCGCTGGCAGGCGCCGTGCTGATGGTCTGGGCGCTGCGGCGCGGCGCCGAACGCGAGGAGCTGGTCCTCGAGGGCGCGCTGCTCATGGTCACGGCGTTCATCGTGTTCAACAAGGTCGGCTCGCCCCAGTTCATCGTCTGGCTGGTGCCTGTGGTGGTCGCCGGGCTGGCCCACGACTGGGCGCGCTGGAAGGTGCCGGCCGCGCTGCTCATGGGCATCGCGGTCACCACGTTCGTGATCTACCCGCTTTTCTACACGCCGCTGATCCACGCCAACCCGGTCATGGCCCTTGTGCTGACCGTGCGCAACGTGCTGCTCGTGGTCATGCTCGTGTGGTCGATCCGCCGCACTGCGGAACTGGGCCGCACGGCCGGCTCCCGTTCCGCGGCCCTGCCCGCGCCGAGGTAGCGCGAGGTAGCGCCGAGGTAGCGCCAACCCGTCCAGCGGGCGGGATATGTCCGGCCCGCTCGTCGCCTTGGGGCTACCTCGCGCCGCCGGCACGGAGCGCGGTGAGGATGCGGGTCCTGAAAAGGTGCTCATTGAACAGGTCCGGCCAGTCTATGCGGATGACCGTCCAGCCAGTTTCCTTCAAGGCGTTCTCCCTTTTGCGCTCGGCGAGGAGCACCTGATCCGTCGGCCGGTAGTCGAAGTACTTGGCCCGACCATCGAATTCCAGCACGACCTTGTACTGCGGCCAAGCGAAGTCGGCTCGGAATCGCCCCTGACGGGTGTCGATCGCCAGCTGCAGCACGGGAGCCTCGATGCCGGCGACACGCAGCAGGTCCCGGGTGAGCGTCTCGCCCGCTGACTCGGAGCGCGGGTCGGCAAACGCGAGGGCGCGACGGAACACCCGAATCCCACGATGGCCGGCCAGGGTTGCCGTTTGCCGTTCCAGCGCCTCGCGGGAGACGCCCAGTCGCAGCGCGTGGTCCACGATGATGAGCGCCTGTTTGTAGCTCATCGTCAGTCCGCAATCCAGCACGGTTCGTTGCAAGGTGGTCACCCGCACCCCGTCCACCTCCGTGACGTCCGCCGGAAGCAGCGACGCAACATGGTGGCGGACATCCGACGCCCGTTTGGACGTGGACATCTTGGTGGCATGCGTCAGGTGAATGAAGCTGTCCGCATGCCACAGCCATAGACGGTGCAACCGGGCCGCCGAGACGTGACTGTAGACGGCGTCCGGTTTCCGCGTCAACGTGCCGTGGCTGTGGGCCAGGATGAGCACGCGCTGCTTCTCACGATCCGTCACCCGCTCCCAAAACGTTTCCCGGATGTAGCAACCATGCCGGGTGCGCAGTAGTTGGCCCGCGGTGACCAGTTCACGGATGGCGGCGGCGTTGATCCCCGCGTCGTACAGTTGGGCGGTGCGCCAGACGTTTTCTTCGCCCGGCAGCCGCGCCACCAGGTGTTCGGTCCGGTCCGGCCGAGCCTGGCCGGCGGTCCGGGGTGTCCCCGGGAGGGGACTGAAGTCACCATGCGAAGCCGTTGAACCACCCATGACCCAAGCCTGGGACACGCGCGGCCCGGGCGAAAGAGCCCCTGGAAATCTGTGGATAACCCCTGCCATCCGCCGAGGTAGCGCGAGGTAGCGCCAAACCGTCCAGCGGGCGGGATATGTCCGGCCCGCTCGTCGCGGTGACGCTACCTCGGCGGGAGGGGCGGCGGGAGAGGCGGCGCGGCCGGTTCCCGCGCGAACAGCAGCCTGCGCGTGTGGACGTCCGCCACCAGCAGGTAGAGCGTGCCGGCGAGCGCCACCCAGAACGCCAGTCGCGACACGTCCACCGGCAGCGAGACGAAGTTCCACACGGACAGCTGGTCCTGCGCGCCGAACACGACGAAGAACGACACGGCCACGTACACCGACTTGATCTGCCAGTTGTCGCGGATGCCCGTCGCGGCCAGGAACGGAATGAACCACAGAACGTACCACGGCTGGATGATCGGTGAGAACAGCACGACGACGGCGAACGCCAACCCCAGCCGGCGCACCACGCGCTGCGGGTCGCCGCGCAGCACCAGCCACCCGGCCCAGGCCACGGCCGCGGCCTGCAGGACCTTGCGGAACACGTCGCCCACCACGGCGCCGTCCAGGCCCACTGCGTTACCCGCCAGTTCCAGCAGTTGCCCGCCGAACCCGGATGGCGCGTAACCGGTGTACCCGGGCGTGCCGTCCAACAGCGCCCACGTCCACCCCAGCCCGAGTCCATACGGCAGCCCGGCCAGCAGCAACAGGGCCAGGCTGAAACCGGCGGTCCCGGCCCAGCACCACGCCTTGCGGCCCCACCCGGCCGCCGAGCCGGCCCAGAGCAGGCCGATGAACGGCAGCAGCAGGACGGTGATCGGCTTGACCGCGATCGAGGCCGTCACGAGTGCGATGCCCCAGAGGGGTTTGCGTGTGGCGGCGAAATACGTGCCGGCCACGGCCAGGCCGAGCATCAGCGCGTCATTGTGCGCGCTGGCCACGAACGAGATCAGGAACAGCGGGTTGGCGGCGGCGATCCACAGTGCGCGGGCCCCGTTGACGCCATGCAGGGCTGCCAGCTTGGGGATGTACACGACGCAGAGCGCCACCCCGGCGCCGGCAACGGCGCGGAACAGCAGCACGGACACGTCCGGTTGGGCGCCGGTGAGGCCCACGACGCCCCGGGCCAGCCACAGGAACAGGGGCCCGTACGGGGTCCGGTTCTCCGCCCAGGACGGGTCGGCGCCCAGCGCGAACCAATTGTTGAGGGCGGAGATCCCGGTGGTGTACGGGTTCATGCCCTCGGCCATCAGCCGCCCCTGGCCGGTGTACGCGTACACGTCCCGGGAGAAGATCGGCACGGCAATGAACAACGGCACCGACCACGCACAGATGGCCGTGACCACGGCCCGCAGCGACCCCGGGCCCCAGGCCGCCAGCCGCTGCCCAAGCCGCAGCCACGACCGGATCAGCAGCAGCGCCCCGACGGTCAACAGGATGGTCGAGACGGTCACGCCCACGCCCTCGGCGCGTAGCGCGATCACCAGCCGGTTGCGGACCATGGGTGAAGCGACCGCGATCCAGCCGATGCCCAGCGACCCGACGAACATGAGCGCCGAGCCGACGCCGCCCTGTAGGATCGCGACCCACGCCCGGGTGGCCGCGGGCGGGGCCGGTGCGGGGGCGCCCGGCGAGGCCGGCGTCATACTGATGGCTGCTCCTTGGACGGCGGGACGGGTGACGGCAGCGATCCTATCAGCGCCGCCCGGGACCACCGCGGGGCGCCGGGGTAGATTGGTCAGGTGCCTATTACAAACGAACGCATTGTGTGGATCGACTGCGAGATGACGGGCCTGGACGTCGAGAAGGACGCCCTGATCGAGGTGGCCGTGCTCGTGACCGACTCCGAGCTGAATATCCTCGGCGACGGCCTGGACGTGGTGATCAAGCCGGATCCGTCGGCCCTGGCCCAGATGGGCGACTTCGTCCGCACCATGCACACCACCTCGAAACTCATCGACGAACTCGACAACGGCCTGACCATGGCCGAGGCGCAGCAGCAGGTCATGGACTACGTGCGCCGGTACGTACCGGTGCCCAACAAGGCCCCGCTGGCCGGCAACTCGATCGGCACGGACAAGCTGTTCCTGGCCCGCGACATGCCGGAACTGGTCGAGCACCTGCATTACCGCGTCATCGACGTCTCGACCATCAAGGAACTGTCGCGCCGCTGGTACGCGCGCGCCTACTTCCAGGCGCCGGCCAAGCACGGCGGGCACCGCGCGCTCGGGGACATCGTGGACAGCATCAACGAGCTCAAGTACTACCGCGAGGCCGTCTTCGTGCCCGCACCGGGCCCCGATTCGGCCACGGCGAAGGAAATTGCGAAGAAATTCTGACCCGTCGAATTCGCCCGGATCCGCGAAAGGACGCGGCTCCGGGCGGCCCGCCCATGGGATGTGGCTCACATTTCGGCCCGGCACGGCCCCGAATGTCACAAGCACCCCCGAACAGCAGGTAGACTATTCGTCGTTGCCAAAAACGGAAACGCCGCCCGAACGGGACGGCCGCCCGCCGGCAGCCGATGGTGGGATTAGCTCAGTTGGCAGAGCGCCTGGTTGTGGTCCAGGAGGTCGCGGGTTCAACCCCCGTATCTCACCCCTTGGGTTCGTCTTCGAACCATCAAACGCCCCGGTCACGCACCGGGGCGTTTGTGTTGGCCGCCCCCCGCCGCTAAGGATGTTTCCATGACCATTCACCCCGTGACGATCCTGGGCGAGCCGGTGCTGCATCGCCGCGCCGTCGAGGTCAAGGAATTCGACGCCGCGCTGAAGGAACTCATCGCCGACATGTTCGAGACGATGGACGCCGCGCACGGGGTGGGTCTGGCGGCCCCGCAGATCGGGGTCGGCCTGCGCATTTTCACCTACCAGCTGGAGAACGACGACGGCGTGCCCGAGCGAGGTGTGCTGGTGAACCCTTCGATCATCCGGGGCAAGATCTCCGGCGCCAACCCCGACCCGGACGAGGAGTCGGAGGGCTGCCTGTCCGTCCCCGGCGTCGACTTCCCGCTCAAGCGGGCCGAATGGGTGCGCATGCGCGGATTCGACGGCGACGGCACCCCGCTGGACTTCGAGGCGACCGGCTGGTTTGCCCGCTGCATGCAGCACGAATACGACCACCTGGACGGCAAGCTGTACGTCGACCGGCTCAACGACAGGTACGCGCGCAAGGCCAGGCGGGTCCGCAAGGACCGGGGCTGGGGTGTGCCGGGCCTGTCCTGGATGCCGGGCGTGGACCCGGACCCGTTCGGGCACTGACGCCGCCGGCCAAGGGCACCCGGTAGGCTTTTTCCCATGACCCCGCACACCGCTGTTGACGCCCACCCCGTCCTGGACTGCCTGGGCGTCGAGGCGCCGGACCGTGCCGACTGCCTGGCGCTGCTGGCCGGGAACGCCGGGCCCGGCGTGCTGGCCGTGCTCGACCACCTCCAGTCACGGCTGGGCGGCGCCGACGAGACGGTGCCCCACCTGCCAGCGGAGGGCGTGCCCGCCACCGAACTCGACTGGATCGCCGGCTTCCTGCGCGCCACGCCGGCCCTCATCGACCGGCATGCCCGCCTCGACATCCCGATGGCCGTCACCCGCGACACGCTGGCCGACTTCGGCCGCAACCTGGCCGTCAACCGCCGCGTGCACGGGCGTTTCGGCATGGACACGTACAAGTGGCTGACACACCACTTCGCCGGGCACCTCTTCCAGCTCGGCCGGCTCCAGTACCTGCTGCACCGCCCCGCCCACGGAATTCCCGGCGTCGGGCCCGATGAATGGATCGTGGGCGTCCACATCCCCGAGGCCGGCGGCCTCAGCGCCCCGGTCGTCGACGCCAGCCTGGCCCTGGCCGCCCCGTTCTTTGCCCGCCACTTCCCGGACCGGCCGGTGCGCGTCGCCAACTGCGAATCCTGGCTGCTGGACCCCTACCTGGCCGCCCACCTCGACCCGCAGTCCAACATCGCCCGGTTCGCCGCCCGGTTCCACCCGTACGGGACGCCCGTCGACGAGCCGACCGACGCCGTGTACTTCACGTTCCGGACGCGCAGCATGGACCACCTGGCCGCGTTGCCGCGCACCACCGCGTTGCAACGGGTGGTCCTGGACCGGATCGCCGCGGGAGGCACCTGGCAGCTGGCGCGCGGGTACCTGCCGCTGCCCTGACCAACGCGGCCCCGGTTGATGCCGCCCCGGTGGGGGCTGCGGTAAACTGGACAGTCGGTGTTCCGGCCCCCGTGGGCGGTGCCCGCCCCCCGATTCCAGAAGTGAAAGTAGCCTCGTGTCCTCCTCGGTCCTCTCCCCCGCCCGCGAAAGTGAGATCAACAGTGAGATCACCGGCCAGGCGCGGCGCCGACGGACGTTCGCCGTCATCTCGCACCCCGACGCCGGCAAGTCGACGCTGACCGAGGCGTTGGCCCTGCACGCGAAGGTCATCGGCACGGCCGGCGCCACGAACGGCAAGGCCAACCGCCGCGAAACCGTCTCCGACTGGCAGCAGATGGAGAAGGACCGCGGCATCTCCATCAGCTCGGCGGCCCTGCAGTTCTCCTACCGGGACACCGTCATCAACCTGCTCGACACGCCCGGTCACGCCGACTTCTCCGAGGACACGTACCGCGTGCTGGCCGCCGTCGACTGCGCCGTCATGCTCATCGACGCGGCGAAGGGCCTGGAAACGCAGACCATGAAACTGTTCGAGGTGTGCAAGCAGCGCGGCCTGCCCATCATCACGGTCGTCAACAAGTGGGACCGGCCCGGGCTGGAGGCGCTGGAACTCATGGACGAGATCACCGAGCGCACCGGGCTGCTGCCCATGCCGCTGACGTGGGCCGTGGGCATCTCCGGGGACTTCCGCGGTGTCATCGACCTGCAGCGGGAGCGCTATGTGCGCTTCACCCGCAACAACGCCGGCGCGCAGATCGCCGGGACCGAATACTTCACCCCGGAGGAGGCCGCGGCCGCCGAGGGGCCGACGTGGACGGACGCCGTCGACGAGGCCGCGCTGGTGGTCGAGTCCAACCTGGCGTTCGACGTGGACGAGTTCCACGCCGGCCGGGCCACGCCGCTGCTGTTCTCCTCCGCCGCGTTGAACTTCGGCGTCAAGGAAATCCTCGACGCACTCGTCGACCATGCCCCGCCGGCCGCGCCGCGCCCCGACGTCGACGGCGCGGCCCGGTCCGTGGCGGCCCCGTTCTCGGGGTTCGTGTTCAAGGTCCAGGCCGGCATGAACCAGGCGCACCGCGACCACGTGGCGTTCATCCGGGTGTGCTCCGGCATGTTCGAGCGCGGCATGGTCGTCACGCAGGGCCGCACGGGCAAATCGTTCGCCACCAAGTACGCCCAGCAGGTGTTCGGCCGCGAGCGCGAGGTGATCGACCAGGCGTTCCCGGGCGACGTCGTCGGGCTTGTCAACGCGTCGGCGCTGCGCGTGGGCGACAGCCTGTTCGTCGAGGAACCGGTCGAATTCCCGGCCATCCCGCTGTTCGCGCCCGAGCACTTCCAGGTGGCCCGGTCCAAGGACCCGAGCCGTTACAAGCAGTTCCGCCGCGGCATCGACCAGCTCGAGCACGAGGGCGTCATCCAGGTCCTGCGCTCGGACCTGCGCGGCGACCAGGCCCCCGTGCTGGCGGCCGTCGGCCCCATGCAGTTCGAAGTGGTCGAGGACCGCATGCTGCACGACTTCAACGCCCCGATGCGGCTGGAACGGCTGCCGTACTCGCTGGCCCGGCTCACGACGGCCGAGGCCGGGGCGACACTGGCCAACCTTCACGGCGCCGAGGTGTTGCTGCGCACCGACGGCGAGTTCCTGGCCCTGTTCAACGACATCTGGGCGCTGCGCCGCGTGGAGAAGAACCATCCCGACCTGCGGCTCGTGCCGATCGGGACGGCCCGCGCCTAGTTCTCCTTGATCACCCGGGCCAGGTCGGCGACGGCGATGTCCTTCAGCTCCCGGAGCTGCTCCAGGCGCGCCTCGGTGATGTCGCCGGCACGGAAGTGCTTCTCCGCCTCGGCGAGCTGCCGGTTGGCCTCCTCCACGTTCTGCTGGGCGAGCTGGATGGGGTTCACGTACTCGGTGTCGTTCATACCGGCATCATTGCACCTCCGGCCATGGCAGGCCAGCAGGCCGGGCCGGTGCGCCGCACACCGTGCCGCGGCATGTCCGGCGTGCTACGGGGCATACCCGGATTCGTCGGTCCGCTGCCCCGGGCACAGCCGCAACACGCGCCGCATCGCGTCCCTCTCGGGCGCCGTCACCCACAGCCCGTAGGCGGCCTTGACCGAGATCTGCCGGGCCACGTAGGCGCACCGGAACTTCCGGGACGGGGGCAGCCACGTGGCCGCGTCGCCGTCGCCCTTCTCCTGGTTGGCGGGACCGTCGACGGCGAGCAGGTTCAGGGGGTCGTTGGCCAGGCTCTGGCGCTGGACGGCCGAGAGCCGCTGCGCGCCGGTCTGCCACGCGTTGCCCAACGCCACGACATGGTCGATCTGCACCGCCGCGCTGGTGTCCGCGCCGCGCCGGAACGCGATGAGCGTGTCCGTGTACGGGTCGTGCAGCGTCCCGGAAGCCACGACGCAGCCCGACCCGGCCGCCATGACCGGCGGGGCCAGGTCGCGGCGCAACACGTCATTGCGCGTGTCGCAACCGTTGCGGTCGGCGTCCAGCCACGCCTGCCCGAACGCGGCCCGGTCGTAGTTGGTGCGCGGCGCCCGGCCCTTGACCGGCAGCGTCGCCAGCACGGCGACGGCCGGGCCCGGATGCACCCGGAACACCGGGCGGCCCACCCCGGGCGGCGGCGTCTCCACCACCGGTGGCGGTCCGGGATCCCCGGCCGGCGGCCACGCCCCGGCGCTGTGCAGCCAACCGGCCACCGCGATCAGGGCGGTGCAGCACAGCGCGCCAGCAACCGCCGCCAGCCGGCGCCGTTGCGTCCGGGTGGCGGGGCCGGTTCCGGGGCTGCTGGTGCGGGCCGGCATGGAGCCTCCTCACGCCGTGCGGGTGCGCCCCGGTTGTGGCCGGATGGTGCGCGGGACAGGCCCCGAGTCTACCCGCGGGACCAGACGCCGCGCCGGGTTATCCACAGGCCCGGCCCGCGTCCCGTGGTGGCCCCTCGGCGCCGGTGGTGCTTCAATGAAACCCAGGCAACGCGAACCACCCGGAATCGAGGCCATCCATGTCACCGACGGACTATTCGGATCTGAGCGCCGTCTACTTCAACGGCACGCTGAAGAAATCACCCGAACGCAGCAACACGGACGGGCTCATCCGGGTCAGCCGGCGCATCATGGAGAAGCAGGGCGTCAGCACGCGGTTGTTCCGCACGGTGGACCACGACATCGCCCCCGGCGTCTACCCGGACATGACCGAGCACGGGTGGGACACGGACGCGTGGCCCGGCATCTACGAACACGTCAAGGCCGCCGACATCGTGGTCGTGGCCGGGCCCATCTGGCTGGGCGACAACAGCTCCCAGACGAAGAAGCTGATCGAACGGCTCTACGCCCAGTCCGGCGACCTGAACGGGAAGGGCCAGTGGGCGTTCTACCCGAAGGTGGGCGGCTGCCTCATCACGGGCAACGAGGACGGCATCAAGCACTGTGCCATGAACGTGCTCTACAGCCTCCAGCACGTCGGTTTCACGATCCCGCCGCAGGCCGACGCCGGCTGGATCGGGCCGGTCGGGCCCGGCCCCAGCTACCTGGATGAGGGTTCCGGCGGCCCCGAGAGCGACTTCACGAACCGCAACACCACGTTCATGACCTGGAACCTGCTGCACCTGGCGCGCCTACTCAAGGACGCCGGCGGCATCCCGGCCTACGGCAACCTGCCCGAGGAATGGAAGGCCGGCACCCGCTTCGACTTCGAGAACCCCGAATACCGCTGAGCATCGGCGGTGCCGGGTCACACGCGGCCGGCGAGGCTCCGGTGCATGACGTGCAACCCCACGAGCCCGTCGACGGGGTGGTCGAACACGGCCGGGACCGTGCCGACGATCCGGAACCCCAGCGATTCCCACAATGCCACGGCCGCCGTGTTCGACTCGACGACGGCGTTGAACACCATGTCCGTGAACCCGGCCGCGGCCGCCTGGTCCAGCACGTGGTGGGCCAGCGCCCGGGCATACCCCTTGCCCACGTGGTCCGGGTGCACCATGAACCCGGCGTTGGCCGTCCGCCCCGCCGCCCCGCCGTAGTTGGCGTGCAGTTCGGCGGTCGCCACGACCATGGGAGGGGCCTCGCCACCGGTTTCCTCCGTCACGACGAAGGTGCGCGGCGCGCGCCGCCGCGTGCCGCCGTCGTCCGGGTCGGCACCGTGCAACCACCAGTCGCGCAGCGCCTCCTCCGGGGTGTCGGCGTCCACCGTGTACGTGTCGCCGGCGCGGATGACGGGCTCCAGGACGGCCCAGATGCCCGGCCAGTCCGCCGCGGACGCGTCTCGAATGCGCATGCACGCCAGTCTACGCACCCGCCGGATTGGCCGCGTCGCGGTTCGCCGCACAAGCACGACGGCGCCGCGAGGGGGCTGCCCGGTTACAGGGCCTCGTCCATCTGCCAGGACGGGGACGCCTTGCGGAAGCCGCGGGTCGTGATGGCCAGGATGATGATGCCGACCGCGACCCAGCCGAGGCCGACGGTGAGCGCCACCTGGGACAGGCTCGTCCACAGCCAGGCCGTGAGCAGGAACCCGATCGTGGGGACCGCGCCGTACACAATCATGCTCTTCGCGCCGCGGCGCCGCTCGACGAACAGGTAGTGGCGGATCACGGCCAGGTTCACGACGGAGAACGCCACGAGCGCACCGAAGCTGATCATGGACGCGACCACGTCCAGGCTGGTGACCAGCGCCAGCAGCGAGACGACCGCCACGACCAGGATGGAGAGCACCGGAACGGCGCCCTTGACGGACAACCGGCCGAACACGGCCCGCGGCAGCACGCCCTCGCGCCCCATGCTGTAGAGGATGCGCGACACCGACGCCTGGGAGGCGACGGCCGAGCCGAACGAGCCGGCCACGAACGCGGCCGTGAAGAACGCAACCAGGAAGTCGCCGCCCAGCTTGGCCATGACCTCCAGCGACGCGGAATCCACATTGTGGAAGTTCGTGGTCGGCAGGACCAGGTAGCTCAGGTAGGACAGCACCACGAACAGCGCGCCGGCGATGAGCGTGACGAGCAAGATGGCGCGCGGCACGTCCCGGCGGGCGTTCTTCGTCTCCTCGGCCAGCGTGGACACGGCGTCGAAGCCCAGGAAGGACAGGCACAGCACGGCCGCGCCGGCGAACAGCGGGCTGATCCCGCCGGCGCCGGTCCCCGTGAACGGGGCCAGGAAATTGGTGCCGCTGTTGAGCGCCAGCAGCGCCATGACCACGAACACGACGATGAACACGGCCTGCGCGCCGACGATGACCATGTTCGCCCGGGCGACGTGCACGATCCCGAGCAGGTTCAGCAGCGTCACCAGGATGATGGCCGCGAGCACGAACACCCACGTCGGCACGGCCGGGAAGGTCTGCCCCAGCCAGATGCCGATGATCAGGTAATTGATCATCGGCAGCAACATGTAGTCCAGCAGCAACGACCAGCCGGACAGGAAGCCGGCCTTCGGGCCGAACACCCGGCTGGCGTACGCGTAGGCCGAGCCGGCCACCGGGTAGGCCCGAACCATCGAGCCGTAGGAGATCGTCGTGAAGATCATCGTGACGAGCGTGACGATGTAGGCCAGCGGCAGCCGCCCGTCGGTGATCTGGTTGACGATCCCGTACGTGGTGAACACGGTCAGCGGGACCATGTAGGCCAGCCCGAACAGCACCAGCGCGGGGACCGACAGGACCCGGCGCAGGCCGGTGCCGGCCACGCCGGCGGGGCCTGGCTGTGCGTCCACCGCGGTCATCGGGCCTTGGCCCCGGCGGTCTCGCCGGCCCCGTGCGGGTGGCTCGCGTCCACCGGCTCGGCCAGGCGGGCGTACGTGTCCGGGCGGCGTGTGGCCAGGAATGGAAAGAGGTCCAGCCAGTCGCCGCGCTGGTCCAGGTCGAGGTCGGCGACGAGGACGGCGGACCCCTCGCGCGGGGCCTGCGCCACGATGCGCCCGTAGGGGTCGGAGATGAACGATGAACCGTAGAAGGTGACCGTGCCCTCGTTGCCCCAGCGGTTCGGCACGACCATGAACAGGCCGTTGGCGATGCCGTTGCCGACGATCACCTGCTGCCACAGCGGCTGCGTGTCGAAGTCCGGGTGTCCGGGCTCGGAGCCGATGGCCGTCGGGTACACCAGCAGGTCGGCGCCGCCGAGCGAGTAGGAGCGGGCAACCTCGGGGAACCACTCGTCCCAGCAGGTCGGCAGGCCCAGGCGGGTGCCGCCGAGCTCGGCCGGGGCGTACACCGGGTATGGCTCCTCGGCCGGACCCTGCCGGAAGTAGGTGTCCTCGTAGTAACCCTCGGTGACGGGGATGTGCAGCTTGTGGGTCTTGCCCAGCAGCGTGCCGTCCGGGGAGACCATGATGGCCGTGTTCAGGCCCAGGCCGTCGGCGGCCTCGGCCTTCTGGAACAGCGAGGCGTGCACGACGACGCCGTATTCGGCGGCCGCGGCGGCGGCGAACGTGAAGGTGGGGCCGGTGAGCAGGTCCTCGGCGGTCGCGTCGGGGGTGGCGCCGGCCTCGGTGTCGGCCGGGTAGCGCGAGAGCGTCAGCTCGGGCAGGAACACGACCCTGGCGCCCAGCTTCGCGGCGCGGGCGATTCCCTCGGTCAGTTCGGCCCGCAGCGCGTCGTCATCGGCGTGCCAGCGATGCTGGACCAGGGCGACGCGCAGCGGCGTGCGCCGCGGGGCGTGGACCCGGGCCGGGGAGATGGCCGGGTCGAAGGCGGTGATTTCAATCATGTGGGAGTCCTTGAGAGCTGAATCACAAAACGAATTTGATTCGTTTAGTATGCCGGTGTTTGGCCGCGAGCGCAAGATGCGAGCCATTTCGCCGAGGTAGCGCCATCACGTCGAAAGGGCGGAACATGTGCCGCCCTGTCGGCGCATTGGCGCTACCTCGGCGCGATTTGGCCGGGCATGGCAAAGGGCCGTCCCGCCGCGCTCTCACGCGGTGGAACGGCCCTTCGGTCTGGACAGGCCGGCCGATACGCCGGGTTTTGTCATCCGCTGCGGTTACCCGCAACGGAGAGGCAGCCATCCATCTACGAACGCCGTTGCCGACGCCCTCCAGCGGCCTACCCGGGCACTCGGGCGGGCAGCCCTCGATCATGCCCTGTCTGGCCTTGCTCCGGGTGGGGTTTACCCAGCTTCCCCGGTCACCCGGGGAACTGGTGGTCTCTTACACCACCGTTTCACCCTTACCCGCGTAAAACACGGGCGGTCTGTTTTCTGTGGCACTGGCCTGCGGGTTTCCCCGAGTGGGTGTTACCCACCACCCTGCCGTACGGAGCCCGGACGTTCCTCGAGCCACAAGACGTGGCGCGCGGCTGCCTGGCCGACCTGTCCAGAACCTCCAGTGTACCCGCCGCAGGCTACTGCGCCGCCGGCACCGCCGCGGCCAACGGGAACGACCTCGGATGCACCCCGGCCATCTCCTCCATGACGCGCACCACCTGGCAGCTGTAGCCGAACTCGTTGTCGTACCAGACGTACAGCACCAGGTTCTTGCCGTTGCTGATCGTGGCCAGGCCGTCGACGATGCCGGCCCGGCGCGAGCCGACGAAGTCGGTGGAGACGACCTCGGGCGAGTCGATGTAGTCGATCTGCTTGCGCAGCGTCGAGTTCAGCGACACGTCGCGCAGGTACGTGTTGACCTCGTCCTTCGTGGTGTCGTTCTCCAGCGTCAGGTTCAGGATGGCCATGGACACGTCCGGGGTTGGCACCCGGATCGAGTTGCCGGTGAGCTTGCCGGCCAGTTCCGGCAGGGCCTTCGCCACGGCCTTGGCGGCCCCGGTCTCGGTGAGCACCATGTTCAGCGCGGCGGAGCGGCCGCGGCGATTGCCCTTGTGGAAGTTGTCCGTCAGGTTCTGGTCGTTCGTGAACGAGTGGACGGTCTCGACGTGTCCGTGCACGATCCCATACTCGTCATTGAGCGCCTTGAGCACCGGGGTGATGGCGTTCGTCGTGCAGGACGCGGCGGACACGATGCGGTCGCCGTCGCCGATGGTGTTGTGGTTGATGCCGTACACGATGTTCTTCAGCTCGCCCTTGCCGGGGGCGGTCAGCAGCACGCGGGCCACGCCGGTGCTCTCCAGGTGCTGGGCCAGGCCGGCCTCATCGCGCCAGCGGCCGGTGTTGTCGACCACGAGGGCGTTGTTGATGCCGTACGCCGTGTAATCGATGGTCGCCGGGCTGTCCGAGTAGATGACCTGGATGGCGGTGCCGTTGGCCTGGATGACGTCGCGGTCCGGATCCACCGTGATGGTCCCCACGAACGGGCCGTGCACGGAGTCGCGGCGAAGCAGGCTGGCCCGCTTGACCAGGTCGGAGTCGCCGCCCTTGCGGACCACGATGGCGCGCAGGCGCAGGCCGTGCCCGCCGCCGGCGTGTTCGATCAGGATGCGGGCGAGCAGGCGGCCGATGCGGCCGAAGCCGTAGAGCACGACGTCGGTGCTGGTGCGCTCGTCGGCGCCGAAACGGTCGACGACGTCGGCCAGTTCGGTGCGCAGGAACGCCTCCAGGTCCTTGCTGCCGGACTCCTTGAAGCGGGCGTTCAGGCGGGCCAGGTCGATCGAGGCGGCGCCGAGTTGGAGGTTCACGAGCGCTTCGAGCAACGGCAGGGTCTCGGTGACCGGCAGTTCGACATCGTCAATCTGGCGGGCGAAGCGGTGGGCCTTGAGCAGGTCGATGACCGACTGGTTGATCAGCGAGCGGCCATGGACGTTGGTCACCACGTTGTTCTCGCGGTACAGGCGCCCGATCAGCGGGATCATTGCCTCGGCCATGGTTTCGCGCTGGATCCATTGGTCCAGCGCCGCATCGGTTGTCAGTGTCACTGCATTCCCTTTCCAGCCCAAAACTCCCTTGGTCCGGGCCATGCCTTCCATTCTAGAGGGGGCCGGGGCCGGTCCCGGACCATCGTGAGTGACCTCACAGCCGCGCTATCACTGGGATGTGGGGCCCTCCAGGCCGCCGGTCGGGGGCGGGCGTCCGCTAGGCTCGTCTGGTGCTGATCCTGCTGCCGCCCTCCGAGGGCAAGACCCCCGCCGACGCCGGTTCCCCGGTGGACCTGGAATCCCTGCACTTTCCCGAGTTGACGGCCGCCCGGCAGGACGTGGCCCAGGCCCTGGCCGGGGTCTCGGCGCGGCCGGACGCCCTGGACCGGTTGGGCGTGGGCGCGTCGCTGGCCCACGAGGTCATCCGCAACACGCGTCTGGCCCATGAGCCGGCCGCCCCGGCGCACAGCGTCTACACGGGGGTGCTGTACGACGCGCTCGGCTACCACTCGCTGACCCCCGGCCAGCGGCGCAAGGCCGATGCCGCCGTCGTCGTTGTCTCCGGCCTGTGGGGCGCGGTGCGCTTCGCCGACCGCATCCCGGCCTACCGGCTGTCCATGTCGGTCGGGCTGCCCGGGCTGGGCAAGCTGGCCTCGTTCTGGCAGCCGTTGCTGGCCGCCGCGCTGGCCGGGCCCATCGCGGGGCAGTTGCTGGTCGACTGCCGCTCGAGCACCTATGTCGCGGCGTGGGCCCCGCCGGCCGCGCAGACCGTGGCCGTGAACGTGTTCACGGAGCGCGACGGCGTGCGCAAGGTGGTGTCCCACTTCGCCAAGCACACCCGCGGCGAACTGGCCCGGCACCTGTTGCAGCGGCGGGGCAACGCACCGGCGACACCCGCCCAGCTGGCCGCGGCGGCCGCCGAGTTGTGGACGGTCGAGCTGGTCGAGGGCACGGCCCGGAAGCCGCACGCGCTGAACATCATCCTCGAGGGCTGACCTCCCCGCCCCCACCACGGATTGGCCGGCGGCGTCTTGGACCCGGGCTCAGGCGTCCGCGACGAGCTCCACCTCGAAGCCGTCGGCATCCTCCAGGTAGGCGGCGTAATGGTCGGGCCCGCCGGCCCACGGGTGCCGGTCCGCGAACAGCAACCGCCAGCCGTGGCCGACGGCGGCACCGGCCAACACGTCGACGTCGCCGGGCGCACCGGCCCGGAAGGCGAGGTGGTTCAGTCCGGCGGCGCGACGCTCGTGGGGGCCGGCGACGTCCGGACCCGCCTCCAGGACCAGGTACTCGCCGACGCCCTGCCAGCTGCCGCCATGGCCCCAGTCGTCCGCGGCGCGGTAGCCGAGTCTTTCGAACAGCCAGCCCAGGGACGCCCGCGCCCGGCCGTAGTCGGGCACCCAGATCTCGACGTGGTGCAATCGACCCGTCGGACGGGACCCCGGCGCGTTCAGCTCCACTCGGGCGAGCGGACCAGGATCACGCCGGAGTCCGGGCAGAACACGACGTCGTCGGCGGCGGCACCGCGGATGTCGGCCAGGTCGCCGGGGCTCAGCTGCATGCCCGACCCCTCCGACGTGCCGTGGAACAGCCGCGCCGCGCCGACACCGTACCGGCCCAGCGTGCGCTCGTAGACGGCCAGCAGCCCGGGCTCGAACGTGGCCGCCAAGGCCGCGCGCTCGGCCACGGCCGCGTCGCGTTCGGCGGACAGTGCGGCCAGCTTCTCCCCCAGCTCGGCCTGCACACCGGCCAGCACGCCGCGCATGTCATCGACCAGTTCCTGCTGCGCGGCCCGGCGGCCGGCGGCGTCGTCCGCTTTTTCCATCGCCTCCAGTTCGCCGTCCTCCAGCGTGGACCGGCGCCTCGTCAGGGATTCGATGTCCTGTTGCAATGCCACCAGGTCCTTCGACAGGCCGGTGCCGCTGTTGAGCTTCGTCTCGTCCCGGATGATGCGCTGGGTGACCTGGGCGACCTCGTCCTCGAAGCGGGTCAGCTCACGCCGGATATCCGCCACCTCCGAGGTCAGCACGGCCAGGTCGCTTTCGGCGACCGCCAGACCGGTGGCCAGGTCGGCCAGCCGCGGGTCCTCACGCAGCACCTTCGCCTGCCCGTCCAGGGCCTTGAGCCGCCCGTCCACCGCCTGCAGGTCCAGCAGCCGAAGCTGTTCCGCGGGTGCTGCCTTGGCCATGTGAGTCCTCCTGCTGGTCGGTTCCGGACGCCCTCGCCCGGTGTGCGCTTGCACCAGCCTACGACGAAGCGTCGGACAGCGGTCACACGCCGGGGGTCAGGATGAAATCCCACGGGTCGGTGTTGGTCTGGCTGACCGCCAACTCCGCCTCGAACCCCTGGTCGGCCAACACATTGTCCAGCGACCGCGCGGCTTGCGGCAGCCATAGCCACTCGCTGGCGAAATGTGACAGGTCCACCAGGTAGGGTCGGCCGCCCATGGCTTCCTCGCGGGCCTCCGACGCCGGGTGGTGACGCAGGTCGGCCGTGACATACACGTCCGCCTTGCTGCGCCGGACGGCGTCGAACAGGGTGTCGCCGGCCCCGCCGCACACGGCCACGGTGCGCACCAGGGCGTCCTTGTCACCGGCCACGCGCACGCCGCCGGCCACCGAGGGCAGCGATTCGAAGATGCGGGCGGCGAAGTCGCCCAGCGTCTCGACCCCGGGCAGCACGCCGACCCGGCCGATCCCCTCCTCGGGAAGCCCGTGCGTGGCCGGCATGAGCGGGCGCACGTCCTCGAGCCCGAGCGCGTCGGCCAGCACGTCGGAGACGCCACCGACGGCACTGTCGCCGTTCGTGTGGATGGTCAGCAGCGCGCAGCCGCCCTCGATGAGCCGGTGCACGGCACGGCCCTTGCCGGTCGTGGCCGCGATCGAGGTCACGCCCCTGAGCAGCAGCGGATGGTGCGTGATCAGCAGCTGGGCGCCCCAGTCCAGGGCCTCCTCGATGACCTCCAGCGTCGGGTCCACGGCGAACATGATGCGCTCCACCTGCGTGCCCGGGTGCCCGGCGACCAGGCCCACGCGGTCCCAGTCCTCGGCCAGCGACTCCGGCCACAGTTCCTCGACCGCCAGCAGCACGTCCGTGAGCAGCGGCGCACCGGCCGGCCCGGGCTCGGCGGTTTCCCCGGCCCCGGCCTCGACGCCGGTGCCGTCACCGGCGGTGCCGTCACCGGCGGTGCCGTCCCCGGCACGGCCCTCGCCGGCCCTGCCGGGTTCGACGGCGGCACCGGGTTCGACGGCGGCCGCCAGGCGCGCGGCCGCGTCACCAACCGCCGGGGTCGCGGGCTCGCCGGGCCGGGCGAGCGCCGGATCGGCAACAGCCGCGTCGGTGCCGTCGGCGCCCTGGTGAGCGCCGCCGTCGTCCGTCCGATTGACCGATTCATTGCTCATGTCCCTAGACTACGTGGCACAGGCCACCAAGCGGGGGCACGAAGCGGGGCGGGAATGAATTCGACCCCTGCACCGCTTGCACATTACATGTTGACCTTTGTGCTTGGCGGCGGCTGCTTCTGGTGCCTGGACGCCGTCTACCAGATGACCCGCGGCGTGACGAGCGTCGTGTCCGGCTACACCGGCGGCGCCATCCGCAACCCGACGTACGACCAGGTGTGCTCAGGGATCAGCGGGCACGCCGAGGTGGTGGCCGTGACGTTCGATCCGGAGGTCATCCCGGCCGACGTCATCCTGGACATGTTCTTTACGCTGCACGACCCCACCACGCCGAACCGGCAGGGGTACGACGTCGGCACCCAGTACAGGTCGTCCATGTTCTACACGGACCGGGAGCAGGAGGCTGCATTCCGGATGGCCATCGAGCGCAACCAGGCACACTGGCGGAAGCCGATCGTGACGGAGGTGTCCCCGCTGGGCACACTGTACGAGGCGGAGCATATCCACCAGGACTTCTACGCCCAACGCCCCGAGGTCGGCTATTGCCGGGTCATTATCGACCCGAAGGTGGCCAAGGCCCGCCAACATTACGCTTCGTGGCTGAGCGCCTAGGCCCCGCCCGGGCCGCTCGCTACGCTGACGCATGTGGCGCGGGCGGCCCGTGCACCCATCAAATCAACGCTTCTAGCAAAGGATCATGTCCATGGCTCGGATTTACGACGACGTCACTCAGCTGGTCGGCGGCACGCCCCTGGTGCGGCTGAACCGGCTGACCGAGGGCCTGGCCGCCACCGTCGCGGTCAAGCTCGAGTTCTACAACCCGGCCAACAGCGTCAAGGACCGCATCGGCGTGGCCATCATCGACGCGGCCGAGCAGGCCGGGGCGCTGAAGCCCGGCGGGACCGTCGTCGAGGGCACCTCCGGCAACACGGGCATCGCCCTGGCCATGGTCGGTGCGGCCCGCGGCTACAAGGTCATCCTGACCATGCCGGAGACCATGTCGACGGAGCGGCGCGTCATGCTGCGCGCGTTCGGCGCCGAGATCGTGCTGACCCCGGGCTCCGAGGGCATGCGCGGCGCCGTGGAGAAGGCCAAGGAGATCGTGGCCAACACGGAAAACGCCATCTGGGCGCAGCAGTTCGCGAACCCGGCCAACGTCGCCATCCACCGCAAGACCACGGGCGAGGAGATCTGGGCCGACACGAACGGCGAGGTGGACATCCTGGTCGCCGGCATCGGCACCGGTGGCACCATCTCCGGCGCCGGCCAGCTGCTCAAGGAGCGCAAGCCCGGCCTGCAGGTCGTCGCCGTCGAACCGAAGGACTCCGCGATCCTCAACGGCGGCGCGCCCGGCCCGCACAAGATCCAGGGCCTGGGGGCGAACTTCATCCCGGAGATCCTGGACCAGGACGTGTACGACGAGGTCCTTGACGCCACGCTGGAGGACTCCGTGGCCGTGGCCCGGGCGCTCGGCGTGCAGGAAGGCATCCTCGGCGGCATCTCCGCCGGCGCGGCCGTGTGGGGTGCACTGGAACTCGCCAAGCGGCCGGAGAACGCCGGTAAACTGATCGTGGCGGTCGTGCCCGACTTCGGCGAGCGCTACATCTCGACCGTCCTGTACGACGACATCCGCGGCTGAGACCAACTGAAGAAAGAAGTCCGTGGGATTCCTTGCCAGAATGAGTGAAGACCTTGAGGCCGCCCGGTCGCATGACCCGGCGGCCCGCGGCTCGGTGGAGAACTTTTTCATCTACTCCGGCCTGCACGCGATCTGGGTGCACCGGCTCACGCACCGCATGTGGGCCCATCCCGGCCTGCGGTTCCCGGCCCGGGCCCTGTCCCAGCTGGCCCGGTTCGCCACCGGCATCGAGATCCACCCGGGCGCCACCGTGGGCCGGCGCTTCTTCATCGACCACGGCATGGGCGTGGTCATCGGCGAGACCTCGGAGATCGGCGACGACGTCATGATCTACCACGGCGTCACGCTCGGCGGCCGGTCGCTGGCCAAGGTCAAGCGGCACCCCACCATCGGCAACCGGGTGACGATCGGCGCCGGGGCGAAGGTCCTGGGGCCCATCACGATCGGTGACGATTCGGCGGTCGGCGCCAACGCCGTCGTCGTCAAGGACGCGCCGGCGAACTCCATCCTCACCGGCATCCCGGCCACCTGGCGCCACCGCGACTCGAAAAAGGAGATGGCCCCGGCCGTCGACCCGGCCGAGTACATCGACCCGGCCATGTGGATCTAGGCCCGGATCCAAGTACGACGGCGGCCGGTGATCGAGCTTGTCGAGATCCCGGGGGTTTCGACAAGCTCAACCACCGAGACGTCCGGTGATCGAGCTTGTCGAGATCCAGGAGGTTTCGACAAGCTCAACCAACGAAGACAGCTCAACCAACGAAGCTAGTGCGTGTCGACCGCCTCGACCTCGGACTTGTCCCCGCTCCACTGCGTGTGGAACGTGCCCGCGACGTCAACACGGTTGTACGTGTGGGCGCCGAACAGGTCGCGCAGGCCCTGGGTCAGGGCGGCGGGCAGGCGCTTGCGGCGCAGGCCGTCGTAGTACGCGAGCGAGGACGAGAACACCGGCACCGGGATGCCGAGCTGCACGGCGGTGGCCACGACACGGCGCCAGGCCGGCAGGACCTCGGCGATTTCCGCGGCAAAGGCCGGGGCGAACAGCAGGTTGGCCGGCTTGTCCGCGGCGGCGTAGGCCTTGGTGATGTCCTTGAGCAGTTCGGCGCGGATGATGCAGCCGCCGCGCCACAGGGCGGCGATCTCGTCCAGTTTCAGGTCCCAGTTGTACTCGGCCGCGGCGGACGTGAGCATGTCGAGGCCCTGCGCGTAGCTGATGAGCTTGGACGCGTAGAGCGCCTGGCGGACGTCCTCGACGAAGTCAGCGCCGAGATCAACGGTGCCCTCGTGGCCGGCCAGGACGTCCTGGGCGATGGCACGCTGGTCACGCTGCGAGGACAGGCCGCGGGCGAACACGGACTCGGCGATCGCGGACGTGGGCGAGCCCAGGTCCAGGGCGGACTGGACGGTCCAGCGGCCGGTGCCCTTCTGGCCGGCGGAGTCCACGATCACGTCGACCAGCGGCTTGCCGGTCTTTGCGTCCACATGGCCCAGCACCTCGGCGGTGATCTCGATCAGGAAGGAGGCCAGCTGGCCCTCATTCCACGTGGCGAAGATCGCCGACTGTTCGGCCGGCTCGATGCCGGCGGCGCTGCGCAGCAGGTCGTAGGCCTCGCCGATGACCTGCATGTCGGCGTACTCGATGCCGTTGTGGACCATCTTCACGAAGTGGCCGGCGCCGTCGGTGCCGATCCAGGCGCAGCATGGCTGGCCGTCGACCTTGGCGGAGATCTTCTCCAGCAGGGGGCCGAGCGCGTCGTAGGATTCCCTGGAGCCGCCGGGCATGATGGACGGGCCGAGCAGCGCGCCCTCCTCGCCGCCGGACACGCCGACGCCGACGAAGTGCAGGTCCTTCTTGGCCAGCGCCGCCTCGCGGCGGCGGGTGTCCTGGAAGTTGGAGTTGCCGCCGTCGATGATGATGTCGCCCGGCTCCATGAGCGGGACGAGCTGGTCGATCACGGAGTCGACCGGGGCACCGGCCTTGACCATGATCAGCACGCGGCGCGGCTTCTCCAGCGAGTCCACGAGTTCGGCCAGCGTCTCGGTGCGGACGAAGTCGCCCTCGTCGCCGTGGGTGGCGAGCAGCGCGTCGGTCTTGGCGACGGAGCGGTTGTGCAGGGCCACGGTGTACCCGTTGCGGGCCAGGTTGCGGGCCAGGTTGGCGCCCATGACGGCCAGGCCGGTCACGCCGATTTGTGCAGACATACTACCTCCAGTTGGATACGCGGTTTAGCCCAGCTTATCGGGGAAGGCGTGGCCGCGGCCCGGCCGCACGACCCCCGGCCACGAATGTTGCACGGGCTGGACATCCGTTCAACTTCGCCCCAAGTTCACGCACGGGTGGGGTGGCGGCTCAGGCGCCGAAGTCCAGCAGCACCTTCCCGGACCGTGCGGAGTCGCGCGCCGTCTCGAAGGCCTCCAGCGCCCGGGAGGCGGGGTATTCGTGCGTGACCACCGGGTCCACGGCCAGGCTGCCGTCGGCGAGCGCGGCGATGACGTCGTCGATCTCGTCATTGAAGCGGAACGAGCCGACCAGTTCCAGTTCGCGGGTGATGGCCAGCGAGATGGCCACCGGTTGTGGGCCGGACGGCAGCAAGCCGACCATGACGACCCGCCCGCCGCGCACCGCCCCGGCGATGGCCGAGGCCAGGCCGAAGTGGTTGCCGGAGGATTCGATGACGACGTCGGCCTCCACGGCGGCGATGGCGTCCGTCTCGGTGGCCTTCAGCACCGTGTCGGCGCCCACGGCGCGGGCAATCCCCAGCGGCACGTCGTGCATGTCGAGGGCGGTGATGTGGGCGGCGCCGGCACGCTTGAGCACGGCGACGGCGAGCGCGCCGATGGGGCCGCTGCCGACGACCAGCGCGCGCTGGCCGTGGACGTCGCCGGCGCGGGAGACGGCATGCCAGGCGACGCTGGCGGGTTCGACGACGGCGGCCCGGCGCAGCGGCAGGTTCGCCGGCAGGGGGCGGAGCATGCGGGTGGGCAGGTTCGCGTACCGCATGAACGCGCCGTCGGTGTGCGGGTGCCGTGCGGCGCTGCCCAGGTACGTGCAGCCCGGCGAGAGGTTGGGCCGGTCGGCCGGATATCTGGCCGGGTGCTTGCCGCTGCCGGGGCCGGGCGTGGCCGGATGCACGGCCACGGGCGTGCCCACGGTCGGTCCGGTGCCGTCGGCGGCGCCCCGGGCGACGACGCCCACCACCTCGTGCCCGAGCACCATGGGGTCCCTGAGGATCGATTCCCCGGCGGCGCCGTGCAACCAGTAGTGCAGGTCGGAGCCGCAGATGCCGCCATAGGCGATCTCGACGACGGCCTCGTCGGCGGCCGGCTCACGCAGCGTCACCGACTCGACGCGCAGGTCGTCCTTGCCGTGGGCGACGACGGCGGACGCGGAGGTGGGCAGGGTCGTCGCCATCTCAGACCACCACCGTCATGCCGCCATCGATGAAGATGGTCTGCCCGTTGACGTAGTTCGAGCCCTCGGAGGCCAGCCACACGGCCGGCCCGACCAGGTCCTGCACGGTCCCCCAGCGGTTGGCCGGCGTGCGGCCCATGATCCACGTGTTGAACGCCTCGTCGTCGACGAGGTTCTGCGTCAGCTCGGTGTGGATGTAGCCGGGCGCGAGGCCGTTGATCTGTAGCCCGCCGCCGGCCCATTCGGCCGTCATGGCCCGGGTGAGGTTGCGCAGCCCGCCTTTGGCCGCCGTGTAGGCGGCGATGGTGGGCCGGGCCAGGTCGGTCTGCACGGAGCAGATGTTGATGATCTTGCCGTGCCCGCGCTCGAGCATGCCGCGCGCGGCCGCCCGCCCGACGAGGAAGGCGCTGGTCAGGTCGGTGCGGATGACCCGGTCCCAATCCGCCGGGTCGAGGTCCAGCAACGGCACCCGGTGCTGGATGCCGGCGTTGTTGACGAGGATCTCGAGCGGGCCGACGGTGGCCTCGATCCAGCCGACGGCGTCGGCCGCAGCGGCGTCGTCCGTGACGTCGAACGCCCTGCTGTGGATGCGCCCCGGCGCGAAGTCGGCCGCCATGGCCGCCTCGGCCGCGGCCAGCCGCCCGCCGTCGACGCCATTGAGCACCACCGTGGCGCCCGCCTCGGCCAGCCCGCGGGCCAACGCATTGCCGATCCCCCGGCTGGAGCCGGTGACCAGGGATACCTTGCCGGTCAGGTCGAACAGGGAACTCATGGTTGTCCTTTCTCTGCGCCCAGCCGGGCGATGGTCTCGCGTACGACGGCCAGGTCCTGCGCACCGAGGCCCTGGTCCACCAGGTGCCCGTAAAGCACGTTGCCGGCCTCGGCCATGGGCACCGCGGCGCCGACGGCCCGGGCGCTCTCGCACACGAAGCCGAGGTCCTTGAGCATGAATTTCGCCGGTCCGGTCGGCGTGTAGTCCTTGGCCAGCAACCGCGGGCCGACCACCTCGAGCACACGGCTGGCCGCCAGCCCGCCGCCCAGCACGTCGAACAGCGCCCCCACGTCCAGGCCGGCGCGTTCGGCGAGCTCGGCCGCCTCCGCGAGCGCCGCCGTCGTCGTTCCCACCAGCAGCTGGTTGCAGGCCTTTGCCAGCGACCCGGCGCCGAGCGGGCCCATGCGACGCACCGTGGTGCCCATGTCCTCGAGGAGCGGCACGACGCGGTCGACATCGGGCCGGTCGCCGCCGACCATGATGGCCAGCGTGCCGGCCGCGGCCCCGACGGTGCCGCCGCTGACGGGCGCGTCCACGACGCTGGCCCGCCCGGCGCTCGTCTCGGCGACGAGCGCGGCGAAGTCGTGGATGCGCTGCGGGGACACGCTGGACATGACGACGACGACGGTGCCCGGCCTGGGTGGGTCGGCCCGCCAGGCCTGGAACAGCGGTCCGGCGGCGTCGACGATGACGGGCAGGTCGGGCAGCATGAAGATGACGACGTCCGCCCCGGCCAGCCCGGCGGTGTCGGTGACGGCCGTGCCGCCGAGGGCAGCGAACTCGTCCAGCGCGGTGGCCGAACGATTCCACCCGGTCACCGTCCAGCCCGCGGCGAGCAGGTTGGCGGCCATGGGCGCGCCCATGAGGCCTAGTCCGGCAAAGCCGATGGCGGGTCTGGCCATGGTGCTCCTCGTAACGTAACGGGAAAGGAATTGTTCAGTATTCTAACCACAATTCAGTATGATGAACACCATGAATTCCATGAATCCCACCATCGCGATCGCCGTGCCGCTCGAGACGGAGCATGTCGAGCGGCTGCGCGCCGCCTTCCCGGCCGTCACCGTGCTCCACGAACCCGACCTGCTGCCACCTGAGCGCTTCCCGGCCGACCACGCCGGCGACCCCGCGTTCCGGCGCAGCGCCGCCCAGGAGGCCCGGTATTGGGAGATGCTGCGCAGCGCCGACGTGCTGTACGGTTTCCCGAACGAGAATGCCGCCGGGCTGGCCGCCATCGCCGACAGCCCCCGGCTTGACTGGATCCACGCCATGGCCGCCGGCGCCGGCGGCGCGGTGAAGGCCGCGAACCTGTCCGCCGGGCAACTGGCCCGGATCGCCGTAACGAGCTCCGCCGGCGTGCACGCGCTGCCGCTGGCCGAGTTCGCCATGCTGGGCATCCTCAACGGCTTCAAGGACACGGCGGCGATGGCGCGAGACCAGGCCGCGAAGCACTGGCCGACGCTGCGCACGCCCATGCGGCTGGCCGCCGGATCCCGGCTCGTCGTGGCCGGGCTCGGCGAGATCGGCATGGAGACCGCGCGCGTGGCCCGGGCCATGGGCATGCGGGTCAGCGGCACGAAGCGAAGCGTCGCACCGCTGGAGGGCATCGAGGCGGTGACCGACAACGCCGGCCTGGCCGGGCTGCTGGCGGACGCCGACGCCGTCGTCAACACGCTGCCCGGCACGCCGTACACGGAGAGGCTGTTCAACGCCGACGTGTTTGCGGCCATGAAGCCGGGCACCGTGTTCGTCAACGTGGGCCGCGGCACCGTGGTCGATGAGGACGCGCTGCTGGCCGCCCTGGACAGCGGCCAGGTGTCCTATGCCTGCCTGGACGTGTTCGCCGTCGAGCCGCTGGCCGCCGACAGCCCGCTCTGGGAGCACCCGCGCGTCATGGTCTCCCCGCACACGGGGGCGCTATCCGATGCGGAGAACCGGCTGATCGCCGAACGCTTCATGGACAACCTGCGGCTGTACCTGGCCGGCGAGCCGCTCATCCACGTCGTGGACCCGGTGCACTTCTACTGACGTGGTTTCGACGGGCTCAACCACCGGTGGTTGAGCCCGTCGAAACGGCCGGTGGTTGAGCCCGTCGAAACCACGCGTGTGCAGAGCTCAGGCGTTCTCGACGCTGCGCAGGTCGCGCCCGGCCGTTTCGGGGGTGAAGAACGACGCGGTGAACGAGATCCCGGCCAACACCGCCGAGTACCCGGCCAGCACCATCCACGACTGCCCCGTGGCCGCCAACAGGAGGGCGCCGACGAACGGGGCGATGCCGCCGGCGAACACGGCGGAGATCTCCCGGCTCATGGCCACGCCGGTGAAACGGTGCGTGGCGCCGAACAACTCCGGCAACAGCGCGCACTGCGGCCCGAGCATGGACTGCACACCCAGTGCGATACCGACCGTCATGACGACCCAGACGAGCGTCACGTTGCCGAGCGTGACCAGGTAGAAGGCGGGCACGGCGAACAACAACTGGAACAACGCCCTATAGCGGTACACCCTGACGCGGCCAACCCGGTCCGACAGCGCGCCGAACGCGACGACCATGACGGCCGAGAACCCCGCGGCGATCAGCAGCCCGGTCGGGCCGATGAACTTGTCACCCTGGAACACGCCGCCCTCACGGGCCAGGAACGCCACGAGCAGCGCCGAGTAGATGGTCGAGTTGCCGTTCTCCCCCATGCGCAGGCCGATGCCGACCAGCACGTTCTTCCGGGACGAGCGCCACAGTACGCCCAGCGGGTTGCGGTTGACGTTCTTGTGCTTCTCCAGGTCATGGAAGACCGGCGTCTCCTTCAACCGGAGCCGGATGAAGATGGCCACGCCCACCAGCACCACGCTGGCCAGGAACGGCACCCGCCACAGCCAGCCATGCAGTGCGTCCTTGTCGGCGAGGGCGAGCAGCGCGAACGTGCCGGCACCGAGCAACGTGCCGATCTGGATGCCGACGAATGGCAGGGCCGCGAAGAAGCCGCGGCGCCGGCGTGGCGCCACCTCCGAGATCAGCGTGGTGGCGCCGGCCTGCTCCGCCCCGGCACCCAGGCCCTGGACGATGCGCAGCACGACCAGCAGGATGGCCCCCAGCATGCCAGCCTGGTGGTAGGTCGGCAGCAGCCCGATGCTGAACGAGGCCAGGCCCATGAGGCCAATGGTGATGAGCAGGACGTGCTTGCGGCCAAACCTGTCCCCGATGTAGCCGAACAACAGGCCGCCGAACGGCCTGGCCGCAAATCCGACGCCATAGGTGGCGAAGGAGGCGATGAGTCCGCCGGCCGCACCGAGCGGGGAAAAGAACAGCGGGCTGAAGATCAGCGCCGAGGCCAATCCGTAGATGTAGAAGTCGTAGTACTCCAGGGCCGACCCGACCGAACTGGCCAGGGTGGCCCCGCGCAGCTGCTGCGGGTCGACGGGTGGCCAAGGGTTTTCCGGCAGCGGGCGCCGGCTACCCCATAGGATTGCCGAGCACGCGGGCCAGTTCGCCCAATTCGCCGATCATGGCGTCGCGCTGCTCCGGCGTAAAGGTGGCCTTCAGGGCCGTGACGGAGACGCCCAGGCTCGGTCCGTGCGCGCCGTGCGTGGGCACGGCCACGGCGAGGCCGACGACGCCGACGGTGGACTCCTCATCCTCGAGGGCATACCCCTGTGCGCGTATCGTGGCCAGCTCCGCCTTCAGCTCGGCTCCGGTGCGCAGGGACCGGGGCGTCATGACGGGCAGTTCCATCTCGTCCGGGAACAGTTCGGCCAGGTCGTGCTGGTGGCGCCGGGCGATCAGCACCTTGCCAACGGCGCACAGCGACACGGGCATCTTGTCGCCGATGTTGGAGGTCAGCCGCACGGCCGGATGCCCCTCGTAACGGGCCAGGTAGATGACGTTGGTCCCGTCGAGCATGGCGATGCGGACCGTCTCGCCGCCGAGCACGGGCGCATTCTCGCAAAACCGGTAGAACTCGCGCACCTCATCGCGGCGGCTGAGGTAGGCCGCGCCCAGTTCCACCAGCTTGATGCCGAGCGTGTAATCGGACCCGGTCCGGTTGATCAGCCCGGAATCCTCCAGGGACTGCAGCAGGTTCGAGGTGGAGGACTTCGGGATCGCGAGCTCCCGGGCCAGGTCGCTGAGCGTCAGCCGGCCGGTGTCCGAGGCGGCCAGGGCGTCCAGCACGGCAGCCGCGCGCGTGACGGCGGGTGCCGGGGAGGCCGGCCCGCGGACGTCCGATGCCCGACCACCACGAACCTGGGTTTCCGCCATTGATTTCCTCCGCGCTGCTTGAACTTCGCCTGCTTGGCGCCGGACATCGAAGCGCGGCAGCCGCACCGCAACCTCGTCGTTCAGCGCAATGAACAGCTCCCATCATAGTGGACTGGGCTCGAGGATGGGCGGCCGTTTTGGCATTCCCCCGCACACCCATGTATATTCATGGCAGGTCTTCCATCGCGGCGTCCCCCAATAGCCGTGGTGGAAGGCCGCTTACGTTAACGGGCCGGTCACCGCAAGTTTGCATTCGCGAGATCCAGCCGTTATATTTTCTTTACGGGCTCCCCGTTGTTGCATCCCCCAATGGCAACAACGGGGAGCCTTCCATTTAACCGGCGCATTCAAGGCGGCCTTGCCCCTGCCAGACCTCAACGTCGTGCGCACCTGGACCAGTTCTCCATTCGTCATGCCCCGAGGGTATGGGCAGGCACCGACAGAGGGTTCTAGCACCCAAAAAATCCCCGTCATTCCGGGCTTTTCAGACCAGAATGGCGGGGATTTTCACGGGTGGGCCCTACCGGGATCGAACCGATGACATCCACGGTGTAAACGTGGCGCTCTACCAGCTGAGCTAAAGGCCCCATTTGGCCGAAACCAACGAGAAACCACCTTACCGGACGGCGCCGCCGCTACGCCAACCGGCCCGAGACCCCTCCAGGGAGGCCGCCAGGAATGCCAGCGCCTCCCCGACCCCGGTGTCCAGTTTCAGCGTCGCCAGCTCGTCGCCGCGGGTATGGCCGCGGTTCACGATCAGCACGGGTTTGCCGTCGTGGGCCGCCTTGCGGACGAACCGCAGTCCACTCATCACGGTCAACGAGGACCCGGCCACGAGCAGCGCCCCGGCCTCGTCCACCAGCGAAAAGGAACGCGAGACCCGGTGCCTGGGCACGTTCTCGCCGAAGAACACCACGTCCGGCTTCAGCAGTCCCCCGCACACCGGGCAGACGACCACGTGAAAGGAGGAAACGAGCGATGGGTCCAGCACGGCGTCCGCGTCCGGGGCGGTCTGCGCTCCCCCGCGGGCCGCCACGGCGTCCAGGAAGCCCGGGTTCGCCTCGACCAGCAGTGAGGCCACGAACGCCCGCGCGAACACCTCCCCGCAGCGCAGGCACCGGACCCGGTCGAAGCGACCGTGCAGGTCCACGACGTTCTCGGCACCGGCGTCCTCGTGCAGCCGGTCCACGTTCTGCGTGATGATCCCGGTCGTCACGCCCAGGCGCTCCAGGGCGGCCACGGCGCGGTGCCCGGCGTTCGGGGCGGCATGGTGCATGCGCTGCCAGCCCACCTGGTTGCGCGCCCAATACCGCTGGCGCGCTTCGGCGGAGCGCATGAATTCCTGGTACGTCACCGGCGTCCGGGGCACGGCGTTCGGGCCGCGGTAGTCCGGGATCCCCGAATCGGTGCTCAGCCCGGCACCCGTCAGGACGGCGAACCGGACGCCCGAAAGCAGCCCGGCAAGCCCAGCCGGCCCGGATGACGCCGGCACGGCCGGCTACAGCGCGGCCAGCGCATGCCGGTAGCGTTCCAGTGACCGGGCCTGGCCCGCCGGCGTGCCGAACGTGTCCACGAGCACGCCGTCGGCGCCGACCACGAACGTGCCGCGCCCGGCCATGCCCGCCACCTCGTCAAAAACACCGTAGCTGCGGGCCACGTCGCCGTGCGGCCAGAAGTCGGCGAGCAGGTCGAATTCGTAGCCCTCATCGCGGGCGTAGGCGCGCAGCGTGTACTTGCTGTCCACCGACACGGCCAGCAGCCGGGCCTTGGCCGTCTTGAACAGTCCCACATTGTCACGCAGGTCGCACAGTTCCCCCGTGCAGATGCCGGAGAACGCGAACGGGTAGAACACGACGACCACCGGCCCGCCACGCAGTGCCGACAGGCGGATGGCCTCGCCGAACTGGTTGGGGAGGGTGAAGTCCGGCGCGACATCGCCGGCCCGCAGCGCCACCCGCGTGCCGCCGTCGTCCATCACTGCTTCTTCCGCGGGACCAGCCGGGTGGCCGCCCAATCGGCGGACACGCCCGCGGTGGTGGTGGGATGCAGCCCGGCGGTGGGTGCCGCCTCCTGGATCTCCGCCGGCGGCACGTAGCCGTCGCGGCCGGACTTCGGGGTCAGCACCCAGACGACGCCGCCGTCGTCGAGCGTCGTCAGTGAATCCATGAGGGCGTCGACCAGGTCGCCGTCGTCCTCGCGCCACCACAGGATGACGGCGTCCACCGCGTCGTGGTCGTCCTCATCAAGCATTTCGGACCCGATGAGCCCCTCGATGCCGTCCCGCAGGTCAAAATCCACGTCGTCGTCGTATCCAAGTTCCTGGATGAGATCGCCATCCTTGAAACCCATGTTGCCTGCCACCTGGGCCACAATGCCGGCGTCGGCCTCGCTCACGTGATTCCTCCTGCGTTCAACGCTTCCGCGCTGGATAGTTTGACCACCCGGTTTGTGGGTGTGAGCCCATATTGCTACGTCTCCCCGGCCAGATCAACACCGGTTCGGGTTTGCCACGCAATAGGCGTGACTTCCGTTACATCACGAAAGCATGCCCGGGGCCGTAGGGGCAAACCGGTCGCCACCGCCACCCACTGCGCCACCCACTGACAGGCACGACGGCGACACGCGCCGACATGGTCGGCTCACCGATGCGCGTCGGCCCGGGCGTGCCGGCCGCTGTCATGGAGCCCAGGTGAATGCACACTTGCGCGCGCCGCGGTTTAGAGTGTTGCCATACGCCCAGTGCCACAGCACAGGGCGCCCACACGCTTTTAAGAGAGGTCGGACGTGGCTGCACGAGACGTTAATTCCCAGATCCTGAGTGGTTTGACGGGTCGGTTGCCGGATGGTGATCCGGAGGAGACCGCGGAGTGG
>NZ_RWKQ01000046.1 GCF_003946885.1 Specibacter cremeus | reverse complement strand
GGCATGCTGGGAGAGGTCGGCCATGGCACGAGTTTAAGGGGACACGAACCAAAATCCTAAGTCATAATTTCGCAAACCCTAAGCGGCCGGGACGCCGGTGGCATGAAACGACCGTGGAGAACAGGTGGGTGCGGGAGCCGTCCGGTTGGTGGGCGCCGCGGGCGCTCTTGCCGTCCACCGCCACCGCCCGCACCGTGGGGGGCAGACCATGCGGCGAGCCAGGCGTGCAGCACCGCATCCAGCACATCCGGGTCCACCGCTCCCAGCACCCGCCGGAACGTCGAGAGTCCGGGAACGGCCCGACCGACGCCCAACCGGGCCCGGAAGACGGCCGGCACGTCCTCCGCCCAACGGGCGATCGAGGACAGGGACCGGGCACCGGCGGCCATCGCCGCCAGGGCCAGCGTCAGCACGGTCGCCAGCGCAGGGCGCACACCCTGCGGTTTGCGCGGGTCCGGCAGCGAAAGGAGAGGACCTGCCACAACTCGATGCGCCCCTGCGAGTCAGGCAAGTCTGATTGGCCATCGGGGGCGCGGACGACCGATGATACGGGTGCGCACAACAGCACGGCAGCCTCCAGGACTCGTGAATGGCTTTGAACACCTCCCACGATCCGACCGGGCGCCGTGCCCGTGCCGTTTATACACCCTCCCCGGCGTGTTGTCACCCCGCCACGCCGACAACTCGACTTTGAACAGGCCCTGGCCGCAAGGTAGTGTTTTCATGTCCAATTGTGACCCTTGACACGGGCTGATGCATGCAGAAATAATGTTTATATTCATTATTAATGTTTAGCCTTCACGAGGAGAGCCGCATGACGCTTGAATTCCGCAGTGTGATTGACAAGATGACGGCCACCCCGGATCGGCCCAAGCGCAACGCACCCACGCCGATCCGACTGTCCCAGAACGAGCTGCCGTGGGGCCCCCCTGAGCTGGTGCTCAACGCCATGATCGAAGCGCTCCAGACGGTCAACCGCTACCCCGACTACCATCGCACTGCGGCCCGCGCCGCAGTCGCCGATGCAGCGGGAGTCCCGGCCGAATGGGTGGCAGTGGATAACGGTTCGGGATCGTTGCTACATGGACTGGCCCGGCTCGTCATCGAACCGGGCAAGAATGCCGTCTACGGGTGGCCGTCCTTCGAGGCCTACCCCGCCTCCGTCTCCCTCGCCGGCGGCACCCCCTCGCCGACCGACCTCAACGCCGAGGGTGCCATGGATCTCGCGGCGCTGCGTGCCTCGATCGACGAGTCGACCCGGCTGGTGCACGTGTGCAACCCCAACAACCCCACCGGCGGCTTCATTGGCATCGACGAACTCCGGGACTTCATGGACAGCGTTCCCGAAAACATCCTGGTTGTCTTGGACGAGGCCTACCGCGAGTTCGTCACGGCCGAGTCGGCCTCGGAAACCATTGCCCTCGTGCGCGAGTTCGGGAACCTCGCCATCGTGCGGACGTTGTCCAAATCCTTTGGGCTCGCCGGGGTCCGTGCGGGCTACGTCATCGCCCAGGAACCGATCGCGCTCGGGCTTCGCCGCAGCTCCGTCGGATTCGCCCTGAACTCGGTGGCAGAAGCCGCCATCATTGCAGCATTCAGCCCGGCGGGACTGGCGATCGCCGAGGCGCGTGTCGGGGAGATCGTCGCGGAGCGTGAGCGATTCCTTGCTGCGCTGCGCACCGCGGGCGTCTCCCACCTGCCGACCCAGTCGAACTTCGTGTTCATCCACGGCGACGTGGCCGACCTGACCCGGAGTTTCGAGGCCCGGGGCGTCATGTCGCGCCCCTTCCCGCATGCCGGCGGCGTCCGCATCACCATTGGGGCACCCGCCGAGAATGACGCAGCACTTGCCGTCTTCGGCTGAACAGTCGCTGCCCGACACCGTGTCGATATCAGCGGGCCGCTCTTCGGAAGGCTGCATGATGACCCAGATCACCACGCACTCATACGCTGAGGTACGCAGCGGACAACGTCGCATATCGGCCGGTTTCCGTGCCCCCATCCGTTTGCATGAAGGGATTTAACAGTGCCTGATATGGACCTGCTCGCTGACCGGCGGGCCTCAGCACGGCGCTCCATCACGAGCGGTGCCATGTGGAGTGTTTTCCTCATGGCACTCACGGTGATCTTCGTCTATCCCGTGCTGATGATCGTCATCGGCGCATTCCGTGACGGCCTTCCCTCGCAGAAGATGCCGTTCACCATGGAAGGCCTCGTCCAGGCCGTCACCTCTGAGGATACGTGGACCACGCTGAGCAACTCGATAATTCTGGTGCTCGTCTGCGGCACAATCGCGACGGTGGGCGGCGGGTTTTTCGCATGGATCGCCGCCAGCACCAACGTGCCGGGCCGGCGTCTCTTGACTCCGCTGATGGTCATCAACCTCTTTGTGCCACCGCTGTTTAACACCTTCGGATGGCTGATGCTCGGAAACCAGCAGAACGGGTTGCTCAATCAGTTCGCGCGGACCCTGGGGATCGAGGGATCGATCATGAATATCCAGTCCTGGGGCGGCCTCTGTCTACTCATGTCGCTGGGCTACATGCCGTTTGCCTACTTGCTCATGCTTGGTGCGTTCAAGAATCGCGATCAGTCACTCGACGAGGCCGCGCAGATCAGTGGAGCGGGGACGCTGCGAACCTTTTTCACGATTACGGTTCCATCGATCGGCCCAGCAATATCCGGCGCCGCGATTCTCATCATGGTGCTGGTTTTCCAGGCATTCGATGCCCCGCAGCTGATTGGGCGGCAGGCAGGCATCTACGTCTTCTCGACGCAGATCTATCATTACATTCGTGATGAGACGCCCGGCAAATACACGGCCGGGTTTGCGCTGTCACTGGTGCTGATCGTCCTGGTGATCCTGCTCTTCCTGTTGCAGCGATGGATGCTCCGCGGACGCAACTTCACCACGCTCACGGGCAAGACCTCGCGACGCGAACCGCAAGAGCTTGGCCCGGTCCGCTGGGTCTTCTCCATCGTCATCGTGCTGTTCATGGTGCTGAACTTCCTGCTGCCGCTGTTCGCCATGGTGCTGGGCAGCCTCCAGCCGATTTTCGGCGTGATGAGCACCGGGCTCACGCTTGATAACTATGTGCGTGTGCTCACCGACCCCCAGCTCAGCTCGAGCTTGACGCTGACCGCTTGGATGTCGATCCTGGGCGGGCTCCTCTCGATGTGCGCTGCCCTGGTGACAAGCTATGTGGTGCTTCGCCGCCGCGGGTTCATCAAGTCGTACACCTCGCTTGCCGTTTGGATTCCCTGGGCACTGCCCGGCATCGTACTGGCCCTTGCCTACCTCTTCGCCGTGCTCTCGATCCCGGCAACGCGCGGGCTGTATGGCACAGCGACGCTGATGATCCTGGTCCTCGTCGTCGGCACCATCCCGCTCTCGAGCAGGATCGCCGAAGGCGCACTGGCACAGCTTTCCCCGGAACTGGAGGAAGCCGGCCGCACCTCCGGCGCGAACGCCCTGCGCGTCCTAGTGACCATTGTGCTGCGCCTGGTGGTGCCGAGCTTCCTAGCCGGCTGGTTCTTGTCCATGCTGTTTATATCCGGCAACCTTGCCATCCCGATGCTGCTTGCACCTCCCGGCCTGCAGCCCGTCTCGCAGACCGCATTCCAGATGTTCCTGGTGGGAGACATGTCCGGCGGTGCGGCGTTGTTCATGGTCATCCTGATTGCGGCCGCCGCCGTCGCCGTACTTTCCGGCCTGTCGATGTACTTCGCAAACCGTATCCAGCGCCGCGCCGGCAAGGCACCGACTGGTGTATCGTCCCTGACCCACATTGCGTCCTAATACACACAACCGAGAGGAAGAATGACGATGTTCTACCGCAATAAATTGATGACGGCCTTCGGGTTCGCCCTGGTTGGCTCGCTCGCATTCACCGCATGTTCATCCGGGGCACCCGAAGTCAAGGCGGGCGGCGCCCCGGTTGAAGTGCCCGGCGCCTCGGCTAAGGCAAACGAGTTCATGAACAAGCTCTATCAGGAAGCGCTGTCCTCCGGCAAGACGGATATCGTCATGTACGGGCCCTCCCCGAGCGCAAACAAGGCCCTGAACCAGGTGTTCCTTGACCGCTTCCCGGGCATTAAGATCGTGCCGCAGGATCAGGCGGACGCGCAGACCCTGACCAAGCTCGATGTTGAGGCCGCGAGCGGGAACCGCATCGCGGACCTCTATATTGGTGGTGAATCGCCCCAGGCCGCGGCAAAGGACAACATCTGCACGCCTGTCGATATCCAAACCACCCCCGCTGGTTTCAAGGTTCCCGCCCAAAACGACGGAAAGCTGCTGCTCTTCGCCTACCGATACTTTGGTTTCGTCTACAACACCAACATGGTGACGAAGGAGGAAGCCCCGAAGTCCTGGCACGATCTGCTCGATCCCAAGTGGAAGGGAAAGATTCTCATCGGCGACCCGACGGTGCCCGGCGGTATGCAATACATCGTCACCTCGATGATGCTCCCAGAAACCGAGGCGAAGTGGGGCAAGCCGTTCATGGAGCAGCTGGCCAAGCAGGATCTGAACTTCAGCCAGTCCGAGCCGACCGTGCCCTCTGATGTGGCAAGCGGTCGATTCCCAATCGGCATCGGTGTTTACTCGGGCTTCTATGATGGCCAGAAGAGCAAGGGCGCGCCGCTCAACATGGTCTTCCCGCTTGATGACGGCGGGAACTTCCTGTCGCGCTCGGGTCTGTGCCAGATTAAGGATGGGCCGCACCCTGACGCCACTTCGCTCTACCTGAACTGGTTGTTCACCCAGGAGGGCCAGGACGCGCTTGGCGAGAAAAACCAGTCCTACGGGGTGCTTCCCACGGCACCTGGCCCGGCCGGAGCGCCGCCGCTCGCTGAGCTCAAGCACCTCCCGTTCGCGAACCCGGACCCGAAATTCAACGCGCCGTACTTCGATTACATCACCAAGCTGTTCAAGAAGTCCTGAGAAGAGAGTATCGATCAGAAATGACTGAAGTCCTGGTTTCTGGGTTGACCAAACGGTACGGCAGCAAGCTGGCCCTCCACGGGCTCGACTTGCAGATCGCACCCGGAGAATTTGTCACGCTTCTCGGCCCCTCGGGCTGCGGCAAGACGACAACGCTGCGCTGCCTTGCCGGCCTCGAGCGACCAACCACCGGCACGATCACCATGGGTGGTCGGGCCGTGGTCGACACCGAACGCGGGGTCTTCGTGCCCGCGGACAAGCGGAAGGTTGGCATGGTCTTCCAGAGTTACGCGCTGTGGCCTCACATGAGCGTTTCCGAAAACGTCGCGTACCCCCTCAAGGTCGCACGACTCGGAAGCCAGGACCGTCAGCAGCGGGTTCACGAGATGCTCGACGCAGTCGGCCTGGCCGGCTACGAAAAGCGTCAGGTGACCGCCCTGTCGGGTGGCCAACAGCAGCGCGTGGCTCTCGCTCGCGCCCTGGCCGCCCGGCCGGGCATCATCTTCTACGACGAACCCCTCTCCAACCTCGATTCCAAGTTGCGCTACCAGCTGGGCCAGCAGGTCCGCTCGTTGCACGACCAATTCGAGACGACTTCCGTATACGTCACCCATGACCAGGAGGAAGCGATCACGCTTTCGGACCGGATCGTCGTGATGAACGAGGGCGAGATCATGCAAGACGGCTCGCCTGCCGAACTGTTCGACAGACCGAACTCGGCCTACGTGGCCGACTTCATGGGATTCCAAAACATTCTCCCCGGAGAAGTCGTTGGCGTGGACAACGGCATTGCAGATGTCAAGATCGACGAGACGTCACTGGTAGTCAGCGGCACGACAACCACCCGGGCGACCCTCGGGGACCGGGTCAACGTCGCTTTCCGCGCCGCGCACATTCGCGTGCATGCGGATGCGACGAGCGACCCCGGCCGATTCGAAGGCATCGTCGAGCGCACCACGTACTTGGGCAACGCCACGAACCTGCTGATCCGCGCGGATGGACTTCCGCTGCGCGTACGACTTGAAACGTCAGATCTACGCATCGACGAAATGCCGGCCGTCGGCGACCGACTCGGCTTCTCGGTGAATCCGGCACGCGCCGTGGTGATTGATGTGATCCAGCGTGAAGAGCCGCAGAGCGACGAATTCCTGACAACGAAGACCAGTGCACTTGTTGCACCCCGCTGACGCGCACCAAGATTCATAGAAAGGAAACCACATGAGTCAAATGACCGGCCTCAAGTCCGACGAGGGCCTCGTTCGCGAGCTTGCGGAAATCAGTGGGCGCACGGACACGCGAGATGTCCTGGCGCACGCGACAAAGCAGGCGAAGGAGAAGTTCGACGACTACTTCATTGTCGACATTGACGCCCACGTCTCAGAAGACCAGTTCTGGGGCGAGGTGCTCGAGCTCATTGACAACGATGTGTGGAAGCAAATCGGCATGGACCAATTTGACAAGTTCGCAGGCAACAACGCCCTGCTGAACATCTCCCCGGGTTTGTCCCACCAGAGTGTAGGCGGCCGTATCGGGCACCAGGGCCGCAAGGAACCCGTCGAGGGCACCGAAGGCCACCCGTTCGTCACCGCCGCCAAGCGCGGCATGGACGCCATGGGCCTTGACTACCAGGTGGTCTTCCCCAGCGCGATGCTGCTGCTGGGCATGCACCCCCAGGAGGAGATCGAAGTTGTCCTGGGACGCGCCTTCAACCGTTGGCTTACCGAGGTCATCCTGCCGAAGAACCCGCGGCTGAAGGGCATGCTGTACCTGCCGTACAACACCCCCGAGGTTTGTGAAGAGCTCGTCGAGAAGTACGCGGACCACCCCGGAATCATCGGGTACACCGTGTGCTCCACGCGCAACAACCCCGTGCACTCCGATGTCTACACCCGCCTGTACTCGCTGATAGAGGAGAGCGGCAAGCCCTTGGCATTCCACTCGGGATACCACTGGGGCGACCCGTCGTTCGCGCAGCTGAACCGGTTCCTGTCGATGCACGCGCTTTCCTTCACGCACTACAACCAGATCCACGTGACCAACTGGATCATCAACGCAATGCCCGAACGCTTCCCGAAGATCAAGATGATCTGGGTTGAGAGCGGCCTTGCCTGGATTCCGTTCCTGATGCAGCGCCTGGACCACGAGGTGCTGATGCGTCCGAGTGAGGCGCCGGGGCTCACCAAGCTTCCGAGCGAGTACATGAAGGAAATGTACTACTCGACCCAGCCGATGGAGCGCAACAACATGGAGCTGCTCGAGGCGACGATGAAGGCCTTCAATGCCGAGACCCAGCTGCTTTACTCCTCCGACTGGCCGCACTGGGACTGGGATTCCCCGTCAACCATTACGGACCTGCCGTTCCTCTCCGAACAGGCCAAGCGCAACATCCTGGGGCTCAATGCCGCACGGGTGTTCAACCTCCCCACCGACCGAATGAAGCCATCAGCGGAGCAAGTGCTCCAGGAACGACCCGGGATCTCCTGACATGACTACTGTGACCACCAAAGACACCTTGACCGAACTCTCCGAGACGGTTGAGCGACTGACCGAACTGACACGCCAGGTCACCGAGCAGCAGCTCGCCGCCGACGTGTCGGATAAGCAGATTGCCGACGTGCTCTACGCAGCGGCGCGGCTCTTCTCCGCCAAGACCGACCGCGTGGGCAAGCTCGCCTGGCCGATCACGCCGGACGCCCTGAACGCCACCGAGACGGTTGTCCTGGTGACGGCCCTGCTCGACGCGGCCGACATCAATCTCTTTGACATGGCGATCTGGTTCAGGAGGGCGGAATGAGCGCGACCAAACAGAAGCGCGACTTCGTCGTCGCGCAGCTTGAGGATCTCAAGGAGCGCGAGCGCATCGTCGTTGACGCGGACGGCACCGAGGTCGGCCTGTACTTCTACGCCGACAAGGTCCGCGCCTGGTCCAACGTCTGCCCGCACTCGGGCGGACCGGTATGCCAGGGCAAGATGATGCCACGCACCGTGCAGCTGGTGGTGGGCGACCGCAAGAGCGGCGGCCCGGGTTTCCACCCCACCGACCGCAACATCGTTTGCCCGTGGCACGGATTTGAGTTCGACGTGCTCACCGGCAAGCATCCGGCGGACCAGCGGGTGGGGCTTCGGTCGGTTCCCGTTCGCGTGGAGGACGGCGAAGTCATCATTTCCATCTAGCAACACCCCTCCAAGGCGATGCGGGCGACAAACAGTCGCCCGCATCCTTTTATAAGCGTGAAGGACAATCATGAATCGTTGGGATCTGGGCGAAGCCGAGGGCCGCATCTACTCGGGCGGCTGGCGCGAGGGCGGCGGCGGAGTGCTTGAGGTGACCTCGCCGGGCGACGGCGGCACCATCGGACGGATCGGCATCGCCGATGGGCATGATGTGGAACGTGCCGGTGCTCTCGCCGCCGAGGCACAAGTGGTTTGGGGCAGGGCCCCGTACCGCGAACGCGCCGATGTGCTGACCCGAGCCGCTGCTGTCCTGCGCGAGACGCGGGCCGATCTCGAGCTCGTGCTCGTGCGCGAAAGCGGTTCGCTCCCGACCAAGGCAGCCCACGAGGTGGACAAGGCCATCGACGAACTCATCGCGGCGGCGAGCCTTGTCACCCTGTCGCAGGGCGACATCCTCCCGGTGGAGGACCCGAGCGTGCTGGGCCTGGCCCGTCGCGTCCCGGTGGGCGTCGTCGGTGTCATTGCCCCATGGAATGCACCGCTCATGCTCGCCATGCGCTCGGTGGCCCCGGCCATTGCCCTGGGCAACGCGGTAATCGTGAAACCGGATGTGAAAACGGCATTCTCCGGCGGCGCCGTCATCGCGGAAATTTTCGAGCGGGCAGGACTTCCGCGGGACCTCCTGCACATCCTTCCGGGCGGGCCGGACACGGGGGAAGCGCTTGTCAGCTCCCCGCACACGAGCGTCATCGCCTTCACTGGCTCCACTGTGGCCGGCAAGCGCGTGGGTGAGGTCGCCGGAGGCCTGATGAAACGCGTGATCCTGGAACTCGGCGGCAACAACGCGGCGATCGTGATGCGTGATGCAGACCTAGACGTTGCTGTGGCGAACGGGGTTGCCGGCAGCTTCCGGCACCAGGGGCAGATCTGCATGGCCACCGGCCGCCACCTTGTGCACGAGAGCGTCGCCGATGAGTACGTGGCGCGACTCGGTGCGGCCGCCGCTAAGATGCGTGTCGGCGACCCGCTCGGCGAGGGCGTCACCCTTGGCCCGCTTATCAACCAGACGCAGGCGGAGCGTGTGCAACGCATTGTCGATGACGCGGTGGCCGGCGGGGCGCGGATCGTGCAGGGCGGCACGCACGATGGCGCGTTCTACCAGCCAACCGTGCTCGAAGGCGTCGACGCCGGCAATGTGGCATTCCAGCAGGAGATCTTTGGCCCGGTGGCACCGGTGACCCGCTTTGCCACGGAAGAAGAGGCGCTCGAGCTCGCACACGAGAGCGCATACGGGCTCTCGGCGTCGATCCACAGCCGGGACATCTCCCGGGCA
Source organism: Specibacter cremeus (assembly GCF_003946885.1). Lineage (GTDB taxonomy): Bacteria > Actinomycetota > Actinomycetes > Actinomycetales > Micrococcaceae > Specibacter > Specibacter cremeus. Next base: position 30,933 of record NZ_RWKQ01000046.1, on the reverse strand, counting down.
CTGGGGTTCGCTTCCAGGCTGCGCGCTGGCATGGTCGCGCTCAACGGCCAGACGATCTACGACGCGGCCCACATCCCGATGGGCGGCCTGGGGGCTTCGGGCAACGGCGGCCGGCACGGCGGGCACTGGAACCTTGACGAGTTCACGTTCTGGCAGTGGGTGACGGTGCCCTCGAGCGCGGGGTGATTCGCCCCGCGCTCGAGGGCCCGCACGGGGGAGGCGGAGGCGGGCTGTTTTGGCAGCCCGGCCCCGCCTTTTGCGTGCCAGGGAGGGCCCGAAAACAGGTGAGCGCTGCCCGTTCCGACACCGTGTCGGAACGGGCAGCGCGAGATTCCCGCAGCCAGCTGATCTTCTGCAAGACGGGTTCACATACTGTCGAATTACAGATTATTGGTCTGCCCGACGCGGGAGTCGAGCGGCAGAAGTAAGGAGTCAGACGATGGATATTTCCGGCTCGACGGGTGCTATGACCGGCGAACAATTCAAACGGAGCCTGAACGACGGCCGCGATGTGTGGCTGGATGGGAAGCGCATCGACAACGTTGCCGAACATCCCGCCCTCAAGCCAACAGTCGACGAATTCGCCCGCCTGCTGGACCTGCGTTTCGAGACGGCCGAAACGCGGGCCACCACGCTCTTCGAGTCGGCGGAGACCGGCAACCAGGTCAGCTGCGCATTCTCGCTTCCGAAGACGAAGCAGGAGCTGCGCGCGAAGTTCGCCGCCTCGGAGTGGTGGATGAACGAGAGCCTCGGCCAGCTCGGCCGCTCGCCCGACTTCATGTCCAACGTCGTCGCCGGCCTCGTCGACTACGCGGACGAGCTCGAGGGGAACCGCCCGGGTTTCGGTCGGAACGCACGCAACTACCACCGCTATGCGATGGAGAACGACCTCGTGCTCACGCACGCGCTCGGTGACCCGCAGATCGATCGCGGCGCCAGCCCGCTCGACGATCCCGACCTGGCGCTGCGCGTCGTCGAGGAACGCGAGGACGGCGTGGTGCTGCGCGGCGCGAAGCAGCTGGCGACTCTTGCCCCGTTCTCCAACGAGGTGCTCGTCTACCTCAACGGGGTGACGGCCGCCCGCGGCGCCGAGGACTTCGTCATCTGGTTCGCGCTGCCGATGAACGCACCCGGACTGAAGATCCTGTTGCGCGAACCGCTCGGGAACCCGGAAAGCGGCCACAGCCACCCGCTGAGCAACAAGTACGACGAGCAGGACGCAATGCTGTTCTTCGACGACGTCTTTCTGCCGCGCGAACGCATCTTCCTGCTCGGGGACAGCCTGCGCGCCCTCAAAGGCCTGGGCCGGATCAACGCCTGGAGCCTGCAAAGCACCCACATCCGCTTCCTGGCCCGCATGAAGTTCTTCACCTCGGTCGCCAAGAAGCTCGCCCACGCCATCGGCGTTGACACCTTCCGCGGCATTCAGGAGCAGCTCGGCGAGCTCGTCTCCTACGCCCAGACGCTCGAGCTCGGCATCAAGGGCGCGGAGGCAGACTCCGGCTTCAGCCCGGCGGGACACCTGGTCCCCGCGCACAGCAACGGACTGGGCTTCTGGTCAGCCGACATTTCAGCGCGCATGGTCCAGATCATGCGCCAGATCGCCGCCTCGGGCCTGATCATGCAGCCGACCGAGGCGGACCTGGCCAGCCCCGAGCTGCGCCCATTCCTCGACCTCTACATGCGCGGACACGACATCGGTGCCGCCGAGAAGGCCCGCCTGTTCCGACTCGGCTGGGAACTCGCCGGTTCCGGTTTCGGCATGCGCCAGGAACTCTACGAATACCTGCACCGAGGGGATCCGGGAGCCGGCCGCACTCGACTGCTGCGCACCTACGACACGTCGGCCATCGACGCTCGCGTTGAGAAGCTGATCAGCGCCCCGCTGAATGACCCGGCCCTCGCCGGCGCCTGAGCATCCCCGAAACCACAGAAGGATTAGGAACTCATGATCATCGACGTCCACGGACACATGTCAGCCCCGAACGACTACTACGCCTGGAAGGCCTCGCTGCTCTCGCACCGCGGCGCCCACGGCGGAAAGCCGCCGGTCATCAGCGACGATGCGCTCATCGCCTCGTACCATGAGCCGCACCCCAGCTTCGGGAACATCTCGCACATGGAGCACATCGACAAGGCCGGCATCGACCTGCAGCTGATCTCGCCGCGCCCGTTCCAGATGATGCACAGCGAGCGCCCGGCCAAGCTTGTTGACTGGTTCACCGAAGAGACGAACAACCTGATCTACCGCACCACCGAACTCTTCCCGGGCCGCTTCAAGGGCGTCGCCGGACTGCCGCAGAGCCCGGACTTCACCCCGGCACAGTGGACCAGGGAACTGCGCCGCACCGTCACCGAGCTGGGTTTTGTCGGCGCCATGCTGAACCCGGACCCGCACGAGGGTATGCAGGCCCCGCCGGCGCTCGGCGACGAGTACTGGTACCCGGTGTACGAGGAACTCTGTGCACTGGACGTCCCGGTGCTGATCCACGCCGCCGGATGCAAGCCACCGGCACGCGAACCGTACAGCCTGCATTTCATCCAGGAGGAGACTGTCGGCATCTGGAGCCTGATCAACTCAAACGTGCTCAAGGACTTCCCGGACCTGAAGGTCATCGTCTCGCACGGCGGCGGTGCCATCCCGTATCAGGTCGGCCGCTTCCTCCCCTCTGTGGTGCGCACCGGCGTCTCCTACCTCGACAAGCTGCGCAGCCTGTACTTCGACTCCTGCCTGTACACCCAGGACAGCCTCGAACTGCTGATGAAGGTCGTCGGCACCGACCGCGTGCTGTTCGGCTCGGAGAAGCCGGGCACCGGTTCGCAGATCGATCCCGAGACCGGCCGCTGGTTCGACGACATCCACCTGCTCATCAACGACATCGACTGGCTTGAGACGGAGGGCCGCGAGGCCGTCTTCGAAGGTAACGCCCGCAAGCTGTTCCGACTGTAGCCCAGAGACCAGAAAGGATCATCCATGACCGAGATCGTTGCCGGCATCGGCACCTCGCACGGCCCACAACTCAAGGCAGCACCGCCCGCGGCCTGGGAGACTCGTGGTGTCGCGGACCGCAAGAGCAAGAACCTGAAATTCCGCGGAGGCACCTACTCCTACGAAGAACTGCGCGAAATACGTGAGGACTTCTCGCACGAGATCACCCACGAGGTGATGCAGCGCCGCTGGGACAGCTGCCAGGGTTCGATGGACAAATTGTCCGCATTCATCAAGGAACAGGACGTCGACGTCCTGGTGATCGTCTCGAGCGACCACAAGGAAACGTACGGCGACGAGCTGCTCTCACCCTTCGCCATCTATTGGGGCGACTCGGTGCAGCACGTGCCTTACACGCAGGAACAGCTCGACGCGATGGCGCCGGGCCTGGCCGAGGCGGCCACGGGCGACGTTCCGGACCACCCGATCGAACGCCCCACGCACCGGGCCCTGGGACGGCACCTGATCCAGTCCGTGCAGCAGGAGGACTTCGACGTCTCGGCGTCCGAGGTGCTACCGGCTGGGCGCTACGGGAACCACACCATTCCGCATGGCTTCGGCTTCATCTATCAGCGGTTCATGGGGGAGGACTCGATGGTCCCGATGGTCCCGGTGTTCATCAACACCTTCTGGGAGCCGAACCCGCCGACGGCCAAACGCTGCTACGACTTCGGCCGTGCGCTGGGACGGGCGATCCAGTCCTTCCCGGGTGACCTGCGCGTCGGCGTCGTCGCCTCCGGTGGGCTCAGCCACTTCGTCATCGATGAGAAGCTCGACAACGAGTTCTGCGAGGCAATGCGGAACCACGACGCGGAGTACCTCTCCAGCGTTCCGGCCTCCGAGATGATGTCCGGTGCCTCTGAACTGCGCAACTGGATCGCCGTGGCCGGCATCACCGACGAGGTGGGCCTCTCCGTCACCAAGGTCGACTACGAGCCGGCCTACCGCACCGAGGCGGGCACCGGCAACGCCATGGGCTTCGTCGTCTGGGAGCGTGGCTAGGAATGGGACAGACACCTGCTGAAACCATTGCCGCACTGCGCGGGCTCGACAGCTGTGCCGTCTCGGATGCGCTCGACACCCTCGGGCTGCCCGGTGCCGTGATGGGCCTTGCACCGATGTGGCCCTCGGGCAGCGTGACTGCCGGACGTGTGCGTACAGTGAGCGCGGCGCCCAAGTCCAGTGCGGGGCCAGCAACCCACATTGCCACCTCGCTCGTGGCCGGCGCCGATCCCGATGACGTAGTGGTGATCGATAACCATGGCCGGAGAGACGTTTCCTGCTGGGGAGGACTGCTCGCCGAGGCGGCTGTGCAGCGCGGCATCGCCGGGGTCATCGTTGACGGCGCCTGCCGCGACGTCCAGGAAAGCGCTGCGCTCGGACTGGGCCTCTACGCCCGGAACGCCGTATCGGTCAGCGCCCGCGGCCGCATCGTCCAGCAGGCCATGGACGAGCGCATCCAGGTCGCCGGCGTCGCAGTCGCCCCGCATGACTACGTCATTGCCGATGTCAACGGCGTCGTATTCGTCGCTGCTGAGCACGCTGAGCGCGTCGTCGGGCTCGCCCAGCGGATCGTCGAGCGCGAGGCCCGCATGGCCGAGGCGGTACGCGCCGGCCGCGACGTCAGCGAGGTCATGCATGATTCCCAGTTCCCCACTGTCACAGCGGAGTAAACCATGACAGAACCAATCATCACCCGTTTCGCCAAGCTCGGCACCGCCACCGTCTCTGACGCGCTGGACAAGCTAGGCCGGCCCGGCAGCATGCTGGGCATGGCGCCGCTGGCAGATAACCAGCACATGATCGGTCGCGCCTTCACAGTGCGGTATGTCAGCGCACAGACCCCGGCCGGCACGGTTGGCGATTTCATCGACCAGGTCGAGCCGGGCCAGGTCGTGGTGCTGGATAACGACGGGCGCGTTGACTGCACAGTCTGGGGGGACATCCTCACAGCAGTCGCCAGCCACCGCGGCATCTCCGGCACTGTGATCGAGGGGGTCTGCCGCGACACGTACCGGGCCCTGTCGATCAACTACCCGATCTTCAGCCGCGGCCGCTTCATGCGCACCGGCAAGGACCGGGTCGAGGTGGCTGAGGAACAGGGCCCGGTCACCATCGGCGGCGTCACAGTCCGCCCCGGTGACATCCTGCTGGGCGACTCGGACGGCGTCGTCGCGATTCCCCGTGACTGCGAGGAAGAGGTCCTGGAGATCGCCGAGTCGATCGGGGAGCGCGAGGAGTCGATCCTGGCCGCGGCGCTGGCCGGGGCCACTATTGCCGAGGCCCGTGCCCGGTTCGGCTACCACAACCTGCAGCGGAAGGGCGCATCATGAGCGAGTTCGAGGCCGACCTCGATGCCGACAGCGCCGAATTGCTGCGGCTCGGGTCGGCGACCCTGTATGAGGCATCGGGCAGCGACTGCTTCCTGGATGCCGACTTCCGGCCGGCCTGGGACGGGGCCGAGTTCGTCGGCCGGGCGCTGCCGCTGAGCGCGCAGGCTGGGGACAACCTCGCCCTGCACCACGGCATCGAGGAGGCCGGGGACGGGGACGTGCTCGTCGTCGATGGCGGCGGGGCACGGTTCGGCTACTGGGGCGAGGTCATGGCAGTTGCTGCGCTGAACCGCGGCATCCGCGGGCTAGTGATCGACGGAGGCGTCCGCGACACGGCGCGGCTTGCGCAGTTGGGCTTCCCGGCCTTCAGCACCTCGATCTCCATCCGTGGAACGATCAAGCAGTGGCCGGGCGTGCTCGGTTCACCTGTGACGCTGCGTGGGCGTGTTATCCGCCGAGGCGACGTGGTGGTGGCAGACCGCGACGGGGTGGCCATCCTTCCCGCCGGGCGCTACGTAGCGATCCTCGACGCGGCCCGGGGCCGCGCGGCCAAGGAGGAGCGCATCATGGAACGCCTGCGTGCGGGGGAGACGACGCTTGACCTGTATGGCCTCCGCCCCCTGGGATCACCCGTTTCAGATACCAAACAAACAGCACCAAACCACCTGTGAGGTAGCCATGTCCACCGATGAAGAACAGCAGCACCGACTCGACAGCTTCCGCCAGGCGGCAGGCAGGTTCGCCTCGGGCGTCACCGTCGTGACAACGGCCTACGACGACCACGTCTACGGCATCACTGCAACGTCATTCGTGTCGTTGTCACTGAACCCGTTGCTGGTGACGGTGTCGATCAACGTGAACAGCCCGATGCTCGACGAGATCCGCGGCAGTGGGGTGTTCGCGATCAACGTGCTCGCCAACGACCAACAGCACGTTTCCTCGTACTTCGCCCGCCGCGGCCGCGGCCGGAGCAAGGGCGCCTTCGACGAGGTCGAGGCGCACGTCGAGACGACAGGTGCCCCGGTGGTCACCGGCGCGCTCAGCTGGTTCGACTGCACGGTGCACACCATGCTCGACGGCGGGGACCACACGATCTTGGTGGGAGAGGTGAAGGCCGCCGGCGGCGGCACGGGCGAGCCGCTGCTGTACTGGTCGGGGAACTACCGCGAGCTCGGGCAGGAAGAGCAGAACGCGGCCGAGGAAAACGCGCTCACCGATGACATCCACCGGATCGCCGATTCCCTCTCGGTGCAGCTGCACATGCATGGGATGAGCACCGCCCAGCTGATCGAGGCCCAGCAAGCCGTCGAACCGGAGGCCGCCGCCCTTGCCGCACGCGATGCGAACGACGAGCAGATCGCCCAGTTGCGTGCCCTGGTCGAGGAGGCCGAGCTGCACACCGGCGATGCTGCATGCTTCAACCCGCTGTCGCTGGAATTTCACGACCGGCTCGGGCTGTTGAGCGGAAACCCTGCGATCGCTGCCGCCGTTTCGGCACTTAACCGCCCGCGCGAGAGCCGTTACGCGGCGGACACCACCTCGGAGCGGGCCAGCCGTGCAGCAGGTGCCCACCGGTGGATCCTCGAGGCGATCGAGGCCCGTGACGAGGACGCCGCCCGCCGCCTGATGTCGGAGCACCTGGGCACAGTCGCCGTGGGCATCCTGCACTGAATCACGAGGCACCGCCTCAGAGACACATGGAGTGAAATGTCAGAATCACTGGATGCAGAAGTCATCATCATCGGGGCGGGCCCCGTGGGGCTCGTCGCGGCACTCGACCTGAGTTCCCGCGGGATCAGCAGCATCGTTGTCGAGAAGCGCGAGTTTCTCGAGCCACCGAACGTGAAGTGCAACCACGTAGCCTCACGCACGATGGAGAGCTTCCGCAGGCTCGGCATCGCCGCGGAAGTGCGCCGTTCGGGCCTGCCGACCGACCACCCGCAGGACGTCGCGTTCCGCACGTCCCTGACCGGCCTCGAGTTCGGGCGGATTCCGATTCCCGCGAGCGGGGATCGGTACACCTCCACCACCGGGCCGGACACCTCGTGGCGCACACCCGAACCGCCACACCGCATCAATCAGACCTTCCTCGAGCCGATCCTCACCCAGCACGTTGCCCAGGCCCCGGGCGTGACACTGCTTAACAGCACGCTGTTCGTCTCGCTGGCGCAGGACGAGGCCTCGGTTTCGGTCGAGATCACTGACCTGGACGGGGGCAACCCGCGCACCCTGCGCGGAGGCTACGTGATAGGTGCCGACGGCGGAAGCTCCAAGGTGCGCAAGCAGCTGGGGCTGACATTGGGTGGCGACCCGGTGCTGGCGCACGTGCAGTCCACCTGCATCCGCACCGATAAGCTCTACGGGCTGATGGGCGCCGAGGAACCGCGGGCCTGGGGCTACTACACGTTCAACAACCGGCGCTCCGGGCACGTGTACTCCATCGACGGGCATGAGACGTTCCTCGTGCACACCTACCTGACGGCGGAGGAGGTGGCGGACAGGTCGGTCGACCGGGAGTCGGCCATCCGCGCGATCCTGGGCGTGGATGCTGACTTCGAATACGATGTCATCTCGGAGGAGGACTGGATCGCGCGCCGGCTGCTCGCTGACAGCTTCCGCGATGGGCGGGTCTTCATTGCCGGGGATGCGAGCCACCTGTGGGTGCCGTTCGCCGGATTCGGGATGAACGCCGGCATCGCCGACGTCCTGAACCTCACCTGGTTGCTCGGCGCACACCTGAACGGCTGGGCGGAAGAGGGAATCCTCGATGCCTACGAGGCCGAGCGCCAGCCGATTACAGACCAGGTCTCGCGCTTTGCGATGAGCCACCAGCAGAAGCTGGCGCGGCCGAACATGCCGGTGGACCTCGAGGAGGACGGCCCCGAGGGGGAGGCCTCGCGCCGGCGGTTCGGCCAGGCCGTCACCGAACTCAATACACAGCAGTTCGCCGCCGCAGGGTTGAACTACGGCTATGTCTACGACGGTTCGCCGATCATCTCGTACGACGACGAGAGCGCCCCAGACTACACGATGGGCAGCTTCACCGCCTCGACGGTGCCGGGTTGCCGGGCGCCGCACTTCTGGCTCGAGGACGGCAGCTCCCTGTATGACCACTTCTCGCAGGGGTACAGCCTCATTGCGGTGCGCGGGAGCGATACCTCTCAGCTCGTCGAAGAGGCACATGCCAACGGCGTGCCGTTCACCGTCATCGAGGTGGCTCCCGAGCTGCTGCCCGAGGAATACCGCTATCCGCTCACGCTCGTGCGGCAGGACCAGCACGTTGTCTGGCGCGGCACCGAGGTGCCTGCCGACGCGACGACGCTCTTGGCCTGCCTGCGTGGGGCCCACCGCGTCATGGCGAAGTAAGGGGGACTATCGCACCGGGTCCATCCCTGCGATTCCCGGTCTGCGCGTGTACCGCGGCTGGTGGGAGGTCTGCTTGTTCATGGCCCAGTCGGAGACGAGGCCGGCGCCAACGAGCCGGTCCGTGAGTTGGGCCAGGCGGTAGGCCGGGTCGGCTTCGAGGTCCTGCCGGTCGGTTCGAGCGTAGAGGGGGGGAGCACTTGCTCGACCCGATCGACGCGGGCCCAGCGTGGTGACTTCGTCTGGCCCCGGAGCAGGTCGGACATAGGCTCGTCGAGACCGGGGATGTCGGCGAGGAGGTGATCCCGCACGGAGACGAACTTGAGGTAGGCAATCAGCTCAGCGTCGTCGTCGTTCGGCATGCCGGGTCCGTCCAGCGCCCGCCGGATCTTACCTCTCCGCCTGGTGCACGGATCTCTTGTGAGGCCTTCTGCTTACACGCCTGAAGCCTGCAATCCGCATCCACGCCCGCTACCGCTATGTGGCATGGACAGACTCCATTCTTTGTCGAATCTTTGTCGAAGGTGGTCGCCCTGACCTTCGAAGGTAGTAGAGGTCCATTCACGCGGATCCGGAGCCGAGCGTGTACGACGCCTGGTATGCGGTCGTCCGTTCCCGGCCTGTGTGGAGACGATGCCACCTTCCTCGAAGGCAAATATCCAGAAGCCACGCCCTGCAAAGACGAAAGAATCCCCGCCATGGCGGGGATTCTTTCGTCTACAGTGCTGCGACGACGGGGGACGCTGCGGTCAGGGGGACATCGGAGACGGTCTGCACAAACCGCTTGATGCGCGGGTCGGCGTTGGGTCCAAAGACCGATTCCGGCGGACCCTGTTGACCCACGGCCCCGTCCTCCATGAAGACCACCCAGTCCGCCACGTCGCGGGCCAGCTTCATTTCGTGGGTGACGATCACCATGGTGATGCCCTCCTGCGCCAGGTCGGCGATGACCGCGAGCACCTCCTGGACGAGCTCCGGATCCAGCGCTGACGTGGGTTCGTCGAAGAGCATGACGGACGGCTTCATCGCCAACGCCCGGGCGATGGCCACGCGCTGCTGCTGGCCACCGGAGAGCTGGTGCGGGTACTTCTTGGCATGGGCGGCCATGCCCACCTTGCCGAGCAGCTCCATGCCGAAGGCCTCGGCCTCGGCTCCGGACATTTGCCGTAGCTGGACGGGTGCCAGTGTCACGTTTTCCAGCACGGTCTTGTGCGGGAAGAGGTTGAACCGTTGGAACACCATGCCCACATTGCGCCGCTGGAGCGCGATGTCCTTGTCGGACAGGGCAACAATCCGCCCCTGCGGGCCACGCTTGTTGCCAAGCAGCTGGCCGTTGACCTCGATCACGCCGCCGTCGGCCGGTTCCAGATGGTTCAGCGTGCGCACCAGCGTGGTCTTGCCGGAGCCTGACGGGCCGATCACCACCACCACCTCGCCGGCATGGACATCGACGTCGACGCCCTTGAGCACCTGGTTGCCGTGGAAGGACTTGGTCACGCCCCGCGCATGGACCAGCTTCTCGCCGTCATGGGTGCGGCGTTCGCGGCCGCGGGCCACCCGGCAATCGGCGGCGCAGTCCGGCTCGGTCTGCAGGGCCGGGCGCCGTCTGTTGACGTCGAGCTTGCGCTCCAACAGGGCACGGAGTTGGTCGAACACCGTCACCAGCAGGACGTAGAAGACGGCGACGGCCAGCAGCGTTTCCAGTACCAGGAAGTTCTGCGTGTACAGGCGCTGGCCCACCAACAGGATCTCCTGCAGTGAGATCACGCTGGCCAGCGACGTCAGCTTCAGGATGGAGATGAACTCGTTGCCCAGTGCGGGGAGCGCAATCCGGAAGGCCTGGGGAATGACCACGTGGCGCTGGACGTGTCCGTACGGCAAGCCCAGTGCGCGTGCCGCCTCGCGCTGGTCGATGGAGACGGCGAGCAGGCCGCCGCGGTGGATTTCGGCCATGTAGGCGGCCTCGCTGAGGACCAGTGCAATGAGCGCGGCGTTGAACGAGGAGCCCAGGATCACCTGGGTGGCCGGGAAGACCTGCGGAATGTTGTACGCGAAGACCAGCAGCACCAGTAGCGGCAGCGACCGGAAGAGCCAGACGTAGACGCCGGCAACCCTGGAGAGCAGCTTGGACCGCGATTCCTTCATCAGGGCCAGAAGGATTCCCGCGATGTTCGCAATGACCCAGGCGAGAACACTAAGTGCGACGACGACGCCGGCGGCCTTCCAGAGGTCGGGATCTCCGAAGAGGGAGAACATGTAAGCCCAGTCGAAGGTCATGGCTAGCCCTGCTTCAGAGATTCGGCCAGGACGGCGGGGTTGACGGGCTCCAGGTTGTACTGCTTCAGGAGCTTTGTATACGCGCCGGAGGTCTTCAAGTTATCGATGCTCTTGGTCAGGGCGTCCTGAAGGGCCGCATTGCCCTTCTTCACGGCCAGGCCGACGGCGACCGGGTAGATCAGGGCATCGGAGCTGATCTTCACGCGTCCGTTCGACTTGTCCACGACGGTCTTGGCGACCGCGGCGTCGGTCATCTGCGCGTCCACCTGTCCGGAGAGCAGGGCCTGGGTGGCCTCAGGATCGGTGGGAAATTCCTGGACGGTGATGGGCTGTTTGCCGTTGGCCTTGCACTTCTCGCTCTCCGTGGTGGGCAGGAGCTTGGCGATCACCGTGGCGGTGACTACCGAGACCTTCTTGCCGCACAGGTCCTGGGCATTGGTCAGTGGTGTGGCGTCCTTGGGGACCACGATCGAGTTGCCGGTCTGGAAGTAGGGGACGAAGTCCACTTCCTTGCTTCGCGCGGCGGAGACGTACAGGGTGGAGGCGATGACGTCGTAGCGGTCGGCCTTGATGCCGGCGACGATCTGGGCAAACCGGGTGTCGGCAAACTGTGGCTTGAGCCCAAGGTCGGCTGAAATGGCGCTCATGACGTCGACGTCGAATCCGGCGGGCTTGCCGTTGGTCAGCATGTCGTACGGCGGGTAGGTGAGGTCGCTGCCGATGCTCAGGATGCCGGAGGTTTTGGTGGTCACGGTGGGGGACTTGCCGGCGTCGGCGGCGGGTGCCGCACCCCCGCAGGCGGAGAGGGCGAGCGTGGCCGCCATGGCCGCGCCTATGAGGGCGGCGATTCTGTTGAGGTTTTTCATGGGAGCAATGTTCCTTTCGCGGAGGGCGCTTACTTGCACCAGAGGCCGACGGCGTTGGCGTAGACGTCAATGATCTGCCGGTACTTGCCGAGTTCGACCCATTCGTCGGCCCAGCTGTATGGCGGGGTGCCGGGGCCGATGTTGACGGCGGGGACGCCGAACTGTTTCAGCGGCACCATGTCGGTCCAGAACTGGATGCCCTGATATACGGGGTCTGTGTCCGTGGCGGCGACGGCGGCCGCGACGGTGGTGGAAATGTCGGAGGAGCGGTCGATTTCATAGGGGAGGCGGGGTCCGCTGAGCCAGTGGTCGCTGAATTCCACCGTCGCTTGGATGCGGGGATCGGTGGCCTTGAGGTTGCTGATCATCTGTTCCACCTGGAGTTTGACGTCGTAGGGGTCCTGTGACGGGAGCAGGCGGATGTCGCAGGTCATTTCGCAGCGGTCCGGCACCTGGTTGTGCTTGGTGCCGCCGTGGATGGTGCCGATGTTCAGGTTGGGGCCGCCCGGGAGGTCCGGGTGGGGGGTGTAGGGCATGACGCCTTCCAACTCCCGCATGGCGGCGAGGATCGGTTCCATGGTTTCGATGGCGTTCAGGCCCAGCTCCTTGGCGGAGGTGTGTGCCTGCCTGCCGAAGGTGGTGATCTTCAGGTACGCGGCGCCCCTGTGCACGGTGCCGATGGTGTTGTCGGTGGGCTCGCCGCAGATGGCGGCGTCGGCGTTGAAACCGGCCTCGAGCAGTGAGCGGGTTCCCACGCCGCCCTCAAAATGACATGACACGCCCTGGAATATGACGTCGCCGCGCGGGCGCTCGCCGGAGGTGGCGATGCGCCGCATGACGGCCAGCGCCGCCGTCGTCGCCGCTTTCATGTCTGCAATGCCGGCCCCATAGACCCGGCCGTTCTCCACCACGGGGCCAAACGGATCCTTGGTCCAGTCCGGCGACGTCTCGTAGATGTCCAGGTGCCCGTTGAGAATCAGCGATTTTCCGCCTCCCGTGCCACGGATCCGGCCGCCAACACTGGGCCGGCCGGGCATGGACTCGACAAGTTCGACGTCGTCCACACCCCAACCGCGCAGCTGCTCAGCCATGAACTCGGCCAGCTCACGTTCGCGCCCCCACGTCGAATCGATGGCGAGGGTGTCGAGCAACAGCTGAAGATCTGGATCGGTCATGGTCTTCTCCTTGGGTCTGGCGCCTACGTCGGTGCTGAGAACGACTATGCAGCGGATCACACACCGTGTAAAACAGATGTATTCGAAGAAGGGTTTCGGTTAAATCGATGTCTAACGTCAGCTTGCGCCAACTCGAGTACCTGATCGCGGCGGCAGAAACCGGAAGTGTAACGGCCGCCGCCGCACGCGTCTACCTTTCCCAATCGGCCGTGTCGACGGCATTGACGGACCTGGAAGAGGCGCTTGGCGTGCAGATTTTCATCCGGCATCCCCGCGGACTCTCGCTGACCAATGTGGGCCAGCAGGTGCTGACGGATGCCCGCAGGCTGGTGGCCGGCGTCGAGGATCTGCGCAACTCTGCCCGGGAATCCAGTGAGTCCCTCTCCGGAAAGCTGGTGGTGGGCTGTTACAGCACGCTGGCGCCCATCCTGCTCCCGGGCATCATCGCGGACTTCACCGAAAACCATCCGGCGGTGGACCTGAGCTTCATCGAGGGATCGCACACCCAGATGGAGGAGCGGCTGCGCGACGGCTCGCTGGACCTGGCCATCATGTACGAATACGACATCGGCAGGAGCCAATTGCCCAAGGACCTGGCGGTCAACGTGGTGGTCTCCACGCCTCCATACGTCATCCTGCCGGAGCACGATGAGCTGGCCAACCGTGAGAGACTTTCGCTCACGGAGCTGGCAGCACGGCCGCTAATCCTGTTCGACCTGCCCCCGGGAGGCGACTATTTCCTGTCCTTCTTTGCGGACGAGAACCTGACCCCCAACATCCGTTACCGCACCACCAGCTTTGAGATGGTCCGCGCCCTGGTCGCGCGGGGCCTGGGCTACTCCATCCTGAGCCAGCGGACCAACATCAACATGAGTTACGAGGGACGGGGATTCGTCACCCGGCCCCTGACCGGTGCCCTGCCTGGGCTCAATGTGGGCGCCGTGCACCTCAGTGGCGTCCGGCTGACCCGGCGGGCCACCGCCTTCATCGACCAGTGCCGGATATCGCTGCGCACCGGCGGATAGCAGGCATCGGCTCAGAACCAGCCTTGGTTTCCATGCGCCAACGTATCCACGCCCGCCCCATGGTTTCTAAAAAACCGAAGGCAATGGTCTGAAAGTTATGTTGGACACATATCGACGCCGCTCCCAATACTGATTGCAGACCAACTCCGCAACAGGACAAAAGGAGCACACGATGACTGTTTCAGCCGAAACGACCTCTGCGGACGCACCGCCGGCCGCACATCCGTACGACCCGTTCATTGCCGCAATGGGCGCGGTGGCCACCGGCGTCACAGTGGTGGCGACGGATGGTGAAACAGGCCGGTTTGCCCAGACGGTGAGCGCCATGTGCTCCGTCTCCGCCGACCCCCGCCTGGTCCTCGTCTGCATCAACAGCCGCAGCCCCATCAACGAGGCCATCCGCACCAACGGGGTCTTCACCGTGAATGTCTTGGGAAGCCAGCACGACCACGTCGCCGACACGTTCGCCGGACGACCCTGGCCCGGCAAGGACCCGTGGGACTTCTCCTGTGGGGAATGGGAACAGGCCCCCTCCGGATCGCCACGCATCCGCGACGCCGTGGCCAGCTTCGACTGCAGCATCCACCAAGTGGTGGAGGCCGGCACCCACCAGATCCATATCGGCCTTGTCACCAGCGTTGAAACACACGGCGGGGAGCCCCTGATCTACAGCGCCCAAACCTACGCCAAGCCCCTCCCCGTCCCGCCGTCAGTCTTCGATGACTACCCTGGCTCGGGCCCCACATACCGCAAGAACACTGACGGCACCAACACCAAGGAGAACGCCAAATGATCCGCACAGGCGATGAGTACCGCGAGTCCATCCGCGACGGCCGCAAGGTCTATGTCAACGGCGAAACGGTCACGGATGTGACCACGCACCCGATGTTCAAGCCGATCGTGGACCGCCGGGCCCGGATCTACGACCTGGCGCACGAGGAGTCGACGCAGGCCGCCATGACGTACACGGATCCGGAGACCGGGGAGCTGAACTCGATCGGCAACCGGCTGCCGCGCACGCAGGAGGACTGGTGGGACAAGCGCCGCGCCGTGGACCTGGTCCAGCGTGAGGCCGGCGGTGTCATCACCCGGGTCGGTGATGAGACGATCGGTGAGATGTGGAGCCTGTTCGACGGCCAGGACGTGCTCAACGAGGTGGACCCGCGCTTCGCCGCGAACATCCGCCGCCATCTGGACCAAGCCGTCAAGATGGACCCGTTCCACATCTCCGCGAACACCGACCCCAAGGGCGATAGGTCCAAGGCCCCGCAGGACCAGGACCCGGACATGCTGCTGCACGTGGTCCGCGAAACCGACAACGGCATCGTGGTGCGCGGCGCCAAGTACGAGACGGCGGCCGCCTACGCCAACCAGGCGTTCACGAAGCCGACCATCGCCAACTGGGGCAACAGCGAACTCTCCGACTACGCGGTCGGATTCGTCGCGGACCTCTCCAGCCCGGGGTTGAAGTTCATCTCCCGCACCGGGTTCGCCGGCCGCGCCCCGGAACGCGACTACCCGCTCTCCAACCACGTGGACGAGGTGGAGTCGCTGGTGATCTTCGACGACGTCGAGATCCCGTGGCAGGACGTGCTGTTCTACCGGCACACCCGGGCCGCCGCGTTCATCCGCTCCACCCTGCACCGCTACTCGGCGTTCCCTTTCGTCCAGCGCACCCAGCACCTGGCCGACCTGATGATCGGCGCGGCGCTGTGGAACGTCAAGCAGACCGGCCTGGAGAAGCAGCAGGCCGTGCAGGAGAAACTGGCCCAACTGGCCGTCTACCGGGAAACCATCAACGCCCACCTGACCGCCTCGATCGCGCTGGCCGAGCCCAGCCCGGGCGGGCTGCTTATGCCGAACCAGTCGCTGCTGTACACGGGCCGGGTCACCGCGCTCTCGCAGCTGCCGGCCATGATGCACACCGCCCGCGAGCTGTGCGGCGGGCAGATCTGCATCACCCCGGACGCGGCCGCGTTCGAGGACCCGGAAACGAAGTCCTGGCTGGAGAAGTACTACAACGTCAACGAGAACTGGGTCGCCGATGACCGGCGCAAGCTGCTGGCCTTCGCCCGCGACCTGCTCAACTCCGACTACGCCGGGCACCGCCTGACATTCCAGCTGTTCGCCCAGTCCCCGCCCTTCGCCCAGCTCGGCGCCGTGTACCGCAACTTCGACTTCGACGGCCCGCTGGACCTGGTCCGCCAGGCCGCGGACCTCTCCGACAAGGTCACCGGCGGGCAACGCCCGAGCACCGGCATCCCTGCCGCCCTCATCAACAAATAGGAGTTCCCATGACGTTTTCCCTTGTGGCCCGCGATCCGGAGACCGGCGCGTTCGGTATGGTGGTCACCTCGTCGTCGCCCGCCGTTGCCGCCCGCTGCGTGCACCTGCGCCAGGGCGTGGGCGGCGCCTCCTCGCAGAACATCACCGATCCGGGGTTGGGCGCGGAGTTGCTGGACCTGCTCGAGTCCGGTGCGCCGGCGGACGAGGCGATGGCCAAGCTGGTGGCTGGCACGCCGAACATCGACTATCGCCAGCTGAGCCTGGTCGACGCCCGCGGCGGCACCGCCGCCTTCAGCGGATCCGGGACGCTGGGCACGCATCGGACGGTGGAGGGCGACGGCGCCGTGGCCGCGGGAAATCTGCTCTCGTCCCCGGACGTGGTGGATGCGATCATGGCGGCCTACACCTCGACGGCCGGGGCTTTTGAGGATCGGCTGCTTGCCGGTCTGGCCGCCGGCCGCGACGCCGGCGGCGAGGAGGGCCCACAGCACTCGGCAGGTCTCGTCGTCGTCGACCAGGCTACGTGGCCGGTGACGGACCTGCGCGTGGACTGGGACGACGAAGATCCGATTGCCAAGCTTGCGGAGATCTGGCAGCTGTGGGAGCCGCAAAAGCTGGACTATTACACCCGGGCCGTCCGCCCAGACACCGCGCCAAGCTACGGAGTCCCGGGGGACCTGTGAACAAGATGAAGGATATCGTCGCCGCCCGGGTAGACGCCCTGGAGGGACGGCTCTTGGCGCTCTCGCACCGCATCCACGCCCATCCGGAGGTGGCCTGGGAGGAGGTCAACTCCTCCGCCTGGGTGGCGGCCGAGCTTGCCGGCGTGGGCTTCAGCGTGCAGGAAGGCCTGTGCGGACTGCCGACGGCGTTTGCCGCCACGATCGGCAGTGGCAGCCTTCATCTGGGAATATGCGCCGAATACGACGCCCTGCCGGGCCTGGGTCACGCGTGCGGGCACAACATCATTGCCGCGTCCGCCGTGGGCGCGGCGGCGGCGCTGGCCCCGGTGGTGGACGCGCTGGGCATTACGCTCACCGTCTTCGGCACGCCGGCGGAGGAGGGCGGGGGCGGCAAGATTGAGTTGCTGGAGGGCGGCGCGTTCGACGGCGTGCACGCGGCCATGCTGGTCCACCCCGGTCCCCTGGATGTTGCCCGGGCCGAGCCGTACGCCGTCTCGCACAGCAAGATCCGCTACCGCGGCAAGGCGAGCCACGCCGCGGCTTACCCCGAGCGTGGGGTGAACGCGGCGGACGCCTTCACTGTCGCCCAGGTGGCCATCGGGCTGTTGCGCCAGCAGCTCGAATCCGGGGTGCGGGTCCATGGCGTGGTGACCGGCGGGGGAGAAGCCCCCAACGCCATCCCCGAGGTGACGGAGGGCCGCTGGTACGTCCGGGCCGGCTCGCTGGCCGAGTTGGCGGTGCTGGAGGACAAGGTGCGCCGTTGCTTCGAGGCCGGGGCACTGTCCACCGGTTGCGAGCTTGAGATCGAGGCGGAAAGCAAGCCCTACGCCGAATTTTCCACAGACGAGGTGATGCTGGACCTCTACGTCGCCAACGCCACGGCGCTGGGCCGCGAGTTCACCAGCACGGGTCCCGACATGCGGATGAACCGCGCGTCCACGGACATGGGCAACGTGTCCCAGGTGCTGCCGGCCATCCATCCCTACATCGGCATTGGATCTTTGCCTGCGGTCAACCACCAAATGGAATTCGCCGCCGCGTGCATTACGGCCGCCGCGGACCGCGCCGTCATCGATGCGGCCAAGGCCATGGCCCACACCTGCATCGACTTGGCTGTCGACGCCCGAATACGCGAACGGCTGGTCAGCCTCGGGGCCGCATGGATTCTGCCGGAGAGCACCGGACTGCCGCTTGAAATGGAGACCGCCGATGTCCGCTAAAACCCGGTCCGAACACGACCTGATCGGCCGGTTGGACGTGCCGCAGGAGGCCTACTACGGCGTCCACACGGTGCGGGCCAGCCTCAACTTCCCCATTTCCGGTGTCTCGATCGGACTTTACACGCATCTGGTCGTGGCGCTGGCCGCCGTCAAGGAGGCGGCCGCCACCACCAACCGTGACCTTGGGCTGCTGGACGGGACGCGTACCGACGCGATTGTGGCCGCCTGCCGCGAGATCCGCGCAGGCAAATTGCACGACCAGTTCATTGTCGACGTTGTCCAGGGCGGGGCCGGGACCTCCACCAACATGAACGCGAACGAGGTGATCGCCAACCGGGCGCTGGAACTGATGGGCGCAGAACGCGGCCAGTACGAGCTGCTGCATCCGCTGGACCACGTCAACCTGGGCCAGAGCACCAACGACGTCTACCCGACGGCGCTGCGTGTGGGGCTGCATCGCGCGGCCGAGGACCTGCTGGTCGCCATGGCCGGACTTCGCCGATCCATCGAGGCCAAGGCGGAGGAATTTGCCGGCTACCTGAAGATGGGGCGCACCCAACTCCAGGACGCGGTGCCCATGACGCTGGGGCAGGAATTCCGCACGTTCGCCGTGATGATGTCGGAGGACGAGCAGCGGCTGCGCGAGGCCATGGACCTGATCCGAGAGGTCAACCTCGGCGGCACTGCGATCGGCACCGGGCTCAACTCGCACGTCGACTATGCCCGGCTGGCCTGCGGGCATCTGGCGGAGATCAGCGGCGTGCGCGTGGTCCCGGCCGGGGATCTGATCGAGGCGACACAGGATGTGGGAGGGCTGGTCCAGCTGCACAGCGTCCTCAAGCGGATCGCCGTGAAGCTGTCCAAGGTGGCCAACGATTTGCGCCTGCTCTCCTCAGGCCCGCGCGCCGGTCTTGGCGAAATCCAGCTACCGGCCGTCCAAGCGGGATCCTCGATCATGCCCGGCAAGGTGAATCCGGTGATCCCCGAGGTGGTGAACCAGGTGGCCTACTCGGTGGTTGGCAACGATGTCACTGTTACCATGGCGGCCGAATCAGGCCAGCTGCAGCTCAACGCCTTTGAGCCGGTGATGGCCCGCGCGCTGTTCTCGTCACTGGGCGAGCTGCGCTCGGCCTGCAAAGTGCTGGCCGAACGCTGCGTTGACGGCATCACCGCCGACCCCGTGGCGCTTCAGACTAGTGTGGAGTGGTCCATCGGCCTGGTCACCGCCCTGGTTCCCTACCTGGGCTACAAGACCTCGACGGAAGTGGCCCAACAGGCCATGGCCACGGGTTCCAGCGTGGTGGACGTGGTCCGCGAAAAGGGTCTGATGAGCGAGGCTGAGCTGGCCGACGTGCTGGGCTCGCCTCGGCTGCTCACCGCGCCGGGACACCAGGCCAAACCATACCAACCTTGACTACCGTCAGGGCAAGTGGCCCGGGGACAAGGTCAGCCCACCCCGTCCTTCGGGTACCAGGCGCGGTCGCCGTCGGCCGTGGTGGCGTAGTCGGGCCAGGCGAATTCGGTGGGCGGGGTGAAGTCGGCCGGCAGGAGGGCGGGCATGGGGTCTGCGGCGACGCGGCAGTCGAACTCGGCCTTCGCCGCTGCCAGGATCTCGGGGGTGGTCAGCAGGTCCACGAACGTGCCGGCGATGGTCTTGCCAGCCACCTCGATGGTGGGGTCGATGGTTTCGGCGATGCCGCCGAGGGCATTCATGACCCAGCCCGGGTAGGCGCCCTGGCCGGGGGCGTGCTTGAGGGCGGGGCG
The DNA here is from genome assembly GCF_003946885.1 of Specibacter cremeus. Taxonomy (GTDB): domain Bacteria; phylum Actinomycetota; class Actinomycetes; order Actinomycetales; family Micrococcaceae; genus Specibacter; species Specibacter cremeus. The sequence continues at coordinate 10,952 of NZ_RWKQ01000046.1, read as the reverse complement.
GGAGATGTAGAAGCGCACGGTGGGGGCGTAGTGCGTCATCTCGACGTAGTCGTCGCTGGTCCAGTTCTTCTGCCACGGGGCCAGGTGCTCGCGCAGGGCGGCCTCGGCGTCCTGCGGGCTGATCAACCGTTCGCATTCGTCCAGGAATGGTTGGTCCATCGGCGTCATGCCCAGCGTCCGCTGGATGTGCTGTGCGGCCGCGATCGCCGGGGGCCCGTACCGCGGCGCCCCCACGGATTCAAGATTCGCATACAGCGCAGCGGCGAGCACATGGTTGGTGCGGCCGGGCCGGTTCCGGGCCACCCAGGTCGATTCGACCTTGCAGTGCGCGACGGCGGCGGCGTGTTCGGCGTTGCGATCCAGCACGGCCAGCACATGCTCCGCCATCTCCAGCGTGGGGCAGCGCCAGGAATACTGGATCTGCGCCACCCGGGCCGGCAGGTTGTCCGCCGTCGCCTGGCCGTAGGTGAACAGGGCGTCGGAGAGGCTCCAGCCGCCGAAGCTGGGCAGCATGGCGTCCTGCATGACCCGGGACGCGGTGTACATGGACATCAACGCCACGTTGGCGCCCGGGGCGCGGGCTGCCGAATGGGACGCCGGGATGGGGGAGTTCGGGTTGGCACCCAGCTGCCAGGTTTCCGGTTCGTCGCAGGTGAACGTGTACACCTTGGAGTAGTAGCTGCCGCACTGGGTGTCCCACCGCGCCGTGTTGCACAGCGGCAGCATGTAGAAGGGGTGGAAGCTGACGATCGCGTCCACGCCGTCGTAGTAGCCGCGCAGTCCATGGACGACCTTGGAGCCCTGGACCTTCTCGGCCGGCTCGCCCGTGTACCTCAGCGTACCGGCGATGCCGTGGACGCTCATGGCATGCTTGGTGCCCAACAGCCCGGCCAGCGTGGAGACGCCCAGCGCCGAATGCGGATCCGTGTGGCCCGGGGCGTGGGAACTGAGCCCGTCGCGGGGAGCCGGGGCCGTGCCGGCGGCCTGGCAGTTGCCCGGGACGGCGTCGTACTCGGCGTACGTCAGCAGCACCGGCCCGCCGGCGCCCAGCGACCATTCGGCGCTGAACGCGGTGGGCATCCCGGCGCTGCCGGCCTCGACGGTGAAGCCCTCGGACCGGAGCAGGTTGACATACCATTTGGCCGATTGGTACTCGCGCCACGCCGGCTCGGCCAGTTCCCAGATGTGCCGGTGCCAGGCCGAGAGCCGGTCCATGTTCTCATCGATCCACGCCTGCGCGGTCGCCTTCGCGGCGGCCGTCAAGGCGGCCCCGGCCGGGGGAACCGCATGGGTGGCCCCGGGTGTGCTGATGCTCATGTGCTGTCCTTGTTCGTGTGCGGGTTGGAGTGCGAAGGCTGCCCGGGCGGGCCTGCCGCGATGGCAGCCTCAGTGGACGTGGCTGAGGAATTTCCTGGTGCGCTCATGTTGGGGGTTGGTGAAGAATTGTTCCGGCTCCGCCTGTTCGACGATCACGCCGCCGTCGAACAGGGTCACTTCGTTGGCCACGCGTCGGGCGAAGCGCACCTCGTGCGTGACCACGATCATGGTCATGCCGGTTTCGGCCAGGCGCTCCATGACCTCCAGTACCTCGCCGACCAACTCGGGATCCAGCGCGGAGGTGGGCTCGTCGAAAAGCATGACGGACGGGTTCAGGACCAGTGCGCGGGCGATGGCGACGCGTTGTTGCTGCCCGCCGGAGAGTTCGGACGGGAAGTGGTCGGCCCGGTTTCCCAAGCCCACCTTGGCCAGCATGTCCATGGCCTGGGACCGCGCATCATGGTGCGAGATGCCCTTGACGCTGGTCAGCCCAAGCATCACATTGCGGACCGCGGTCAGGTGTGGAAACAGGTTGAAGCGCTGGAAGACCATGCCGATGTCCTGGCGTTGCATGGCCAGTTGCCGCTCCGGCAGGTGCACGCTGTGCCCCCGATGGGTCCGGCCGCCGATGCGGGTCCCGTTGAGCAGGATTTCGCCGGCATCGGCCGTTTCCAGGAGGGCCATGAGCCGCAGCATGGTCGATTTCCCGGATCCGGACGGTCCCAACACCGCCTTCACCTGTCCCCGGGCGATATCAAACTCGACGCCTTTCAGGACGGCGTTGCCGTTGTAGGTCTTGTGCAGGTCACGGACCTGGAGAACGGGCTGGGCCGGGATCGCGTGGGCGGGGAGGGTCTGCTCCCTGGGGGAAGGGTCGGTCACGGTGGACTCCTGGGCGGGTTCGACGGCGGTTTTCATGAGATCCCCACGGTGTTGGCCTCCATGGCGGCCGTGAGATTCTTGGTGGTCTTGGTGCGCGAGGTCCAGGCGAACCTCTTCTCGACGCGGCTTTGCAGGAAGGACAACACGGAGACGATCACCAGGTAGTAGACGATCGCCGCGGCGTAGTACTCGGCGTAACGGAACGTGATGTTGACGCCGACCTGGGCGGTCGTGAGCAATTCGCGCAGGGAGATGACCGAGGCGAGCGACGAGTACTTGACCAGGCCGATCAGTTCGTTGCCGGTGGGCGGCAGGGCGATGCGGATCGCCTGCGGAAGCACCACCTTGACCATGACCTTGGTGGGCGACATGCCCAGCGCCCGGCCAGCAAGCGCCTGGCCGTCGTCAACGCTCAACAGGGCCGAGCGGATGATCTCGGACATGAACGCGGCCTCCACCAGGCCGAGCCCCACGGAGGCTGCCAGGAAGGGGGAGAACCAGTCGGCGCGCAATGCCGGGATGAGCTGGGGCAGGGCGTTCCACATGATCAGCAGGACCAGCAGGGCCGGGATGGCGCGGAAGAACCACACGTAGAAGTGGGCCGGCGCCTGCAAGTACGGCTGGCGGGCGGTACGGCCGATCGCCATGAAGAACCCGATGACGGTGGCCAGGACCAGCGACAGGACCGCGACGGCAACGGAGAGTGCCGCACCCAACATGTAGTCGGTGCTGACGAGTTGTTGGAGGAAGACATTCGGATCGAAAAGCATTAGCTCACTACTCTCGGAACGGGGGTGGGCACCGGCCCACGGGTGTCAACGGGTCGCATGGGATCAGCGAACGTCCAGGATGGCGGGGTCCAGGTTGTTCTTGGAGGCGATCTTGCCGAGCGTTCCGTCGGCGTGCAGGGCCTTGAACGCCGTGGCGATGGCCGGGGTCAGGGGGCCGCCCTTCTTGCTGAACACGCCGAACGTGGTGTTCGGGTCGAAGACCTGGCTCGCGACCGCCAGCCGGCCCTTGTTTTGCGCAACCATGTAGGCGGCGGCGACGTTGGTCTCCACCAGGACATCCGCCTTGCCGTTGAGGACCGCAAGGACGGTGTCCGAGGTCTTGGGGTACTCCGAGAGGATGGGCGCGGCCTTGCCCGCCTTGGCGCATTCCGCTCCCAGCGCCTTGACCGAGGCGGCGTTGCTGGAGGCCGCCTGCGCCACCACCTTGCGCCCGCACAGGTCAAGCTTCGTCTTGAGGTCCGGGGCCAGTGCGGGTGCGGCGATCGCGGCCGGGCCGGCGTTCATGATGGGTGCCGCATCGGCCACCTGGAGGCGGGCCGGACTGGTGTACAGGCCGCCGAGGATCATGTCGCAGCGTCCGCTCTGCAGGCCGGGCATCAGCCCGTCGAAGGACGTGACCTCGTATTTGACCTTGACACCCCAGTAGTCGGCCAGGGCCCGGCCGGCATCCGCGTCGAAGCCGATGATGTCGCCGCCGGAGCCGTTGGCGTAGTACTCGAGCGGCGGGTACTCCGGGTCGATGCACAGAGTCACCTGGCCGGCGTTGACCAGATCCTTGGGCGTCTTGCTGTTGCCGTGGGCGGCATTGTCGCCGGAGGATCCGCCCGCCGAGCAACCGGCAAGGGCCAGGGCGCCGAGGGATGCAATGGCTGCGAACTTGAGGAACGTCTTCATGGGGGGTCTCCTGCGAAACGGGTGTCTGGCCCGGGTTGGCCGTGGTGGTTCAATCCATGGTGTGACACGGTTCACTCATTGTCAACAGAATTTCTGTAGAAACCTCACTAGAAGCAAAAAACGGACGATCCTGAAGCAATCTGAAGTCATATTTTCAGTCAACGTTGGGCCTCAAGGAACTTGTGGCGGTGCGCGATCGGATCGGCGGGTTCATCCCGCTCGACTGGTATAAAGGTCGAATGAACGAGTTGGACAAGTCCTTGGTGCACCAGCTCCAGAAGGACGGCCGAGCGTCCTTCAGCGACCTGGCCAAAGCCGTCGGCAGCAACAGGACGGCGGTCGCGGCGCGCGTGAACCAGCTCCTGGGTTCCGGGGAGGTCCGGGTGGTCGCCGCGGTCCACCCGCGCGTCTTGGGGCGCTTCGTCTTGGCGCATATGGCCGTCAAGGTGGCCAACGACGGCTCGGCTGCCTTCCGGGGCATCGCGGACCTGGACGCGGCCGTGTACATCGCCGAAACCACCGGGCCTTACCAGCTCGTCCTCGAGGTACACCTGGCCACGATGGGCGAGCTGTACGACGTGATGGCTCACATCCGGTCCCTGCCGGAAGTCCTGGAGGTCGAAGTCCTGGTCTACGAACACGTCATCCGCAGCTGGTTCCTCGGCGAGGAGCCTGCCCTTGAGGGGATGGTGCTGGATCGGACGGACATAGACATCATGACCATCCTGCAACGCGACGGCCGGGTGGGATTCGCCGAGCTGGGCGCGTCGGTGGGCCTGTCCATGAGCGCGTGCCGGGCCCGCGTGCTGCGGCTCGTGGACGCCAATGTCATGCAGGTCGGCGCGATTGTCCGGCGCGGTGAACAGAACGGGGCCGTGGTGTTCGGGGCCGGGGTGACGCTCAGTGGGGACACGGAGGAGATCCTGGACCTGCTCTCGCGAGTGGACGGCGTCGAATTCGTGGCGCGCACCGTGGGCCGGTACTCGCTTGTGGTGACCATCGGGGTGGATTCCCAATCGGCCTACAACCGGATCGTGCACTCGATCCGGGCCCTGCCCTCCGTGCTCCGGGTCGACACCTGGCTGCACACCAGCGTGCTGCTGGAGCGCTATGAGGACACCTTGGACAAGCTGGTGCCCGCACACCTGGCGGCCGCCAGCGGATCCTGACCGCCTCCGACCGCGGTCAACCCCTGGCGAGACACATCATCGGTCTGGTGGACATAACAGCCGCTGATATGTACGGAAAATGATCCATCTGCCACAAATCGTTTGTCCATCGTATCAAGGAAGAATAAACTGCTGTTGACTGGAGGCGCGGTGGATCGTACGCTCGGAGGACGCCGTTGCCAGGCGACGTTTCCGAGCCCCCCACGCCGTAAGGACCTGCCATGCGCAAACTCAACCACTTCGACTCCTCGCCACTTCGGGCCACCTGCACCGTTGTCACCGGCGCCACCATCCACAGCCTTGATGCGGACCAGGCACGCCCGGAAGCGTTCCTGGTCCATGGGACCCGGATCGCGGCGCTCGGCACCGAGGCACAGTGCCGGACGGTGGCCGCAACGCTGGTGCCCGGCGAGCCCGCCGTCCTCGACCTGGCCGGCAAGACGATCGTCCCCGGGTTCATCGACGCGCACGCCCACCCGCTCATGTACGGGCAGATGATGTCGTGGGTTGATTGCGGCCCTGACAAGGCCAAGAGCATCCCCGAAATCGTGACGCTGCTGCAGCAGGCGGCCGCGCAGCTGCCCGCCGGCGTCCCCGTGCGCGGCTTCGGCTACGAGCACAAGAACCTGGCCGAGGGCCGGCACCCGATGCGCCAGGAGCTGGACCAGGTGGGGACCGGGCGCGAGGTCTACCTGATGAACGCCAGCGGCCACGGCGGTGTGGTGAACAGCCACACGCTGGAAATCAACGGCATCACCCGCGACACCCCCAACCCCGAGGGTGGGGAGTTCTTCCACGACGCCGACGGCAAGCTGACCGGTGAGCTCTCCGACGCCGCCTGCAACATTCTCACCGGCGTGCACGGCGTGAAGATCGGCCACCACGGGCCCAACTTCCACCTGGAGGACGCCCCGGAGGAACATCTGCGCCAGCTGCGCGCGGCCCAACAAAACTTCCTGGCCGGCGGGGTCACGAGCATCGGCGACGCCCAGGTGTCCCGCCGCGAATTCGACATGTACCTGCGCCTGGCCGCCGAGGACGGGCTGGGCTTGCGGGTGAGCATGTACCTGCTCTCGCACCTGCTCGACCAGGCGATCGAGATCGGCATGCAGGGCGCGTTCGGCAACGCATACCTCTCCTTCGGCGGCATCAAGCTCTACGCCGACGGCACCTTGGGCGGCTGGACGGCCTACTTCCCCGACGGGTATGTGGGGGATCCCTGCCGCACCGGCCAGCTCTACCACGAGCCGGCCGAATACGCCGCGCTCATCCGCAAGGCACACGCCGTCGGGCTCCAGACCGCCACCCACGCACAATCGCCCACCGCCATCGACATGGTCCTGGACGCCATCGAGGCCGCCCAGTCGGAACGGCCGGACACGGATGCCCGGCACAGGATCGAACACTGCGGCCTGCCCACCGCGGAGCAGATCCAGCGGATGATCCGGCTGGGCGTCTACCCGGTCAACCAGCCACAGCACTACTACAACTGGGGTGAGGGCGTCACCGCCGCGATTGGAACGCCGGGGGAGCGCTTCAACCCGCTCGGCGAGTTCCATGAGGCCGGGCTGCCCATCACCATCAGCTCCGACGCCCCGGTCGCGGAGCCGAAGCCGTTGGAGGCCATCCAGGCGGCCGTCACCCGGGTGACGCGCAACGGCCACCGGCTGGGGGCGGACAACCTGCGCCTGACGGTGGAGCAGGCGCTGGCCGCGCACACCATCAACGGCGCGCGGGTGCTGGGCCGCGAGGATGAACTGGGCAGCCTGTCCGTGGGCAAGTTCGCCGACTTCGCCGTCCTCGACGCCGACCCGTTCACCGTGGCCCCCGAAGACATCGCCGCGGTGAACGTGGTGGAGACCTGGGTCGGTGGCGAGCGCCGCCACGCCGCAGCATAGTGTTTGCGGCGCGCGGGTGACCAACCAAAGAGCAGACCGGACATGAAAGCCCGGGGCCGGCCGCCGGAAGTACCGGTGGCCGGCCCCGGGCCGCTTTACGGGGCAGTCGCCTTACGGGGCAAACGCTTTATGGGGCAAACGCAAGGTCAGGCGGTGGCGCCGAGTTTCAGGTGCACCAGGGTCAGGCCGGAGAGGGAGAGCGCCTTCTCGAGCGCGGCCGGCAGGGTCGCCTCCGTCGCGGCCAGTCCCGTGGCGCCGAACCCCTCGGCGAGGCGCACCCAGTCCGGCTGGGTCAGGTTGACGCCCACCGGGGCCAGGTCGCGGTCGCGCATGTTCTGCCGGATCTCGCCGTAACCGCCATTGTCCACGCACACCACCACCAGGGTGACGCCCTGCTCCACGGCCGTGATCAGCTCCTGGATGGCGAACATCAGCGCCCCGTCGCCCACGACGCAGACCACGGGCTGGTCCGGCGCGGCAATCTTGGCCCCGATGGACGCGGGAAGCCCGTAGCCGAGCGTGGCGTAGGCGGGCGTGTACAGCAGGCGGTGCGGCCGTTCCGACGGGATGAACGTGGTGGTCCCGAGGTAGGTGACCTGGGACGAATCCCCGCCGACGATCGTGTCGGACGGCAGCACCCCGGCGATGGATTCGCAGATCGCCGCGAGATCCGGGGCGAACCGCCGCGCCTCGTCCCGCAACGCCCGCCGCAGCGCGGCAATGTCAACGTGAGGGGCCGCCGGTGTCGCGTGCCCGGCCAGCGCGTCCAGGAGTTGGGGGACGACGGCGGATGCGTCGCCTACCAGCCCGATGTCGGCCGTGACGTTGGTGTTGAGCTGCGCGGCCGTGATGTCGATCCGGATGCAGGAACCGGTCGGGGCGATGGTGCCGCCCCAGAGCTCGCACTCGCCCACCTTGGAGCCGATGACCAGCAGCGCGTCGGCGCTGTTGCACAGCTCCTGGGCCGGCGCCAGCCGGATCTCCGATCCGACGGACAGGGGGTGGCTCTCCGGGATGGCCCCCTTGCCGTTGATCGTGGTGACCACCGGGGCCTGCAACGCCTCGGCGAGTTCATGCAGCCGCGTCCCGGGTCGAAGCGAGCCGCCGCCGGCGAGGATCACGGGGCGAGTGGCACCCAGGAGCACCTTGACGGCGGCGTCGAGGGCGCCGTCGTCGGCCTTTTGCGGCGCGCGCCGTGGCCGTGCCTGCAGCAGCTCGGGCGCCACGCCCGACTCCGCCTCCAGGATGTCCAGCGGCACCTCGATGTGGACCGGGCGCGGCCGGCCGTAGCGGAAGAGCTCAAACGCCTCGTGGACCAGCTCTACCGCGTCCGCGGCGGAGGTGGCGCGCCGGCTCCATTCGACGATGGCGCCGACGGCGCCGGTGGGGTCCTTCGTCTCGTGCAGCGTGCCGATGTCGGTGCCCTCCATGCCGCGGGCCACGCCCGGGGAGAGGATGAGCAGCGGGCGGGATTCGCAATACGCGGTCCCGGCGGCGGAGAGCGCGTTGAGCAGTCCGGGGCCGGAGGTGGTGATGACGACCCCGGGCAGGCCGGTCTGCTGTGCCCAGCCATCGGCTCCGTAGCCGGCGCCCTGCTCGTGCCGGGTGGTGACGGCGCGGATGCCCAGCGGTTCAAGATGCCGGTAGAACTCGAGGTTGTGCGTGCCGGGAATGCCGAAGATGGCGTCGATGCCGTAGTTGCGCAGCGTCGTCATGACGGCCAGGCCGGCGTTGTCGGTGGGGATGTGGGTGGTCATGGCGCTTTCCTGGTCGGTGGTGGTCACTTCGCGGCCGCCAGGGCCTGGCGGAGCGGGGTTTCGGGTTCACGGCCCTGCAGGCAGGCGATGATGTTGCGGGCCGGGAGGGCCACGTATTCGCGCAGCGAGACATTGCTGCGGTAGGCGGCGTGCGGTGTGACGATGACGCGGGGGTGGCTCACCAGGGGATGGTCGGCCGGGGCGGGCTCCTGTTCGAGGACATCCAGCATGGCTCCGGCGACGCGGCCGGTGGCCAGGGCGTCGAGCAGCGCGTCCTCGTCGATGAGGGCGCCGCGGGCCACGTTCGCCACGTAGGCGCCGGCGGGCAGCAGCGCGAGCGCCTCGGCGTCGAGGATGTGCCGGGTCTGGTCAGTCAGCGGCGTGTGCAGGCTCAGCACGTTGGCGGCGGCGAGGACGTCGGGCAGGTCCCCGCGCCGGACCCAGTCCGGCCAGTTTTCCGGCGCCACGAAGGGGTCGCAAGCGATGACGGAACCGAACACGGGCCGGGCGATTTCGGCCAGGTACTGGGCGATGCGCCCGAACCCGACGATGCCCAGGGTCAGTTCACTCACGCGCGGCGGCACGGGCAGGCCCTCGCCGGTCCAGTCCCCGCGCAGCGTGGCCGCGTGGCTGCGCGGCAGTTCACGAATGAGCGAGAGCAGGCCGGCGAACGCATGGGTGGCGACGTCCTTCGTGGCCACCGACGGCACGGTGCACACGGGGATGTCGCGGGCCGCGGCCGCGGCCACGTCCACCATGTCGAACCCGGCGGACATGGTGGCAATGGCGCGCAGCTTCGGCATCCGGTCGATCATGTCCGCATCCAGCGCGGCGTAGCCGACGATGATCCCGTCGCAGTGGCGTCCGGCGTCAAGAATGACCTGCCGGTCCCGGGTGTCCAGGTAGGCCGCCTCGATGCCGGCGGCGGCCAGCAACTCCAGGGCGATCGTGTAGTCCAGGTCATCGGCGTCCGTGATGACGACCCGCGGCTTGTCTTCCAGCATGGATTCTCCTCGATTCAGCACATTTGGCTACAACAACAAAACCATGCAATCGAATGATTGTCTAGAGCGCTATATTACTGCACTTTCGCTTGTTACTGTGATGTCGGTCGCTCGGCCGGCCGGGAGCCGCGGTGCAGCGCCTAGGATCGGTGCATGACTGAGAGCGTTGGCAGTGACCTGCCGGACCACGTGGATGAGCGGATCATCGCACTCCTGAAGCTGGATGGCAGGGCGTCCTACCAGCACCTGGGCGTCGAGCTGGGGATCTCCAAGAGCACCGCCCGTTCACGCGTGCGCCGGCTCAGCGAGGCGGGCATCATCAAGATCGTCGGGGTGGTCCATCCGGAACTGCTCGGCATGACGCATGCGGCCAGGTTGTCCGTCGACACTGATGGGCCGGCATGGCCGGTGGCCGAGCGGATAGCCGCCACGATCGGCGCGGCCGTCTACGTCACCCTCTCCACGGGGGAGTTTCCCGTGGTGGCGGAACTGCGCTGCGGTTCGCCCGGCGACCTGGAGAAGGCCATCTGGGCGCTGCGTGCGGTGCCCGGTGTGCGGGGGGCCAGAACGGCGCTCTACTCGCGCGTGCACCGGGATCCGAACTCCCGCTGGCAGCCCCTGGAGGCCGTGGACATCGACCGCCATGACCGGGCCATCATGTCCCGCCTGCAGAGTGACGGCCGCCTTTCCTTCGCCGAGCTCGCCGAGGGCGTGGGCCTCTCCCCTGCGGCCGTGCGCGCCCGCACGCTCAAGCTCATCGACAGCGGGGCCTGCGCGGTGCGCACCCTCACGCCGGGGATCCGCGCCACGGCCAGGATGGGCGGCTTTGCCGTGATCGTCGCCGACCAGGAGCTTTTTGACGTGGCGCGGGTGCTGGACTTGCCAGAGATCAGCTTCGTGGCCAGTGCGCTGGGCTGGGCGGACCTGTTCGGCACCATCGAGGCGCCGGACTTCCATCACGTCTCCCGCGTCACCGACCAATTGCGGGCCCTGCCCGGGGTGGGGTGTGTTCACAGCTGGATCCACTATGCCGTGGTGAAGGAGAACTACAGCGGTCCACTGAACCCCGCCGATTGAACTGCCAATTGAACAATCGATAACTTCTATCGTAACAGACGATCGAATGATGCTTCATGGTGTGTGGCAGTCAACGGTCCGATTCTAGTGGCGTGTCTCCAAAATAGTTCATGTTTTGAGGGTTAAGCTTGGGTCATGTCGAATCACGCCCCCGCATTGCCCC
>NZ_RWKQ01000045.1:234-41058 GCF_003946885.1 Specibacter cremeus | reverse complement strand
TGCATGTATCCAGTCTTAACGACCAGGCGGCGAAGTCCAGCAGGCGCGCCTCAAGCCACCCACATTGTTCAGCACCGTCCTAGCACCGGCGGCTCAGCCCTTGAGCTTGCGCCAGCCGCCGGCCCGGTTGTTGGCGATGATCCGGCGGAACATGTCCGACAGCGCCGCGGCGTTCACCGGCTCACCCTGGTACACGGCGACGGTCCGGGCGGTCGTGTTCCCCTGCCCGCCCGTGATGATGCCCTCCGGATCGGGCACGATCGCCCCGTCGTACAGGAAGACGTTCACATGGTCCTTCGCCGCGAGCAGCGCACAGACGTTCCCGTCCAACACGAAGTAGGGCTGGACGGTGCGCTTGATGGTCTCGACCACGTCCGGGTCGGCCTCGTGGACCAGGTCGCGGACCTGCGCGCAGACCTGCCGCTGCCACGCCGGCAGCCCGGCGAGATAGGCGTCGACACGCGGATCACGGATGTAGTCCATGCGGTCAATCGTGCGCCGGGGACCACTCGAATGTCCATGGCAGCGCGCTGGTGTCGAGCCGGTGGCGGCCTCCCGCGGGCGCCTGCCGGCCCCCGGGCGGGTACGCCTCGTCCCCGGCCCACACGACGACCGCGCGCTCACGCCGGCCGTGCGGGCCGACGTCGTCCGTCAACTGGTAGCTGAGGTAGTCCACGACCGGCCCGGCCGCCGCGGCGGCCAGCGCCCGGGCCACGGTGGCGCTGCCGGCCAGGTGGTGCAGCGTGACCCAGGTGGGCGGGACGAGCAGCATGTCGCCGGCGGCGTGCCGGGCCAGTGCGCGGGCGGGCGCCAGCCACGCGGCAGCCTCATGCTCGCCGGAATTGAGGACGACGGCGGACCCGCTCGCCGCCGCGACGAAATACCAGGTGCGGAAGCGCCGATCGAGCCGGCGCATGGGCGTCCNAGTTCGACAGGTGCACCAAGGCCGAGGTGGGCACGTGCTGGCCCGTCTCCTCGGCCAGTTCCCGGGCCGCGGCCGTGCGGGCGGCCGCGAGGGCCGCGTCGGGTTCGGCGACAAGGTCGGCGGCCCGGTCGGCCGGGTCCACCTTGCCGCCGGGGAACACCCACGCCCCGGCGAACGAGCCATGGCCGGGCCGCTCGAGCATGAGGACCTCCAGCCCGGCGGTGCCGTCGCGCAGCAGCACCACGGTCGCGGCGTCCTCGAGCGGCGCCAGCTCCACGGGCACCAGAGGGGGGTTGTTGTCCATGGGCCAAGCCTATCGGCCGAGGGGCCCCGAGCGAGCGGAGCGAGTTCGGGGAGGCCGGTAGGCGCTATCGAGGTCGGGGAGGTTGCCGGGCCATCCAGGCGGCGGCGGCCGGCCANGTGCGGGCGCGTCGGGTCGATGGCGCCCATGTGGTCCAGTCCCGGGACGGCTCGGTAGTCAAGGCTGTCCCCGGCCTGCCGCGCGGCCGCGGCAAACGCCCGGGAGTGGTCCGCCGGCAACCAGATGTCGTCGTCGCCCTGGATGACGAGCAGGGGCCGGCCCAGCGGCAGCCGGCGAATGGGCGAGGCCCGGGCATACTCGGCCGGACGCTGCGCAGCGCGGGCACCCATGAATCCGAGTGCCGCGTCGTCGTCGATCCTCTCATCGTCGACCCGTACCACATCGGTGACCGGCGCCAGGCCGACGACCGCGTCCAGCAGGTCCGCGCACAGCAGCGCCAGCTGGCCTCCGGCGGAATGGCCGACGCCGACGACCGGACCGCGGGCCAGCTCCGGCCGCCGTGCCACGACCGCCGTGATGGCACCGCGGACGTCGGTGAGCGTGGCCGGCCAGCCCCCGCCATTGCCGACGCTGCGGTATTCGACGTTGGCGACGGCCCAGCCGCGGGCGTGCAGGTCGGCGGCCAGCGGGTCCATCAGCTCGGCCGTCCACCGGCAGCGCCAGTACCCGCCGTGGACGAGCACGGCCAGGCCGACCGGGTCCGGCCGCGGCGCGCGGATCTCGACAACCTGCGCGGCCGCGGCGCCATAGTGGAGCAGGTTGGCCGGCGGGGTGTCCATGCGTACTCCTCGTGGGGTCGGGGCCCGGCGGGCGCGCGTGTACGCGCCCGCCGGGCCGTCGTAGGGTTCAAGCATGAGCAACGAACCCACCGAACGCAACGAGTCCGGCGGCACGGCCGCCAACATCCGCGCCATCGAGGACACCGTGCAGACGGACTTCCGTGACAGGATGTCCTACGGGTCGTACCTGGACCTCGACCGCCTGTTGGCGGCCCAGCACCCGGTCAGCATGCCGGAGCACCACGACGAGATGCTGTTCATCATCCAGCACCAGACCAGCGAGTTGTGGCTGAAACTCGTGCTGCACGAGCTGGTGGAGGCGCGGCGCCTGATGGACGCCGACGAGTTGGGGCAGGCGCTCAAGTGCCTGGCCCGGGTCAAGGCGATCCTGCGCGTGCTGACCGAGCAGTGGAGCGTGCTGGCGACGTTGACGCCGCGCGAGTACGCCCAGTTCCGTGGCTCTCTGGGGTCCGCGTCCGGATTCCAGTCCTGCCAGTACCGGGCCGTGGAGTTCATCCTCGGCAACAAGCACCGCGGCATGTTGAAGGTGTTCGACGCCAACCCGGCCGAGCACGCCCTGCTCGCCGGCGTGCTCGCGGAGCCGACCGTGTACGACGCATTCCTGCGCCTGCTGGCGCGGGCCGGCTACCCCGTGCCGCGCGAGATCCTCGAGCGCGACGCCAGCGAACCGTGGACGTTCCGGCCGGCGCTCGTGCCCATCTTCGCGCAGATCTACGAATCGGAGGACACCGTATGGAGCCTGTACCAGGCGTGCGAGGACCTGGTGGACGTGGAGGACCTGTTCCAGGGCTGGCGGTTCCGGCACCTGCGCACCGTCCAGCGCACCATCGGATTCAAGCGGGGCACCGGCGGCTCCAGCGGCGTCGGGTTCCTCAGACGCGCCCTGGACCTGACGTTCTTCCCGGAGCTGTTCGCCGTGCGCACCGAGATCGGAGCGAGTTAGCGCGCCCTTGTCCGCCCGCGGCCGGCGGTGGCAGGGTGGGCTCATGGGAACCATGATCAAGGTCAACGGCAGCATCGACGCCTACCGGGCCGAACCGGACGGCGATATTCGCGGCACGGTCATCGTCATCCACGAGGTGTGGGGGCTCGTGGACCACATCAGGGACGTGGCGGACAGGTTCGCGGCGGCCGGCTACGTAGCCGTGGCCCCCGACCTGCTGACCCCGGCGGGGCTGGACCCGGCCGCGCTCGCGGACCTTGGGGCGGCGTTGGCCGACGAGGCGCGCCGGACCGAGGCCCAACCGCTCATGCGGGAGGCAACGGCGCCGTTGCAGGCGCCGGAGACGGCGGCGCGGGTCACGGCCGCCCTGTCCTCCGTGTTCGACGAGCTGGCGGCGACGCCCGAGGGCGACGGGCGCACCGCCGTCGTCGGTTTCTGTTTCGGCGGCACCTACGCCTACGCGCTGGCGGCCGCCGAACCACGCCTGGCCGCCGCGGTCCCGTTCTACGGGCAGGCCGGGTACACGGACGAGGAGGCGTCGGCCATTCACTGTCCGATCCTGGCGTTCTACGGGGTCGAGGACGCCAGGCTCAGGGCCGGGCTGCCGGCGCTGGACGCCCAGTTGACGCGTGCCGGCGTCGATTTCACGGCCGCGAGCTTCGACGGTGCCGGCCACGCGTTCTTCAACGACACGAACCCGATCACGTACCGGCCCGCGCAGGCCCAGATCGCCTGGGGGCAAACGCTCGAATTCCTCGCGGAGCACCTCGAATAGTGCGCCGGCCCGGACCGCTACCCGATGCGGACCAGGCGCAGCCGGCTCAGCAGGTAGACCAGCGCGCCGAAAACGAGTCCGACGGCGACAATGACGGCGCAGGTGATGGCCACGGCACCATACCCATTGGACGGGTCAAGGAACGGGTACGGCACCCAGCCGTCGGTGGCGCCGCGGATCAGCACCACCACCAGCCACACGGCCGGGTAGATCAGCACCGTCGGCAAGCGGCGGAACAGCAGCCGGGGCCGGTCGGCGAACAGGATCCAGTCGAGTGGGGCGTAGATCGGCAGCACGATGTGCAGCACGGTGTTCGCCCACGGGACGGGGGCCCCGCCAACGTCGCCGAGTGGCGCCAGCAGCGTCGCATAGACGATTCCGGTCACCATGATGTACGTCGTCGCGGCGGCCCGGAACTCGGTGCCGAGTGCACCGACGCGGACACGGCGCAGGCCCTCGAGGCCGGCCCACGCCAAGGCGAGGAGGATGAAGATGTTGGACTGGATGGTGAAGTACCCGAAGAAGTTGAACACGTTCGGCAGGCGGCCGGACGCGGTCATGGAGTGCTGGTACGTTGCGGCGATGGCCGCCACGGTCAGCGCGGCGAAGGCCAGCCGCAGCCAG
The DNA here is from genome assembly GCF_003946885.1 of Specibacter cremeus. Classification (GTDB taxonomy): domain Bacteria; phylum Actinomycetota; class Actinomycetes; order Actinomycetales; family Micrococcaceae; genus Specibacter; species Specibacter cremeus. Next base: position 36,669 of record NZ_RWKQ01000045.1, on the reverse strand, counting down.
GCCACACCCAGCCTCGCGCCCATGCGATTCGTTGCCTCCACAAGCTTCTCCCCTGCCGCCTGGCCGCCGCCCACATGATTGCCCACCTGCCAATAATGGCAGAGGCGGCCGCCTCCGGCGTGCATTTGACCGCTACCGTGGACTCAGACGGCACCCACTGGGCAAAACAGGGGGCCTGCGAGCACGGCACCAAGGAGGCCCCGGCATGCACATTTCGGTCATGCGCGGCGATATCACGGCATTGCAGGTTGATGCGATTGTCAATGCGGCCAATTCGTCCCTGCTCGGCGGCGGTGGCGTGGACGGGGCGATCCATGCGGCCGCCGGCCCCGATTTGCTGGCCGAGTGCCGCGAGTTGCGGCGGCACCGGTTCCCGGACGGGCTGCCGGCCGGGGATGCCGTGGCCACCGGTGCCGGGAACCTGCCCGCCCGGTGGGTGATCCACACGGTCGGCCCCGACCGGCACGCGGGACAAACGGACGCCGCCGTGCTGCGTTCCTGCTTCACCCGGAGCCTTGCGGTGGCCCGCGGGCTCGGCGCCGCCACGGTCGCGTTCCCGGCGATCGGCGGCGGCGCGTATGGGTGGTCGCCCGTCGACGTCGCGCAGGCCGCGTCGGAGGCGCTGTCCGCGTGGCGGGCCGACGTCCCGGACTCCGTCATCTTGGTCGCCTTCGACGCCGGCATGGAACGCGCGTTCCGCGGCATCGCCGCCCGACCGGCCGCCCGGCGTCGAACGTTCCCGTGATGGCCCCGCCCATTCGAAAGGCACGCAGTAGGATCGGCACATGATCCGACTACTGATCCGCGCCGGTATTTTCCTCGCCTCGGCGGCCCTCGGCCTGCTGGTCGCGTCTTGGGTTCTCGACGGATTCCGCCTGCGGGTGGGCGGGTTCGTCACGGCCATCGTGGTATTCGCCATTGCCCAGTCCGTCCTCGCGCCGTTCATTTTCACGATGGCGCGCAAATACGCTCCGGCAATGCTGGGCGGGATCGGCCTGGTCTCCACGTTCGTGGCCTTGCTGATTGCCTCGCTTTTCCCGGGTGGCCTTTCCATCGCGGGTGTCACGGCATGGATTCTCGGCACACTGATCGTCTGGCTCATCACGGCCCTGGGCGGCTGGATCCTGCCACTGGTCTTCCTCAAGGAGAAGGTGCGGCGCGCCGGCGAAAACAGTGCCGCGTAGCGTGCGTCCGGTGACGCTGCGCCCCGAGCACGACGGCGACGCCGTGGCCATACGTCGCGTCACCGTCGCGGCGTTCCCGACTTCCGGGGGCCGCGACGCACCAGATGCCGCACACCCTGGCTCAAGTCCCCAGATAATGCAGGTTTCACACCCGGAAACCTGCATTATCTGGGGAAACGAACGGCGGTGGCGGGGCGCGTCACCGGCCCACGACACGTTGGAAACCGGCACCACCTGGATTCTCGCCTACGCGCAGACGCGGGCGTGGTCCCTGACGACGTCGATCCATCTGTCCGCCACCAGCGACCACCGTTCCCGCAGTGCGGGCTCTGCTTCGACGAAGCGGGCGATGATGGCGGTTTCGGGGTCGATGCCGAGTCCGGCGAGCGTGTCACCACTCTCCAGGCTCCACTGGCGGGCCGTGCGTTCGACCGCCTCCAGGTGGAACTGCACACCCCACGCGTTCGGGCCGACCCGGAACGCCTGGTTGCGGCACCCGTCACTGGCGCACAATGAAACGGACCCTGCGGGCAGCGAGGTCACCTCGAGCCAGTGCCACTGGAGGGCCTGCAGCGGGCCGCCGATTCCGCCGAGCAGCGGGTCCGCGACGCCGTCGTCGGTCAGGCGCATGTCAACGAGTCCCACCTCCGGACCGGCGGCAATGGTGTCCACGGTCCCGCCGGCGACGTGCGCCAGCAGCTGCGCTCCGAGGCAGATCCCGAGCAGCGGCACGTTGTGCAGGAGCGCGTCCTGGATGAGCGTGCGCACGCCCGGCAGCCACGGGGCGCGGTCGTCGTCCACGGGGCCCGGCGAGCCGCCGAGGACGATGATTCCGTCGAATCCCGCGCTCGAGGCCGGCACCTCGCTGCCGGTCTCTGGCCCCACCAGCCGGGTCCGCACACCCGCCCTGGCGAGGCGTTCGCCGACCAGTGCGACGTCGGCGGTCCGTTCGTGTTCGACGATGAGGACGTTGAGTTTTGCCTCTTCGGCGGCGATCGCCACGCTAGAGCCTCCCTGCTTCGATGATTTTCTTGAGGAATTCCTTGGTCCGCTCCTGCGCCGGGTTGCCGAAGATCTGCTCGGGCGGGCCGATCTCGAGGACTTGTCCCTCATGCAGGAAGGCCACCCGGCTTGATACTTCCCGGGCGAATGACATCTCGTGCGTGGCCATGAGGATGGTCAGGCCGTCGTTGGCCAGGTCGCGGACTATGTTGAGGACTTCGGCCACCAGTTCTGGGTCCAGTGCCGAGGTGATCTCGTCCAGCAGCAGGACGTCCGGGTTCATGGCCAGCGCACGCACGATCGCCACGCGCTGCTGCTGGCCGCCCGATAGCTGGTCGGGGAACGCGCCCGCCTTGTGGTCGAGCCCGACCCGCTTGAGCAGTGCGAGCGCCTGCTCCTCCGCGTCCGCCCTGGACACGCCGAGCACCCGGATGGGCGAGAGCGTCACGTTGCCCAGCACGCTCATGTGCGGGAAGAGATTGAAACTCTGGAAGACGATCCCGACCTTGCGCCGCAGCGCGTTGACGTCGACCCCCTCGCCGGAGACGACGTCGTCCTCCAGGCGGATGTCGCCGTCGTTGATGCTTTCCAGGGCATTCACGCAACGCAGCAGCGTGGATTTGCCGCACCCCGAGGCACCGATGAGGCAGACGACCTCGTGCTTGTCGACGTGCAGGTCGATGCCGCGCAGGACGGTGTTCTCGCCATAGGACTTGACGACGTTGTTCAGTTCAAGAAAGGGCATGATTATCCTTGCAGCCTTTGCTTCTTCTCGTCTCGCTCCAAGAGCCGGTCAACGAACCGGGTCTGCGGGATCGTGATCAGGATGAAGAGAATCGCCACGACGGTGACGGAGGACAGGTTGAAATAGTTGCTCGCATACGTCTTGGCCTGGGTGAAGGCGTCCACCGTGCCGATGATCGTCACCAGTGCGGTGTCCTTCTGCAGGCCGATGAAGTCGTTGAGCAGCGGGGGGCTCACCCGCCGGAACGCCTGCGGGATGATGACGAAGCGCAGGGTCTTGCCGTGGCTGAGCCCCAGGGACCGGGCGGCCGAAACCTGCGACCAGTGGATGCTGGAGATGCCGGCCCGATAGACCTCGGCCACGTAGGCGCTGTAGGTCAGGGTGAGGGCGAAGATGGCCGCCCACATGGGGCTCATCCCGCTCAGGATGGGCACATTGGCCAGCGGCAGCCCGAACCCGACCAGGTAGATCACGATGATCGAGGGGACCGCGCGGAACACGTCCACGTAGGTCGTGGCAAGCCAGCGGATGGGCCGGCCCGCCTGTCCGGGGGCCATCCGGGCGATGGCGATGACCAGCCCGAAGACCAGCACGAACACCTCGGCGATGACGGCGATGATGATGTTGACGGTGAAGGCCTTCGACACGGCGCCGAGGCTCTTGGCCATGAAGGACACGTCAAAGAACGTGGATTGCACGGCATGGTTGTTCGCCAGCAGGAACAGCACGAAGACGCTCACGATGCTGACCGGCAGCGACGATCCGAGGGTGATCCACGCCGAGTTCGCTCCCCTGAACCGGAGCCGGCGGCCGCTGACCACGTCCCCGGAGGCCAGGGCCGCGGCCCCCGCCCGCGCGGCACGGTAGCCGCGGACCAGTGGAATGGCCGTGGCCAGTCCCAGCAGGATGAGCAGAAGTGCGACGGCGGCCAGCACTGCCGTCCACAGGCCCGGTTTGGCGGCGCTCACCAACAGGATCGCCGTGTACACGCAGAGGCTGGCAGCCAGCAGGAAGACGATGGTCGCGGCGAGCAGGACGGTGTTGGTGGCGTCCGCCGGTTTCGCGGCGGTTCCCCGTTCGCGGGCCGAGGGCGCCGGGGAGAGCAGCTGCGTCACTTGATGCTCCAAACCGGGATGGCGGCCGGGTCGACGCCGTAGGCCTGCGTGAGGTAGGTGGAGCTGAGCTTGTCGAGGGTTCCGTCCTTGCGCAGCTCCGTCAGGATCTCGTTGACCGTTGCAACGTTCTTCGAGCCCTTGGGGAACATGACGCCGTAGTGTTCATCCGTGGGGATCTGGCCGACGACCTTCAAGGCTCCCCCGGACTGCGCGGCCGCTCCCAGCACGATGCTCAGGTCCTGGATGCCGGCGTCGATCCTGCCCGCCGCGACGGCCGCCTGCTGCTCGGCGTCGCCGGGGAATACGGCGGGGGCTGTTTTGGGCTTGATCACGTCCGTGACGAGCATCTGGCCGACGGTGCCCTGCTTCACGCCGATCGAAGAACCGGCAAGCGTGCTCTCGGTGAGGGCGGAGTCCTTCTTGACCAGCACGCCGGCGGTGGACTGGAAGTACGGGTCGGAGAAGTCCATGACCTTCTTGCGCTCGTCGGTGATCGTGATCTGGTTGAGCGACATGTCGAAGGCGCCCGCCTTGCCGGCGACAAGACCGTCGAAGGACGAGTTCTGCAGCACGATGTTGGTGACGCCCGCCCGGTGGGCGATGTTGGCGAGCAGGCAGAAGTCAAAGCCGCTGCGAATGCTCTCCACGGTGTCGCCGTTGTACCAGCCGGGCGACGGGAGGTCCGCCTTGACGGTGATGGTTCCGTCCTTGATCAGGTCGAGCTTGTGGGTGCCGGCGGCCCCGGTCACCGCGCAATCGCCGTAGGAGGAGGGATTCCCGTTGGCGGAAGCGGCGCCATTGCCGCCGGAGCTGCAGGCGGCCAGACCAAGGGCGAGTGCCAGGGCGCCGGTCACGGCCACGGTTCGAGCGAGTCGCATGGTTGAGTCCTTTCGATGGCTACCTAAATCGATTTAAGTAGTTCGCATAGGATTCTATGAGAAGACACTAGGATCGTGTCAACTGGATCACACGAGGGAGAGATTTCCACCACATGAAGGAACCCGGGGAAGCCGGCCCAGAGTCGCCACGTGTCCGCATCAAGGACGTCGCGGTGGCCGCCGGCGTGTCGACGGCCACCGTGTCCCTCGCCTACAACAACAAGGGTGAGGTCGCGGCGGCAACGCGGAAAAAGGTCCTGGCCGTGGGCGAGGGCCTCGGATACCAGCCCAACCCGTCCGGGCGTGCGCTGCGGACGGGACAGACCCGGATACTTGGCGTCCTGGTCAGCTACCGCGACTCGCCGGTTTGGCAGGAGACGTACCTCCCCTACTACCGCGGCATCATCTCCGATGCCGCGATCGAGGCCATGGACCACGGCTACTCCGTGGTCGCCGCCTCACCCAAGCCGGGCAACCTCGCGGAGTCGATCGCGCAGCTAGACGGCGCCATCGTCGTCGACCCTCTCGACAACGACGCCATTGTTGACCATTGCGCCGCCCGCGGCATCCCGTTGGTTGCCGACGGCGGCTTCGTCGGAGGACGGCGCGCCGACAAGCAGATGGTGGTCCGTGGCGACGTCGAACGGTACGTGCACGACATCCTCGACCTCACCGCGCAACAGCACCACACCCGCACCGGCCGCCCCCTCGGCAGCGCCGCCCTCTTCACGGGATCCATCATCGACCGGTACACGGCGGACACCGAGGCGGCGTTCTCATCCTGGTGCGCGGCCAACGCCGTCGACGCGCGAGTCACCGCGCTCGAACCGGGCGGCGCGGTCACCGAAGTTGCCCGCCGGATCCTCGCCACGGACCGGCCAGAGGCCGTGTACTGCCTCAACGAGAGCTACTCCGGCGCCATCATCAGCGCGGCCAGGGCGCTCGAGCTGGGCATCCCCGACGACGTGCTGCTCTCCTCGGCCGCCACCTCGGAACAGGCGATCCGCGACCCACGCGTCAACTACGTGGAATCCGCCGATGCGGAGGGACCGGGACGGCGGGCCGTCCGCCTGCTCGTGAACTACCTGGAATCCGCGGTCCAGGAGGACGCAACGGTCGCGTTCCGGCTTCGACCGGCAGTTGCGCCGACCCCCTTGCGGTGACGGGGGGCACGGCGGGATCATTTTCCTAGTTTGCAAGCAGCCTTTGCAACGCACAATTTCACACGGCCAGGCCGCTCGTCGCTGGGTGGAGAGGTTTGACTCCAGGCATGCCGGCACCGCCGGCTCTTCCGTTGGGAGACACAGTGACCAGCTCCGTTTCCGCCGAGACCCACGAGGTCAGCGGCAAGGGCTTGAAGGGCGGGGCCCTCGGCCTCGTCTCCAGCGTCGTCGTGGGGGTGGCGTCGACGGCGCCGGCCTACAGCTTGGCCGCCAGCCTGGGCTTCATCGTCGTGGGCGGCAGCTTGGTGGCCGGGGTCAAGGCACCGGGCATCGTGCTGCTCGCGTTCATACCCATGTACCTGATCGCCGTCGCCTACGCCGAACTCAACAAGGCCGAGGCCGACTGCGGCACCACCTTCACCTGGGCGTCACGGGCGTTCGGTCCCGTCGCGGGATGGATGGGCGGTTGGGGCATCATCATCGCCGACGTCATCGTCATGTCCAACCTCGCGCAGATCGCCGGGGCGTACTCGTTCACGTTCGTCGGCGGGTTCGGGCTCCCCGCGGTCGCCGACCTGGCCGGCAACGTGCTGGCGACCACGATCGCCGGCCTGGCCTGGATCGCCTTGATGACCTGGATCTGTTACCGGGGCATCGAGATCTCGGCGCGCTTGCAGTATTTCCTGTTGTCGTTCGAGGTCATCATCCTGCTCTTCTTCGCCGCGTTCGCCCTGGTGCGGGTCTACTCCGGCAACGCCGAATCGTACTCGTTGATGCCGTCCTGGGATTGGCTGAATCCGTTCACGCTCGACTTCGGCCAGACCATCGCCCCGGCCATGCTGACCGGCATCTTCATCTACTGGGGGTGGGACACGGCCGTGTCCATCAATGAGGAGACGAAGGATCCGGACAAGACGCCCGGGCGTGCGGCCGTGATCAGCACCCTTCTCCTGCTGGCGACCTACGTGCTGGTGACGATCGCGACCGTCGCCTTTGCCGGCGTCGGCGACAAGGGCATCGGGCTGGCCAACCCGAACAACTCGGCCGACGTGTTCTCCGCCATCGGCCCCACCCTGTTCGGCGGCGGCGTGGTCGGGTCGATCCTGATGACGCTGCTGGGCTTCTCCATTCTCACCTCCGCGTCCGCGTCAACGCAGACAACGATCCTGCCCACCGCGCGCACGTCGCTGTCGATGGCCGCCCACAAGGCCATCCCGGAGCAATTCGCCCGCATGCACCCGAGGTTCCTGACACCCACGTGGTCCACCATCGGCATGGGCATCGTCTCCGCCGTGTTCTACCTCATCTTCACGTTCATCAGCCCGTCGCTGCTGCTGGCCCTGATCGGCTCCATCGGCCTGATGATCGCGTTCTACTACGGGCTCACCGGCTACACCTGCGCCTGGTACTACCGGAGGACCCTGACGGATTCCGTCCGGCACTTCATCATGCGCGGCCTGTTCCCGCTGGCCGGGGCGCTCATGCTGACCGCCGTCTTCATCTACGGCCTGTACAACTTCGCCCAACCCAACTGGCTGGTCGACGCGAACGGCAACAACGTGACGATCTTCGGCCTCGGCGCGGAGGCGGTCGTCGGGATCGGCGGCCTGGTGCTGGGCGTAATCCTGATGATCGTGTGGCGCATCCGCCGGCCGCATTTCTTCCGCGGCCAGACCCTGCCGAAGCGGGCACACGCCTGAGAGGTCTACCGCCCCACGGCGGCCAAGGCGCCGGCGAAGGCGGCCAGCACCTGATCCACGTGCGCCTGTTCGATGACCATCGGCGGGCGCATCTTGAGCACGTTGTCGTCCCGGCCGATCCGGCTGACCAGCACGCCATGCGCCTTCATGTGTTCGACGACGGCCGTCGCGTTCGCGGCCGACGGCGCGCCGTCGTCGTCGGTGATCTCCACGCCGAAGAACAGGCCCCGACCCTTGACGGGGCCGGCGATCGGCGATTCGTCGGCGATCTCCCGCAGCCGGTTCTGGATCAGGGGGCCGAGTGCGGCGGCGTTCTCGAGCAGCCCCTCCTCGGCCATGATGTCCAGCACGGCCTCCCCTGTAGCGGCCGAAACCGGGTTCCCCGCGAACGTGTTGAAGTACATGTTGTGGGAGCCGAACTCATCGAGCAGGGCGTCGGTGGTCACCACGCCGCCCAGCGGGTGGCCGTTGCCCATGGGCTTGCCCAGCGTCACCAGGTCCGGGGTGATGCCATGCAGGGCAAAGCCCCACATGGCGTCCCCGGAGCGCCCGAAGCCGGACTGCACCTCGTCGGCGATGACCAGGCCGCCGGCCGCGTGCACGCGATCGACCAGCCCCCGCACATAGCCGCGGGGAACCCTGGGCAGGCCTTCGGTGGAGAACAGCGGGTCAAACAGGACGGCCGAAAGCCCGTGTCCCTCGTCCTGTAGCGAGGCGATCGCCGCGTCGACCTGCCCGAGCGCCGCGGCGGTCAACTCCTCCTCAGCGCGGCCGTCCGCGTGCTCCAGGTCCGGGATGCGGATCGGGCGCACGTGGGCGCCCAGTCCCTCCCGCGTGGTCAGCCCCGTGGTCAGTTCGGCCAGGGAGGTGGTGTTGCCGTGGTAGCTGAAGTCGCTGACCAGCACACCGCGGGCCCCGGTGTGCTGGCGGGCGATGCGCAGGGCGAGTTCGTTGGACTCCGAGCCGGAGTTCGTGAAGAAGACCTTGTCCAGCCCCTCGGGGAACAGCGCCAGCAGCTTCTCGGCATAGGAGACCATGGGCTCGTTGAGGTAGCGGCTGTGCAGGTTCAGGGTGAGCGCCTGGGCGCGGGCGGCCTCGACGACGCGCGGATGGCAATGGCCCACGTGCGGGACGTTGTTGTAGGCGTCCAGGTAGCGCCGGCCGTCGGTGGCGGTGATCCACACGCCCCGGGCGGAGGCCAACGCCAGCGGCTCGCGGTAGAACAGGGGCGAGTACGTGCCAACCGTGGCCTGGCGGCGGGCAAGCAGGGAAGCGGCGTCGGAAGTCTGTGGCACGGTGGGTTCCTTCAGATAGGTGGCGGCGATGTCGAGGACCAGCGGCAGCACGTGATCGGCGATGAAGTCGGCGTCCGGCTGCCCCTCCCGGGCGGCGGCCCAGCCCAGGTAGCTGGCGCCCCGGGCGAGGCGCAGGGCAGGCCACAGCTCCAGATGCGCGGGGTCCAGCTCCCGCACCGACCGGTACCCGGCCAGCAGGGCGTCCGTGTACTCGGCGTACCGCGGGTGCGGCTGGTAGAAGAACAGCGCGGTGACAAGGTCGAACAGGTAATAGCCGGGGCCGAAGTCGTCGAAGTCGATGACCCGCAGCCCGTCCTCGCCGGCAAGCACGTTCTCCGGGGTGAAGTCGGCGTGGATGGCACCGTATCGGTCGGCCGCCGTGCCGAATGACTCGAGTTCGGCGCCGGCCGCGTCCAGGGCCCGGCGCAGCAACGCCCGTCCGGGGGCATCGAGGGCGTGCAAGGCCAGCGGGTCGCCCCAGAGCGGGGCCGGCCCGGTCAGTCCCGCGGCATCCCAGGCACCGCGCCCGGCACCGGCAGCGGGGCCGAGTTCCCGCGCCAGGTCGTGGAGTTCGGCGATCGCGACGCCCACGGCGTGAAACTGCTCCGGCTCCAGGGTGCTGGTGCCGGAGAGCCCGTCGTCGATCGCCCCGAGCGGTGCGGCGTTCTCGATCCACGCCTGGATGTCGATCTGGCCGGCCCGGCCCAGGCTGTCCGTGGTGCTGACGAAGAGCCGCCCATCCGTGGTTGCGAGGGCCCGCGGCACGGGCATCCCCCGCTCGGCGGCGGCGGCCAGGAACGCCATCTCCGCACCGATCGCGGCGTCGTCCCGAAGCCCGGGCCGGTGCAGGCGGACGGCCAGCGACCGGCCCGCCGCGTCCAGCCGGTAGACGAAGTTCTCCCGGTGCTTGACCAGTTCCAGCGTCACGCTGCCGGGATCGATGCCATAGGCCGGCAGTGCGGCCCGGACCAGGTCCCCGGCCTCGGCCGCCGTGATGCTGCGCAGCTCAGGTGCGGTGTCGATCAGGGCGTCCACGCCGGCAACTCGCTGTTGGCTCCGCACACTGGCTTCCTTCCGTCAATGGCCGCACGTCACCGTGCGGCGTGGGTTCAACTATAGGTAGCCCGGCAGGCGTTGAACTTGCATGTTAATGCACGGAGGTTGACGTTCCGCGCACCATCCAGTTGGACCCGGGGCGGTCAGCGTGCACTTGATGCACCCATGGCCTGCCTATCCCCTGCCGTTGCCGCTCCGATGGAACCCCGTTCCACCAGAACCGCCTTGAGCTCCTCGGGACTGGTCCGTGGCACTTGTCCGCGGATCCGCAGGATGACGGCGCGGGCGGCGGCGGCGCCGATGTCGTAAACGGGCTGTGCGATCACGCTCAGGGGTGGGCTGGTGAGCTTCGTCCAGGCAAAGTCGTCGTACATCAGGAACGACACATCGTCCGGAATGGACAGGCCAAGTCGCTGAATTGTCTCGATGACGGACAGTGCAATCAGCCCGTCCGAGGCCACGATCGCTGTGGCGCCGTCGGCAAGGACCTCCTCGGTGATGGCCGCGATTGACTCCGAATCGCCGGCGCCAAGACGTATCAGGTCCCGATTGAGGCACAGGCCAGCATGACGGAAGGCCAGATGCATGCCCAGGAGCCTTTCGGCGACCTGTGACGACGCCAACGGCATGCCCTCCCGATACGGTCCTTCGGCGTCGACCGTGGAGATGAAGGCGATACGCCGATGACCAACCGCGATCAGTTGTTCAGTCGATTCCCTGGCGACGTCGGTCATGTCTGGGGCGAACACATCGACATTGAGACCGTCCACCTTCCGGTCGAAGAGGACCAGCGGCCGACCGGCTTCGAGCACGCGCCCGAGATGTTCCGAGTCACCCCGGGACGCCGGGGCGACGATCAGCCCATCCACGCGCTTGTCCAAGAGCACCCGCACGGCATCGACTTCCGCCGCGACATCCTCGCTCGTGTTGATGAGGATGACGTCGAATCCAGCCGCCTTGGCGACATCCGAAATACCCCTCATGGCCAGGCCGAAGTGCGGGTTTTCGATGTCGCCGACGACAACCCCGAGTGTGTTGGACTTGCCCGTGTTCATGGTCCTGGCGAGTTCATTGGGGCGGTAGTTGAGATGCTCGGCGGCGGCCATGACGCGCTCCCGGACGTCGTCGCTGACTGCGCCGTATCCTCCAAGGGCCCGGGCGGCCTGGGCCTTGGACACGCGGGCTTCCCGTGCGACGTCGGCGACCGTGACGTCACGGCGCCTCGGTGTTGATTCGCTCATTCCTGCCTCTCATGGGGGTATTGACGCGCCTTGTGGCATCCATTACAGTTCTAGCAACCACTGTGAGTCCGGTCTCAATATTACAGGTTGAGACCGGACTCATCAAGGGACTTCGCAACTAGAGACCCCGCCCTGCCGGTCCGGCCCACGTGTTGCCGGCCGCCCCACCCCGTGATTGGAACACGCAGTGAAAACACCCCTCAAGCTCCGCTTCACCGCCCTGGCCGGTGCGGCCCTGGCGGCCGTGCTCGCCCTGTCCGCCTGCGGCGGCGGCGCGTCGTCGGCAACCTCCGCCGACAACCCGTACGGCCTCATCCAGGCGGGTACTGTCCGCGTTGCCAGCGTCGGCGATTCCAAGCCCTATACATTCACGGACGCCCAAGGGAATTTCACCGGCTTCGATGTGCAACTGTTCACCGATGTCGCGCACCGTGCCGGCATCAAGAATGTCGTCTTCACGGGCCAGGACTTCTCCTCGATCCTGCCGGCCGTCGCCAATGGCCAGTTCGACGTCGGGGCGGCCGCGATCGGCATCACCGACAAGCGCAAGCAAACGGTCGACTTCTCCAATGGCTACCTGGCCGGCTACCTGACTGTCATCACGACCAAGAACTCCGGCATCAAGGACGTCAACGGCCTGGCCGGCAAGCGCCTGGGCGTGGTCCAGGGCTCGCTCCAGGAGGCGTACGCCGTGAAGAACTTCCCCACGGCCAACCTGGTCCGGTTTCCCGACAACAACACGGCCATCGCGGCCCTCAACGCCGGCACCGTCGACGCGCACTTCCTCGACTACGAGGCCGCCAAGACATATGAGCAGCAGTTCGGGCTCGTCAGCGCCGCCGACATCCCCTCCTTCGACGCGCCGGCAGGCTTCGCCGTCGCCAAGGACAAGCCGGCCCTGCTCGCGGCCCTGAACAAGGGCCTGGCCGCCGCCATGGCGGACGGCACCTGGAAGACGCTCTACCAGAAGTGGTTCCCCGGCTCGCCCATGCCCAAGCAGTACCTCCCCAAGGCCGACCAGACGGCCACGGCCGCGCCCACCAAGTAGTGGCAGCGCGCGGGCCGGCCAAACCCACCGGCCGGCCCGCGCGCCCCTGCACCCAAGCCCCCTAATCCCTGAGAGCAACCCATGGACTGGCTCAACACGATCACCCGCACGTTCTTCGACTTCAAGGCCATGGCCGATGTATTCCCGCAACTCATCGGCACCGGCCTGCTCAACACCCTCATCATCTCGATTTCCGCGACCGTCATCGGCCTGGTGCTGGGCATGGTCGTGGCCGTGATGGGCATCTCCCCCTCGCGTTGGCTGCGCATCCCGGCCCGCATCTACACGGACCTGTTCCGCGGCCTGCCGGCCATCCTGACGATCCTGCTCATTGGGCAGGGCTTCGCCAAGCTCAGCCAGAGCATCTTCGGCCCCTCCCCCTACCCGCTCGGGATCATCGCGCTGAGCCTGATCGCCAGCTCCTATATCGGGGAGATCTTCCGCGCCGGCATCATGGGCGTCGACCGCGGCCAGCTTGAGGCCTGCCGCGCCCTGGGCATGAGCTACGCCAAGGCCATGGCCCTCGTGGTCGTCCCCCAGGGTATCCGCCGCGTCCTGCCCGCCCTGGTCAACCAGTTCATCGCCATCGTCAAGGACTCCTCCCTGGTCTACTTCCTGGGCCTGCTGGTGGGCGAGCGCGAACTGTTCCGGGTCGGCCAGGACGCCGCGGTCCTCTCCGGCAACCTGTCCCCGCTCGTCATGGCCGGCATCTTCTACCTGGCCATCACGGTGCCGCTGACCCACCTGGTGAACTACTTCGACAACCGGTTCCGCACCGGCCGCCGCCGCCCGTCCGCGCCCACCAGCGGGCTCAACGAAGTCAACGAACTGAACGCGGCCACGCCGCTGACCCCCGGGAGCAACACATGAGCACCACCACCCACACCCCCGTCGCAGGCCTGGACACCTACCGGGGGTCCAGCCTCGAGCTCCGGGATCTGACCATGGCCTACGGCGACATCGAGGTCCTGCGCAACGTCAGCATGACGATCGCCCCGGGCACGACGACCTGCATCATCGGCCCGTCCGGGTCGGGCAAGTCAACGTTGCTGCGCGGGATCAACCGCCTCCACGAGCCCAAGAGCGGGGACGTGCTGTTGGCCGGCGAAAGCGCCCTCGGGATCAAACCCGACATCCTGCGCCGACGGATCGGGATGGTCTTCCAGCACTTCAACCTCTTCCCCGACCACACGGCCCTGGACAACGTGGCGTTGTCCCTGCGCAAGGTCAAGGGCCTGTCGAAGGCAGAGGCAACCGCCCGGGCACGGGCGCGACTGGCCGAGGTTGGCCTGGCCGAACGCTCGGACCACCGCCCCCGTGACCTCTCCGGCGGCCAGCAACAGCGCGTCGCGATCGCACGGGCCCTGGCCATGGAGCCCGAGGTCATGCTCTTCGACGAGGCGACCAGCGCCCTGGACCCCGAACTGGTCAAGGGCGTCTTGAACCTGATGGCCGGCCTGGCCGCCCGCGGTATGACCATGGTCGTGGTGACCCATGAGATGGGCTTCGCCCGCAGGGTCGCCGACCAGGTCGTGTTCATGGACGAGGGAGAGGTCGTCGAGGCCGGCAAACCGGACCAACTCTTCGACCACCCCCAAAGCGACCGCCTCCGGCGGTTCCTGTCGGAGGTGCTCTGATGCCCACCCCCACCAACCGTGACCCGCAGACCCCGCTGCGTGCCGCCGTCGTCGGCTATGGGATCTCCGGACGCGTCTTCCACGCCCCATTGATCGCCGCGGACCCGCGCTACCGTCTGGCGGCCATTGTCACCGGCGATCCGGACCGTCGCCGCCAGGCCGCGAACAGGTACCCGAACACGCAGATCCTGGGCCGGCCCGGAGAGCTACTGGCCCAGGCCGGCGACTTTGACGTGGTCATCCTCGGCACGCCCCCGGCAACCCACTTCGAGCTTGCGGCCGCAGCGATCGAGGCCGGCCTGCACGTCGTGGTCGACAAGCCGTTCGTCGCCACCAGCACCGAAGGCCAGGAGTTGATCGCCCGGGCGGAGCGTGCCGGCGTGGTCCTTACGGTGTTCCAGAACCGGCGCTGGGACGCCGATTTCCTCACCCTCAAACGACTCCTGCGCGAAGGCGACCTCGGCGAGGTGCGCAGCTTCGAGTCTCGTTTTGAGTGGTGGCGGCCGGACGGGTTCGGCAACTGGCGCGATGAGGCAACGATCGCCCAGGGCGGCGGCATCCTGCACGACCTTGGCGCGCACCTGATCGACCAGGCCATCGACCTATTCGGGCCTGTGACCGGCAGCTACGGCGAGACGGACCGCGACACCCGGGAGCCGGCCGACGCAGACCGGGAGGCGTTCGTCTCGCTCCGGCACGCGTCCGGCGTCCGGTCACGGCTCTGGATGAACGGCCGGGCCGCCCAGGTGGGTGCGCGGTTCCACGTCCTCGGTTCCCGGGCCGGATACACGAAATGGGGGCTCGACGGGCAGGAACCGGCGCTGGACTCCGGCCTGACACCCGCCGACCCGGACTATGGCGTTGAACCCGAGGCCGCCTGGGGACGGATCGGCGTCGACGGGGCGACGACTCCCGTCCCGGCCGAACGGGGCGCATATCCGGAGTTCTACCGGCTGCTCGCCGACGCCGTCCTCGACGGGGGACCCCTTCCCGTCGATCCGGAAGAGTCCCTGGCCACACTCAGGATCATCGAGGCCATCCACCGCCACCCCTGACCATCCCGGCCCGGCCACATCGCCACGGGCCGCTTGGCCCAATTTCCACGAAAGAGAGCATCACCATGACTTCCGTTCCCGCCTCCACGCACGTCGCCATCATCGGCGGCGGCATCATGGGCGTGTCCACCGCCGTCCACCTGCTGCGCAACGGCGCCACCGTCACCCTGGTCACCGAGACCGAATTGGCCAGCGAGGCGACGGGCCGGTCCCTGTCCTGGCTGAACTCCGCCGGGCAACGCTCCCTGCCCTACCACAACCTGCGCATGGCCGGCGTCGACAGGTACCGGACGCTCTTTGCCTCCGACCCGGCCCGCGACTGGCTGCAGTTCGGTGGCGGCCTGTACTGGAGCACCGACAGCACCGGGATCGAAACCCGGCACCGCCACGACTACGAATCCGCGCACGGGTACGACTCCCAGCTCGTCTCCCCCGCCGAGATCCCCGTCGTTGCTCCGGCCGTCGCCCCCGTGGCCGTGCCGGCCGCGGCCATCTTCAATCCCGGCGAAGGCTGGGTCAGCCTGCCCGACCTGGTCGACTACCTCATGGACGAGTTCAAGGCCCGTGGCGGCGAACTCGTCCTCAACGCCGGCAAGGCCGCCGTCATCGTCACGGACGGGCGAGCCAGCGGCGTGTCGACAGCGGCCGGGCAGGTCTACACCGCCGACGCCGTCCTGGTCGCCTGCGGCGCCGCGACGCCCGAGGTGGTGGCCCCGCTCGGGGTGGGCATCGGCAACGCCTCCCCCGTCTCCATGCTCGTCATCACCGAGCCCGTGAACCACGGCATCACGGCCGTGATGAATACCCCCCGGGCCGCCGTGCGCCCCAATCCCGGCAGCACCCTGGCCCTCGACCATGACTGGTACGAGGACCGGTTCACCGAACACGAGGACGGCACGTTCAGCATCCCCGAGCAGGTCGTGCAGGAACTGGCCGACGAGGCCGGCAAACTGCTCGCCGGCAATCCCGGGCTCAAGCCGGCCAGTTGGAAGATCGGCCGCAAACCCATCCCCGGCGACGGCGAACCGGTCTTCGGAGAGCTTGAGAAGGTCCCCGGCTGCCACGTCGCGTTCACCCACTCCGGTGCAACCCTGGGCCTCATCGCCGGCGAACTGCTCGCCGGGGAGATCCTGACCGGGACCAAGCACCCCATGCTGGCCACGTTCCGGCCCGAGCGATTCGACCGCTGACGCGTAGCCAACGCCCAAACATGTAGGCCGGAGGGCGGCCTCGGACACGCCAGTGCCGAGGCCGCCCTCGTTCGTTTGCCCACGGATCGTGGCCTCCGGCACCGCTTTCACCGTGCACCGATCAATGAAAACCACCCAAAAAGTGCTTGCCTTCCAATTGCGGACGTGTCAGACTTGAGACATGTTGATACCGGTATCAGTCGGTATCACTTACCGAGAGGAAAAGAATTGCTTGACTTTGACGAAGATGAATTCTTCACCCAGACGAGCAGCACCGTGGCGCTGCGCCCGGCCATCGAGGAATTGGTCGCCAGGATCCAGGGAGGCGGCTACGAGAACATCTACTTCATTGGCGCCGGCGGCACGCATGCCGCGGTACTCCCCTACGAGCGCTTCTTCCAAACCCGTTCCACATTCCCGGCGCGGGCGGTAATCGGCAAGGAGTTCATCCTCGCCGCGGATCCGGGTTTCGGACCGACGTCGGTGGCCATCTTCGCCTCCGTTTCGGGCACCACGGAGGACATCCTGGAATCCATCGAATTCGCCCGCGACAGGGGTGCACTGACTGTCGGCTTCACCGGGTACGCGGAAAGCCCCTTTGCCGCCGCCGTCGAGGTTTCCCTCGTGTCCGAGCCGAAGGCGTGGCCCTTCGATGTCCAATTGCTGCTGTTCTCGGCGGCGTTCCTGTCCGCGCGGGGGGAGTTCGAGGGATACGAGAAGCTCGCCACGGAACTCCAGTCCTTGCCGGCCGCGCTTGTTGCCGTCGCCAAGAGTGCCGACGGCCGCGGCCAGGCTTTCGCACAGGCCCACGCGGCCACCGACTACCACTTCCTGGTCGGCTCCGGGAACCTCTGGGGTTTCACGTACCTGTATTCCATGTGCGTACTCGAGGAGATGCAGTGGCTGCGTACGACGCGTGTCCATGCGGCCGAGTTCTTCCACGGCTCGCTGGAACTCATTGAGAAGGACACCAGCCTCATCCTCTTCATCGGCGAGGATGAAACCCGGCCGCTGATGGAACGGGCCCGGGCCTTTGCGGAGCAGTACAGCGATTTCGTCACCGTTGTGGACACCCGCGACTTTGCGTTGCCGGGCATCAGCGAGGAGTTCCGTGGCCTACTCTCGCCCATCGTCGCGGACGCGGTCGTCGATCGGTTCAGCAAGCACCTGGCCCGGGCACGTGACCACTCGCTGGACATCCGCCGGTATTACCGGGTCGTGGCGTACTAGCAAGCGTCCCGACGGACCTGCGGCAACAATAATGGACAATCAACGGTGGGGAGGTGCCCGTGCGAGTGCTCGGGTTCGGGGACAACATTGTCGATCGATTCGTGGATCGGGGTATTGAGTATCCCGGGGGCAACTGTGTCAACTTTGCCGTCTACGCGCGGCAGCTGGGGGCCGAGGCCGCCTATCTGGGTGTGTTCGGCGACGACGAGCCCGGCCGGTTTGTCCGCTCGTGCATTGAGGCCGCCGGCGTGGGCACCGCCGAATGCGAGATCCGGCCCGGGCCCAATGGCCTCACCGAAATCCAGACCGTCGCCGGCGATCGGCGGTTCGTCCGGTGGAACGGCGGCGGGGTCACGGCCAGTGACCCCGTCCGCCTCCACGGCCTCGACTACGTCGCCACGTTTGACCACGTGCACTCCAGCGTCTACTCGGCCGTCGAGCCGGAATTGCGAACATTGCGCCAAACGAGGGGCCTGGTTTCCTTCGATTTCTCGACCGAGGAAGAATTCCGCACCGACGACTACCTCGGCGAGGTTTGTCCAGCCATTGACCTGGCGCTCGTCTCGTGCGGCGAGCTTGACCAGCAACGCCTCTGGTCGGAGCTTCGCCGCTTCAGGAGCCACGGCGCCGCACTGGTGCTGGGCACACTCGGCGAGCGGGGATCCGTGCTCTTTGACGGGAGGAAGTTCTTCCATTCCAGGGCCGCCCCGGTTGCCGGCACGTTCGTCGATACGATGGGGTGCGGCGATGCCTACCTCGCCGCGTTCGTCGTCGAGATGCTCGACGGCGGCTGGCGACGAGACATACTGCCCGGCACCTCGCTCATCCACCGGTCCATGAAGCGGGCCGCACGCTTTGCCGCGCGGCAATGCACCGTCGACGGCGCGTTCGGGTTCGGCCGCCAGGTGACACCCGAACCCGCGGCCTGAACTGCACGGACCGGGTCGGCCGATCTGCGAAGATGGGCACACTATGAGTGAACAGAACCGGGCCCCGTCCTCACCGACCATTTCCGAGGTTGCCGACGCGGCCGGCGTCGGCCGGGCGACCGTGGCGCGCACGTTGGGCGGCTACGGTTCGGTCAGTGGGCCGACCCGGGAGCGGGTCCTGCGTGCGGCCAAGCAGCTCGGCTACCGGCCCAATGCCATCGCCCGCAGCATGACCACCGGTGAAACCAAGACGCTCGGAGTGGTTCTCGCGGACGTCGGGAACCCGTTCTTCGCCGGCGTCCTCAAGGCATTCACCGACACCGTTCACCGGCACGGCTACGACGTTCTCGTCCTGAGCACCGACGAGAACCTGGCCAAGGAAGCCGACGCCGTCGGTGTGCTCGTCGACAAGCAGGTCGACGGTATTGTCCTGGCCTCCGCCGCGGGCCGCGACGCCCCGCCGGCACATCTTGAGCTGGTCCAGTCCCGTGGCATCCCGCTCGTCCTCGTCGACAGGCTGTTTGACGGCACCGACCTGGACACGGTGGTCATCAACAACCGTGAAGCCGCCTTCGAAGCGGTCTCCGAGTTGATCGGCAACGGTCACCAGCGCATCGGCTTCGTCTGGGGACCCGTGACGGTGGAGCCGGCAACGGGCCCCCGCCAAATGGAGGCGATCATCGCCCGCTCGCTCTCGAGCGACGGCGAACGCCTCCGCGGGTACCTTGACGCACTGGACAAGGCCGGCATCGAGTTTGACACGTCGCTGGTCACCCACGTCCTCAAGAACGAACAACAGGCGACCCGTGCCGTCTTGGGCATGCTGGCCCTCGTGGACCCGCCCACGGCGATCTTCGCCACGGAGTCCGACGCCCTGGTCGGAACGCTGCTGGCCCTGCGGCAGCGCGGCCTGACATACCCGGACGACGTGTCCCTGATCGGTTTTGACGACAGCAGTTGGGCCACCGTGATGTCACCGCCACTGTCCATGGTCGCCCAACCACTGGAACAGCTGGGCACCGTCACCGCCGAATGCCTGCTCGAACGGATCGCCGCCGACACGGCACCGGTGGCCACACACGTCCTGGAGGCAACGTTCGTGCCGCGCGCCAGTGTCGCCGCCCCCCGCCGCTAGTCCGGACGGACGGTCAACCCGGAACCGAAATCGCTTCAACCGGTCAATTCACATTCGCAGTGGAAACTCCTTCTGAAACTATTGATACCGGTACCACATATCGCTATAGTCGTTACAACTTGCCGGCGCGACTACCGGCTCAAACGATCCAACGGCGGGTCAGGAACCCTGGTTCCGGCGGACATGGAACTCCGCGCCCGACGATCATGACGGGAGATTAACGTGCGAAAATTCACACTGGCAGCGGCCTCGGCAACGTTGGCGCTCGCGCTTGCAGGGTGCTCCTCATCGGGGGGCGGCACCCAATCAGCCGATCTGGGCAGCGCACCTGACTACACCGGCTCGATCAGCATCCTCACGGCCTTCGCCGGGCAGCCCATGGGCAGCTACTTCGAGAACGTCATCAAGGCATACAAGGCCGAACACCCCAAGGTGCAGATCACCCTGTCCCAGGAGACGGACGACAACGCGGTCAAGGACAAGGAAAAGGTCCTGATCGCCTCGCAATCCCTGCCCGACATCTACTTCAGCTATGCGGGGAACTGGGGCCAGAACTTCGCCGAGAACGGCCTCGCCGCCGACCTGAGCGCCCAGATCGCACCGTCGACGACCTGGGGCAAGACGTTCGGCGCAGGGGCCCTCAACGCGTTCAAGTACAACGGCAAGTACTACGGCGTACCCCTGTACAACGATGCGAAGTTCATGGGGTACAACAAGGCGATCTTCACGAAGCTCGGACTCACCGTCCCCAGCAGCTTCGAGGAGTTGATCAGTGATTGCACGACCATCAAGGCCGCCGGCTACACGCCGATCGCCTTCGGCAACAAGGACGGCTGGCCCGGCCTGCACTACCTCCAACAGCTCTTCGCGTACAACGTCCCCCGGGCGACACTCGACAAGGACCTGCTGCCCAAGACAGCCACGTGGAGCGATCCCGGCTATGTCACCGCCATGAAGCAATTCAACGAACTCATCACCTCCTGCACCGGGGACGGCACCAATTCCAATGGCGTCACCTACACGACCGCCCAGCAGCAACAACAAGGCGGCAAGGCGGCCATGTACTACCAGGAGCTGGTGGAGTTCGACTCCGTCAACACCGGAGGCAGCCGATTGAACAAGGACGGCTTCGGAATCTTCCCGCTGCCGGCTCCGGCCGATGCCAAGGGTGACCCGACGACGCTGGAGGCCGCCCCCGAGGGGTACATGATCAACAACAAGAGCAAGAATGCCGCCCTGGCCCTCGACTTCATGAAGTTCGCCACCGGCCAGAAGAATGCCGCCGTCCTCTCCTCCCCGCCGTACGGGCAACCGAGTGCCGTCATCGGCGCCGTGACGGCGACCACATCCAGCGCAGCGGTCGCCGAAGGCAGTGCAGCCGTCAACAAGGCCCCGTCGACCGTCGTGTGGCTCGACATGGCCACCGTGCCCACGGTCGGGGACGCCTGGGTGTCGGCCAGCGAAGGACTCGTCTCCGGCGGGCTCAGCCCCGCAGATGCGTTGAAGGCCGTGCGGGCCGCGTCGGAGAAGGCCAAGTGACCACCGCACCAGCGTCCATCCGGCCGGCCGTCGCGCGCGACGTGAAGCCGGTGCGAAACCGCCAGCCGGTGCATTCCAGGGAGCGGTGGCGCAACATCGTGTGGCTCATCCCCGCACTGGCCGTGCTGGCCGTGTTCGTGTACTGGCCGCTGCTGCAGAACATCGTGTTCAGCTTCCTGAAGTGGAACATCTACAGCGGTGAGCAAACGTTTGTCGGAGGGGCCAATTACGCCGAGTTGGCGACCGACCCGATCTTCGGCAAGGCGCTGCTCAACAACGCCTGGTACGCCCTGATTTCCATCGTGGTCCAGGTGTTCGGAGCCCTGGCCCTGGCCGCCATCGTCGAGAGCGTCAGGAGCGAGCGGATGCGCAAGGCGTTCCGTTCCATCTACTTCATCCCGTCGGCCATCTCCCTGACCGTCGCCGGACTGTTGTTCTACTTCATCTACCAACCCCAGTCCGGCATGCTCGACGCGTTTCTCACCAGCATGGGCCTGGGCCAGTACGCACAGGCGTGGCTGGGTCATGAGAGCACTGCCATCTTCGCGATCATCGCGATGAGCCAGTGGCAGGGATTCGGCTACAGCGTTCTCCTGTTCTCCGTAGCCCTCCAGCGCATTCCCGTCGAGCTCTACGAGGCGTCGGCGATCGACGGGGTCGGACCGATCCGCCGGTTCTTCAGCATCTCCATGCCGCTGGTGCGGGAAATGACCGGCCTGATGATGATCGTGACGATCTCCGGGGCCTTCCAGGTGTTCAACGAGGTCATGGTCATGACCAGCGGCGGCCCGAACAACTCATCACAGGTCTTGGGGACGTGGCTCTACCACGCCGGGTTCCTCAATAACGACTTCGGATACGCCGCAGCCATCGGGGTGGCGATCTTCGTGATCACGCTCATCCTGGCCATCCTGCAATTGTGGATGTCCCGCAGCAGGAGGGTGGAATGGTGAGCGCGTCAGTGGCGGGCCGGCTGGTGCGCTCTGCCCTCGTCTGGATTGTCCTGGTCGGGCTGGCCGTCGTCGTGCTGTACCCGCTGATCTGGATGTTCCTCAATGGATTCAAGACCAACACCGAGCTTTTCGACAAGCCGTTCGCGTTGCCGTCCCGGTTCGGGTGGGAGAATTTCGTCGCCGCCTGGCAACAAGGCGTCGGCAAGTTCGTCCTCACGAGCGTCAGCCTCACCGTCCTTGCCACATTCTTCACGGAAGCCATCGGCGCGTGGGCGGCCTACGGACTCACCCGCGTGCGGATCCCGCTCAACCGCACGTTCACCGTCGTCGTCCTGGCCGGCCTCATGCTGGCGCCGACCGTGGCACTGGTTCCCCTCGTCAAGATGTTCCAGGGCTGGGGCCTGTATAACACGTTCCTTGGCCTGCTGATCCTGTACACCGCGTTCCGGGTACCCTTCACCGTGTTCCTGATGCGCGCCTACATGATGGACCTGCCGCTGGAGGTCGACGAGGCGGCCGCCATCGATGGGGCCTCCAGGGCCGCCGCCTTCTGGCGAATCACCCTGCCCATGAGCAAGCCCATCATCATCACCACCATCGTCCTGAACGTGCTGACCAACTGGAACGAATACCTTTTCGCCATGGTCTTCACCAGCGGCACCGGACTCCAGACGCTACCCGTGGGCCTGGCCGACCTGATGTCGAAAAACGGGACCCAGTACCCGCTCGTGTTCGCCGGCATGACGATGGCCGCCGTGCCGATGGTCATCCTCTTCTTCGTCTGCCAACGCTACTTCGTCCGCGGACTGGCCGGCGGCGTAGGGAAGTGAATGCCTGCACCTGCCGGTCCGGGCATGATCAAGGGAATGGCGCATGACCGCCCCGGAGTCGCGGTGCGCTCACCCTGCCCGCAGCAGCGGGATCTCCATCCGTGCCGCAAGCTCCTCAAAGGTGAGCCCAAAGGTTTCGCGGACGCGGACGCCGTCGTCGTCGATCAGGAACACCGCCTCATTGGTGTAGACGCGGGTCACGCAGCCCACGCCGGTGAGCGGGTAGGTGCACGCGGGAACCAGCTTGGCCGTCCCGTCCCGGGTGAACAAGGACATCATGACGTACACGTCCTTGGCCCCGGTCGCCAGGTCCATGGCCCCGCCGACCGCGGGTATCGCGTCGGGGGCGCCGGTGTGCCAGTTGGCCAGGTCGCCCGTGGTGGAAACCTGGAACGCGCCCAGGACGCACACGTCCAGGTGGCCGCCGCGCATGATGGCGAACGAGTCGGCGTGATGGAAGTATGACGCTCCGGGCAGTTCGGTGACCGGGATCTTGCCGGCGTTGATCAGGTCCGGATCGATCTGGTCCCCCACGGCCTCGGGGCCCATGCCGAGCATGCCGTTCTCGGTGTGCAGGGTGACGTGCTGGGCGGGCGTCAGGAAGTTCGACACCATCGTGGGCTGGCCGATGCCCAGGTTCACGAACGAACCGGGCGCGATGTCGCCGGCCACCAGCCGGGCGAGCTGCTCCCTGCTGAGAGTGGTGGTCATTGGTTTTCCTCCATGGTCGCCGGTTCCGGGTGTCCTGTATTGATTTGCACGATGGTGTTGACGTAGATGCCCGGGGTGACCACGTTCTCCGGGTCCAGCCGGCCGGTGTCCACGATGGTGGATACCTGGACGATGGACTTGCCGGCGGCGGCGGCCATGATCGGGCCGAAGTTCCGTGCCGTCTTGCGGTACACCAGGTTTCCCACGCGATCCGCGGTGAGCGCCTTGATCAACGCGACGTCGCCGGCGATCGGCGTCTCGAAGACATGCCCGCGGCCGTTGATGATCCGGGTCTCCTTTCCTTCCGCCAGGATCGTCCCGTACCCGGTGGGGGTGAAGAAGCCGCCGATTCCGGCCCCGGCGGCCCGGATGCGTTCGGCCAGGTTGCCCTGCGGCACGAGTTCGAGCTCGATCGTCCCGGCCCGGTAGGCGGCATCGAAGATCTGCGAGTCGGACTGGCGCGGGAACGAACAGATGATCTTCCGGACCCGCCCGGCACCGATCAGGGCCGCCAGCCCGGTCTCGCCGTTGCCGGCATTGTTGTTCACCACCACCAACTCCCGCGCCCCCTGCTCCAGCAACGCCTCGATCAGCTCCACCGGCTGCCCGGCCGGACCGAACCCGCCGATCAGGACCGTGGACCCGTCCGTGATGTCCGCAACGGCCTGCTCCGCCGTGTCCGCGATGGTCAGCATCCCCATCCCCTACTTCCCCTGATCAAGCGACGTGACGTTTTCGAGCACGACGGCCAGCCCCTGGCCGACGCCGATGCAGATCGCGGCCACCCCCCACCTCTCGCCGGTGGACTGCAGCCGGCGGGCGAGCGTGCCCAGGATCCGCACGCCGGAGGCGCCCAGTGGATGTCCGATCGCCAACGCCCCGCCCCACGCGTTCACGATGCCCTCCTCGATCCCCCAGGCGTCGATGCAGGCCAGGGACTGCGCCGCGAACGCCTCGTTGAGTTCGACGGCGGCCACGTCCTCCCAGACGATCCCGGCCCGGCGCAGCGCCTGGTTGGCCGCGTCCACGGGGGCGAAGCCGAAGAACTGCGGGTCCAGGGCGGCCGCGCCGCGGCCGGCGATGCGTGCCAGCGGCGGCAGGCCCAGCAGCGCGCCGCCGGCCTCGCCGCCGATCCACGCCGCGGACGCCCCGTCGCTCAAGGGGGACGCGTTCCCCGCCGTCACCGTCCCGCCGTCGGGGCCGTCGGAGACGGGCCGGAAGACCGTCGTCAACCCGGCCAGCACCTCGGGCGTGCTGCCGGGGCGGATGCTTTCATCCCGCGCGAGCGTGGTCCCCGGCACCGGCACCACGAGGTTGTCGTAGTGCCCGGCCGTCCACGCCGCGTCGGCCAGGCGGTGCGAGGCCGCGGCGAACGCGTCCTGGCGGTCCCGGCCGATGCCGTGCCGATGCCGCAACTGCTCGGTGGCCTCCCCCAGGCTGACCGTCCACGCGGCGGGCATCCGCGGGTTCACCAGCCGCCACCCGAGGGTGGTCGAGGCCAGGGCCAGGTCCCCCGCCGGGTAGGGCCGCTCCGTTTTCGGCAGCACCCACGGGGCCCTGCTCATCGACTCCACACCGCCGACCAGCACCAGGTCGGCCTCGCCGGTGTTGACCTGGCGGGAGCCGATGATCGCCGCGTCCAGGCTGGAACCGCACAACCGGTTCACCGTGGTGCCGGGGATGGTGGTGGGAAGTCCGGCCAGGAGGGTGGCCATCCGGGCCACGTTGCGGTTCTCCTCCCCGGCGCCGTTGGCGTTGCCGAAGACGACCTCGTCGATCCGGTCGGCATCGAGCCCCGGAGCCCGCTCGACGGCGGCCCGCACCATGGTGGCGGCCAGGTCGTCGGGTCGCACGGTCGCCAACCCGCCGCCGAACTTGCCGAACGGGGTGCGGATCGCGTCGTAGATGAATGCCTGCTGCACTGTACTCCTAGGGGGCTTCGGGCCCTCGGGGGCCGGACTGGGGATCGCTGCGGGGTTCGGCGGCAAGGGTGGAAAACACGCCCTGTGCCACCTTGAAGGCCGTGTTGGCCGAGGGGACACCGCAGTAAATCGCGGATTGGAGGATGACCTCCTTGATCTCGTCGCCGGTCATGCCGTTGGTCAGGGCGGCGCGCACATGCATCGCGAATTCCTCCCAGTGTCCGTGGGCGATCATGGCCGTGAGCGTGATGGCGCTGCGGGTGGTGCGGGGCAGCCCGGGGCGGGTCCAGATGCTGCCCCAGGCATACCGGGTGATCAGGGACTGGAAGTCCTCGGTGAAGTCGTCCATCGCGGCGGTGGCACGGTCCACATGCGCGTCCCCGAGCACCTCCCGGCGGACGGCCATGCCCTCGTCGAACACGTCCTGCTGCGCCCGGGAGAGATCCATGCTCGCCGGCCCCGGGCTTGCTGCCTCAGTCAATGACGGCTCCTTGCGATTGACAACGTACATTTCCGGGTGGATCCGGTGTGATGCTGGGTCCGGCTCACGGCGACCTCACAGCGATGTGAAGAAGTCGGTCAACAGCCCGGCGGTCTCCGCCGGCGCCTCGAGCGGCGCCTGGTGGGCGGCGGACTCAACCACCGCACACCGACCGTGGCGGACCCCGACGGCGATCGCCTCGGCCATGGCGGGCGGGCAGACACTGTCCTGGCCACCGGCGATGCCCAGCAAGGGGAGCTCGATGCGTCCCAGGCTGTCCCGGACGTCAAAGCCGGCCAGGGCCTCGCAGGCGTGGGCGTAGCTGAAGCGGTCGGCATCCTGGAGCGTATGCAGCAGCCGGGCCGACGCCTCCGGGTGGGCGTCGATGAATCCGGCGGCGAACCAGCGCTGGGCGGAGCCGGTGATTTGGGTCGGTGTGCCCTGGGTCCGGACGGTGTCGGCGCGATCCAGCCATGCCTGCGGTTCGCCTATCCGTGCCCCCGTGCAGATCGCGGCCAGGCCGGAGAACAGGGCCGGGTAGTCCAGCCCGAGCTGCAATGCCACGCCCCCGGCCAGGGACACGCCGGCGAAGTAGATGCTCCCGGCGGCCGGGATGTCCCCGGCCGCCCGCAGCGTGGACACGACCCGGGCAACCGCCGCGGCGAGTTCGGCCACAGAGAACGGGTCCTCGGCCGCGGGGCTGGCCCCGTGCCCGGGCAGGTCGATGCCAACCACCTGGAAGTCCGGCAGGAACGGCACCGCATCGTCCCACAGGGCCCGGACTCCCGTGCCCAGCCCGGCCCCGGCGACGAGCACAGGCCTGCCATGACCGGCGGACAGCAGGGTTGGGGTCAGTTCGGGAATGCTCATGCCCGCTCTCCTTGGCCGTAACGGTCGATGATCCGGTCGATCAGGGCGTCGTTTTGGCCCAGGTAGCCGGCCGGGTCCACCAACATGGCAAGATCCTGGTCACTGAGCAGGTCCTGAGGCACCGCGTCGCGCACGGCCGCGACCAGATCCGGGCCGCCGGCCAGGGACGCACTGACCAGGGCCTGGACCCGTTGGCGTCCCGCGCCCGGGCTCCCGCCATCCAGCAGCGGGGCCACCGTGTTCATGATGCGTTCGCTGAGCAGCGGTTCACCGCTGAGGCGCAGATTGGCGGCGAGGGCTTCCGGGTGCACCTGCAGCCCGGAGACGAGCTCGGCCAGTTTCGCGGCGGCGCCCCCGGCCAGGCGCAGCAGTTGCCGCAGCGCCTGCCATTCGGCCTGCCAGGACCCGTCGGGGCGTTCGTCCACGGCGGCCCCGGCCGCCGCCTGCAGCTGGACGAGGTGGCCCGGGGCTGCCAGCGCGGCGCTGCGGATCAGCACCGAGAGCACCGGGTTCCGCTTCTGCGGCATGGCCGAGGAGACACCGCGCCCTGCCGCCGGCGGCTCGGACACTTCGGCAATCTCCGGGCGGCCGAGCAGCAGCACGTCGTTGGCGACCTTTCCCGCCGCGGCCACGACGTCGGCCAGCGCGTGGGCCAGGCCCGTCACCGGGAGGCGGTTCGTGTGCCACGGCGCCACCGGCTCGGCCAACCCCAGCGTTTCCGCCAGCAGCGACGCCCACGCCAGCGGCCCGCCGTCGTCCGCTGCCTGCTGTTGCGCCAGCCCGGTGAGCGCGGCCATGGTTCCGGCTGCCCCGCCCCATTGCAGCGGCAGCGCCGCGGCGGCGGCATCGAGTCTTTCGCCAGCTTCACCGACCGCCGCAAGCCACTGGGCCGCCTTGAGGCCAAAGGTCGACGGCAGGGAGTGCTGTGTCAGCGTCCGCGCCGCCATGAGGGTTCCACGGTGGTCGTCGGCCAGGGCCGCCAGCGCCTGCCCGGCCGTGCGCAGGTCGGCGCCGATCACGGCCACGGCCCGCCGCGACATCAGCATCAGGGCGCTGTCGACGATGTCCTGGCTGGTGGCGCCCCGGTGCACCGCGGCGACTCCCTCCGGTGCCGACCCGGCGAGGGCCGCGCGGACGTCCCCGAGCAGCGGAATCAGCGGGTTTCCGCCGTGCTGGGCACGGGCCGCCACGGACGCGGCGTCATAGGCACCGGCCGTGAAGGCGTGGGCCATCGGCTCCACCAGGGCGGCCTCCAGAAGACCCGCATGGCCCTGCACACGCACCCACCCGAGCTCAACATCGAGCATCGCCTGCAGGAACGCCACGTCCGAGGTCAGCTCGGCAACCCGGGTCCCCGCCCAGACCGGGGACAGCAGGCCGTAGTCGCCAGGGTCGCGCCCCTGGCCCGATTCCACCATGGTCTACGCCCCGGGAAAGCTGAGGAAGACGGTCTCATCGTCCCCCTGGAGGCGGACGTCCCAGAGCAGGTCGCCGTTGGCCTCGCGGGTGGCGACCAGGGTGCGGCGCCGGTCCTCGGGCAGCGCGGCCAGCAGCGGATCGGCCGCGAGCGCGGCCGCGTCCTCCGGCAGGTAGACGCGGGTGTGCAGCTTGTTCATCAACCCGCGGGCGAGCACGACGACGGCGATGAAGGGTGCGCGGCCGGCTTCCGTTGCGCCGGGGTTGAGCGTGGTGAACGTGTAGTGGCCCTCGTTGTCCACCGCCTCCCGGCCCCATCCGGTGAACGTGTAGCCGTCCCGGACCAGCGATCCGCTGCGCTGGACCACCCGGCCGGTGTCATCCGGCTGCCAGATTTCCAGCAGCGCGTCGGGAATCGGGTTGCCGGCACCGTCGTAGACCGTGCCATGCAGGCGCACGGCCCCGGGGTGGGCCCGGCTGACCAGTTCCGAGTCCTTGTCATACGGCAGGGCGTAGCCGAAGAACGGCCCGACGGTCTGCCCGGGCGTGGCCGGCTTCATGGTGTCGCTCACTGGTCCGTGTCCTCTTCTTCCATCCACGTACGGTTGCTGCCGGTCAGCACGATGTCCCAACGGTAGCCGGTGGCCCATTCATGCGTTGTCACATTGTGGTCGTAGGTGGCCACCAGCCGGTCCCTGGCGTTCTGGTCCGTGATGGACTGGTAGATCGGGTCCAGGCCGAACAGCGGGTCGCCCGGGAAGTACATTTGGGTGATCATCCGCTGGGTGAAGTCCGTGCCGAACAGGGAGAAATGGATGTGGGCCGGGCGCCAGGCATTGGTGTGGTTCTTCCACGGGTAGGGCCCGGGCTTGATCGTGGTGAATTCGTACCAGCCGTCGTCGGTGGTCAGGGTGCGGCCCACACCGGTGAAGTTCGGGTCGAGGGGGGCCGGGTGCTGGTCGCGCTTGTGGATGTACCGGCCGGCGGAGTTTGCCTGCCAGATTTCCACCAGCTGGTTGCGCACCGGGCGGCCCTGGCCGTCGAGCACGCGCCCGGTGACCTTGATCCGCTCCCCCATCGGCTCGCCGTTGTGCTGGATGGTCAGGTCGGCTTCGAGCTCGTGGACGTCACGGTGCCCGAACGCCGGGGAGAACAGCTCGATGGTCTCCGGATCGACGTGGTGGAGGTCCTTGGTGGGATGGCGCAGGATGCTGCTGCGGTAGGGGGCGAAGTCCAGCCGCGGCTGTGTCGCTTCCGGGCCGCCGGCGGCCCGTTCCGCCGCATAGGCCCGGTGGATGTCGCCGATCTGCCGGGAGATCGACTCCTGTGTGTCGGCGGCGGCGCCGGACACCACGACGTGGCTGTCGTCGAAGTTCTCGTCGTCCAGGGGTTTCATTGCCTTGTCACTCCACATCGGTTGTCAGGACTCTGTTGTCGGGATGCGCTGTTGTCTGGATGCGCTGTTGTCGGGAGGGCGCTGTTCAGCCGTGGGACCAGCCGGTGTAGGCCTCGGCCAGGTAGGCCCGGCCGTAGGTGGAGGACACGACGCTGTCGAGCTCCCCGAGGGCGCGCTTGCGTTCAAAGCTGCTGGCCTCGCTGCGGGTGTGCAGCATGGAGGTCATCCAGTAGGAGAAGTTCTGCGCCTTCCACACACGCTTCAGGGCCGTCTCGCTGTAGCCGTCCAGCAGGGTCGACGACCCGGTGGAGTAGAAGGAGTCGAGGGCCTCAAAGAGCACCCTGACGTCCGCCAGGGCCAGGTTGAGGCCCTTGGCACCGGTGGGCGGAACCGTGTGGCCGGCGTCGCCGGCCAGGAACAGGTTCCCGTGCCGCAGCGGTTCGCAAACATAGCTGCGGAACTTCAGGATCATCTGCTCGAAGATGGGGCCGCGCTTGAGTTCCAGGCCGTCCGGTCCGTCCACGCGCCGCTGCAGTTCGTCCCAGATCCGCTCCTCGCTCCAGGCCGCGGCGTCCTCGTTCGGGTCGGCCTGGAAATACATGCGCTGGACCGTCTCATTGCGCTGGCTGATCAGCGCGAACCCGTGCGGGGAGTTGGCATAGATCAGTTCCGGGGCGCTGCGCGGCGCCTCGGTGAGGATGCCGAACCAGGCAAACGGGTATTCGATGAAATGGCCCTGGCGCAGGGTCGCCGGGATCGCGCGGCGGCACATGCTCGAGGAACCGTCCGCACCGACCACGAAGTCGCAGTGAAGTTCAACGCGCCGGCCCTGCACATCGGTGAACCGGATCTTGGGGGTGTCCGTAGTCAGGTCCAGCACCTCCGTGTCCGTCACGGAGAACCGGACATCGCCGTCGTCGCGCCTGCGGGCCGCGGCCAAATCGACAAACACCTGGTTCTGCGGGTACAGCCAGACCGATTCGCCCACCAGGGCGTCGAAGTCGATGCGGTGGCTCACCCCGCCGAATCGCAAATCGATGCCGTCGTGTTTGTCGCCGTCGGTGATGACACGGTTGGAGACACCCGACTCGGTGAGCATCCGCACGCTGCCGTGCTCCAGGATGCCGGCCCGGTGGGTGTTCTCGATGGCCTCGTGGGACCGCTTCTCCACCACCACATTGTCAATGCCCGAGGTCGCCAGCAGGTGCGAGAGCATCAGGCCGGCCGGCCCGCCGCCGACGATGCCGACCCGGGTCCTGACGATGTGGGGTGCTGCGTCCATGCGTGTCTCCTTCGACCAATGTGGTGTGGATCTCCGTCCACTGTGGCACCGTCTCCGGGGCCCCTCACCTGCTTTCTCAATGAATGAGAATTTGGGCGTTACCCGGGCGACTCCCCCATGGCCCGGGCGATCCCGCGGGCCCCGGTCATCAGGACGGGCAGAATGGCGTGCCGCTGAACCTCATTGCGGGCGACCACCACGCCCAACGCCGCGATGGCGACGCGGCCGCGTCCCAGTACCGGCACGTTGATGCCCGTCGTCTGCTCATCGACCAACCCGTCGAAGGCCGCGAACCCCTGCGCCCGGACCAGGGCCAGGACCTTCCGGAACCCTGCCGCACCCGTTTCCCCGGGCAGGGCCGCGTCCGGGTGGCGGCGCAGGTACGCCTCCTGGACGTGGGCGGGCGAGAACGCCAACAGCACCACGCCGGCGGACGTGCGGTGCACGGGCAGCCGGCCGGCAATGCGGGCCTGGTTGACCACGGAATCCCGGCCCGAGAGCCGCTCGATGAACAGCACCTCATCATCGCGCAGCACCGCCAGCTGGGTGTGCTGGCCCACCACCGCCTGGATGTCCTCCATGAAGGGCATCGCCGCCTCACGCAGGTCCAGGGCCGCCGAACTCCGGTTCGCCAGCTCCCAGAGTCCAAGCCCCAGCCTGAGCTTCCCGGCGGGGTCCTTGCGCAGGAAATCGCGGCCGACCAGCTGGTCAACCAGCCGGTAGGCCGTCGCCAGCGGGATCTTGGCCCTGGCGGCCAGGACGCCGACGGGCATCGCCGGCATGTCCGCATCGAAAGCGCCCAGGATGCGGGCGAGCCGATCCAGCGACGAGTCCCCGGACGTGGAATTAGCCATGCGGCCATGCTCCCATGGTCCGGCCGCGCAGTCCCTTCCGCCGGCGCTAGAATCGATCCACCCGGGGCGTTTTCTCCCGGCGGGCACGGGGAGGTGTGCATGGCAGGGGGCAGCCGTGACCCCGGACGGACGGTCACCTCGAAGGTCCTGGCGATCCTGGAGGTGTTCGAGCTGGTCAGACCCGGCCCGTCGCGTACTCGCTCGAAGACGCGCTGATGCGCGACGCCGACCGGCTCGCCACCGAAATCATTCCGGGACTGATCACCGCAGCGGCCGTGGACATGGGCACCACAGACCTGACCCGCTCCACCGCGCTGCTCCAGACGAAGGTGCTCCGATAACTCCCACACCCCACGACGGCACCGCCGCCACGACGTCAACGGGAGCGGCGCCGTCGTACTTCGGCCCGGCCATCGACGCCCGCGCCGCCCGTTCGGTTCCGGCCCCTGGCCGCGCATAGCCCCGACCGAGCGGGCCGCATACCTGCGGCGCATCGCCGATGAGGTGGAGCGGCGGGCCGAGGAGCTGGCGCTGACCAACACCCGGGAACTGGGCTAGCCAATTTCCCGGAGTTAGGACAGGGCGGTTGGCAAACCAGTGGGCAGTAGATGCTTGTTTCGGACCGATTTGAGCCTGTTGCAGAATGGGTGCCCTTGCCCAAAGGCCGAGCGACACGCCATGGTTTCAGAGGTGGAGCCATGGCGTGTCGCGCCACTTCGTAGCCGTCGGGCCCATTTAGCAACAGGCTCATTTTCCCGGATTTTCGACATCTGCTGCCCAGCAGTTGCGTCGTCGACACATACTGCACAGCAGTTATGGACCGGTGGTGCGCCGGGACCCCGTGGGCGTGTGCGCCCTGATTGCGCCGTGGAACTTCCCGATCAACCTCATGGTCATCAAGCTGGCGCCGGCGCTGCTGTCCGGGTGCACCGTGGTCATGAAACCGGCCTCCCCCACCCCGCTGTCGTTGCGGCTGATCGTCGACGCCGTCGCCGCCGCCGGGGTTCCGGCCGGCGTCGTCAACCTGGTCACCGGCTCCGGGCGGTTGGGCGACACCCTGGTCAAGCACCCGCTGGTGGACAAGGTCGCGTTCACCGGCTCGACGCCGGTGGGCCGGAAGATCGCGGCCGGTGCGCTGTTGCGCCCGGTCACGCTCGAACTGGGCGGCAAGTCCAGCGCGATCGTGCTGCCCGACGCCGACCTGGACGCGATGAGCGAGGTGCTGGTGCGTTCATGCATGCGCAACACCGGCCAGACCTGCTACATCTCGACGCGGATCCTGGCCCCCGCATCCCGGTACGACGAGGTCGTCGACATGGTCACGGCCACCATCGGTGCCGGCCGGCAGGGCGACCCGTTGGATCCCGACACCGTGTTCGGACCCTCGGCGACGGCCGCCCAGTTCAAGACCGTCATGGAGTACGTGGAATCCGGCCACGCCCAAGGGGCGCGCGCGACCACCGGCGGCCGCGCGGCGGTGCTCGGTGGCGGGCTCGAGGGCGGGTTCTTTGTTGAGCCGACGGTCTTCGCCGATGTGGAGGCGTCCATGCGGATTTCGCGCGAGGAGATCTTCGGCCCGGTGCTCTCGGTGCTCAAGTACCGCACGGTGGATGACGCGGTGGCCTTGGCGAACAACACCGAGTTTGGCCTGGGCGGACTCGTCTTCGGCCAAGACCCCGTTGCCGCGCTGGCCGTGGCGGACAGGGTGGACTCGGGGTCGGTGGGCATCAACTTCTTCGCCTCCAACCACTCGGCGCCCTTTGGCGGCCGGCATGACTCGGGCCTGGGCACCGAGTACGGGATCGAGGGCCTGAACGCCTACCTGAGCTACAAGTCGATCCACCGCCGGATGTGAAGGAGCCGTTTATTGGCGAATTCGTCCATGCCCAGCGGGCCCAGCTCCCTGCCGAAACCGGAACGCCGCACGCCACCGAACGGCAGGTCCGCCGTGTCGCCGCACATCGCGTTGACACCCACCATCCCCGCGTTGAGCCCCCGGGCCACCGTAAGTGCCCTCGGCTCATCGGTGCAGAACACGGCCCCGCCCAACCCATAAGGGGGGGTGTCGTTCGCCAGTCGAAGGGCTTCGGCATCGCTGCCCACCCGATGGACCACGGCCACCGGTCCGAACAATTCCTCGTGGTAGGCGCGCATGCCCGGTCTGACACCGGTCAGCACGGCCGGCTGCAGGTAGCTGCCCGGGCCATCCACCAGTCGTCCGCCCACATGGAGCGTGGCGCCCCGGTCCACGGCGTCGCGGACCTGCTCGGCCAGTTCGACGGCGGCCGCCCGGGACGCCATCGGGGCGAACGTGCCCGGCGGGCGGCTTCAGGCACATCATCCGCATCCAGGACGATATAGGGATCCGAGCCGCCGAGTTTGAGCACGGCCTTCTTCAGGTGACGGCCCGCCAACGCCCCGACGATGGCACCGGCCCGTTCGGAGCCCGTCAGCGACACCCCGTGGATGCGCGGATCGGCGATCAGGGCGGCCACCTGCCGGTGCGAGGCGAAGACGTTGGCGTACGCGCCCACTGGCAGGCCGGCGTCGACCAGGAGAGCCTCGATGGCCTGGGCCGAGCGCGGGCACCGCTCCGCGTGCTTGACCACCAGGGTGTTGCCGAGCATCAGGTTCGGCGCCGCAAACCGGGCCACCTGGTAATAGGGGTAGTTCCACGGCATGACGCCCAGCAGCGGGCCCATGGGCAGGGTCTCGATGACGGCCCGGCCGTCCGGACCGTCCTTGAGCGGCTTGGCGGCGGCCAGGGCCGGGCCATGGCCGGCGTAATAGGTGAAGATCTGCGCGCACAGGCGCACCTCGGCGAGGGCCTGGGAACGGGGTTTGCCCATTTCCTCGGTGATGATGGCCGCCAGCTGCCGCGCCCGCTCGGTAAACAACACGGCCACGCGGGCCAACACGTCGGCGCGGTGGTCGACGCCGGTGTCCCGCCACGGGTGGAAGGCCGTCTGTGCGCCGGCCACGGCCTCCTCGATCCGTTCGTCCGAGTCCGTGGCCACGCGTTCCAGGGTCTGGCCCGTGGCGGGGTTGAGCACCAGGTACCCCGGTCCCTCGTCCGGCCCTCCCGCCGCCTGGGGACGAGCCCGGCCGGCCGCCACGCTCATGCCGTCAACCGGTGGCATTCGGTGGCGTGCTCCCGCAGGCCGGCGGGCGTGCTGGTCCATGTTCGGCGCATGGCCCAGACCGACGCCGCCCCCACGGCCGACATCACCATCAGCGCCACCACAACGGGCCACGCGGACGGGATGGCCACCAGCAGCGCCACGGCACCGAGCGGCACGAGGCCACCGAAGATCAGGTTCGCAAACTGGTAGGAGATGGAGATGCCGGTGTACCGCACCGCCGGCGTGAACGCCTCGGCCAGGACCGAGGACACCGGGGCGAATGCGGCGGACTGGGCGATGCGCATGGCCACCATGGCCGCGGTGATCAGTAGCGCCGAGCCGGTGTTCAGGACCAGGAACTGGAAGGGGGCGATCACCAGCACGGCCAACAGTCCGACCATGACGACGAGGTGGGGCGTGCGACGGTCCCCCAACCAGCCGATGACGGGTGTGATGACCAGCTCCACGGCGGCCGCGATGGAGAGCCCGCTGAGGATGAGCTGGGCGTTCAGGCCCACGTGTTCGGTGCCGTAGGTGGTCAGGTAGGTGGTGACCATGTAGTACCCGCCGGTGCCCACGGAGAGGGTCAGCACACCCAGGACCAGCATCCCCGGGGCCGTGCGCACCACGTCCAGGACGGGGAGCTTGGAGCGTTCGGCACTGGCCAGCACCTGCTTCATCGCCGGCGTCTCATCCAGCGAGCGCCGGATGAGGAAGCCGACGACGACGAGGACCGCGGAGGCGAGGAAGGGCACGCGCCAGCCGAACGCCAGGAACTGCTCGTGGCTGAGGACGCTGTTCAGGAGGGCGAAGAGGCCGGTGGAGAGCAGGGCGCCCACGGAGGATCCCATCTGCGGGAAGGAACCGTAGAAGCTGCGGCGGTTGGCGGGTGCGTTCTCCACGGCCACCAGGACGGCGCCGCCCCATTCGCCGCCAATGGCCAGGCCCTGCACCACGCGCAGGCCGACGAGCAGGACGGCCGCCCAGCCGCCGACCTGGGCGTGCGTGGGCAGCAGGCCGATGGCGATGGACGCCACACCCATCATGACCAACGTGATGATGAGGGTCTTCTTGCGGCCGATCCGGTCGCCGAGGTGGCCGAAGACGATGCCGCCGAGCGGTCGAAGGACGAATCCAGCGGCGAACGTGGCCATGGCCGCCAGGGTGGCCACTGCCGGGGCCAGGTCCTTGGGGAAGAAGAGTTCGCCGAAGACCAGCGCAGCGGCGGTGCCGAAGGCGTAGAAGTCAAACCACTCGATCGACGTGCCGATGAGCGCGGCCCCGGCGGCCTTGCGCGACGTCTTGCGCTGCTCCGGCGTGGGCTGGCCTCCGCCGGCCAGGGTGTATTGGGTCATCTCTGTGCTTCCTTGAATCGACGCGGCCGAACGCGGGCGTCGGTTGGCGTCCAGACGGCGTCCACAAGCCGTGCGGGCGCGCCGGCCGCGGACCAAGTGGT
>NZ_RWKQ01000045.1:0-215 GCF_003946885.1 Specibacter cremeus | reverse complement strand
AGGTCCCGGAACCAGCGCTCGACCAGGTTCAGCCAGGAGGACGAGGTCGGGGTGAAGTGCAGGTGGAACCGCGGATGCTTTCCAAGCCATGACTTGACGTTGGCATGCTTGTGGGTGGCGTAGTTATCGATGATTAGCGCGGATTTCCGCGCAGCTGGTTCGGGGCAAGGGTCAGGCGAACTCGTAGCGGAGTTTGCGGTTTCCCCACCAGGGGA
>NZ_RWKQ01000044.1 GCF_003946885.1 Specibacter cremeus | reverse complement strand
ATGACCCGGAGGCTGGCACCGGCCCCGGGACGCCGGCCATGGCAGACGGGAACAGCACAATGAGCGCTTTCCCAACACGTTCTAAGTGCGCTCTACTTGGGACTGATGGGTCCGGCCCAGCGCGGGGCCCGGCGGAATCGCACTAAGATTGATTGGATGTGGTCCCGTTCCCCGGGGCCGCCGGTTCCTGCAGGAAGATTTTTCGTGACGCCAGCCTCCGCCCGCTCACAGGACCTCATGACACGGGTCACCGGGTTCAAACCGAACGCCATCGCCGCGGGCCGGCTCTACGCAGCCCAGGGCCGGGTTTCGAAGATCACGCTGGAACCGGCCACCGGGCTGCTTTCCGGCCAGGTGCTGGGCACGCGCGTCTACCAGTCGACGGCGAAGCTCGTGAACGAGCACGACGGCCGGGTCGCCTGCCGCGTCGGCATCTGCAGCTGCCCAGTGCAGCAGAACTGCAAGCACGTGATCTCGCTCATCAGCGCGGCGGAGAACGACCCGGCGCTGCGCCACTTCTTCATCCCGGAGCGGAAGATCCAGGAGCCGACCTACCTGGAAATGTTGTTGAACAGGTCCAGGCTCCACGACGCGGCGGCCCGGGCCGCCGCCGCCCGGGTCCCCGACTGGGAACTGGCCCTGCAGGGGTTGCTGCCCGCCGCCGAACAGCAGACCCCCGCCGACGTGCCGCCGCTGGCGCTGCAATTCGAGGCGCGGACCCATACGCCGCGGTTCGGCCAGCGCGGCGGCGAGAGCGAGCTGGTCCTGTACGCCCGGCCCGTGGTCCGCGGCAACAAGGGCAAATGGGTCCGCACCGGGATCGGCTGGACCCAGCTCGGCTACCTGGGCTACACGCGCAGCCACGACGCCGCCCAGGTCGGCTGGCTGCAGGACATCCTGAAGTCGCACTCGACCCGCTCCTATTCCACCAGCACCCCGGCGTGGCTGTCGTTCAACGACTTCGGCGGCCGCGACCTGTGGCTGCTGATCCACGAGGCCGCACGGCACGGCGTCGCGCTCGTGCAATCCGGCACCGGCGACCCGGTCCGGGTTCTGCCGGACCCGGTCACCATCGCGCTTAATGTGACCCGCACGGCGGACGGGCTCGACGTCGCGCCCCGGCTGGAATCGGCCGGGCGGGTGCTGCCCGCCGAGCACCTCGGCCAGATCGGCCACCCGGCGCACGGGCTGTTCCTCGTCGACCCGGCCACGGCGAAGGGTGCCCGAACGGCGCAAGGCGGCGACGCCGTCGTACCCGGGACCATCACGCTGGCGCCGCTGGCGGCCGGCACGCCCCGGCAACTGCTCGACTTCGCGCTGGCGCACCGGCGGGTGCATGTGCCGGCCGCGGACGAGGACAGGTTCCTGACGCAGATGTACCCGCAGCTGCGCCGCCAGAGCGCCATCGTCTCCGCGGACGAGTCGATTGAGCTGCCGGAGACGGCCGCACCGGTGCTGTCCCTGCTGGCCCAGTACGGCGGCGACCACCGGGTCCGGCTGCACTGGGAATGGCACTACGCCACCGGCTCGCGCACCACCTCGCTGCCTCTGCGCCCGGAGCCGGGCGAATCCGGGCCGCGCGACGACGCCGCGGAGGCCGCCCTCCTGGCCACCCTCGGCGAGCCGTGGCAGGACGTGCCGGCGCTGGGCGAGCTGCCGGACCACGAGTGGGGCGCGCCGCGGCTGGCCGCGGTGGCCGTGCTCGACGGGCTGGACACCATGGTG
The DNA here is from genome assembly GCF_003946885.1 of Specibacter cremeus. GTDB lineage: Bacteria > Actinomycetota > Actinomycetes > Actinomycetales > Micrococcaceae > Specibacter > Specibacter cremeus. The sequence goes on along the minus strand of NZ_RWKQ01000044.1, from coordinate 39,365 downwards.
TTCACCGAGGATGTGCTGCCCCGGCTGCGCGCACTGCCCGGCGTCGAGGTGGAGACCAGCGGCGATCCCGCCAGCTACCGGGAGGTCACCGAGGCGCCGGTCGTGAAGATCTCCACGACGGAGACCGACGACCGGGACTGGTTCGACCTGGGCATCGTCATCACGCTCGAGGGCCAGCCGGTGTCGTTCGCGGCCGTGTTCTCCGCGCTGGCGGCCGGCCACACGCGGCTGCTGCTGCCCTCCGGCGCGCACTTCTCCCTCGACATCCCGGCCCTGCACCAGCTGCGCGACCTGATCGAGGAGGCGCGCGGGCTCGACGACAACAACGACGGCCCGTTGCGGTTGAGCCGCTTCCAGGCCGGGCTGTGGGACGAGCTGGCGCAGCTGGGCATCGTGGAGGCACAGGCCGCGGAATGGCGGCGGCAGGTCTCCGGCCTGCTGGAGGCCGCGACCGCCGAGCCGCTGGCGGCCCCGGACACGCTGCACGCCACGCTGCGCCCCTACCAGCTGGAGGGTTTCAACTGGCTGAATTTCCTGCGCACACACGGGCTCGGCGGCGTGCTGGCCGACGACATGGGGCTGGGCAAGACGTTGCAAACGCTCGCCCTGGTCTGCCAGGCGAAGACGGACGACGCCGGGACGCCCCCTTTCCTGGTCGTCGCACCGACGTCGGTGGTGGGCAACTGGGCCAGCGAGGCCGCGAAGTTCGCGCCGGGGCTGTCCGTGGCCACGGTGACGGAGACGTTCTCGAAGAGCGGCCTCGACGCCACCGCGTTCATGGGCGCCGCGGACGTCGTCATCACCTCCTACGCACTGTTCCGGATCGACTACGAGTCCTACGGCCGGCACCGCTTCGCCGGGCTGATCCTGGACGAGGCGCAGTTCGTGAAGAACCACCAGTCGAAGGCGTACCAGTGTGCCCGGAAGCTGGACGCCCCGTTCAAGCTCGCCGTCACGGGCACGCCGTTGGAGAACAATCTGATGGAGTTGTGGTCGCTGACATCGATCGTGGCCCCGGGCCTGTTCCCCAGCCCGAAGCGGTTCGGGGAGTTCTACCAGAGGCCGATCGAGAAGAACAACGACCCCGCACTCGTGGCCCGGCTGCGCAGGCGGGTGCGCCCGCTCATGCTGCGGCGCACGAAGGAAGAGGTCATCAAGGACCTGCCCAGCAAGCAGGAACAGATCCTCGAGGTCGTGCTCAACCCGCGCCACCACAAGGTGTACCAGACGCACCTGCAACGGGAACGGGCCAAGATCCTGGGCCTGTTGGAGGACGTGAACAAGAACCGGTTCACCATCTTCTCGTCGTTGACGCTGCTGCGCCAGCTCAGCCTCGACGTGACCCTGGTCGACGAGGATTTGAAGGGCGTGCGCTCGTCCAAGCTGGATGTGTTGTTCGAGCAGCTCGAGGACGTGCTGCAGGAGGGCCACCGGGCACTGATCTTCAGCCAGTTCACCGGGTTCCTGGGCAAGCTGCGCGACAGGCTGACCGCGCAGGGCGTGCCGTTCAGCTACCTGGACGGCACCACACGCAACCGCGCCGCCGTCGTCGACGGGTTCAAGAACGGCACGGACCCGCTGTTCCTCATCAGCCTCAAGGCCGGCGGGTTCGGCCTGAACCTGACCGAGGCCGACTACGTGTTCCTGCTCGACCCGTGGTGGAACCCGGCCTCCGAGGCGCAGGCCGTGGACCGCACGCACCGGATCGGCCAGCGCAAGAACGTCATGGTGTACCGGATGGTCGCCAAGGACACGATCGAGGAGAAGGTCATGGCGCTCAAGTCGAAGAAGTCCCAGCTGTTCTCCGACGTCATGGGCGGCGACGGGCTGTCCTCCGGCGCGCTCACGGCCGCCGACCTGGCCAGCCTGTTCCAGGACTGATCTCTTATGTATCGAGTGATCGATACATCGGGGTGCGGCAGGCTCACACGGCGATGTATCGATCACTCGACGGGTTGTTACGGTGTCCAGCCGCGTTCCCGGAGGGCGTGGTCGAACATTGCGGCGACCCAACGGTCCCCGTGACGCATGTCCTGGGCGTACACCTTGACCTGCAGCCAACCGCGTCGGGCCGTCAGCTGGTCCCGGTAGCGGTCATTGGCCTGCTTCTGCGGTGTCAGGTGGTGCTCTCCCTCGTACTCCCCGCAAACCCGATACGGGCGGCATCCCACATCCGCCCACAGGGGGCGCTCACCGGATTCCCCCTCGATCGCCACGTCGGGGACGAACTCGGGCAGCCCCGCCCGGTACAGGATCAGGCGCAGTTTTGTCTCCTGCGGCGAGTCCGCGCCCACCCGCATGAGTTCCAGTGCGTGCCTGGCCTTGACCAGCCCACGCACGCCGGAGACGCCCGCCAAATGGGCGCGCAACTCGTCGGCGGGGACGATGGCCGCCCTGTCCCGGTACCCGTGGTGGTGTTCGCAGATGAGGTAATCCGCCGCGGCAACCAGGTCGTCGAGGGAGAGGAGCGCCGACAGGTCGAGCAGCGTTCGGGCCGGGGTCGTGACGGGAATGCCAGACACCACCGTGAGATCGCCGGGCGCCAGCGGCAGCCGGTGTCCGACCACCCCGGCACGCCGCATCGGGGACATGCCGAGTGGGCGGGACAAATGGAGAGTTTGCTCTCGCTGCAGCCGCCACGGCAACGGGATTCGGTGCAGGCAGGCCGCCGTCACGTGCGAGGCGAAACAGGCCGGGTCCAGCACGATGAAGGGTCGAAGGCGATCCGCCAGCGACTCGGACACGTTCTGTGGAACCCGAACGCCGGGCGTTGGCATCGTCAAGTCCCGGGCGCCGAGCCTGTCCTTGGAGACACCACGCCGCCGGGCCTCCTGGACGGTGAACGAGTGGCCGAACAATGCCTCGGGCAGCGGAACGAGCTTGGTCATGCCTTGATTGTGCCTGTTGGGGCGAGGTCCCACGGAAGTTATCCACAGGCGAGGCGCCGGCACGCCCCTGCTGGAAATCGAGTGATCGATACCTCGGGGTGTAACGAACCCGCACCCCGATGTATCGATCACTCGATGCAGGATGGCGTCACCGTTGTCCGCCGATGACGTGCGCGGCCTGTTCTACGCGTAGGCCGGGAACGTTTCAGAGGTGCGGACGCCAGACCACGAGCGCCTGGCTGCGGGCGCGCGGGCGCTTGCCGCGTGCCAGCGGCACGACGTCGCCGCCGGTGACGCCCACCGCGAACACACGTCCGTCCTGCACGGGGGCGCGCAGCATGGCCCGGCCGTTCACCGCGTCGAGTTCGTCCGCCAGCTCCAGTACGCGTGCCCGCAGCGCCGCGACCTGGTGCTCCAGCTCCATGATGCGCCGGATGCCCTCGAGGGACACGCCCTCCTGGGACAGCCGCTGCACCTCACGGAGCATGTCGACGTCGTGCTGTGAGTAACGCCGCGACCTGCCGGGCGCCCGGCTCGGCTTGACGATCCCGAGCCGGTCGTATTGGCGCAGCGTCTGCGGGTGCATGTCCGCCAATTGCGCCGCCACGGAGATCACGAAGATCGGCATGTTGGGATCGACGTTCATCGTGTCCTCCTTTCTTTGGTCTCGACAGGCTCGACCACCGGGATCTCGCTGGTTGAGCCTGTCGAAACCAGGATCTCGACAAGCTCGATCACCGGTCCCAAGCTCGATCACCGGGCCCAAGCTCGATCACCGGGCCGTTGCTACAGCTTGGCTTTCGCGGCCAGCGATTGGCGCGGGTCGCCGTCGTTCGTGGCCGCGGCGAACGCGCGCACCGCCGCCTCGGCCTCCTTGTTCAACTTCTGCGGGACCACCACGTCGATGGTGACCAACAGGTCGCCCTGCGCCTTGGCGGTCTTCACCCCGGCGCCCTTGACGCGCAACGTGCGCCCGGACGGGGTGCCGGCGGGCACGCGAAGCTTCACGTGGCCCGCAAGCGTCGGCACGGAGATGTCGGCCCCGAGCGCGGCCTCCGCGAACGTGACCGGGACGTGGATGCGGATGTTGTCGCCGTCCCGGGTGAAGAAGTCGTGCGGTTTGACATGCACGGTGACGTTCAGGTCGCCCGGGCCGGCCGCCCCGGCGTTGCCCTTGCCGCGCACGCGCACCTTCTGGCCGTCCTTGATGCCCGCCGGGATGCGCACGTCGATGACCTCGCCGCTGGGTTCGCGCAGGCCGATGGTGGTGCCGTGGATGGAGCCGGCGAACGAGATACTCGTGGACGCGGTCCGGTCGCTGCCCTTCGTGGGGGTCGGCTGGAAGCCGCCGAAGCCGCCACCACCGCCGAACAGGTCGGCGAATTCCGGTGGCAGGCCGGAGCCGTTGAAGGTCTGCTGCCGGCCGCGGGAGGACCTGGCGCCGCCACCGCCGAACAGGTCGCCGAAGATGTCCTCGAACCCGGCACCGGGCTGGCCGGCGCCTCCGGAGGTGAACCGGGCGCCGCTGCCCATGGCGCGGATGGCGTCGTACTGTTCACGGTCCGTCGCGTCCGACAGCACGGAGTAGGCCTCGGAGACGTCCTTGAAGTTCTTTTCGGCCGCCGCGTCGCCGGCGTTTGTGTCCGGGTGGTACTTGCGCGCCAGCTTCCGGTAAGCCTTCTTGACGTCCGCGTCGGACGCGTCCTTGGGGACACCGAGGATCTTGTAGAAATCCTTCTCGACCCAGTCCTGACTTGCCAAGACCTCTCCTTGTCTTAAGGGTGGCGGCCGGGGCGGTGGTCGAGCCTGTCGAGACCAAAGATCTTGGCGAGATCAAAGATTTCGACAGGCTCAGGTCTCGACAAGCTCGACCACCGGTTACCGGTTATTCCGGGACGGCGACGATCACCTGGGCGGCGCGCAGGATGCGTTCGCCGGACTTGTAGCCGACGCGCAGCACCTGGCTGACGGTGTCGACCTCGACGTCGGTTCCCGGCTGCTGGATGAGCGCCTCGTGGATGGTCGGGTCGAACGCCACATCCGTGGCGTCGATCCGTTCCAGCCCGTAGGTGCCCAGCGCGGCCTCGATCTTGCTGGCGATGGCCGCGAACGGGCCATCCACCAAGTCGCCGTGCGTGCGCGCCGCCTCGATGTCGTCGAGGGCCGGCAACAGCGAGTTGAGCACGCCGATCACGGCCATCTGGCCGGCCACGGCACGGTCCCGCTCCACGCGCTTGCGGTAGTTGACGTACTCCGCCTGCAGGCGCAACAGGTCGTTCTTCAGCTCGGCCGCGGTGTCCGCGTCGCTGCCCTGGGCGACGGATTCCTCGGCGGGCACCTCAACACCGTTGAGGATGTCCTTCGCCTGGGAGAGCGCGTCACCGTCGGGGGTCTCGGCAGGCTCGACCACCGGCTCGCCTTCTTCTTCGGGGTTCGGGGAGTCGGTCATGGTTACTTCTTCTCGTCCTCGTCGATGATCTCGGCGTCAACGATGTCCTCGTCGGCGTTGCCGCCGGCGGCGCCCTCGGACGAGGCCCCCTCGGAGGCGGACCCGGCGTCGGCCTGGGCGTGGGCGTAGATCGCCTCGCCCAGCTTCGACTGGGAGGTCTGCAGCTTCTCGAACGCGGCCTTCACGGCGTCGTCGTCCTCGCCGGCCAGCGCCGTCTTGAGCGCCTCGACGTCGGCCTTGACCGTGGTCTTGACGTCCTCGGGCAGCTTGTCGTCGTTGTCGGTGAGGATCTTGTCCACCGAGTAGTGCAGCTGCTCGGCGCTGTTGCGCAGGTCGGCGGCCTCGCGGCGCGCCTTGTCCTCCGCGGCGTGCTCCTCGGCCTCGTGCACCATGCGCTCGATGTCTTCCTTCGACAGCGCGGTGCCGCCGGTGATGGTCATCGACTGCTCCTTGCCGGTGCCCTTGTCCTTCGCGGACACGTGGACGATGCCGTTGGCGTCGATGTCGAACGTGACCTCGATCTGCGGGACGCCGCGCGGGGCCGGGGCGATGCCGGTCAGCTCGAACGTGCCCAGCGGCTTGTTGTCGCGGGTGAACTGGCGTTCGCCTTGAAACACCTGGATGGCCACGGAGGGCTGGTTGTCATCGGCGGTGGTGAACGTCTCCGAACGCTTGGTCGGGATGGCCGTGTTGCGCTCGATCAGGTGCGTCATCACACCGCCCTTGGTCTCAATACCCAGGGACAGCGGGGTGACGTCGATCAACAGCACATCCTTGCGCTCACCCTTCAGCACACCGGCCTGCAGGGCGGCGCCAACGGCCACAACCTCATCCGGGTTGACGCCCTTGTTGGGCTCCTTGCCGCCGGCCAGCTGCTTGACCAGATCGTAAACGGCGGGCATACGGGTGGAACCGCCCACCAGGACAATGTGGTCGATGTCGGAGACCTTGATGCCGGCTTCCTTGATGACGTCGTGGAACGGCTTCTTGGTGCGCTCGAGCAGGTCGGAGGTCAGGTCCTGGAACTTGGCACGGGTCAGCTGCTCGTCCAAGTGGACGGGGCCGTCCGGGGTGACGGAGAGGTACTGCAGGGAGATGTTCGTCGAGGACGAGGACGACAGTTCCTTCTTCGCCTGCTCGGAGGCCTCGCGCAGACGCTGCAGGGCGATCTTGTCCTTGGACAGGTCGATGCCCTTGACCTTCAGCTGGCCCAGCAGGTAGTTGACGATGCGCTGGTCCCAGTCGTCGCCGCCGAGGCGGTTGTCGCCGGCGGTGGCGCGCACCTGGATGGTGGAGAAGTTGTCCTCGTCCTTGCCGACCTCCAGCAGGGACACGTCGAACGTGCCGCCACCCAGATCGAAGACCAGGATGAGCTCGTCTTCCTTGCCCTTGTCCAGGCCGTAGGCGAGCGCGGCCGCAGTGGGCTCGTTGACGATGCGCAGCACGTTCAGCCCGGCGATCTCGCCGGCTTCCTTCGTGGCCTGGCGTTCGGCGTCGTTGAAGTAGGCCGGGACGGTGACCACGGCGTCGGTGACCTTCTCGCCCAGGTACGACTCGGCGTCGTTCTTGAGCTTCATGAGGATGCGGGCGGAGATTTCCTGCGCCGTGTACTTCTTGTCGTCGATCGCGATGGACCAGTCGGTGCCCATGTGGCGCTTGACCGAGGCGACGGTGCGGTCGATGTTGTTGACGGCCTGGCGCTTGGCGATCTCGCCGACCAGGACTTCGCCGGTCTTCGAGAACGCGACGACGGACGGGGTGGTGCGCCCGCCCTCGGCGTTGGCGATGACGACGGGTTCGCCGCCTTCCAGGACGGAAACGACGGAGTTGGTGGTTCCGAGGTCGATACCTACGGCACGTGACATAAGTGGTGTTCCTTTCGCGGTCCGCTGCCTGAACCTGGTCCGCGCCGTGGTGGCGCGGGGCCGCCCAACCAGCGGTTGTTGAGCGTTCTGGGCTCAACTTTACTCGTGAGTGATCCGCTGTCAAATAAAGTTGAGTCGAGTACGCTCAACTTTCACTCAGGGCAAAAGTACGACGGCGCGTGCCCGGCCCGGGTGCCCTGGTGCGGGTGGCGGCGTGGCGGCCCGAGAAAGAACCGGAAGAATACCCTTGACCCTGACACCGTGTGAGGCCGTAGACGTAGGAGTGTCATGTTCCAAATAGGAGATTTCGCCAGGGCCGGCAACGTCTCGGTCCGCATGCTGCGCCACTACGACGGCATCGGCCTGTTGCGCCCGGCCCGGATCGACTCGACCGGGTACCGGCTGTACGAGGCCGCGCAACTGGCCCGGCTGAACCGGATCGTGGCGCTCAAGGACCTCGGCTTCACGCTGGAAACGGTGGCCGGGATCCTTGACGACGCCCCCGGCGCAAGCGAGCTGCGCGGCATGCTGGCCCTGCGCCGGCACGAGTTGCAGCAGCAGCTCGCCGCCGACTCGGCCCGGCTGGCCGCGGTCGAGGCGCGTCTTCGCATCATCGAGAAGGAGGGCACCATGCCCGAGTACGACGTCACCATCAAGTCCCTGCCGGCCGTGCGCCTGGCCGAGCTGTCCGGCGTTGCGGACAGTTTTGAGCCGGCCTCGATCAGCCCGGTCATCCAGCCGCTCTACGAGCAGTTGTTCGCCGAACTGCGGACTGCCGGGATCACCCCGACCGGCCCCGGCATCGCCTACTACGAGGCGGGCACCGAGGGCAGCGTCCGCGTCCACGCCGGCTGCCCCATCCCGGCCCACGCCACCGGCGCGTTCGACGTGGTGGACCTGCCGGCCGTCGAGCAGGCGGCCACGCTCATCCACCGCGGCCCCATGGACGACGTCATGCCGTCCGTGCAGGCCCTCGCACGGTGGATCGAGGCGAACGGGTACACCTCCACCGGTTACAACCGGGAGCTGTACCTGGACTACGGCATGGGCGCCGACCCGCAGCAGTGGGTGACCGAACTGCAGGAACCCGTCACCCGCTGACACCGGGACCGGCGGACGACGGCGGCACGCGCGCGCCGCCGTCGTTCCTCCGTTTCGCTGGGCGGACGCGCTCTGGCACCGGCCCGCGCGCGGGCGTACGCTCCCCCCATGAGCACCGACGACGTCTACAGCCACGGCCACCATGAGAGCGTGCTGCGGTCGCACGCGTCGCGCACCGCGCAGAATTCCGCCGCGTACCTCCTCCCGCACCTCACGCACGGGCTGAGCGTCCTCGACGTCGGGTCCGGGCCGGGGACGATCACGGCCGACTTCGCCCAACTCGTGGCCCCCGGGCAGGTCCTCGGGCTGGACCGGGCCCCGGAGGTCGTGGCCACCGCGACCGAATACGCGGCCGGGCGGCACCTGAACAACATCAGCTTCGACATCGGCGACGTCTACGGCCTGGACTTCCCGGACGACACCTTCGACGTGGTGCACGCCCACCAGGTGCTCCAACACCTGAGCGACCCGGTGGAGGCGTTGCGCGAGATGCGCCGGGTGGCCAAGCCGGGTGGCGTCGTGGCCGTACGCGACGCCGACTTCCACGCCATGGCCTGGTACCCGCTTCTGCCGGAGCTGGACGAGTGGATGGCGCTGTACCAGGAGCTGGCCCGGCACAACAACGCCCAGCCGGACGCCGGGCGCCGGCTGCTGCACTGGGCGCGGGCGGCCGGGTTCACGGACATGCGCGCGTCGTCGTCCAACTGGCTGTACGCCACGGAGGAGGAGCGCCGCTGGCATGCCGGCGTCTGGGCGGACCGGGTGCTGCAGTCCGCCTTCGCGGAGCAGGCCGGGCGGTACGGGCTGGCCGATGCGGCCAAGCTGGCACGGATCTCGGCGGGCTGGCGGGCGTGGGGCGAGTCACCCGACGGCTGGTTCCTGATCCCCAACGGGGAGATCATCGCCCGGGCATAGGGCACAACCGCCCGGGAGAAGATATGGAGAAGAACCGGCTCGAGGCGCTCAGCGACGGGGTGCTGGCCATCATCATCACCATCATGGTGCTGGACCTGCACACGCCGGTGGACCACGGCTGGGCCGGGCTGGTCGGCGCGGTGCCGTCCCTGTTGAGCTACGTGCTCAGCTTCCTGTACATCGGCATCTACTGGAACAACCACCACCACATGGTGAAACTGGCCGGTGACATCAGCGGCGGCATCCTGTGGGCGAACCTGCACCTGCTGTTCTGGTTGTCGCTGGTGCCGTTCATGACCCGGTGGATGGACGGGTCCGGGTTCGCCGTGGTGCCGGTGTTCGTGTACGGGGTGAACCTGCTGCTCGCGGCGGTCGCGTACGCCATCCTGCAGGCCCTGTTCATCCGCCGGCAGGGCCGCGGCGGGCCGCTGGCGCGGGCGATCGGCCGCAACGTCAAGGGCCTCGTCTCGCCGGTCATCTATGTGGCCGGCTGCCTGCTGGCGCTCGTGCAGCCCGCGCTGGCGTTGGCGGCCTACGCCGTGGTGGCCGGCATCTGGCTGGTCCCGGACCGCCGGCTGGAGCGGGCGCTGCGGGGCCTCTCCTGACCCGTCCTCCACAGGGGCCGGCGCGCTGGGCGGCGTCCATAGGGGCGCCGGACGGTCTGGCTGACGCGCTGGGCCGGCCGTAGCGTCTGGACATGATCATCCAAGCAGGCTTTGACTTCGAAATACTTGCCCAGCCCCATCTCCTGTGCGACGGCGGCACGACGGACAAGCTCGTCCTCATCGAGGCCGACCGCGACCTGGAGCCCGTTTCCGTCCGAGTGGTGTCCGAGGAGTTCGATGGTTCCCTGAAGCCGCATATCGACGCGATCGTCGAGCGCCTCGACCCGGAAGAGACACGATTCTTCGGCATCGCGCATGCGGGCGACATAGCGCCCTGGGGCTACGTCGACAAGGACCTGGACGCGGATTCCGAAGCCCTGCGGAAGCTTGCCGATTCTCGCGGGTTCCGGCTGCTCGCCCACCTGGTATTTACCGCGGACAGCTGGATATCGCTGTACGGCAATTCGTACTTCGAGCTGTACGGCGACCGCTACGCCGACCTGCCGTCGACCATGCGCGAGTGGAAACGGTCCCCGTCGGGCGGCGATGGCTGACTGGTCGCGAATCGCCGACCTGCCGCCGTCTCGAGCAGGCCGGATTGGGGCGAGGGCCTTCACATCGTGGGCCGAGCCAAGCAGCGGGCTGGAGGCCTGGGTGAGGCCCCCGATCAAGGTGCAGGCGACATGAACGTTGACCCCAGTGGTGCGGCGCCTACCCGCGTGGAGTTCGGGCAACGCCAGCCACGACCACGCCGCGGCTCCGGTGCTGGAGGCGGACGAAACCGGCATCCGGGTCGACGGGCCCCTGGCCTGGGAGCACGCGGCGCGCACCGATCAGCTGACCCGATCACCATCTCACCCAAGCGCCGGTTCACGGCCATGGAGCAGCCCGGGGTGTTTCCGACGCTGGCACCCGGAGACGATGCTGGTGACCGACTTCTGGGCACCGTACTGGAACTTCGAGGTGCTCCACGTCGTGTGCGGGGCGCATCCGGGTCGCGAGTTGGTTGCCACCGCCGAGGTGCCGAGACAGATATTCGGCAACGGGCGGTTCGGTGCGGCTCTTGCACAAGTCGAGTTCGTGAGACGACTCGATAGCCACGCCGCAGCCCCGAATGCCGTCATGCGAGAATACCTCACCGCCTGTGCTACAGATGTGCTACACTAGGCGAGTGAAGTCCATCACACAGCGAGAGCTGCGCAATGACAACGCCCAGGTCATCCGCGCGGTCGAGGCGGGAGAATCGTTCCTGGTGACGAAGAACGGCGTGAGCGTGGCCGTCCTCCGCCCGGTGCTGCCTTCGGAGAAGGAGGCCGGCCTGCCGCTGGGGAGGCCGGCGCGGCGCCGGGTCCGCTACGCCGAGCAGCCGCGTGTGACGGGAGCGGTCCCAACCGGGCAGATCCTTGAAGAGCTCCGCGGGGAGCGCTGAGCGGCAGATGGCCACCTGGTACATGGACACCTCGGCCGCGCTCAAGCTTATTGTCGAGGAGCCCGAGTCGGCAGCCCTCGCCGAGGCCATTGATGCCGCCGGACCGTCCCTGGTGGCCTGCCGCCTCCTCGAGACGGAGATGCGCCGCGCCGCCCAGCGGGCCCCGTCCATCTACCAGGAGCACGTCAGCGCCTTCCTCGAGGGGATCGACCTCTACGAGATGCCGGCTCCCCTCTTCCTGCAGGCCGGCCTCCTCCCCGGCGAACACCTGCGGTCGCTCGACGCGCTGCACCTTGCCGCAGCCATCGCGTTGGACGTCGATGCGATCGTGACGTACGACGACAAGCTCGGCGACCACGCCCGCTCCGTCGGTGTCGCCGTCGTCCAGCCCCGGTAGTGCGATGACCGTCATTCTCGGGCGGGGTTGGCCCGGCTGCCTCGGCGGTGTCATGCCGACCCCGTCTGCGCACCCCGTCCAGTCGCGGGCACGCCGACCCCGTAAACTTGGCTGGTGGAATTCTCCTTGTGGCTTGCCCTGGCCGGCGCCGGCGCGATGATCAGCCTGACGCCCGGGGCCGGGGCCATCAACACCATGTCCAACGCCCTCACGGCCGGGTTCCGGCGCTCCCTCTGGGGCATCCTGGGCCAGCAGCTGGCCCTGGTGGTGCATGTGGTCATCGTGGCCGCCGGCGTGGGCATCCTGGTCGCCAGCTCGCCGCTGGCCTTCCACCTGATCCGCTACGTCGGCGCGGCCTACCTGGTGTACCTGGGCGTGCGGAAGCTCCTGGCCAAGGTGGAAAAGATGGACGACGACGCCGCACCCGCCGTGGCCCTCGAGTCGGGCACCTCGATGTTCACCCGCGGCCTGTGGGTGAACCTGCTCAACCCGAAGGCGATCGTCTTCTTCCTGGCCTTCATGCCGCAGTTCATCCGGCCGGCCGAACCGCTGCTGGGGCAGTACATCATCCTGACCCTGACCGTCGTGGCCATCGACGTCATCGTCATGTGGTTCGTGTTCGCCGCCGGCGCCAAGCAGCTCAAGCACCTGACCCACAGCGAGCACGGGCAGCGCACGCTCAACCGGACCTTCGGGGTCCTGTTCATCCTCGTGGCCATCCTGCTGGCAGTGGTGTAGGCTTCCTCGCGCCGCACCACGCGAACAGTTAGGCCACGCACATGAGCACCAATGGATTCGGCCGCCGGCCCGTCGCGGCCGGCGACACCGACGCCTCGGGTGAGCCGCTGCCCTGGCTGAGCCGGGCCCGCACCGGTGGCTTTTTGCGCCTGCCCGGTCTGCGCCATCCACTCGGCGCGTTCAGCTACGGGTTGGCCCTCATCGCACTCGGCGTCGCGGCCCTCCTCGCCGGCCTGGCCTGGCACGCACCGGCCGCAACGGCCGCCGGCATCGTCTTCCTCATCGTCGCCGCCGGGCTCGGCGTCTGGCTGGTCGTCGCCGCCGCCATCCGCTGGCCCTGGTACCGGAGCTACGTGCGGAACCACGGCCACCCGCCGTTCTGACCGGGCCCCTCGGGCGCTACGCTTGGATCCATGACGTCGCCGTACCGGATCATCACCGTTTGCACCGGCAATATCTGCCGCTCCCCCATGGCCGAACTCATGATCGCAGCGGCCGCGGCCGAACGCGGCGTCGACGTCGCGGTCGACTCGGCCGGGACCACCGGCTGGGAGGTCGGCAGCCCGATCGACGAACGCGCCGGGCGGCTGCTGGCGCGGCACGGCATCGACTCTTCCGGGCACCGGGCCCGCCAATTCGAGCAGGCCTGGTTCGCCGAACGCGACCTCATCCTGGCCCTGGACGTCGACCATTACGAGGCGCTGCTGGCCCTGGCGCCCGACGACCGCGCGGCCGCCAAGGTGCGCATGCTGCGCGGCTTCGACCCGGCAGTTGTCGGCAAGCCGCCGGCCCAACTGGGCATCTACGACCCCTGGTATGGGGACATGCGCGATTTCGAGGCGAGCCGGCAGCTGATCCAGGCGGCCATCCCGGGCATCCTGACGCACGCCCGTGGCTGATGCCGGCCGCCCGGTCATCATCGCCGTCGACGGGCGCTCCGGGGCCGGAAAGACAACGCTGGCGCTCGAGCTGGCCGCCCTGCTGCGCCGGCACCGGAGTGTGACGCTGTTCCACCTCGAGGACATCTACCCCGGCTGGAACGGGCTGGCCGCCGGCGTCGACAGGTACGTCGCCGCCGTCCTCACGCCGCTGGCCGAGGGTCGTGACGCGCACTGGTCCGGGTGGGACTGGGCGCACCATTACGACGGCGCCTCCCGCACGAGCGCCGTCGCCGACGTCGTGCTCGTGGAGGGGGTGGGGGCCGCCCATGCCTCGGCGCTGCCGTTCCTGGACGCCGTGATCTGGGTCGACGCGCCGGACGAGGCGCGCAAGCACCGGGCGCTGGACCGCGACGGCGAGACCTACGCCCCGTTCTGGGACATGTGGGCGGCCCAGGAGGACGCCTTGTTCGCGGGTGCGGACATGCGGGCGCGGGCGGACATCGTCGTGGACGCCTCGGTCGGGGACGCGTCCGGGGATGCGGCCTCCGGCACGCCGGAACGCGTCTTGGACGGGCTTGGCGAGCTGCCGGCGCTGGAGCAGCTGCTCGCGCCGGAACGGGCGCGGCACCGCGGCCTGGAATTCACGGTGGAGCGCCTCGGCTGGCCGGCCGGGCTGGCCGTGGAGGACCTGTTCGACGCACTTTGCGGCGCCCGCGCGAACGCCGTGTGGCTGGACAGCTCCAGTGCGGAGCCGAGCCCGGGCGGCCCGGCCGTCCTGCCGACGGCCAACGTGCCGGCCGGCCAGTCCCGGTTCTCGATCCTGGCCGACGATGCCGGGCACTTCGGCCGCACCGCCGAGCACCGGGACGGCGCCACCACGGTCACCGCCCGGACGGACGCGGGCACCGTGTCCACGCGCATCCCCGGCCCGTTCTTCCGCCGGCTCGACGCGTCCTGGGGGCGCCGGGCCGTGAAGGCGCCGGACGGCTACCCGTGCGAGTTCACGCTCGGCTGGCTCGGCTACCTGGGTTATGAGCTCAAGCGCGAGACCGGCGGCACGGCGCCCGGCCGCGCGGCGGACACCCCCGACGCCCTGCTGCTGTTCGCCGGACGGGCCGTCGTCGTCGACCATCAGGGGCGCTCCCTGTTCCTGCTCACGCTGGCCGAACCGGGCAACCGGGCCACGCTCGACGAGGCCGAACGGTGGCGGGAGGGGGTGCGCCGCGTCGTTGGCGCGCCCGGGCACCCGGCCCGGCCCACGCCGTCGTTCCCTCCCCTGCATTTCGCCATCCGCGACCCCGAGCCGGCGTACAAGGCGAAGATCGCGGCGGCGCAGCGGCAGATCCGTGACGGCAACACGTACGAGGTGTGCCTGACCACGGCACTGACCACGGAAACGCCGGCCCGCCTGGACGGCTGGGACTGCTACCGGGCGCTGCGGCGGCGCAGCCCGGCCCCGTTTGCGGCGTACCTGCGGTTCGGGGCGCTGGAGGTGTGCAGTTCCTCGCCGGAGCGGTTCCTGCGCCTGGATGCGGCCGGGCTCATGCGGGCCGAGCCGATCAAGGGCACCCGGCGGCGCGATCCGGACCCGGTGGTGGATGCGGCGCTGCGCGCGGACCTGGGGGCGTCGGCGAAGGACCGGGCCGAGAACGTGATGATCGTGGACCTGCTGCGCAACGACTTGTCGCACTTCGCGCAGCCGTCGACGCTGGCCGTGCCGCGCCTGTGCGCGCTCGAGAGCTACGCGACCGTGCACCAGCTGGTCAGCACGGTCGAGGCGCGGCTGGCCCCCGGCGTGTCACGGGCGGAGGCGGTGGCGGCGGCGTTCCCGGCCGGGTCCATGACGGGGGCGCCGAAGATCAGCACCATGGCGATCCTGGACGCGCTGGAGGATGCGCCGCGGGGCGTGTATTCGGGCGCGATCGGCTATTTCTCGCTGAACGCGGCCGCCGACCTGTCGGTCCCGATCCGCACGCTGGTCCTTGTGCCCACGGACGACGGCGGCACCCGGCTTGGCCTGGGCGTGGGCGGGGCGATCACGGCGGACTCGTCGGCGGACGACGAATGGCGGGAGATCCAGGCCAAGGCGTTCGGCGTCCTCTCCACGCTCGGCGCCGAGTTCCCGGACTAGCTCCCCAGCCGCTCCCCACCCTCGCAAGCTCGGGCGGGGCCCCTCGCGGCCGTGGGCCCAAGCTCGACCACCGGTGGTCGAGCTTGTCGAGACCCGGTCATTGGAGCGTGGCCGTGAGCCGGGCGACGTTGTCGACCCAGCGGGCCAGGACGGGGCGGTTCACCCATTCGTCCAGCAGCAGTTCGCGCGAGACGTCGCGGTAGTGTTCCTCGACCACGTGCATCTGGTCCACCACGCCCTTGTCGATCATCATGACGGTGACCTCGAGGTTCAGCGAGAAGCTGCGCATGTCCATGTTGGACGAGCCGATGATGGCCACGTCGTCGTCCACGGTGAAGTGCTTGGCGTGCAGCACCAGCGGCTTCGGATACAGGAAGATCCGCACCCCGGCCCGCAGCAGCGCCTCGTAGTACGACCGCTGGGCGTGGTGGACCAGGAACTGGTCGCCGGCCTCGGAGACGAACAACTCCACCCGGACACCGCGCTGGGCGGCCGTCGTGATGGCGTACAGCAGCGAATCGTCGGGCACGAAGTACGGGCTGGAGATGGTGATCGTGTGCTGCGCGGAGTACAGCAGCGTGTTGAACAGGCGCAGGTTGTTCTCGGTGACGAACCCGGGGCCGCTGGGCACCACCTGGCACAGCACGCCGCCGGTGAACGTGTCCCACTGCTCGGTGTCCAGCTGGCGGGAGAGCGTCTCCTCCGTCTCGGACGACCAGTCGGTGGCGAACAGGACGTTCAGCGTGCCGACGATGGGACCCTCGAGCCGAATCATCAGCTCCACCCATTCGCGCCCGGCCTTCTTGTTGTTCGGCTTCCGGTAGAACGGTTCGATCAGGTTCTGCGAACCGGTGAAGCCGACATGGCCGTCGACCACCAGGATCTTGCGGTGGTTGCGTAGGTCCGGCCGGCGCCACTGGCCCTTGACGGGCAGCAGCGGCAGCATGCGCCGCCATTCCATCTTGCTGGCCTTGAGCCGGCGGACCAGCTCCCGGTAGCCGGGCACGCGCAGCGAGCCGATGTGGTCGAACAGCACGCGCACGCGCACGCCGCGATCGGCCGCGGCCTCGAGTTCGCGGAACAGCTTCTCCGTGGAATCGTCCACGCTCATGATGTAGAACTCGGCGTTGACGTAGTACTTGGCGTTGCGGATCTCCGCGGCCATGGCGTCCAGCGAGTCCTGGTACCCCTCGATGAGTTCCACCGTGTTGGCGCCGAGTGCCGGGAACGAGCCCAACTCGCGGTTCAGTTCCACGGCCGAGTTGATCCATTCGGGCCCGTCGTACGGCGGCACCTGGGCGGCGATCTCGCGCGTTCCCGCCACGACCCTGGCGTTGATGGCGGCCTGGGTTTCGCGGCGCCGGCGGGAGAGCCGGAAGTTGCCGAACATCAGGAACAGCAGGAAGCCGACGAACGGCAGGAAGAAGATGAGCAACAGCCAGGCCATGGCCGTGGTGGGTCGCCGGTTGCCGGGGACAATGCCCAGCATGGCCAGGCGGATGGCGAGATCCACGAGCAGGATGATCGCCGACAGCAGCGCCGAGCCGGTGGGGATCTCCAGGGCCGTCCAGAGCAAGCGGTCCTCCCAGGAATCAATGATGCGAATGTGCCCCCAGACTACCGGCAAGCCCCGGATTCCCGGGCATGGGGACGGGTGTGGCCACACTAAGCTGGGAATCATGACAGTCCTGGTGTTCCTCGATCCCGCCTGCCCCGACGGCCGCCTCGCCGACGCCGGCGTCCCCGCCATCCTGGCCACCGACCAGGGCGTCACGCGCGGCGACGGCGTCTTCGAGACGTTGCTGGCCGTCGACGGGCACCCGCGCAAGCTCGAGGCACATCTGGCCCGGCTCGCCGTCTCGGCCCGCGGCATGAGCCTGCCCGCCCCGGATCCGGCGGCGTGGCGGCGGGCAATCACGACGGCGGTCGCGGCTTTTGCGGCGGCCGCGCCGGCCGCGTGGGCCGGCACCCCCGGGGGTGCCCGCATCGCCGTGAAGCTGATCCTGACCCGCGGGCCCGAGGACGGCTCCGGCCCGACGGCCTGGGTGCAGGCGTCCGCCGTCTCCCCCGCCCTGGCCGAGCAGCGGGCCCACGGCCTGGACGTCATCCTGCTGGACCGCGGCTACGACAGCACCATCGCCGAGCGGGCACCTTGGCTGCTGCTGGGCGCCAAAACGCTCTCCTACGCCGTCAACATGGCCGCGCTGCGCCACGCCCACAGCGTGGGCGCCGATGACGTGATCTTCACCAGCGGTGACGGACAGGTGTTGGAGGGACCGACGTCGTCCGTCCTGCTGGCGCACGTGAGCGACGACGACGGCACCCCGGTCAAGCGGCTCATCACGCCGCGGCTGGACAGCGGCATCCTGCCCGGCACCACGCAGGGTGCGCTGTTCGCGGCGGCGCGCGCCGCCGGCTGGGAGCTCGGGTACGGGCCGCTGGTGCCGGCGGACCTGTTCGACGCCGACGCCGTCTGGCTGATCTCCAGCATCCGGTTGCTGGCGCCGGTGAACCGGCTCGACGGCCGCGAGATCGGCACGGCCGACGTGCGGCGGGCGCTCACGGACGAGCTGTCCGCGCTATTGGAGGCGTCGTTCGGTCACGACTGAGTTGGCGGCGTGGCCGGCAACGCGGCGCACCAGGGGGCGTAACCGGTTGGCCAAGCCCACCAGCGCCGCACTGACCACGATGAACACCACGGCGATGCCCAGGCACGTCACCGTCACGGCCCCGTAGCCGGACGCGCCGGGGTTCAGGAACGGGTACGGGTACCAGTTGATGGCGGCCCCGCGAACCAGCGAATAGGCCAGGTAGGCGACCGGGATCAGCACGGCGATCCAGAGATTGCGGAAGCGGACCGGGCGCGGCGGGGACTGGACCAGCCAGTCGGCCACGACCACCACGGGCATGACGTAGTGCAGCAACACGTTGATCCAGGGCAGCAGCGAGCCCAGGTCCACGTCGCGCAGCAGCGTGTTGAACACGATGCCGACCAGCGCCATGCACACCACGGATGAACAGCGCAGCACCTGGCCCATCGGCCCGAGCTCGGCACCGCGCAGCAGCAGGACCGCCCCGATGATGAACATGACGGCGGCGAAGATGAGGCGGATCCCGGCCAGCGCGGCACGCTTCGTCATGGGCCCATCCTGCCACCCGACGCCGGGACGGCCGCGGCGGCCACGCGGGGCGCCGCTTCATGTTCTGCCATATTGGGCGCCGCGTTTAGCACCCGGCTTCCCACGTGTGTACCTTTGCTACAGAGTAATGAGTGCCGGTGCCAAGCCCTGACTTGCCGGTCGGCAACCCTCTTCCCGGCGGGGTGCCTCAGGTGACTACTCGGCAACCCGGCTACCCACAGCCGGGGCGTGCAAACGTGAACCGTGAGAGCTGTGCCCCGATTGACGCTTGTCCGCCCCGCACGCGCAAGAGGAGTACACGTGTCCGCTGATGAATCCCCCCTGACCTACCGGATGATCACCGGCCCCGACGACAGGTCGTTCTGCGAGCGGGTTTCCGCCGCACTGGCGGACGGCTACGTGCTGCACGGCAGCCCGGCCCTGACGTACAACGGCACGAACGTGATCTGCGGCCAGGCCGTCATCCTGCCGCACGCCGTCGCGTCCTCGGATGCGGCCGTCGCCGACGCCGTCCAGGAACTCGAGTACGTCGGCGAGGGCCACGCATGAGCTATGCCGGCGATCTGACCCCCGCCCAGGCCTGGGCCAAGGTGGCCGACGGCGCAACGCTCGTCGACGTGCGCACCGCCGGCGAATGGACGCACATCGGTGTCCCGGACACCGCCACCTTGGACGTTGCGCCCCTGTTCATCCAGTGGACATTCGCCGACGGCTCCGCCAACCCTGAATTCCTGGCCTCGTTGCGGGCCGCCGCTCCCGCCGACAAGCCGCTCGTGCTCCTGTGCCGTTCCGGCGCCCGCTCCGTCGCGGCCGCCGAGGCGGCCACGGCCGCCGGCTTCACCGCGTTCAACGTGCTGGAGGGGTTCGAGGGCGTGCCGGACGCGTATGGCGACAGGGTCGTCAACGGTTGGAAGAACAGCAAGCTCCCGTGGAAGTAGGTATCACCCAATGAGCAGCTTCAACGAGAACGCCGCCACCTGGTCCGCCGACACCCAGGCGGTGCGCGGCGGCCTGGACCGCAGCAACTTCCAGGAGACCTCCGAGGCCCTGTTCCTCAACTCCGGCTTCGTGTACGAATCGGCGGAGCACGCCGAGGCCGCCTTCACCGGCGAGGTGGACCGGTTCGTGTACTCGCGCTACGGGAACCCGACCGTGGCCACGTTCCAGGAACGGCTGCGCCTGCTCGAGGGCACGGAGGCGTGCTTCGCCACGGCGTCCGGCATGTCCGCCGTGTTCACGGCGCTGGGCGCGCTGCTGGCCGCCGGGGATCGCGTCGTCGCGTCCCGGTCGCTGTTCGGATCGTGCTTCGTGATCCTCAACGAGCTGCTCCCCCGTTGGGGGGTGGAGACCGTGTTCGTGGACGGCCCGGACCTGGACCAGTGGCGCGAGGCCCTGTCCGTGCCGACGACGGCCGTGTTCTTCGAATCCCCGTCCAACCCGATGCAGGAGATCGTGGACATCCGCGCCGTGTGCGACCTGGCCCATGCGGCCGGCGCCACGGTCGTCGCCGACAACGTGTTCGCCACGCCGCTGCTGCAAAAGTGCGCCGACTTCGGCGCCGACGTGATCGTGTACTCCGGCACGAAGCACATCGACGGGCAGGGCCGCGTGCTCGGCGGCGCCATCCTGGGCACCAGGGAGTTCATCGACGGACCCGTCAAGAATCTCATGCGCCACACCGGCCCGGCCCTGTCCGCGTTCAACGCGTGGGTGCTGACGAAGGGCCTGGAGACCATGGGGCTCCGCGTGGCCCATTCGTCAGCCAACGCGCTGGCCCTCGGCGAGTTCCTCGAGGCGCAGCCGCAGGTCCGCTGGGTCAAGTACCCGCTGCTGCCCTCCCACCCGCAGTATGAGCTGGCGAAGGCGCAGATGAAGGCCGGCGGCACGGTGCTCACGTTCGAGCTGGAACCGGGCGCCGGCACGGCGAAGGACGCCGCGTTCGCGCTGCTGAACGCGCTCACGGTCATCGACATCTCGAACAACCTGGGCGATTCGAAGTCGCTCATCACGCACCCGGCCACCACGACGCACCGCGCCATGGGACCCGAGGGCCGCGCCGCGATCGGCCTGACCGACGGCGTGCTGCGCCTCTCGGTCGGCCTCGAGGACCTCGAGGACCTCAGATCCGATCTGGCGAAGGCCCTCGCCGCGATCTGACCGCCGGCGGTGATTGAGCCTGTCGAAATCCCGCCCGGTGATTGAGCTTGTCGAAATCCCGCCCGGTGATTGAGCCTGTCGAAATCAGGTCTCTCTGACAGGCTCGACCACCGGTGATTGAGCCTGTCGAAATCAGGTCTCTCTGACAGGCTCGACCACCGTCGTACTTTTTAGTCTTGGAAGTATTCGATATCCGCGCCGAGGCTGTTCAACCGTTCGGCCAGGTCCTCGTAGCCGCGCTCGATCACGTAGATGTTGCGTAGCTCGGACGTGCCCTTGGCGGCGAGCATGGCCAGCAGGATGCACGCGGCCGGGCGCAGCGCCGGCGGGCAGCCGATCTCTGCGGCGCGCCACGCGGTGGGGCCGGTGATGTCGATGCGGTGCGGGTCCAGCAGGCGCACGTTCGCGGCCAGCCGGTTCAGCTCGGTCAGGTAGATGGCGCGGTTCTCGTACACCCAGTCGTGGATCAGCGTGGTGCCCTCGGCGCAGGAGGCGATCACGGCGAAGAACGGCAGGTTGTCGATGTTCAGGCCGGGGAACGGCATGGGGTGGATCTTGTCCGGCGCGGCCTTCAACGCGGAGCGCAGCGTCGTGATGTCCACAAGCCGGGTGTGGCCGTTGCGGGCCGTGTACTCCTCCGACTTGAGGTAGCGGAAGCCCATCTGTTCGAGCACCTTCAGCTCGATCTCCATGAACTCGATCGGCACGCGCTTGATCGTGACCTCGGATTTGGTGACGATGCCGGCGGTGATCAGGCTCATGGCCTCAATCGGGTCCTCGGACGGCGAGTACTCGATGTCGACGTCTATGCGGGACTTGCCGCGGATGGTCAGCGTGGTGGAGCCGATGCCCTCCACCTGGACGCCCAGCCCCTGCAGGTAGAAGCACAGGTCCTGGACCATGTAGTTGGGGCTGGCGTTGCGGATGGTCGTGGTGCCGGGGCGCAGCGCGGCGGCCATGATGGCGTTCTCCGTGACGGTGTCGCCGCGCTCGGTCAGCACGAACGTGCGGTCCCGGGTGTCCGCTTCCGGCGCCTGGACCTGGTAGAAGCCCGCGTGCGCCGTGACGGCCAGGCCGAACTCACGCAGCGCCTGCATGTGCGGTTCCACGGTGCGGGTGCCCAGGTCGCAGCCGCCGGCGTACGGGATCTTGTAGGCGTCTTCCTCGTCCAGCAGGGGGCCGAGCAGCATGATGACGCTGCGGGTGCGCTTGGCGGCCTCGACGTCCATGGCGGCGAGGTTGAGCCGGGCCGGGCGCCGGATGAGCAGGTCGCTGCCGTTGAGCCATTCGCAGTGCACGCCGATGCTGGCCAGCAACTCGACGATCCGGTTGACCTCCTCGATGCGGGCCAGCCGGCGCAGCGTGGTGGTGCCGCGGTTGAGCAGGCTGGCGCAAAGCAGGGCGACGCCGGCGTTCTTGCTGGAGTTGACCTCCACGGCGCCGGACAGTTCACGGCCGCCGACTACGCGCAGGTGGGTCATGGAGTTCTTCGGGGCGCCGCCGACGTTGACGATGCTGGTGCCCAGCAGCGATTCCATGCGCTGGATCATTTTCAGGCTCAGGTTCTGCCGGCCCTGTTCCATCCGGGCGACGGCGCTTTGGCTGGTGCCGAGCTGGGCGGCGAGTTCGCCCTGGGTCCAGCCCTTCTCGGTCCGTGCGTCGCGAACGAGCACGCCTACGGTTTCAGCAGCCTGTTGAGTCATATAACGTTTATATCACGGTGCGCATATTCTGCTTGAAATCCGTGAAATACGACACGAAATGCGTCGCTTTGCGCCACAATTAACCGATCCATGCGATAAATTCCGACGCGCGGGCCGCGGGTGTGGTCATCGGGCCCCCGGTCAACATTACCCCCATTCGGCGTATAAACCCGGCACGCCCGGCTCGAAAGAGTCCCACCCGCGGCGTGCGATACGCTGGCCTCACACGATTTAGGAGGCGGGATGCCGCGGAAGGCCACATCGGCGGACGTTGCCCGGCTGGCGGGGGTGTCGCGCAGCGCCGTCAGCTTCGTCCTGAACGGGCGCGCCGACGGCAACATCGCCAAGGACAAGCAGGAACTCATCCGCGCCGCCGCCAGGGAACTGCACTACACCCCGAACGCCGTGGCCCGGTCGCTGCAGAGCAGCCGGACGCACACCATCGGCGTCGTCACGGACGCGATCGCCGGCAGCCCGTTCGCCGGGAAGCTGCTGCAGGGCGCCGGCGACGCGGCCCTGGCGGCCGGCTACCTGCTGCTCGTCATCGACACGCACAGCGACGCCCACCGGGAGGCCGGGGCGTTCGCGGCTCTGCACGACCGGCAGGTCGACGCCCTCATGTACGCGGCCATGAGCCTGCGCGAGTACACGCCGCCGGCCGCCATGGCCGGGGGCCCGGCCGTGCTCGCCAATAGCTACGACCCGGCCGGATCGCTGCGGGCCGTCATCCCGGACGAGGTGGCCGGCGGCCGGGCCGCCGCCCAGGTGCTCATCGACGCCGGGCACCGGCGCGTCGCGTTCCTGTCCGGCACCGACGAACTGGTCGCCCCCGGCCTGCGCGCCACCGGGTTCCGGCAGGCGCTGGCCGCCGCAGGCCTGCCCGAGGCGCCGATCATCCCGACGGGATGGCAGATCAACGACGGATTCGCCGGCGCCATGGCGCTGTTGACGGACGCGCTGGTGGCGGACGATGGCGGCCCGCGCCCGGGTGCCGACCGCCCCACCGGCATCGTGTGCGCCAACGACCGCGTCGCCATGGGCGTGCTGCTGGCCTGCGGCCGGCTGGGCCTGCGCGTCCCCCAGGATGTGAGCATCGTCGGCTATGACGACGACGAGACGATCGCCGCGCCCTCGGTGCCCGCACTGACGACGATCGCACTGCCACACCGGGAGATGGGCGAGCAGGCGATCTCCCTGCTGCTGGGCGCTCTGGCCGAGGACGCGCCGGCGCATCCGGCGGCGGGAAACGGACCCCTGCTGCTCGAGTGCCCCGTGATAAGCCGCGACTCGGTGGCAGCGCCGGCTGCGTGACCGGGATCCGCGCCGAGAAGCCTACAGCGCCAGTTCGTGCACCGTACATTCACCGAGGGCACGCACCTCGAACCGGGACGTGGCCGTCGGGTAGGCATGCAGCGTCCGCGGCACGGATTCCGAACCGAACACCTCCACCACGGACCCGTCCACCAGGATCCGGCCCGAGGAGACGGCGGCCACTACGGTGCAAGCGGCACCGTCCACAACCACGAGCTGCACCGGACCGTCGGCGGAGACCTCGAACGCCCGGGCGGCGGCCGGCACCGCAAACGACCCGGCCCCCCGGAACAGCACGCCGGAACGCAACGAGGAAACCTCGGAAACGGGCTCCGACCGCAACTCGCCGTCCCGGTACGACAGCGAGCGCGCGTAGGTCAGCGCCCCGCACCAGCCTGCGGCGTCAACGTCCGCGGCCGGGCGGGACTCGTCCCACGTCCACGCCCACATCAGCGTACGCGGCTCGGAAAGTGACGCGGCCAGCACCTGCGGGGCGTAGAAGTCGGGGCCCGCGTCCACGGGACCGCCGGACGCGGGCAGGAATTTCAGCCCCACGCCGCCCTCGCTCAACTCCCCCGCAAGGTAGGCGACCCCGCCAAGGTGATGGCCGGCGTCGTGCCTGCTCCACAGCGACACCACCAGCACCCACTGCCCGTCCACGCGGAACAGCTGCGGGCACTCCCAGATGTGCGCCGGCGCGTGCGCGGCGGCGACACCGCTGCCGCCGGTGACCAGCGGGCCCAGATACTCCCAGTCCGTGCGCGTGTGGCAGCGGTAGAGCAGGATGACGGGCGTGCCGTCCGTGTAGCCGGAGCCCTGGATGGCGTAGTCGCGGCCCTCGAAGCTGAACAGGAACGGGTCGCGCACCTCGGTCAGCCCGGGCTCGTCCGGCATGCCGGCCACGGGCACCTCCGACTGCACCCACTCGATCATGGCGCTGTCCGAGGTGGCCGTGAGCACGCGCGAGTCGGCCGGGGCCCCCCGGATGCCCGTGTAGAACGCGGTGGGGGTGCCGCCGTCGAAGCCCATCACGCCGGACCAGCAGCCGAACGCATCGGGGCCGCCGTCCCGTGGCCCGAACGCCACCGGCTGCTCCGTCCAGCGCACCAGGTCCGTGGACGTCGCGTGGCCCCACTGGATCCGGTGGTGCACGGGGCCGTCCGGGTTGTACTGGAAGAACACGTGGTAGGTGCCGTCGACGTATGCGCAGCCGTTGGGATCGTTGACCCAGCCGCGGGCCGGGCGACCGTGCAGGGCGGGGAAGGACGGGTCGGTGATAGGCAAGGGGTTCCCTTTCATTACTTGTTGCTGCCGGCCGTCAGGCCCTCGCGCAGGTAGCGCTGGCCGAAGACGAACACGACGGCGGCGGGGATCATGGACAGCACGACGCCGGCGAGCACCGTGGCCACCGAGCCCGTGCCCATGTTGCCCTGCAACGAGACCAGGCCCAGCGGCAGCGTGAAGTTCTGTTCGCTGATGGTCATGATGAGGGGCCGGAAGAACTCGTTCCAGTGGTAGTTGAAGGCCAGGATGCCGACAATCGCCAGGCCGGGCCAGGCCAACGGCACGTACACGGACCGGAAGGTGCGCAGCGGCGACGCGCCGTCGATCGCCGCTGCCTCGGCCAGCTCCGGCGGGAGGCCCAGGAAGTACTGGCGCATCAGGAACGTGCCGAACGCGGTGGGCAGGGCCGGGAGGATCAACGCCAACAGGGTGTCCGAGAGGCCCATGCCGCGAATGAGCATGAACACGGGGACGATCGTCACCTGCAACGGCACCATCATGGTGGCCAGCACGATGCCGAACAGCAGGCCGCGGCCCTTGAAGTCGATGCGGGCGAACGCGTACCCGGCCAGCGCGGCCGTGAACATCTGCCCGGCCGCCACCAGCCCGGTGACGAGCACCGAGTTCCACAGCAGCAGCCACATGTTGACCTGGTGGAACACGTCCTTGAACGCGTCGAACGTGATGCCGTTCGTGAAGAGCGAGCCGCCGCCGAGCGACTGCGACGGGGACTGCAGCGCCGAGGCGACGGTCCACAGGACCGGCCCCAGGGTCAGCACGGTGCCGGCGACGAGCGCGGCCGCCCGGCCGATGGTCCGTCCGCTCACGGGACGGCGCCGGCGCACCGGCACCTCGGGCGTGGACGTGGGATTTTGAATAGTGGTGGTCATGACGGCTCTCCTACGAGTAGTACACGAAGCGTCGGGACAGCCGGAACTGGACTGCCGTGGCCGCCATGATGAGCAGCGTCAGGACCACGCCGATGGCGGAGGCCCGGCCGAAGTCAAGCTGCTTGAAGGCGGATTCGAAGATGACCATGACGGCGGTGCGGGTGGCGTCGCCCGGCCCGCCGCGCGTGATCACATACGGCTGGTCGAAGATCTGCAGGGCGGAGATCACGGCCATGACGCTGGCCACCAGCAGCGTGGGGCTCAGCAGCGGCAGGGTGATGCTGCGCAGCTGCTTCCACCCGCCGGCGCCGTCGATCGAGGACGCCTCGTACAGCTCGGTCGGGATGGAGCTGAGCCCGCCCAGCACCAACAGGAACGTGAAGCCGAAGTTCTGCCACACGTACACCAGCACGATGACGGCCATCGAGGCCGCCGGCGAGGTCAGCCACGGCACCGGCGGGATCGCGACCAGCCCGAGGATCTTGTTCACCAAGCCGAAGTTCTGGTTGAACAGGTAGGACATGATGATGGACACGCTCGATGCGGACAGCACCAAGGGGAAGAAGAAGGCGGACCGGAAGAACGTGCGCAGCCAGATGGGCATGCGGGTCTGCACCAACACGGCCAGCGAGATCGCGACCAGCAACTGCAACAGGACGGCCACGATCACGAACATGATGGTGTTCAGGAACGCCACCCGGACGGTCGGGTCGGCGCCGATGGAGGCGAAGTTGTCCAGCCCCACGAACTTCGGCGCGCTGATGATATCCCAGCGGAAGAACGCCAGCAGCACGGAGGCGACGATCGGCACCAGGGTGAACAGGGCGATGCCGCCGATGGTCGGGGCCAGGAACAGCGCGGCCATCCACTTCCGGCCGTCGCGCCGGGCGGTGGCGGTCTTCGTGCCGGTGGGGTCGTTCGACGCCGATCCAGTGGTTTGGGCGCGTTGGTTGCGCAGGGTGGTGCTCATCAGTTCCTCCTCAGGGCCAGGTCGAGGTCACGCTGCAGCGTTGCGAGCGCGGGGGCGACGTTGGCGGCGGAGCCGGTGACGGCGCCGACGACGTTCTTGATCAGGGCGCTCTCCACGGCCGCCTGCTGCGGCGGGGCCGGGATGGGACCGGACGTGGGGAACTTGTCCAGCGTGTCGTAGAAGACCTGCCAGTGCTTGGGTCCCTTGCCCGAGTACAGCGCCTCGTTCACCATGGAGCGGCGCGTGGGCGTCGTCGTCGGAGTTGGCATGGCGATTTCCATCGCCTCCTTGGTGGCGCAGAACTTGATCCACTCCCACGCCTCGTCCTTGCGCGTGGAGGTCTTCATGATGGCGTAGCCGGCCGCGCCGAACTGGTGCCGCTGGCTGCGCCACTTGGGGAAGAACTGGACGTCGAACTGGTCCTCGCGCATGCCGGCCTCGTGCAGGCCCTCCACCCAGTAGCCGCCGGCCGGGGTGGTGCCGATCATGCCGGCCGCGAACTGACCCACCAGTTCGTTGCCGCCACCCTGGGCCGGGCTGGTGCCGAGGCCCTCTGCGACGAGCGTGCGCAGGAACTCGAAGCTTTCGGCCACATGCGGGTCCTCGGCGTTCGGTTCCAGCCACTGGAAGCCGCCGGAGCGCTGCGCCCGGGTGGGGTCCTTGGCGTAGAACGTGTCCCAGAACCAGGAGCCGCCGGTGCTGCGCGTCTCCTTCAGGAAGCTGGTCTCGTTCACGTACAGCCACGGCACCACGCCGCCGAACAGCCGGTTGGTCCAGTAGTACGGCACGAACTGGTTGCCGTTGGTACGCTTCATGGCGCCGAGCATGTTGTAGAAGTCGTCGCGGGTCCAGTGGTCGTCCGGGCGCGCCAGCCCGGCCTTCGCCAGGGCACCGGTGTTCAGGTACATGTTGGCGCTGTTGAAGTCCATCGGCAGCTGGAACAGGCTGCCCTGGTACATGAACGCCTCCACCAACGACGGGTGGACGTCGTCGAAGTAGTCCTGCACGGCGGCCCTGTCACGCTTGACATACGTGTCCAGCGGCTCGGCCAGGCGTTCGGCGAACAGTTGCGCGCCCTCCGTGGCCACCAGGACCACGTCGGGCGACGTGCCGGCGGCGACCATGGTCAGGATCTTGGCGAAGAAATCGCCCCAGTCCGCACCTTGGATTGCCTGGATTCGGACCTTGATGCCCGGATGCGCAGCCTGGAACGCCTGCACCAGCTTGGCCCGGCTGGCCGCGTCCTGGCTGGTGCCCAGGATCGCCACGCTCAACGCGTTCTCGCCCCGGCCCGGGATGTCCGCCCCGGTCAGCCGCGGCCAGCTCGCCGTCACGGCCCCGAGGGCGCCCAGTCCCAGCACACCCAGGACCGCCCGCCTGCTCACATCGCCCATGTCGCCTCCTCATTGCACCTAACACGAGTTAGGTATCTGTTATGCAATGGTGACAGGAGGACCTAACACGTGTCAAGGGTCACAATCCGGGCGGGGCCAAGACCGTTCTGCGCATCGTAGACCCCGCTATCTTGCGCAGGGGTGCATCATGCGCACCCTAGGACCCCATAACTTGCGCAGAACGGTCGGGCGCACTTACCCGAACACGGGGTTCCAGGTGCCGAGCACGACGGCGGCGCCCACCGCCACGGCACAGATCACGAGTCCCCCGGCCGCCACGGCGGCGTCGCGGCGGCTGAACACGGACTCGCGCGCCCATGTCCGGGGCCCGGCCCCGAACCCCTTGGCCTCCATGGTGACGGCCAGCCGGGACGCGCGCCGGATCGCCTGGACCAGCAACGCCATCGCCTGCCCCAGGGAGGCGGCCACGCGGCCGGCCACACCCGTGTTGACACCGACCCCGCGGGCCCGCCGGGCCATGCCGAGCGTTTGCCATTCGGCCACCAGCAACCCCACGAGCCGCATGCCGGCCAGCGCGCCCAGCACGAACCGGTGCGGCAGCCGCAGCCGCTGCGCCAGCGCATCGGCCAGATCGGTCGGGTCGGTGCTGGCCAGCACGATCACGCCGGGCAGCGCAATGGCCAGCCCACGCAGCGCGATGGCGATGCCGGACTCCACCGACCCGGTCGTGAACAGCACCGGGCCCAGTACCAGGAGCACGTTCCCCGTCTTGGGCGCCAGCAGCGCGGTGCCGTAACCGCCCACGGCCGCCGCGATGAGGATCGGCCAGCCGCGCAGCAACAGCATCCGCGCGCCCAACCCGGCCAGCGGCAGCAGGCACAGTTCCAGTGCCAGCGCCGCCACGGCGGACACCCAGTCAACCGTCAGCAGCAACACCACCGTGATCAGCACGCCGGCGCCCAGCTTCGAGAGCGGGTTCGCGCCCGCCAGCCACGCCGTGGACCGCGGCTGGGCCAGGATGTCCGCGCTCATCGGCGCACCCCCTGCGTGGCGACGGCGCCGAGCACCAGCCGCTCCCCACCGAGCATGTCGGCGAACGCGGCGTCGTGGGTCACGGACACCACGGCCGTGCCGGCGTCGAGCAGTTCGGTGAGCATGGACGCCAGCTCGGCCCAGGTGTTCGCGTCCTGTCCGAACGTCGGCTCGTCGAGAATCAACACCGACGGGCTGGCCGCCAGCACGGTCGCCACGGACAGCCGCCGCTTCTCCCCGCCGGAGAGCGTGAACGGGTTCGCCTCGGCCAGGTGGTCCAGCCGCAGCCGGGCCAGCAGCTCATCGACCCGGTCCGTTTCCAGGCCCAGGATATGCGGGGCGAAGTCCAGCTCCGCGCGCACGCTGCCTGTCACGAATTGGTGCTCGGGCTCCTGGAACACCGTGCCGATCCGGCCGATCAGCTCGCGCCCGCGCCACCGGAACGGGTCGGCCCCGGCGCCACGCGCCAGCGGCTCCCGGGCGCCCAGCCGTCCGTCGGCCGCCGGCAGCAGCCCGCCAAGGGTCAGCGCGAGCGTCGATTTCCCGGCGCCGTTGGGCCCGGTCACGCTCAGCGCCCGCCCCGCCTGGATCTCAAGGAGGGGGACGACGGCGGCTGGTACCGCGGGGTGCCGCCGTCGTGCCTTCTGGCGTGAGACGGCCAGGGCCGCCGCGTCGAGCAGCACCTCCCCGGAGCCGGAATTCACGCGCGGCCGCACGGCCGGCACATGCCCGGGCACCCACACGCCGGCGGCGGCGAGCATGCCGGCGGCCCGTGCCAGCACGGCGTCGGGGGCGCCGTCGAGCAGGACGCCGCCGCCGGGGGCGAGCACGACGATCCGGTCGACGACCTCCAGCCACACGGCGACCCGGTGCTCGACGACCACGAGCGTGGCGCCGGTGTCGTCGAGCGTGCGGCGCACGGCGTCACGAACCTCCAGGACGCCCTCGGGGTCAAGGTTCGCGGTGGGTTCGTCGAGCAGCAGCAGGCCCGGCTCCATGGCCAGGATGCCGGCCAGGCCGAGGCGCTGCTTCTGCCCGCCGGACAGCGCCGAGCTGGAGTGCTCCAGCGGCAGGTCCAGGCCCACCGCCTCCAGCGCGGCGGGCACGCGGCGCCAGATCTCCTCGCGCGGCACGGCCAGGTTCTCGGCCCCGAACGCGACGTCGTCGCCGATCCGGGACAGGACCACCTGGGCGTCCGGGTCCTGCTGCATGAGCCCGGCGCGGCCGCGTGCCCGGGTGGCCGGCACGCCGTCGATGGTCAGCGTGCCGTATTCGCTGGCGTCGTCGTCGGAGTCGGCGCCGAGCACGCCGGCGAGCGCGTGCAGCAGCGTGGACTTGCCGGCGCCGGAGGGGCCCAGCAGCAGGACGCGCTCGCCGGCCGCGATGTCCAGGTCGAGGTCGTGGACGGCCATGGCGGTGCGGCCTGAGTGCTGCCAGCCCCAGCCGCGGGCGCTGACCCGGGCGGGGGTGCAGGACACGGCCACGGTTACAGGACCGGTTCGGTGGCGGCTCGGCGCGAGGGCAGCGCGGACAGCGCCCCGGTCCGGGCCAGGCCGCGCACGGCCAGCCAGGACAGCAGCCCGGCGATGACGGTGCCCGAGACGGCGCCGAAGACCAGGTAGACGGCCTTCCATGCGAAGTCCCATTCGACGTTGGAGACCAGGTTGTCGTTCAGGCCCATCCCGACGCCGGCCAAGGCCCCGGCAAGCAACGCGACCGGCAGCGTGAACTTTCGGTAGCGGAACAGCGCGAACGCCAGTTCGGCGCCGACGCCCTGGACCAGGCCGGAGAGCAGCACGGTGAGGCCGAAGCTGCTGCCGAGCAGCGCCTCGACCAACGCCGCGACGATCTCGCAGTACAGCGCGGCGCCGGGCTTGCGGATGACCAGCCCGCCGATGACGCCGGCGATCAGCCAGCCGCCCCCGTACAGCCCGCCCAGCGGCGGGAACGCGGTGGTGGCGGCGGCGATCAGCCCGTACCCGGCGGACCAGAGCCAGAAGATGACGCCGACGGCGACGGAGAGGACAGACGCGACGACGATGTCGACCACGCGCCAGCCTTGCTTCCGGGGTGCGGTGTTTGCGGACGGGGCCGCAACGGACTTGTTCATGGGATTCCTCCTTGTGCAGGAGGGGCGGGTGGCGCGGGCATGCGCGCACCCGAAGAGAACTCGACTCCCTTCGCCGGTACTAGCCGGAGCAGGTTCGAGGGTCTGCGGCTTCCCGCACTCTCAGCGCCACACCCGTGATGAACGGGCCGACGCTCCCCTGTCGTGTTTGTAACCCCACCAGTCTACGCGCCGGCGGCAAATCGAGAACCGGCACGTTACGCTGGATCCAGGGTCAGGCCAACCGGGGTCGAAGGAGTAATGATGAATGTTCTGTTCAAGCTGCTGGGCGCCGGGGTGAGCCTGGGCGCCGGGTTCCTGGCCGGCAAGCTCGTGGACAAGGTCTGGGAGAAAAGCACCGGGCACGAGCCGCCCAAGGACGCGGACAACCTCGAGAACAGCCTGCGCTCGGCGCTGGCGTTCGCCGTGGTATCCGCCACCGTGGCCGCCATCCTGAAGGTGCTGACGGAACGCAGCACGCAGAGGGCCATCGCCCGGTTCCACGAGCACCCCGAAGAGGTGTAGGTCTCGCTCCCCAGCCGCTCCCCGCCCTCGCAAGCTCGGGCGGGGCCCCTCGCGGCCGTGGGCCCAGGCTCGACCACCGGACGCGGTGATTGAGCCCGTCGAAATCCCGGGTCTCGACAAGCTCGACCACCGATCTACTCCCGCCCCTCCCGCTCGGCCGACACCACGTCGTCGAGCTCGTCCGTGGTGAGCAGCTCCGGGTGCCGGTGCTTGGTGCGGTACCCGGCCCGGCCCACCATGTGCGCCGACACCGGCACGGTCAGCAGCTGGAACAGCCACGCCACGGCCAGCACAGGCAGCAGCGCCCAGGAGCGCAGCTGCAACGCCACGCCCGCCAGCAGCAGGAACAGCCCCAGCACCTGCGGTTTCGTGGCCGCGTGCATGCGGCTCATCAGGTCCGGGAAGCGCAGCAGGCCGATCGCGGCGGCCAGGCTCATGAACGCGCCGCCGATGAGGCACACGACCGTCAGCACGTCGATCATCGTTCCTCCTTGCGGGTGGCCACAAAGCGGGCAACCGTCACGGACCCGATGAACCCGACGATGGCCAGCACCACCAACAACGCCAGGTTGTCCAGGTGGTGGTTGACGGCCATGTCCGTCGCGAGCGCGGCGCCGACGATCGCCAGCAGCACGTCGGCGGCGATCACCCGGTCCAGCAGCGACGGGCCGGCCGCGATGCGGTAGATGGCGCCCGCCGCCGCCAGGGAAAGCACGACGGCGACAATCACCACGGTCACGCCGAGCAGGCTCATGCGCGCACCCCCTTCGCGGCGGCCTGTTCCTCGCGGACCATCGCCACCTCCGCCCTGGTGCCCAGGATGCGGATCAGGTGCGCCTCGATGGCGCGGATATCCGCCCGCACCTTCTCGACCGCCTCGGGCGTCGGCACGTTCAGTGCGTGCACGTACAGCGTCGAGGTGGCGCGGTCGACGTCGACCACGAGCGAGCCGGGGATCAGGGAGAGCACATGGCCGGTCGCCGTCATGATCAAATCCGAGGTGCTGCGCAGTGGCACGGCGATCACGGCGTTGCGGATCCGCGGCCCGTGCACAATGGCCTGGTACAGCACGGCAACGCTGGCCGTGGCCACGTCCCACAGGAAACGGAACGCGTACAGCACGGCGCGCGGCACGTTGAACCGGCCGCTCAGCGCCACCGGCGGGAGGTAGAACACCCACGTCACGGCGAGGGCGATCAACGCCCCGAACAGCAGGTTCCCGGCGCTGAAGTCACGCCACAGCGCGCCCCACACGAACACGAGCCACAGCAGCAGCGGCAGCCTCTGCCACCACGGCACCCGGGCCACCTTCGCGCCGTGGGCGCGGCGCGCATGGCGGCTGCCGGACCGGCTGCCCGCGGCGCTCATGGCGCGCCCCCGCTGAGGACGGCCGTGATGTACGGCGTGCGGGCCAGCATGCTTTCGGCTGCGTGCACGGACAGCTCGAACAGGGGTGCGGCGAACACGGTCAGGGCGATGCCGAGCACCACCAGGCCCAGCGTCGAGTAGACCATCATGCGCGGCAGGATCGGAACCTCGGTCTCGCCGGCGAAACGGCCCTCGGTCGCGTCGACGTACTTGCTGGTGCGCAGCGCCCGCATGTTCCAATCCCCGGACGAATCCGGGGCGGTGGCCAGCAGCACCGGTTCCGGGTTCTCCGCGTCGGCGGGGCTGCGCCAGAACACCCTGCTCCACACGCGGGCCATCGCCAGCAACGTCAGCAGGCTCGCCAGCACGGCACCGGCCACCAGCACGTACGCCAGCGGCGTGCCGGCGGCCACGCCGGCCTCGAGCAGCCCCATCTTGCCCAGGAAACCGGAGAACGGCGGGATGCCGGAGAGGTTCATGGCCGGGATGAAGTACAGCACGGCCAGCAGCGGCGACATTTTCGCCAACCCGCCCAACCGCAGTAACGACGACGTGCCGCCGCGGCGCTCGATCAACCCGGCCACCATGAACAGGGACGTCTGCACGGTGATGTGGTGGATGATGTAGAAGATCGCGGCGGCCAGGCCCAACACGTTCGCCACGGCCACGCCGAAGATCATGTAGCCGATGTGGCTGACGAGCGTGAACGAGAGCATGCGCTTGATGTCGGTCTGCGCCACCGCGCCGAGGATGCCGATGACCATGGTCAGCAGCGCCACGACCATGAGCACGGTGTCGAAATGCCCGCCCGGGAACAACAGCGTCTCGGTGCGCACGATCGCGTACACCCCGACCTTCGTCAGCAGGCCGGCGAACACGGCCGTGACCGGCGCCGGCGCCGTCGGGTAGGAGTCCGGCAGCCAGAAGGAGAGCGGAAACACGGCCGCCTTGATGCCGAACGCCACGAGCAGCAGGATATGTAGCGTGTTCTGTGTGCCCTGCGGCAGTGCCGCCAGCTTCACGGCCAGGTCGGCCAGCGTCACGGTGCCGGTGGCCCCGTAGATCATGGCGATACTGACGAGGAACAGCATTGACGAAACGACGCTGACGACGACGTATGTGGTCCCGGCCCGTACCCGGGACGCCGTGCCGCCGAGCGTCATGAGCACGTAGCTGGCGGTCAGCAGGATCTCGAAGCCGACGTACAGGTTGAACAGGTCCCCGGCCAGGAACGCGTTGGACACGCCCGCCACGAGCAGCAGGTAGGTCGGGTGGAACACGGACACGGGACCGCGTGCGTCGTCGTCGGCGGCGCCCTGGCCGGCGGCGTAGGCGAGCACGGCCAGGCTCACGGCGGAGGAGACCACTAGCAGCAGCGACGAGAACTGGTCGGCGACCATGGCGATGCCGAACGGCGGTGCCCAGCCGCCCAGGTGCACGGCGACCGGCCCGGCGTTCCAGACCAGCGCCAGGACCAGAACCTCGACGGCCAGGGTGAGCGCCACGGTGGCCAGGCTGGCACGGCGCTGCGCCTTGGGGTGGCGGACCAGCACGAAGGCGAGGGCGGCGCCCAGGAACGGCAGCGCGACCGGCAGCGGGACGAGGGCGGCGACGTTCATCCCCGATCGCCCCCCGACACCGTCTGGCCCGGGGCGTGGAAGTCGGAGGTCTCGACCGGGATCACGGAGTCCTCTTCCTCGTCATAGCCGTCCTGCGCGGCCACGCGGCGGTCCTCGCGGTCGTCCTGGATCTCGTCGACGCGGCCCAGCAGCCACGACCGGTAGATGATGCCGAGCATGAACGCCGTGACGGCGAACGAGATCACGATCGAGGTCAGGATGAACGCCTGCGGCAGCGGATCATTGTATTCCTGTGGCGGAATACTCTTGTCGTAGATCGGGGCCGGCCCGGCATACCCGCCGGTGGCGAGCAGCAGGATGTTGGCCGCGTTGGCCAGCAGCATGAGCCCGAGCAGCACCCGGGTCAGGCTTCGCTCGAGCAACAGGTAGATGCCCACCGCGAACAGCACGCCCATCACGAGCAACAGGGTCAGGTTGACGCTCACTCAGCCCACCTCCAGCGGCTCGTCGTCCTCGATGATCTCGATGTGGCGCACACCCAGCTCCTCATGCGTGTCGATTTCGGCACCCAGGCTGCGCAGCACGTCCACGACGAGACCGACGACGACCAGGTACACGCCGATGTCGAAGATGGTCGAGGTGACGAACTTGACGTCCCCGACCACGGGCAGCCAGAAGGAGACGATGGCGCCTTGGAACACCTGGCCGCCGAACAGGATCGGCGCGATGCCGGTCAGGGCGGCAATGGCCAGCCCCACGCCCAGCAGGGTGCCGGCGGAGATCCGCATGGCCTCGGCCAGCTCGAACCGGCCGCCGGCAAGGTACCTGACGGTCAGGGCCAGACCGGCCACGAGGCCGCCGGCGAACCCGCCGCCGGTGCCGTTGTGCCCGGCCAGCAGCAGGTAGACGGACACGATGATCATCGAGTGGAACACCAGCCGCGTCACGACCTCGAAAATGATGGAGCGGCGTTCCGGGGCCTGGGTGCGGCCCGCGACGAGCCAGGCGCTGCGTTCCACCCACGTGAAGCGGCGGGCGAGCGCCCAGCCCGGCCGGCAGCGAGCGCATGGCCAGCACGAACGCCACCAGGATGATGGTCTCGACGAGCATCTGGGTCAGGGCCAGATCGGGCGCTCCCTGCAGGGCGAAGACCAGCGCGATGCCGTACCCGGCCACGGACACCATGAGCACGGCGAGGAAGCGCTTGTTCGCGCGGGCGGCGGCCAGCGCGCCGAGCACGATGGCGGCGCCGGCGACCAGCTGGCTTGGCGAACCCGGGTCGATGACATACACGTGATCGGGCCAGCTGGGGCCGGAGATGAACAGCACCGCGAGCGTGGCCACGATCGCCGCGCCGAGGATGACGGCCAGGTAGAAGAACAGCGAACCGCGCTGCGTGCGCCCGGTGACCCAGATGGCGAGCCGGTCCACGGCGACCACGGACCGCCGGTACCCGCGCTCGAAGTCGACGGCGTCCGGGATCCTGGCCTGGAACGCCGCGAACGGCGTGCGGGCCGCGAACAACGCCCAGCCGCCCGCCACGACGACGGCGCTCAGGCCCAGCGCGGGCGTGAACCCGTGCCAGAGCTCCAGGTGGGCGGCCTTCCCGTCCGCCGGGAACAGCGCGGCGTACGGCTGGATCCACGTGTCGACGGGGTGCGGGGAGACGCCGTACGCGACGGACAGCACGGCCAGCAGCGCCGGCGCGGCCAGGAACAGCGCGCCGACGGGCTGGAACGCGGTGTCCTCGCGGCCGGGCTTGCGCGCGAACCCACCCCACACGAAACGCGTGCTGTACGCGAACGTGAGGATGGAGCCGAGCACCAGGGCCCCCAGCACGACGACGCCGGCCCAGTCCGTCGCGTTCGTCACGAACGCGCCGAACACGGCCTCCTTGGCCACGAACCCGGCCAGCGGGGGCAACCCGGCCATGGACGCGGCGCCGAGCACGGCCACGACGCCGAGCGCCGGGGCCTGTCGGAACACGCCAGAGAGTTCCCGGATGTCGCGCGTGCCGCTCTGGTGGTCGATGATGCCGACCACCAGGAACAGCGCCGCCTTGTACAGCCCGTGCGCCAGGACCAGGGCCAGCCCGGCCAGTGCCGCCGCCCGGCCGCCCAGCCCCACGACGACCGTGATGAAGCCGAGCTGGCTGACGGTCCCGTAGGCGAGGATGAGTTTGAGATCGTGCTGGCGCAGCGCCCGCCACCCGCCCACCAGCATGGTGGCCAGGCCCAGGACCGTCACCATGAGCTGCCAGTACGCGGTGTCGGAGAACGCGGGTGCCAGCCGCGCCACCAGGTAGATGCCGGCCTTCACCATGGCGGCGGCGTGCAGGTAGGCGCTGACCGGGGTGGGTGCCGCCATGGCGCCGGGCAGCCAGAAATGGAACGGCACGAGGGCCGACTTGGCGACGGCGCCGGCGAGGATGAGGGCGACACCCACGTCCAGCACGGGGCCGCCCAGTTCGGGCGCCTTCGCCAGCACGCCGGAGATGTCATACGTGCCGGCGCTCTCGCCCACCATGATGAGCCCCACCAGCATGGCCAGGCCGCCGAAGGTGGTGACCATGAGCGCCTGCAACGCCGCACGCCGGGCCGCGATCCTCGTCCGGGCGTACCCGATCAGCAGGTAGGACAGGATCGTGGTCGCCTCCCAGAAGACGAACAGCAGGACCATGTTGTCGGCCGTGACGAGACCGAACATGACCCCGGCGAAAGCCAGCAGCTGGGCACCAAAGCCGCCCAGGCCGACGTCGTCCGCCTTGAAGTACCGCGCGCAATAGGCGAGGACCAGCGCACCGACCCCGAGCACCAGCAGCGACATCAGCCAGGCCAGGGGGTCCAGGCGGAACGTGAGGTCCAGGTGGATGGCCGGGATCCAGGCGATGTCGACGGCGGGGCTCGGCTCCGTGGGTGCATAGACGGCGCCGTAGGTGGTCAGCAGCCAGGCGAAGCTTGCCGCCGGAACGGCCGCCAGCCCATAGAACGCGGCACGTCCCAGCCGCGCGAAGAGCAGGGGCGCCGCCAACGCCACCACGAAGTGTGCGAGCAGGACTATGAGCACGTGGGGGTCTCCGAGGGTCGGGGGCCTGGGTTGCTGGACGGCTTCCCCAGCCTATCAACTGCCCCGGCACGGGCTAGCATGTGGCCTATGACAGACATCACCGCCGGTCCCGCGGCCCTCCCGGCCGCCACGAAATGGCAGGTCATCGCCTGGTCGTCCTGGGACTGGGGCGGTGCCGCGTTCAACGCCGTCATGACGACGTTCATCTTCACGGCCCTGTACCTGACCGGCCACGCGTTCGGCGGCGCCGACCACGCCTCCGCCGTGCTGGGGCTGACGGTGTCACTGGGCGGCGTGGCGATCGCGCTGCTGGCCCCCGTGACGGGGCAGCGCACGGATCACAGCGGCCGCCGGAAGCTGTGGCTGGGCATCAACACGCTGGTCGTGGCGCTGCTCACGGGGGCGTGTTTCTTCGTCCAGCCGCACGAGTCGTACCTCTTGCTGGGCTGCCTGCTGATCGCCGCCGGTCATGTCTTCTTCGAGATCGCCGGCGTGAACTACAACGCCATGCTGCTGCAAATCTCCACGCGGTCGACGATCGGGAAGATCAGCGGCATCGGCTGGGCGTCCGGCTACCTGGGCGGCATCGTGGCGCTGCTCATCGTGTACTTCGCGCTGATCAAGCCGGATGTGGGAATCTTCGGGATCACAAGCGCCGACGGCATGACGTACCGGGCCGTGGCCGTGTTCTCGGCCCTGTGGATCATCGCGTTCTCCATCCCGGTCATGGTCGCCATCCCGGAATCGCCGCGGAACCCGGACATGCCGCGTGTCGGGTTCCTGCGCTCGTATGTGGAGTTGTGGCGCACCATCGCCCGGCTGGCGCGCACCTCGCGGCACACGCTGTTCTTCCTGGCCGCCAGCGCCGTGTTCCGTGACGGGCTGGCCGCCATCTTCACGTTCGGCGCCGTGATCGCCGTCGGCTCGTTCGGATTCAAGACCGGGGACGTGCTGATCTTCGCCATCGCCGGCAACGTGGTGGCCGCGATCGGCGCCTTCTCCGCCGGCTTCTTCGACGACAGGGTCGGCCCGAAGGCGGTCATCGTGACGTCACTGGTCGGGTTGATCGTGTGCGCCGGGGCGCTGTTCTTCCTGCACGGCAAGACGGCGTTCTGGATCTTCGGGCTGCTGCTGACCCTGTTCGTGGGCCCGGCCCAATCCTCGGCGCGGACCTTCATCGGCCGGCTGGCACCGGACGGGCAGGAGGGTGAGCTGTTCGGGTTGTATGCGACGACCGGCCGGGCCGTGTCGTTCCTGGCCCCGGCCCTGTTCGCCCTGTTCATCGCCGTGTTCGGCTCGCAGCGGTGGGGCATCCTGGGCATCGTGCTGGTGCTGGTGCTCGGCCTGGCCCTGCTGCTGCCGGTCAAGCCCCCCGCCCGTCCCAACTGAGGCGCAGTAAGGGTTTGCGAAATTATGACTTAGGATTTTGGTTCGTGTCCCCTTAAACTCGTGCCATGGCCGACCTCTCCCAGCATGCC
>NZ_RWKQ01000043.1 GCF_003946885.1 Specibacter cremeus | reverse complement strand
CAAGGAGAAAACGACGTCACAGGCGCGCACCCCACCATTTTCACGCCGACACCGGCGCCGCACCAGCGACACCATGACTGACCACAAAATCCCACCCGGAAGACTGGAGCAACAACCATGGGTATCCGTACCGGAGCGCAGTTCCTCGACAAACTGAACTCGATGCGCCCGCACCTGGTCATCAACGGCGAGGTCGTCTCCGAGAACCTCACCGAGCACCCCGCGTTCACGGAGCTGGCCAAGACCTACGCGCAGCTGTTCGACATGCAGCACGACCCCCAGTACCAGGATGCGCTGACGTACACGTCCCCGACCACCGGGGACCCGGTCAACGCCTCGTTCCTGGTGCCCCGCTCGGTCGAGGACCTCAAGAAGCGCCGCGCGGCCATCTCCACGTGGGCCGAGTACTCCAACGGCTTCCTGGGCCGCACGGGCGACTACATGAACTCCGCGTTGACGGCGCTCTCCACGGCGAAGAAGTTCTTCGAAAAGGCCGATCCGATCTTCGGCGAGCGCATCGAGGCGTACTACGAGATGGCCCGCGAGAACGACCTGCTGGCCACGCACACGCTGATCCCGCCGCAGGCCAACCGCTCGGTCTCCGGCTCCGAGCAGCTCGGCGGGCAGCTCTCGGCGCGCGTCGTCGAGGAGCGTGAGGACGGCATCGTCATCCGAGGCGCCCGCATGCTGGCCACGATCGCCCCGATCGCCGACGAGCTGCTCGTGTTCCCGTCCACGGTGTTGCGCGGCACGCCGGAGGACGCCCCGTACTCGTACGCGTTCGCCGTCCCCAACGACGCCCCCGGCCTGCGCTACCTGTGCCGCACCGGCCTGCACAACGGCGGCAACAAGCACGACGAGCCGCTTGCCGGCCGCTACGACGAGATCGACGCCGTCGTCGTCTTCGACGACGTGTTCATCCCCAACGAGCGCATCTTCATGCTCGGCCGCCCGGACCTGTGCAACGCCTGGTACCAGGAGACCGGCGCGGGCGCGCTGATGACCCATCAGGTCGTCACCCGCACGGTCGCCAAGAGCGAGTTCTACCTGGGCCTGGCCTCGGAGATCGCCGGCGCCATCGGCATCGACGGCTTCGCGCACATCCAGGAGGACCTGGCCGAGCTGATCCGCAACGTCGAGATCGGCAAGGCGCTCATCATCGCCGCCGAGGCGCAGGGCGAGCTGAACGAGGAAGGCGTGTTCCTGCCGCACTGGGAGACGCTGAACGCGGCCCGCAACTGGTACCCGAAGGCCAGCCAGCGCTTCCCGGAGATCATCCGCAAGTTCTGCGCGTCCGGCCTGATGGCGCTGCCCGGCCAGGCCGACCTCGAGGTTGCCGGCGAGGACATCGAAAAGTACCTGCAGGGCAAGTCACTGACCGGCCCGGAGCGCATCCGGCTGTTCAAGCTCGCCTACGACGCCTCGATCACCGGATTCTCCGGCCGCCAGGCGCTGTACGAGTACTTCTTCTTCGGCGACCCGGTCCGCATGGCCGGAGCGCTCGTGAACAGCTACGACCGCGAGCCGGTCCGTGCCCGCGTCCGCGAGTTCCTCACCCGCGAGAAGTAGACGCAAAAGCCACGACGAACGACGGCGTGCTGTCGGCTGGGTGCCGGCGGCGCGCCGTCGCGCTTTGATTGAACGGCATTGCCATTGGGCCGCGGTGCGACAACCCGGGCGGATGCTGGGGACTTGCCGTGAATTGGTCCCGTTCCCCGCCGCCGGGCGCCGCGCGGTGTACCGTGTTGGCAGTAATCTCCGGCCGACGGCCCGGCACAGGGGAGCGCAATGGAATCTTCGGAGATCTCGAGTCCCGCCGCCGATCCCGTGAACCACCCGCTGGGACGGCGGT
This sequence comes from Specibacter cremeus, assembly GCF_003946885.1. Classification (GTDB taxonomy): domain Bacteria; phylum Actinomycetota; class Actinomycetes; order Actinomycetales; family Micrococcaceae; genus Specibacter; species Specibacter cremeus. The sequence continues at coordinate 39,405 of NZ_RWKQ01000043.1, read as the reverse complement.
TGAGTTGGGCGTGGATCGTGTACTCGTCCCTGTCCATTGCCGGCTTCTTCGTTGGGCAGTACCTGACCGGGCCGTTGCAACGGCTTTCCGTGGAGAAGGTGGGTCTGGCACCGCACTATGCCAGCGCGCCGGCCGCCGTGCAGGTGGCGTTCTACTGCCACATCCTGTTCGCCGGCGCGGCTCTCGCGCTCGGACCGTGGCAGTTCTCGGCGCGCATTCGACGGCGGTTCCGGCGGTTCCATCGTGCCAACGGCCGCGTCTACCTGGTGTGCGTTGGGGTCGGCGGTGTGGCCGCATTCGTCATGTCATTCTTTAACTCGGCCGGCATGGTGGGGTTCTTCGGCTTCGGCACCCTCGCGGTCCTGTGGGAATGCGCGGCGTGGCGAGCCTACCGCGCCATCCGGGCCGGCGACGTTCGCAGTCACCAGGCATGGATGATGCGGACCTTTGCGCTCACCTACGCGGCGGTGACGTTGCGGCTCTGGCTTGGCGTGCTCATCTCGGTGCAGATCCCCTTCGCCACCCGGCCCTTTGAATTCCAGCCCGTTTTCAACAACGCCTACGCGGCCCTGCCGTTCCTCGCCTGGCTGCCAAACCTCGTCGTCGTCGAAGGGATGATCCGGCGCAGGGGCCTGCCGAGCCTGCGCATGGTCCCCGAACCGGTCGTGGGCGTCAAGCCGGGGCCGTAACTTTCAAGCGGTGTCCCTCACCCGGTGAGCTCGCGCAGGAGGCAGAACTCGTTGCCTTCCGGGTCGGCCATGACGATCCAGGAGACGTCGCCCTGGCCGATGTCCATGCGCGTCGCGCCGAGGCCCTCCAGCCGCTGCGCCTCGGCGGCCTGGTCGTCGGGGCGCAGGTCCAGGTGCAGCCGGTTCTTGACCCGTTTCTCCTCCGGCACGCGCAGGAACAGCAGGTCCGGGGACACGCCCTCCCCGGGGCTCCCCGCCGACGGCTCCAGGGCGACCTCGTCGGCCGATTCCTCCGTGATGCGCCACGCGAGCGCATCGCGCCAGAACCTGGCCAGCTCGGCGGGGTTGGCACAGTCGATGACCAGGCATTGGATGCGGATGCTCATGTGCCGAGTCTGCCGTGCCGGCGGTCCCTGCGCTAGTAGGCCAGCACCGCGGCGAGACTGCGCGCCAGCAGCGTGACAAGACCCCGTGAGCGCCCCGCATCGGGGTCGGCCAGGTGTTGCATGCTGATGCCGTCGATGCCCGCGATGAACATGCGCGTCACCTGCTCCAGGTTGGCCGGCACCGGCTCGCCTGCGGCCATGGCGGCGTCGGTGAAAAGGGCCATGGTCGAGTTGATCCAGCCGTCGTACATGGACTGGTTCATTGCGAGGGCCTGCGGCTGGCCGGCGTCGTCGACCCGGAAGCGGCGCAACAGCAGCTCAATGGTGGTGACCTGCTCGTGCGGGTTCTTGACCATGCGGTCCCAGATCCGCAGGGCGTGCGCTTCCATGACATGGGCCAGCCCGGCCGTCGAGGCCGGCACCGGCGGCAGGGCTGTTGCGTAGTCTCGGCTGAGGTAGTGGTACACCTCCTGCAGCAGCTCGTCCTTGTTCCGGAAGCAGTAGTGCAGCGACGCGAGCGGCGCATTGGCCTCCTCGGCGATGCGCCGCGTGGTGGCGGCCGCCACCCCTTGGGCGGCGATGACACGAGCTGCAGAGCGGACAAACTCGGCCCGTCGGTCCTCCGCGGAAATTCGCGCCATGGTGTTTTCTCCTGTCGTCGACGGGCAGTGCGCGCCCGTCCGAACGAGCGTATCCAAAAACTTTACGCCCAAACCTAGTCAAATGACCAAGTCATCTGACATACTCTTGCCATGTTAGCCGGATCACAAGGGCGTGGAGAGGTAGGGGCAGTGGATTCACCGCAGGCGAGCGCACCGGACTTGATCCTGTACGGGGGAACCGTGCTGGACGGTTCGCTGCCCGGACCGGACGTGTCCGCCGCTTCCGCGGCCACCGCCATCGCCCTTGCCGACGGCCGCATCCTCGCCATCGGCGACGACGGGTTGCGCGGGCTGGCCGGGCCGGGCACGCGGGTCGTGGACGTGGCCGGCGGCGCCATCCTGCCGGGCATCAACGACGCCCACCTGCACCTTGTCGGCACGGCCATGTGCTCGTTCGGCCACCTGCGCATCGGCCGGGACCGGGCCGCGACCTGGGACCAGGTGGCCCGCATCCTCGCCGAGGCGCCCGTCGGCGCGGACGGCTGGGTCCGGGCACACGGCTGGGACGAGGCCGTCCTCGGCCCGGGCGGCCCGGCGGCCGTCACCGCCGCCCGCACGGACGTCCCCGTGGTGGCCTACGACCAGACCGGGCACGGGCTCATCGCCAACGCGCCCGCATTGCGCCAAGCCGGCATCGACGCCGGGACGCCCGACCCGACCGGCGGTGTCATCGAACGGACCGCCGGCAGAGCGCCCACCGGACTGCTGCAGGATGGCGCCATGGCCCTGCTCAACGCCTGCCTGCCCCCCGTGCCGGGCGACCAACTCCGCGACGCCCTGCTGCAAACCCAGGCCGTGTTGCACGCGCAGGGCATCACCTCCCTCACCGAGCCGGGCCTGGGTCCGGGCAGCCCCGGACTGCTGGACGGCAGCGGGACCACCGCGGCGCTGGACCTGCTCGGTGACATGGCGGCCGCCGGTGAGCTGACGCTGCGCGTGAGCGTGCTCATGCTGTTCGCCGGCACCGGCGGCGTCAGCGCGGATGCCGTGGCCGGCGGCCTCGGCTCCGGCCTGGCCGGGGCCTACACCCGGCGCGGGATCGACCCCCGGCGGCTGCGCGTGGCCGGCGTCAAGATCTTCGCCGACGGCATCCCGCGCAGCGGGACGGCGTGGATGCATGAGCCGTACGGCGCGGCATGCACGCACGGCCATCTGGTCGTCGCCGGCGCCAACGACGACGAACGTGTCGCCGAATTCGAACGGATCCTCACCCTGGTGCATCAAGCCGGGCTGCAGGCCGGCATCCACGCGACCGGCGACGCCGCCACCGAGACGGCCGTCCGCATCCTGGCCGGGCTCCCCGACGGGGCCGGGCCGCGGCACTACATCATCCACGGGGCCTTCAGCGACAACGCGACGTTGTCCAGCATGGCCGCGCACGGCATCGGCTACAGCACCAACCCGTTGATCCGGGCCAGTGCCGGGGACCTCATGCGGGACGTTCTCGGCGCCGAACGCTTCGAAGCCCACCAGCCCCTCAACACCGCCCTGGCCGCCGGAGTTTCGTTGAACATCGCGTCCGATTCGCCCGTGACGTCCACGGACTGGCGGCAGACCGTCATCGCGGCCGTGCGCCGCGGAACACCCGCGCACCCCGGGACCGACGCCGATCCGGAACGCATCACCTCCCTGCAGGCGCTGGCCGCGATGACCTCGCTGCCGGCCTGGCAGGACCACGCGGAGTCATTCAAGGGCGCGCTGCGTCCCGGGATGGCCGCCGACCTCTGCGTCCTCGACGGCCCGTGGCCGGACGACGCCGCCATCGAGGACCTGGCCGGCCGCGACATCGTCCTCACCCTCGTGGCCGGCCATCCGGTCCACGACCGCCTCGCCAACCCCAGCCACCAAAACCAGGAGACATCATGAAAACACGCGCACCCCTCGCCCTGGCCGGACTCCTCGTCCTGGCCATCGCCGGCTGCAGCGGCAACACCACCGGATCCGGCGCCAACGCCAGCGGTGTCACCACCCTCAAGGTCGGCACCATCGGGCTCAGTTCCGACGCCGCGCTGAAAATCGGCATCGACAAGGGCTTCTTCAAGGACGAAAAACTCAACATCGAGGTCTCGACCATCGCCAACCCGCCCGCCGGCATCGCCGCCGCCCAGAGCGGGCAGCTGGACCTGGCCTACTCGCCGTCGATCCCGTTGCTGAACGCGCTCAACCAGCATGTGCCGTTGAAGATCGTCTCGGCGGCCGACGGCTACGAGGCCTCCGCGAAGCAGCCGGCCAACCTGGCGCAGGTCGACGACACCGGGTTGTTCGTCGCCAAGGGCAGCAGCATCACCAGTCCCAAGGACCTGGCCGGCAAGACCGTGGCCATCCCCGCCCGCAAGGCGCAGCTGGAGGTCACGATCTCCAAGGTCATCAAGGACGCCGGCGGCGACCCGTCCACCGTGAAGTGGATGGTGCTGGACTTCTCCTCCGCGCTCCAGTCGCTCAACTCCGGCCGTGTGGACGCCGCCGGCCTCGTCGCCCCGTTCACGGGGAAGGCCGAGGCGGCCGGGGACGTGCGGCTGTCCTCGCCCGGCGTCGCCTTCTTCAAGGAGGGTGCGGTGGGACTGTACGTCGCCGGCGCAAGCACGACGACGAAGGAGCCGGCCGCGCTGCAGGCCTTCCAACGCGGCATCTACAAGGCCAACGCCTATTGCAATACACACCTGGCCGAATGCCAGCAGGTCGGCGCCGACCTCACCAAGGTCCCGCTGTCAATCATCCAGAACGGCGCGCACACGTACTGGCCCACGTCCGTCGACATCGTGGACATCCAGCGGGTCAACACGCAACTGGTCCAGCTGGGGTACCTCAGTGCCCCGGTGAACCTCGACGGCGTCCTGTTCAAGTAGCCGGACCGAGTCCCCTGACCACGGCCCACCCGATAATGAAAGTGTCCAGGAAAACCCCATGAAGCCAGCCCAACTAACCAGGGGCGCGATCGGCGTCCTCGGTGCCCTCGTGCTCTGGCAGCTTGTCTCCAGCGCGCACCTGGCCGGCGACGCCTTCCCCTCGCCGGTCGCCACGCTGTCGGCGTTGGCCGCCGACGCCTCCGGCGCATCCTTCTGGTCCGCGGTGGGGGAGACCGTGGGCGTCGCCCTGCTGGGACTTCTCGGATCCGCGGCCGCCGGCATCCTGGCCGGCATCGTGATCGGCAGCTCCCCGGCCGTCCGGTACGCCACGCTGGCGCTGCTGGAATTCCTCAAGCCGATCCCGCCGATCGTCATCCTGCCGCTGCTGGTGCTCATCCTGGGCCCGACGGCCCGGATGTCCTGGCTCCTCGTCTTCATCGGCTGCCTGCTGCCGATCATCACGCAGACCATCGCGGGCGTCCACGACACCGACCCTGTCGCCCGGGACACGGCCCGCTCCTACGGAATGGGCCGGACCGAGATCCTGTTCCGCGTCGTCCTGCCCAGCGCGATGCCGTTCATCGGCACGGCCATGCGCGTGGCCGCCCCCGTGGCCTTGATCGTCACCGTCGTCGCCGGCCTGCTCGGCGGCGGCCCCGGACTGGGCCAGGGCCTGTACCTGGCCCAATCGTCCGGGAACTACCCGTCGCTGTACGGCCAGGTGCTGGTGTTGGGCATCCTGGGCCTGATCTTCATCGGCCTGGCCCGGGCGGGCGAACGGCGCCTGCTGCACTGGCATCCCTCCTACCGAGAGGCGGCGGTCTGACCATGCGCAAGACACTGTACGTGCTCCTTGGCGTCGGCACGCCGGTCGTGCTCCTCGCGGCCTGGTTCGTCGCCTCCGCCGGCTCGACCAACACGTTCTTCCCGCCGCTGTCCTACATCCTGGAACGGTTCCAGGAGCTGTGGTTGTTCGCCCACTTCAGCTCCGACATCCTGGTCAGCCTGCTGAACCTGGTGATCGGCTTCGCGCTGGCCGCCGTCATCGGCGTCGGGCTCGGCTTCGTGCTGGCCATGCTGCCCAAGGTGGGCGGCTACGTCGACCCGGTCATCCACTTCTTCCGCAGCATCCCGCCGGTCGCGCTCGTGCCCATCTTCGTGTCCCTGATCGGCTTCGGGATCGAGATGCGCATCGCCAGCATCACGCTGGCGGCCGTGTTCCCCACGCTGATCGCGACCGTTGACGGGCTCCGGGGCGTGGATTCCACACTCAAGGACGTCAGCGCGGTGTACCGCCTGAGCACGGGGGAGAAGATCATCCGGGTGTTCCTGCCCGCGGCCGGGCCGCACATCGCCTCCGGCCTGCAGGTCAGCCTGCAAACGGCGTTCGTGGTCATGATCGCCAGCGAGATGCTCGGCCCCTCGCAGGGCATCGGCGCCATGACCCTGCTCGCCCAACAAAGCTTCATGATCGCCGACATGTGGTCCGGCATCATCCTGCTGGGCGTCATCGGCTTCATCGCCAACATGCTCTTTGAACTCGGCCGGCGCAGGCTGCTGGCCTGGTACATCGGCTCCCGACGACTCGCAAGGGCCCAATAATGCAATCACCAACAGTACCCACCCGCCGCACCAAACCGTCATCCGACCGAGGAACCACCATGACCAATGAAGCAGTCGCCGGCAAGGCGGCCCCGTCGCGCCTGGACGTGAGGTCGCTGGCCAAGTCGTACGGCGCCGGCGCGAAGGCCAAGGTCATCATCGAGGACCTGACCTTCACGGTCGAGACCGGCGAGGTCGTCTGCATCGTCGGCCCGTCCGGCGTCGGCAAGACCACCCTGCTCAAGTGCCTGGCCGGGCTCCAGCCGGCCAGCAGCGGCACCGCCGCCATCGACGGGCGCGTCATCGACGGGCCGCCGCCGGAGATGGCGCTTGTCTTCCAGGACTACAACCGGTCCCTCATGCCGTGGCTGACGGTCCGCAAGAACCTCATGCTGCCGCTGCGGCACCTGAGGCTGCCGGCCGCCGAGACGCGGGAGCGCTGCAACGATGCGCTTGCCGCCGTCGGCCTTGAACACGCCGAGCACCAGTACCCGTGGCAGCTCTCCGGCGGCATGCAGCAGCGTGTGGCCATCGCCCGGGCGCTGGCCTACCGGCCGGAGATCCTCGTCATGGACGAGCCGTTCGCCTCGGTCGACGCGCAAACCCGCTTCGACCTGGAAGACCTGTGCCTGAAGATCCGCAAGGACTTCAACATGACGGTCCTGGTCGTCACGCACGACATCGACGAGGCCGTATACCTCTCCGACCGCGTCGTCGTGCTGGGGTCCAAGCCGGCCCGCGTGCTGACCACCATCGACGTCGACCTGCCGTCGCCGCGCGACCAGATCACCACGCGCTCGCTGCCCGAGTTCGCCGCGCTGCGCACCGACGTGCTGTCCTTGATCAAGAGGCCGGCGTGACCGTCGCAAACCCCTCCGGAAAACGGCCCAACGTCCTGGTCATCATCGCCGACCAGCTGCGTGCCGATCACCTGGGATTCGCCGGCAACGAGGTGGTGCGAACGCCCAACCTCGACGCGCTGGCCGCCCAAAGCGTCGTGTTCACGGAGGCCACCGTCACCAACCCGACGTGCATGCCGAACCGGGCCAGCCTGATGACCGGGCGCTGGCCCTCCGCGCATGGAACACGGTGCAACGGGATCACCATGGACCCGGATGCCTCCACCATGGTGCGCAACATGGCGCTGGGCGGCTACCGGACGGCCGCCGTCGGGAAGCTGCACCACCAGAACATGGGGTGGCCGTTCGAGGCCGACCAGCTGGCCGAAATCAACGCCAGCGACCCCCTGCTGCTGCGGGCCGGCCTGCGTGACGCCGTCACCCGCGAGCGGGAACCGGGCTGGGACAAGTGGGAAGACCGGGCAGGGCATGACGCCGGGTTCATCCACCTGCCCACGGACTACTACGGGTACCAGGAGGTGGACCTGGTCGTCGGTCACGGCGACAGCCCCGGCGGGCATTACCTGCACTGGGCGGTCGAACGCGGCCACGACCCGCGCCTGCTCGGCGGCGTGGAGAACGCCACCTCCGCCTACCCGGGATGGGAGCAGGTCTACGAGACCGCCATCCCGGCGCACGCGCACCCGAGCGCCTACATCGGCGACAAGGCGGTGGAGCGGATCAACGGGTTCGCCGCGGCCGACGAGCCGTTCTTCCTGTTCGTCTCCTTCCCCGACCCGCACCACCCGTTCTCCCCGCCGGCCGGATTCGCCGACCTGTACGATCCCGCGGACATCCCGCTGCCGGCCGGCTTCGACCAGGACCATGGCCGGTCGCCCAAACACATCCAGGCACTCATCGCCGAGCGCGGCGAACCGGGGACGGACCCCACCATGACGTGGGCCGTGACCGAAGACCAGTACCGGCACGCCGCGGCCGCCCAATACGGGCTGATCACGCTCATGGACGAGCAGATCGGGCGGGTCCTGGACGCCCTGGCGCGGCAGGGGCTCGATGAGGACACGATCGTGGTGTTCACGTCCGACCACGGCGACCTGCTCGGCGACCACGGGCTCATGCTCAAGCACTTCAGCCACTACCGGGCCCTCACCAACGTTCCCCTGACCGTGAAGCTGCCCGGGGCCGGGCACGGCACCACGGACGCCCTGGTCAGCACCGCGGACCTTGCGCCGACCCTGCTCGAACTGACCGGCACGGACCCGTACCGCGGCATCCAGGGCAGGTCACTCGTCTCCGTGCTTGAGGGCCGTCAAGGCCAGGTGCGGGAGGCCCTGGTCATCGAGGAGGACCAGCCGTTCGGCATGCCGGGGCTCCCGGCGCCCGTGCGCATGCGGTCCGTGGTGACCCGCACGGGCCGGCTGACCCGCTATTTCGGCACGGACATGGTCGAACTCTACGACCACACCGTGGACCCCCAAGAGCTCCACAACGTCGCCGGCGACCCCGCGTACCGCGACATGCAGCGCGACTTCACCGAGACCATGCTGGAGGAGATGATGCGGCTTACGGTCATGGGGACGGCGCCGACGGCGTCGGCCTGATGACCGGCCGCCGTTTCGCGGACACCACGCAACACAACCACAATGGAGTACCGATGACAGAGAATGACATGACCTTGTCCGACACCTCGACCTGGCTGCCGCTGGACGGGCTCGCGCCCGGGTTCGACGCCAACAAGGCGCCACACTCGACGGACCTGTCCGGCCGCACTGTCACGGTGACGAACTCGAACGGTTCCGTGATCGAGCACGTCTTCACCGACGATCGTGTGCGGTGGGATTATGACGCCGCCGAAGGGGACCCGCACGGGGACGAGCGCGGGGATGACGCCTATGAGGCGTTTGTCGTCGACGATGGCCTCTACCTGGTGCAGTTCCACACACAGGCGCGTCCCCTGGACGCTGTCAGCCTGGTGCTTGACCTCCGGACCGGCCGGGCGCTGTCGGTGGTCACGGCGATCGGCGAACCGGATGCGCACGGCACGCGCGTCAAGCAGCACTTCGAGGCGGGCGTCATCGCGGGCAGTGAGCCGACCGGCAGCGCCCCGGCGCCGACGCGCGCGCTCATCGGCCGCCGGGTCATGTGGGTGTACAGCCCGCAGCACGCGTACGAGCACATCTACCTGAGCCCCCAGTGGTACACGTGGCAGTGCCTGGCCGGCCCCGAGAAGGGACTGGCCGACACCGACGAGAACTCCGTCTACGAGATCCGTCCCGGCATCTACGTGTTCGCCTGGCGGGAGAAGGTCATCCCGTGCGCGTCGGTGACCATCGCCGACCACCGCGACGTGCGGAGCATCCGCTCGCACGGCTCCCTGTTCGGGCTCGACGAGACCGGCACCGTGCCCACGTTCTTCACGTTCGGCGCGTACGGCCGGCTGATCTCCACGACCGTGCACCCCGAGGGGTACGATCCGGCGCTGTAGCCGGACCCTGCAAGGAGCAACCATGACCGCTACCGCCGAACTGATCATCCGCAACGCCCGCATCTACACCGTCGATCCGGCCGTGCCGTGGGCCAGCGCGCTCGCCGCCTCAGCAGGCCGCCTGCTCGCCGTCGGGAACGACGACGTGGCCGGCTTCCGCGGTCCGGCGATGGTGGAGCGCGACGCGGGCGGGTCCCTCACGCCCGGGAAATCGGCCGACTTCGTGATCCTGGACAGCGACCCGTTCGCACGCGACGAAAACACGCTGGCCCGCACCCGGGTGCTCGAGACCTGGTTCGCCGGGTCCCGCGTGTTCCTGCGCGACGCCTGACGCCGCGCCGGTTACCTCGATGCCCGGCTGCCTGGAGGCCCGGCTACCTGGAGGCTACGGCGCGCCGCCGAGATAGGCGCGGTGCAGGAGTTCCGGTGAGTTCTTCAACGTTGCGGCGTCGCCCTGGTACGTCACCCTGCCGCTGGCCGCCACGACGGCGGTATCGGCCACGCCGAGGGCGAGGTGGGTGAATTGTTCGACCAGCAGCACGCCGACGCCGTCCTTGCTGATCTGTTCGATCATCGGCAGCAACCGCATGAAGACCACGGGGGCCAGTCCGAGGGACATCTCGTCGATGAGCAGGAACCGCGGGCGGGACGCGAACGCCCGCGCCAGCACGACCATCTGCTGCTCGCCGCCGGAGAGCAGGCCCGAGGCGTTGCCCCGTCGTTTCGCCAGCTCCGGAAACCGGTCGAACGCCTCATCCACCCCGGCCTGGGTGCGTGCCGTCAACCGGATGTTCTCCTCGACCGTCAGCGACGGGAACACGGCCCGGCCCTGTTCGATGTGCACCAGCCCCCGCCTCGCGCGTTTGACCCGGGACAGCTTGCCCAGCGGCTCGTCGTCGAGCCTGATGTCTCCGGAACTGGGGTCGATGACCCCGGAGATCGATTCCAGCAGGCTCGTCTTCCCGGCGCCGTTGGGCCCCACCAGCGCCGTGATGCTGCCGGAATCCACGCGCAGGCTGACGTCGCGGATCACCGGGCCGGCACCGCGGCTGACGGTGACGTTGTCAAGTTTGAGGGTGCTCACAGCATCTCCGTTTCGCCCATGTAGGCCTTGATGACGGCGGGGTTGGCCAGGACCTCGTCCTGCGGACCCTGGTCAAGGACCTCGCCGAAGTCCAGCACCGTCAGGGTCGAGCAAACGCTGCGCACCATGTCGAGGTCGTGCTCGATCAGGAGCACCGAGACGCCGTAGCGCTCCGGGACCTGCAGCAGGCGCCGGCCGAGGTCGACGTGTTCCTCGTGCGAGAGGCCGGCGGCCGGCTCGTCGAGCAGTAGGACCCGCGGTTTGGAGAGGATGTTCGCCGCGACCTCCACGAGGCGGCGCGTGCCGACGTCGACGGCGGCCAGCCGGCTCGAGGACGGCGGGCAGCCCATGAATTGCAGCAGGTCCTCGACCTCGGACGGCGTGGTCCGTCGCCGGGCGACGAAGCGCATGTAGGCCCCGATGGTCAGGCCCGGGGGGACCCGGTCCTGCTGGAAGGTGCGGCGCAGCCCGAGACGGGCGCGGCGCGTCGGGGACAGTCCGTGGAGGGGTTTTCCGCCGAGGCTGATGGCGCCCGTGTGTTGGGGCAGGAACCCGCTGATGGCGTCGACGAGCGTGGACTTGCCCGCACCGTTCGGCCCGATCAGGCCCATGATCGAGTGTTCCGGGACGGTCAGGCTGACGTTCTTCAATGCCTTGATGTTGCCGAACGCCACCGAGAGATCCTCCACGACCAGGACGGGAGCGCCCGTCGAGACGGGGGCGGGCGGCTGCGGTGCGGCGGCCCCGGCCGCCTCCACGCCCTCGCCCAGGGTGTTCACGGTCCGGCCCGCACGCTGGAGCTGGCGCTTCCACCACACGTTGCGGATGCCCGTGCCGAGGTTGCTGCCGCTGGTCAGGGCCTGGACGCCCAGGGCGCCGAAGATCACGAATGCCCAGTCCTGCGGCACCCCCCACCGCTTGAGCAATTCGGGGACCACCACCCAGAGGATGCCGCCGAAGATGGCCATGTCAACCAGGTGTGCGCCGGACATGATGGACAGGACATAGAGGGCCAGCGACTGGATCGGGGAGAAGCTGGATGGGAAGGCCAGCCCGACCTGGCCGACCACCAAGCCGCCGCTGACCCCGCCCAACGCGGCGCTGATGGCGAAGGCGGTGAGCTTGGAGCTGCTGACGCTGGCGCCCACCGAGGCTGTACCGCGTTCTGAGAAGGCCACGGATTTCCAGCTGCTGCCCAACCGGCTGTGCTGCACGAAGTGGATGATGACGGCGCAGATGGCCATTGCGAGGACGGCGAGCAGGAAATACGACCTGTCGTCGCTGAACAGGTCCGGGCGCAGCACCGACACGCCCGCCGTCGCACCGGGAAACTGGATCTGGACAAGCGTCACGTCCGCCGCGGCGGCGAAACCCAGCGTCACGACGGCCAGGTTCACCCCGCGCAACCGCAGCGCCGGCAGCCCGACCAGGATGCCGACGACGCCCGCGGCCAGCGCGCCGAGGACCAGCCACAGGATGAAACCGCCGGGGGCGTCAATCGTGTTCAGCCAGGCGACGACCCAGGCGCCGATGGCGGCGAAGGTCAACTGGCACAACGAGATCATTCCCGCGCTCCCCGTCACCACGCCCAGGCCGAGAATGGCGATGGCGGCCACGATGGCTGTGGTGCCGAGGAAGACAAGGTAGTCGGACAGGACCACGCTGAGCCCGTAGCCGACGGCAACGGCCACGATGGCCACGATCAGCGGGACGCCGGCCGCCCGGAGGGCGGTATTCCTAGCGCGAAGCATCCCACACCTCCTTGCGTTGGAGCCAGAGCAGGAACCCGACAATGAACAGGAACGGCACGAAATTGCGGACGAAGGAGATCTGGTCGATCTGGGCGACCAGGCCCTGCAGGATTCCGAGGGCGAGGCCTCCGACGACGGCCAGGTCCAGTCGGCGGAACCCGCCCAGCAGGGCCGCCGCCGCCGCGGGGACGATCAGCATGGCCAGCGAGGTCGCGTCGTTGGATTGGGACGGGGCGACGATCGAGACGACGAGGGCGCTGATCATCCCGGTCACGGTCCAGACCCCGACACTGAGCAGCTTGGCGGGGATGCCCAGCAGTTCGGCCGTGGTCGGTCGTTCGGAAAGTGCCCGCAATTGTGTTCCGGCCGACGTCTTGGCGAGGATGATCCGGCACCCGACGGCGACCACGATGGCCAATACCACCGTCACCACGGTCACCTGGCTCACGACCACCCCGCCGACGCTGAAGGCGGGTCCGGCCAGGATCGGCCGGAACGGTTGGGGCTTGTTGCCGAACAGGATGAACGACAGCGAGATCAGCAGCAGCAGCGGCCCGACGGTGACGGCGGAACGGGTACTGGTGTCGGCCTCCGCGAGCCAGGTCGCGATGATCCAGCCGATGATCGCGCTGAGGGCGCCGCCGATGAGGATGCCGATGACGGTCGCCAACCACACCGGCATCCCGGCGTTGCTGACGAGCCACACGGCGACGAAGCCGCCGAACATGCCGGTGGCGGCTTGGGAGAAATTGACCACCCGCACGAGGCGGGCCATGAGTGTCAGGCAGACGGCGAGCACTGCGTACAGCCCTCCTGCCGCCAGCCCCGCTAGCGCACCTTGCAGCACGGTCCTGCCGCCTTTCGAGCATCCATGGCGAACGTCCTTCCTGGTGGGCGGCGGGCCGGGCGTCCTGCCGCCCGGCCCGCCGCCGTCGTATCCTGGCGGGCTACTTGGTGGGGATCCGCAGCCAGTCCGTGGCGGCGAGTTCCCACTTGTTGGTACCGCTGAGCAGCTTGACCGGCCAGCCGGCGATGTTGTCCGAGTGCGTCTTGGCGGTGCCGAAGACGTACGGGGTGCCGACCATCGGATTGGAGATGGGCGCCATGTCCTGCAGCGCCTTCGTGACGGACTCCCGCGTGATGTCACCCTTGATGCCCTTGAGGACCTGCACGAAGTAGGTGGCCGCGAGGTAGCCGCCCTGGCTGAAGGACGTCAGCGCGATCTTGTTTTTCGTCATCAGGTCCCGCCAATCCTTGGTCTGCGGGCTGGAGGCGTCGGTGAACGGGTAGAACTCCGCCGGCACGTATACGCCGGCGCCCGCGGCGCTGACCGCCTTGGCGTAGTTGTCGCTGTACACGCTCGTCAGGTTCAACCAGGTCACATCGTTCCACCCTTGCGCCTGCGCGGCCTTCATCTGGCCGATCGAGTCAGGCTCGATCGGGTTGATGGCGATCGCCTTGCACCCGGCCTGGTGGGCCTTGACGATGTACGAGGTGTAGTCGGACGCGCCCGGCGGCAGGGTGCTATCGGTGTAAATGACGTTCTTGCCGGTGATGTCCGACCATTGCTTGACGGCCGCCTGGTAGGCGGGCAGGGTGTTGCCGGCCACCTCCAACAGCACGCAGATGTTGGTCAGGTGCAGCACCTCCGACCCGTATAGCAGGGACAACGTCAGGTCGTGGAAGGGACCCACGTTCACGGGGGCGATGTTGGGGCTGTTGAAGCATGTCGCGTCGACGCCGATGCCCTCCATGGAGAGGATCTTCTGCTGCTCGTAGTACTTCTCGTTGATCTGGCAGTTGATCAGGCTCGCGCTGCCCACCAGGGCGACGGCCTTGTCGCTGCCGACGACTTCGCGCGCGGCCGCCGCCGCGGTGGCGGGGTCACCCTTGTCATCGAGGATCTTGTAGTCGATCTTGTGGCCGTTGATGCCGCCGTTGGCATTGACCTGGTCGAAGACGGCCTTCGCCGCCTGGGATGACTCCGGGAACGTCCCGGCGCCGCTGAGCGCGTTGACCGAGCCGACGACGATCGGCGAATTGGCCCCGCCGGAGCCCGACGAACTGCAGCCGCTGAGGACCATGACGCCCGCGGCGGCGGCCGCCACGACCGGCAACAGGTACTTTTTCATGCTTTTCCCGTCTTTCGGTGGCGCTGCGACCAGCCTGCGGCGCCCATTGCTCCGTTCCAGCGGAACGGGCGAATCGGTGACTCGTATCACATATTCTAAGTTGCGGACCCGGGGTGCGCTTGTCTACGAGGGCAGCGAAGTTGTCGATCAGTGAAGGCGTCGGCGGCCCCGGTTTCCGACCACGGCCACCCGGCCGGTCGTCGTTCCCAGCGTAAGGAAGGCAGCCATGTCATCACTTGGAGGATCATCACTGACGGGCAAGGTCGCGCTCGTATCGGGCGGCGGCACCGGCATCGGCGCCGCCATCGCGGAGAGATTCGCCGCGGAAGGCGCCCGGGTCGCGGTGGTCGGACGCCGGCCGCAACCACTGCAGGAAGTCGCCGCCCGGTGCGGTGCCAAAGCCGTTGTCGCGGACCTGACGGATTCGAGCCAGGCGGCCGCGGCCGTTGCGGAAACAGTGGCCGAGTTCGGCGGCCTGGACATCGTCGTCGCCAACGCCGGCGGGCACGGATTCGCCTCGGTGGCCGACACCGACGACGCCGCCTGGCAGGCCAGCCTCAACGTGAACCTCACGACGGCGTTCACCACCGTCCGGGCGGCACTCGGGCAGCTGGTCGAACGGCGGGGGTCCGTGGTGGTCATCTCGTCCCTGGCGGGCGTGTTCGCCGGGCCGAACGTGGCCGGCTACACCGTCGGCAAGCACGCCCTCATCGGCCTGACGAAGTCGCTGGCCCGTGACTACGGTGTGCACGGCGTCCGGGTCAACACGCTGTGCCCGGGATGGGTGCGCACACCCATGGCGGACGAGGAAATGGATGAATATGCCCGGCACGCGTCCGTTTCAAGCCGGGAAGAGGCCTACGCGCGGGTGACCGCGAACGTGCCACTGCGCCGGGCCGCCGAGCCGGCCGAGATGGCCGCCATCGTCCGCTTTCTCGCCTCCGACGAGGCGTCCTACATCACGGGGGCGACGATCATCGCCGACGGCGGCGCCCATATCGTCGACCTGCCCACCATCGCCTTTGACGCCATGGCACCTTAACGACAGTGCCGAACGACGACGACGGTGACCCACCCGCCAAGGTGAGCCACCGTCGTCGTACCTTCAGTCGTTACTTCACACGGGCGGAGGGTCAGACCGCGTCGGGGACCGGTTCCGCGGAGACGGCCTCCACGTCCGCATCCTCGCCGCCGAAGCCGATGCCGCGGTATACGTCCGGGCGGGACGAGCGCAGCCGCAGGCCCCACAGCACGCCGGCGATGCCCGGCACGATCACGACGGCCGGCAGGATGACCGACAGCGGCGAGAAGCCGGTGGAGCCGATCAGCACGTTGAAGTTGACGACGATCAGCACGAACGTGATGCCCAGCGTCACGGCCGCCAGCGCCGGGGCGATGAGCCGCGTCCAGGCCGAGTACTCCCCGGTGTGCTTGCGGAAGTAGCCGATCACGGCCACGGAGATGAGCACCAGCAGCAGCACCAGGCCGAACGCGCCCGTGTTCGTCAGCCACGTGAAGAACGTCAGCACCGGGTACAGCGCGCCCATGGGGGAGCCGATGCCGGCGATGGCGAACACGGCCAGCATGACCAAGGCCACCGCGGACTGGGCCAGCGAACCGGCCACGGGGGCGTGCCGGCGGTTGACGCGGGCCAGCCCGCGCGGCAGCACGCCCTCGCGGCCCAGCGAGAACGCGTACCGGGCCACGGCGTTGTGGAAGGCGATGAGCGCGGCCAGCAGACTGGTGATGAACAGCAACTGGGCGATGTCGGAGACGATGACGGCCCCGTGCGCCGACAACAGGTTGAACACCAGATCCGGGCCCTGCTGCTGCGACTCCCCGATGACCTTGGACGGGCCGGTGCCGACGACCATGGCCCAGGCGGAGATGGCGTAGAACAGCGAGATGATGGCGACGGCGATGTACGTGGCGCGGGCGATCGAGCGCTTCGGGTCCTTCGCCTCCTCGCTGTAGATGGCGGCGGACTCGAAGCCCATGAACGCGGCCATGCTGAAGGCGAGCGCCGCGCCGACGCCGGCCGTGAACAGGTCGGTCGGGGCCAGCCCGGCGCTGCTGACGCCCTCCGGGCTGACGGCGAACGAGATCACGTCGTAGATGATGACGACCAGGAATTCGAGCGCCACCAGCACGCCGATCACCTTGGCCGACAGGTCCACCTTGTTCACACCGAGCCAGCCGACGATGACGAAGCCGACCAGCGCCGTCGCCCACCAGGGCACGTCCAGGCCCAGTTTGCCGGACACGAACGACGACGCCGCGAACCCGAACATGCCGTAGATGCCGACCTGCATGGCGTTGTAGGACACCAGCGCCACCCACGAGGCGCCGACGCCGGCCGCCCGGCCCAGGCCCTGGGCGATGTACGCGTAGAAGGCGCCGGCGTTGCGGATGTGTGAGCTCATGGCGGCGTAGCCGACGGCGAACAGGGCCAGGAACACGCCGAGCACGATGAACGACAGCGGGATGCCGAGGTTTGCCGTGACGGCGAAGTTGCTCGTCACGCCGCCGGCGACGACGGTCAGCGGGGCGGAGGCGGCGATGATCATGAACACCAGGGCGGGAACGCCCAGGGTGCGTTTGCTCAGGCCATTGCCTGCGGCTCCGGCGGGCGCCTGCCGGGTGTTTTCGAGTGACATTAAAACCTCCAACGGGAGAATAAAGACAATGCCAGTGTGGCAGGTGTCACAATGGCGGACTTGTTGTTTACGGCAGGGCGCTTGTCTATCGGCGCACGCTTCCCTTGCACGCTTCCCTTGCGCGCGTTGGTTGCGGCCCCGGTGCTTGTCAGGGCGTGCAGCGGCGGTAGGTGCTGGGCGGTTCGCCGAAGGCGGCCCGGAAGATGCGGCTGAAGTGTGCCGCGTCGACGAAGCCCCAGCGGGCCGCGATGGCGCTCACGGACCGCGCGCCGAGCAGCGGGTCGCGCAGGTCGCGGCGGCAGTTCTCGAGCCGGCGGGCGCGGATCCAGCTGGCCACGGTGGTGCCGGCGTCGTGGAACACATTGTGCAGGTGACGGGTCGAGATGAAGTGCGCGGCGGCGACCCGGGCCGGGGTGAGGTCGGGATCGGCCAGGTTCGTTTCGATGTAGCCGCGGATGCTGGCCAGCAGGTCGGCATGCGGGTTCTCGGCGCCCAGCCGGTCCAGTTCGGCGGCGAACATGGTGCCCAGCAGGTCCACGGCGTTGTGGGCCAGCCGGTGACCGCTGGGGCCCGAGAGCACGTCGATGTTGTTCGCCAGCTGGGTCATGAACGGGCTGATCATCAGGCCCAGGCCGGCGTCGCCGGCCATGCGGACGGCCGTGAGCCGGGCCACCGACTCGGCCGACAGGTCCAGCACGTCGTGCGGGAACATGAGCACCAGGATGCGCACATCCGACTCGAAGGCCAGCGTGTAGGGGCGGTTCGTGTCGTAGATGGCCAGGTCGCCAGGGCGCAGCACGGCCTCGCGATCGTCCTGGACGAGCAAGCCGGTGCCGGAGAGTTGCAGGTTGAGCTTGAAGTATCGGCGGTCCGTGTCCGCGATCAGCGCCGGGGTCCGGTGCACGCTATGGCCGTTGGCCGTCACCTCGACGATCGAGAGCTCATCGAGCACGCGGGACCGCAGCCGGCCGCTGAAGTGCTCGGGGTTGTGCGTGCGAACGCGCAGCGGCACGAACGACTTGGACACGAGCGCGTGCCATTCGGGGAAGGAACGGGCGATGGCCGTGTGGACCGCATCGGGGCGCTGCTGGTCGGCAACATGTTCGACTGCGGTGACTGTCATCGATGACCCCTCATGACTTGCCGGGCCGCCAGGCGGCCCGGTCGGGACGGCGGTATCACCACACCATAGCGCCCCTGTGTGCCCCCTGTCACTTATTTTCGACATCCGTTGAATAACGATCGGACCGTTCCCGCGCCTACACGGGCTCCGGCGGAGCCGGCTGCAGAAGCGCCAGGAAGGCGTCCAGTTGCGCCTCCAGGCCGGTCTCGAAATGGTCGGCCGGCATGGTGGCCGCCACGACCTGGGCGCCCAGCAGCATGCACATCAGGTTGCCGACGAGGTGCTCGTCGGGGACGGCGGTGGACACTTCGCCGCGGGCGCGCGCCTGGCCCAGGTAGCCGAACAACAGCGACCGCCACTGGTTCATCGACGTCTCGTGCATGCGGGCCTTGGCCGGATCCGTCAGCGCCTTCTGCCAGAACGGGATCACGATGCGCGCCTCGTTGAGCCGGTCCTCGTCCAGCGGCAGGACCTCCTGGCAAAACGCGCGCAGCGCGGCCAGCCCCACCTTGCCCGTGGTGTTTTTCGCAATGCGCTGGTTGGTCCGGTTGAACACGTGCCCGAACGCGAACTCGATCAGATGGCCCTTTGTGGGGAAGTACGGCT
Source organism: Specibacter cremeus (assembly GCF_003946885.1). Taxonomy (GTDB): domain Bacteria; phylum Actinomycetota; class Actinomycetes; order Actinomycetales; family Micrococcaceae; genus Specibacter; species Specibacter cremeus. Next base: position 20,522 of record NZ_RWKQ01000043.1, on the reverse strand, counting down.
TCAGGGCGCCGTTGGCGAACCCGGCCTCGGCCGCGATCTCGCGCATGGTGGCACTCTCGATGCCGTGGCGGGCGATGATGCGCCAGGTGGCGTCGACGAGCTCCAGGCGGCGCTGGTCGTGGTTGACGATTTTCGGCATGGTGACTTCCCGGTGGCGGCATGGGCGTGGACGAAGATGGTTCCACCCCTTGTGAGGCATCTTACAAACCTGTATTCTCTACAATCATAGAATAAAAATGTCGTGGCCACCGTGGTCCACGATCCGCTCCGACGGGAAGATTGAGTCATGACCGCCACCACAGAAGAGAACGCGTCCGCCTACTCGATGACCTCGGCCGCCGAGATCACCGCCGTGCGGGATGCGCTGCACGGCGCCGGACTGCTCGGCGACACCGTGCGCATCGCCTACCTGGGCCTGCTCGACCCTCCCCGCAACGCCGGGACAAACAGCACGACCGAAACGAACCGGCGCTACCGCGTCTTCCTGCACGACGTGTCCGGCGCGGCGCCGAAGGACGTCGTCGTCTCGGCCACGCGCGGCGAGCTCGAGTCCGCCGTCGAGCTCGACACCGCCGTCACCGGCGAACTGCCCGTCCTGGAGGAGGAGTTCGGCGCCGTCGAGGAGATCCTGTCCACCAACGAGGACTGGCTCAAGGCGTTGGCCGCCCGCAACCTGGACCTGGCCAAGGTGCGCGTGGCGCCCCTGTCCGCCGGCGTCTTCGAATACCCGGAGGAGTCGGGGCGGCGCATCCTGCGCGGGCTGGCCTTCTACCAGGACTTCCCCGAGGACAGCCCGTGGGCGCACCCCATCGACGGCCTGGTCGCCTACGTCGACGTCGTCAACCAGTCCGTGGACCAGGTGCTGGACTTCGGTGCCGTCCCCGTCCCGGCGGAGCACGGCAACTACACCGACCCGGAGCTGACCGGGCCGGTCCGTGAAACCCAGAAGCCCATCAGCATCACCCAGCCGGAGGGCCCCAGCTTCACCGTCACCGGCGGCAACCACGTCGAGTGGGAAAAATGGAGCCTGGACGTCGGCTTCGACGTGCGCGAGGGCCTGGTACTGCACAACATCGCCTTCCAGGACGGGGCCCGCAAGCGCTCCATCATCAACCGCGCCTCGATCGCCGAGATGGTGGTCCCCTACGGCGACCCGTCGCCCGTGCGGTCGTGGCAGAACTACTTCGACACCGGCGAATACCTGGTCGGCGCCTACGCCAACTCGCTGGAGCTCGGCTGCGACTGCCTCGGCGAGATCACGTACCTGAGCCCGGTGGTCAGCGACGCCTTCGGCAACCCGCGCGAGATCCGCAACGGCGTGTGCATGCACGAGGAGGATTGGTCGATCCTGGCCAAGCACTCGGACCTGTGGACCGGCATCGACTACACGCGCCGCAACCGCCGCCTGGTCATCTCGTTCTTCACCACGATCGGCAACTACGACTACGGCTTCTACTGGTACCTGTACCTGGACGGCACCATCGAGTTCGAGGCCAAGGCCACCGGCGTCGTGTTCACCAGCGCCCACCCGGGCAAGGGCTACGAGTACGCCTCCGAACTGGCCCCGGGCCTGGGTGCCCCGTACCACCAGCACCTGTTCGGCGCCCGCCTGGACATGGCCCTGGACGGGTTCACGAACCGGGTCGAGGAGGAGGACGCCGTGCGCGTGCCGATGGGACCGGGCAACCCGCGCGGCAACGCGTTCGGCCGCAAGCGCACGGTGCTGGCAACGGAGAAGCAGGCCGTGCGCGAGGCCGACATGAAGGTGGGCCGCACCTGGATCGTCTCCAACCCGAACTCGCTCAACCGGCTCGGTGAGCCGGTGGGCTACAAGCTGCACCCGCAGGGCCAGCCCACGCTGCTCGCCGATCCGAACTCGTCCGTCGCCAAGCGCGCCGCGTTCGCCACGAAGGACCTGTGGGTCACCCGCTTCGCCGAGGACGAGCGCTACCCGACCGGCGACTTCGTCAACCAGAACCCCGGCGGCGCCGGGCTGCCGGCGTACATCGCCGCCGACCGTGACATCGACACCGAGGACATCGTGCTCTGGCACACGTTCGGGCTGACCCACTACCCGCGGGTGGAGGACTGGCCGATCATGCCCGTCGACACGGTCGGCTTCAAGCTGCGCCCCGAGGGTTTCTTCGACCGCAGCCCCGTGCTGGACGTCCCCGAGAGCAAGCCCGCGGGTCATGGCGACGGCGATAGCTGCCACTGCTAGGCGCGGCGGTGCCGGCGCGCATCCCCGGATGTGCGCCGGCATCGCGTTCGCGTCCATCGCCGTGCACCTGTGGATGGCGTGGGCACACCGGGGCATGCCGTTCGAGGCGGCCCTGATGGTCCTCATGGCCGCCGCGTGCCTGCCCTGCGCGCTCTCCGTCTGGCGCGGCGCGCACGGCCGGGCCGTCCACCTGCTCATGGCGATGGCGCTGGCCATGGCCGCCGTGCATGCGGTGTTGCTGCTGGGCCCGGGGCTGGCGGGGCACACGCACGCCGGCATGGCCATGGGCGGTATCTCCCCAACAGGGGCCGCCACCGGCGGCGCCGGCATGCTCGGCGTCATCGCACTGGAGTTGGTCGTCGGTGCGAGCGCGGCGGCACTGTTGCGCCGTCGTCGTGCCTACAGTCGCCGTACCTGCCGCTCCTGACGCCGTCGANGAGACCCCGGATTTCGGCAAGCTCAATCACCGGTGGTCGAGCTCGTCGAGACCCCGGATTTCGGCAGGCTCAATCACCGGTGGCAGGCTCAATCACCGGCGGCAGGCTCAATCACCGGGTCAGCGCCGGGCGCGGTCGCGGGAGGTCATGCCGTTCGTGAGCATCGAGACGACGCTGATGATCAGTGCGGCCCAGATCGCCGTCCACCAGAACCGGTCGATCGTGAAGTGGATGGGTGTCAGCGAACTCAGCCACGCCGTGAGCCACAGCATGGCCGCATTGACGACGACGGCGAACAGTCCCAGCGTCAGTATCGTCACCGGCAGGGCCAGGATGTGCGCGATTGGTTTCACGAGCGCGTTCACCACACCGAAGATCAGCCCGACGAACGCGAACGACAGCACCGTGTTCAGCGTGCCATTGCCGGCCACGGGGATGTTGGGATTGGTCGCCACCAGGGACACGCCGGGCAGCAGCCACGTCACGAGCCATAGCGCCAGCGCATTGACGAGCACGCGGAGAATGAAGTTGCCCATGCGGCCATGGTCTCACGGAACGGACAGGTCCCGTCAGGGATCCGGAGCCGATTCACAGGCACGTCCCAGCCGGAGTTTCCGGGCCATCCGGGAAACGGGATGGCCCGGAAACTCCCGCTACGCTTAGTCCATGACCGCAGAGCATGCCCTCCCCGCCGCCGGAATCGTCCCCCGCCCCGTGGTGGGCCGCCTGCCCAAATACGCGGCCGGGAAGGCGCCGGTGCCGATTCCCGGGCTGGAGAGCTTCAAGCTGGCGTCCAACGAGAACCCTCTCGGCCCGGTTCCGGCCGTGCGGGCGGCCATCGCCGCGCAGGACGACATCCACCGCTACCCGGACACCCTGTGCACGCTGCTGCGTGGCGCCCTGGGCGAGTTCCTCGACGTCCCGGCCGACGACATCGTCACCGGCGCCGGCAGCCTCGGGGCGTTGACGCAGATCCTGGCCGCGTTCGCCGGCGCGAATGACGACGGCAGCCAGGACGAGGTGCTGTACGCGTGGCGGTCGTTCGAGGCCTACCCGATCTGCGTGGGCCTGGCCGGGGCGCGCAGCGTCCAGGTGCCGCTGCTCGCGGACGGCACCCACGACCTGGCCGCCATGGCCGCGGCCGTCACGGGCCGGACCCGGGTGATCCTGCTGTGCACGCCGAACAACCCGACCGGTCCGGCCCTCACCGCCGCGGACACCGAGGCATTCATCCAGTCCGTCCCCGGGCATGTGGTCGTCGTCATCGACGAGGCCTACCAGGAGTTCGTGCGGGCGGCCGACGCCGTGAACGGCATCGACATGTACCGCAAGTACCCGAACGTCGTGGTGCTGCGCACGTTCTCCAAGGCGCACGGTCTGGCCGGATTGCGCGTCGGCTATTCCGTCTCCCACCCGGAGGTGACCGCCTATCTGCGCGCCGCCGCCACCCCGTTCGCCGTGTCCTCGGTGGCCGAGCACGCGGCCGTCGCGTCCCTGGCCAATTACGACCAGGTTGTGGAAAGGGTACAAAGCCTCGTCGACGAACGCGACCGCGTGACGGCCGGGCTGCGCGCGCTGGGCTGGGACGTCCCGGACGCCCAGGGCAACTTCGTGTGGCTGGCGCTGGGCGAGGACACGTCCGGGTTCTCCGCGCTGGCGGGCGAACACGCCCTCTCCGTGCGGGCCTTCGGCAACGAGGGCGTGCGGGTCAGCATCGGCGAGGTCGAGGCAAACACCCGCTTCCTGGAAATCTGTGCCTCCTATACAAAAGCGCCGCGCCGTTCCTAGCGGGTTCAAAGCGTCGATTCCGATCCCGGACCGATAGGGTTGGAAATCGAAATTGGAATATATGCACGCGACGGAATGCATTCCGTTTGAGGCATATACAAACCAGGCGTGTCATCGACCCGGGGCTGGCCCCGGCGCACATGGCAGACGAGGAGACGGCATGGGCGTAGCACGGCAACCGGCAACCGGGCCCGACATTGTGGACCTGGCCGACACGGCCGGCGTGGCACGGCCCGGCAGCATCGGCCCCACCGACATGGTCCAGCTACTCGACGCGCAGGGCCGGCGTGTCAGCGATGACGCGTTCGGCCCGTATGCCGACGCGCTCGACCCGCAGACGCTGCGCGGCTTTTACAAGGACATGGCCGTGGTGCGCCGCTTCGACGCGGAGGCCACGGCCCTGCAGCGGCAGGGGGAGCTGGCGCTGTGGGTGCCGGTGATCGGCCAGGAGGCGGCGCAGATCGGCTCCGGCCGCGCCCTGGCCGCCGCCGACTACGTGTTCCCCACGTACCGCGAGCACGGCGTCGCGCTGACCCGCGGCCTGGACCTGGCGGACCTGTTCAAGCTGTTCCGCGGCATCTCCAACGGCGGCTGGGACCCGCGCGAGACGAACTTCCACCTGTACACGCTCGTCCTGGCCGCCCAGACATTGCACGCCGTCGGCTACGCCATGGGCATCAAGCGCGAACTGGACGCCGGGCTCGCCACCGAACCGGCCGCCGTCGTCGCCTACTTCGGCGACGGCTCCAGCAGCGAGGGCGACGTGCACGAATCGATGGTGTTCGCCACCTCCTTCAACGCCCCGGTGGTGTTCTTCTGCCAGAACAACGAATGGGCCATCTCGGTGCCGTTCTCCGTGCAGTCGAAGGTCCCGCTCGCCAACCGCGCCGCCGGCTACGGCATGCCCGGCATCCGCGTCGACGGCAACGACGTGCTGGCCGTGCACGCCGTCACGCAGTGGGCGCTGGAGCACGCCCGGGCCGGCAAGGGCCCCGTGCTGATCGAGGCGGCGACGTACCGGCTCGGCGCGCACACCACCGCCGACGACCCCACGAAGTACCGGCCCTCCGCCGAGGAGGCGGCGTGGCGCGCCCGCGACCCGCTGCTGCGGCTGGAGACATACCTGCGCACCGAGGGACTGGCCGATGACGCGTTCTTCCGGCAGGTCAAGGACGACGGCGACGCGCTGGCCGCGCATGTCCGTTCCGCCGCGCTGGCCCTCACCGGCGAGGGGTTCGAGCGCCGATTCGCCACCGTGTACGCCGAGGCGCACCCGCTCGTCGCCGAGGAGGCGGCGTGGTTCGCGCAGTATGCGGCCTCGTTCGAGGACGCGGACCCATCCGACTCAACCCGTGAAGGCGGCGTCGCATGAGCACGACCATGACCATGGCCAAGGCCATCAACGCCGGGTTGCGCGCCACCCTGGCCGGCGACGACAAGACGCTGCTCATGGGCGAGGACATCGGCCCGCTCGGCGGCGTGTACCGCGTCACCGAGGGCCTGGCCCGCGAGTTCGGCACCGACCGCGTCGTCGACACTCCGCTGGGCGAGTCCGGGATCGTCGGCACGGCGATCGGCCTGGCGCTGCGCGGCTTCCGGCCGATCTGCGAGATCCAGTTCGACGGATTCGTGTTCCCCGGCTTCAACCAGATCACGACCCAGCTGGCCAAGATCCACACCCGCTCCGACGGCATGTTGAGCGTCCCGGTGGTCATCCGCATCCCGTACGGGGGCGGCATCGGCTCGATCGAGCACCACTCCGAATCGCCGGAGGCGCTGTTCGCGCACACCGCCGGGCTGCGCATCATCACCCCGTCCAACCCGCACGACGCCTACTGGATGATCCAGCAGGCCGCCGCCTGCGCCGACCCCGTCATCGTGTTCGAGCCCAAGCGCCGCTACTGGCTCAAGGGCGAGGTCGACACGGCCGCGCCGGCGCGGGACCCGTTCAGCGCCCAGGTGGTGCGCGAGGGCACGGACGCGACGGTCGTCGCGTACGGGCCCCTGGTGCCGGTCGCGCTGGCCGCCGCCAACGCCGCCGCCCAGGACGGGCACAGCCTGGAGGTCATCGACCTGCGCTCGATCTCGCCGATCGACTTCGACACGATCGCCGCGTCGGTGGAGAAGACCGGCCGGCTGATCGTCACGCACGAGGCGCCCACGTTCGGCGGCATCGGCGGGGAGATCGCCGCCCGCATCTCCGAACGCTGCTTTTACGCGCTTGAGGCGCCGGCCATGCGCGTGGGCGGATTCCACATGCCGTACCCGGTGGCGCGCGTCGAGGAACACTACCTGCCGGACATCGACCGCATCCTCGAGGCGTTCGACCGCGCGCTTGCTTACTAGGAAAGGTAGATCCATGTCGACCTTGCACACCTTTAACCTGCCGGACGTGGGGGAGGGCCTGACCGAGGCGGAAATCGTCTCGTGGCGGGTCAGGCTCGGCGACGTCGTGGCCGTCAACGACGTCCTCGTCGAGATCGAGACCGCGAAGTCGCTCGTGGAACTGCCCTCGCCGTACGCCGGACTCGTCGCGCAACTGCTCGTGGCCGAGGGTGACACGGTCGCGGTCGGCACGCCGATCATCGCCATCGGCGCCGAGACGCCGGCGCCTGTCTTGGCCGAGGGCATCGCGCCCGCGCACCCCGACACGCCCGGCCTGGCCGCACAGAAGATGGGCATCCAGGTGCGCCCCAGCGCCGACGCCGACACGGACACCGGGGAGCCGGCCGCGAAGCCGCTGGTCGGGTCCGGCCCGAAGGCCGACGCCGTCACGCGCCGGGCGCGCCGCGGCGCACCCACCGCAGCCGCGGCACCCGCGCCCGTGCCGCCGTCGTCCGCTTCCGTGGCGTCCGTTTCCACAGCGCCGGCGGCTGCGGACCTGCGGGGCCGCGCCCTGGCGAAGCCGCCGGTGCGCAAGAAGGCGAAGGACCTGGGCATCGACCTGGCCGACGTCTCGGCGACCGGGCTGCGTGGCGAGGTGACGGCCCGCGACCTGCTCAGCTACCAGGAGCAGCGCGCCGCCGAACAGGACGGCGCCGGCACGTTCTGGGCGCCGGCCACCGTGGCCGGCGACGCGCGGGTGGAGCGGATCAAGGTCAAGGGCGTGCGCAAGGCCACGGCGAAGGCCATGGTGGAGAGCGCGTTCTCGGCCCCGCACGTGTCCATCTTCGTGGACGTCGACGCGTCGCGGACCATGGAGTTCGTGAAACGGCTGAAGGCGTCCCGCGACTTCGAGGGCATCAAGGTCTCCCCGCTGCTGATCCTGGCGAAGGCGGTGATCTGGGCGGCGGCGCGCAACCCGTCGGTCAACGCGACGTGGACCGGCGAGGAGATCATCGTCAAGCACTACATGAACCTGGGGATAGCGGCCGCCACCCCGCGCGGGCTCATGGTGCCCAACATCAAGGACGCCCAGGACCTGTCGCTGAAGGAACTGGCGATCGCGCTGAATTCGCTGGCGACGACGGCCCGCGCCGGCAAGACGCAACCGGCGGACATGGCCGGCGGGTCGCTGACGATCACGAACATCGGCGCGCTCGGCATCGACACGGGCACGCCGATCATCAACCCGGGCGAGGTGGCCATCGTGGCGTTCGGCACCATCAAGCAGAAGCCGTGGGTGCTGGACGGGGAGGTCATCCCGCGCTGGATCACGACGCTGGGCGGCTCGTTCGACCACCGCGTGGTGGACGGCGACCTGTCGGCCCGGTTCATGGCCGACGTGGCCGCCATCCTCGAGGAACCGGCGCTGCTGCTGGACTGATCCCCACGCCCTCCCACCGCTCGCAATCCCCAGCCGCTCCCACCGCTCGCAATCCCCAGCCGCTCCCTCCCGGCAGTGGCCCCCCGCGGCGGGGCCCTCGGGCGCGTGGGCCCTAGCCCAGGTGCCGGTACCGGTCGCGGCGCCGGTCGAGTAGCTCCGGGACGCCGATCGCGGCGATCTCGGCCAGTGTCGCCTCGATGGCGGCGCCCATCCGCCGGCAGAACGGCACCGGCTCGCCGGCGGCGTCGGGCCGTTCCGCGATGATGCGGTCGACGATGCCGTCCTCGAACAGGGCGGCCGCGTTGACGCGCTGGCGGCGGGCCAGCTCCGGGGCATGGTCCGTGTCGCGGTGGATGATCGCGCTGGCGCCCTCCGGCGGCAGCGGCGACAGCCAACCGTGTTCGGCGGCGAGCACCCGGTCACAGGGCACCAGGGCCAGCGCGCCGCCGCCGGACCCCTGCCCGAGCAGCACCGACACCGTGGGCGTCGTGAGGTCCAGCAGCGTGCTCAAGCACCGGGCGATCTCCCCGGCCAGACCGCCCTCCTCCGCCTCCTTGGACAGCGCCGCACCGGCGGTGTCCACGACCGTGACGAGCGGCAGCTCCAACTCCTGCGCCAGCCGCATGCCGCGCCGGGCCTGGCGCAGTGCGCCGGGACCCAGCGGCGCCTCCAGCCGCTGGGCGTGCCGGTCCAGTCCGAGCACGACGGCGCCGTGGTCGCCGAAACGGGCCAGCGCCAGCAGCAGGGAGCGGTCGCTCTCGCCCTGCCCGGTGCCGTTGAGCGGCACATGGTCGGCCGCCGCGATCCGCAGCAGCGACCGGACCCCCGGACGGTCGGGGCGCCGGGACAGTTCGATCGACGTCCACGCGTCCACCGGTTGTCTTGCGCCCGGCTCCGGCTCGGGTTGGGTCATGGTCGCCGGTGCCGGTTCCGGCGGGGCCGCCGGCTTGGCGGACATGATGGCCAGTGTCCGGGCGGCCATGCCGGCCAGGTGGCGCTCGTCCAGGACGGCGTCCAACAGGCCCTTCGCGTACAGGTTCTCGGCGCGCTGGACCCCCTCCGGGAACGGTTCGCCGTACAGCGACTCGTACACGCGCGGGCCGAGGAAACCGATGAGCGCGCCGGGCTGGCCCACGGTGATGTGCCCGGTGGACCCCCAGGACGCGAACACGCCGCCGGTGGTGGGGTGGCGCAGGTACACCAGATAGGGCAGCCCGGCGCGCTTGTGCCGGTTCACGGCGGCGGTGATCTTGGCCATCTGCAAGAACGCGACCGTTCCCTCCTGCATGCGGGTACCGCCGGAGACGGGCGCGGCGAGTATGGGCAGGCCCGCCGCCGTCGCCCGTTCAATGCCGCGCACCAGCCGCTCCGCGGCGCTGACGCCGATCGAGCCGCCGAGGAAACCGAACTCGCCGACCAGCACGGCGACGGCCACCCCGCGCACCGTCCCGGCGCCCGTCACGACCGACTCGTCGACGCCGGTCCTGGCTCGCGCGGCTTCCAGCTCCGGCCGGTACCCGGCCTCGATGGGCAGGGGTGCCGGCGGCGCGTCCCACGGCTCGAAGCTGCCGTGGTCGAGGACCAGGTCAATGAGCGCGGCGGACCCGATGCGCGACGGCGTGGCCACCGTGACCTCCGCGCTCACCGCTGCCGCCCCAGCCACGCGCGCACGGCGTCGTTGTCGGCGCCCAGCTCCGGGGGAGCGGTGTGCGCGGATGCCGTCGTCTCCGTGCCGTCCCCGTCGAAGAAGCGCAGCGGCGGGCCGGGCAGCCGGATCGGGCCCAGGCTCGGGTGGTCGACGGTCATGACGAGGCCCTGCGACAGGGTCTGGTCCCAGTCGTAGACCTCGTCGATGCCGCGCACCTTGCCGCACGGGATGCCGAGCTCATTGAGGTCCGCCAGCAGCCCGGCGGCGTCGCGATCGGCGAACAGTGATTCGACGGCGGCGACCAACTCCGTGCGGTGCGCCACCCGGGAAGCGTTCGTGGCGAACATGGCGTCCTCCAGCGGGCCGCCGAACGCCTGCCGGAACCGCTCCCACAGGGCCTCGGAGCCGACCGAGATCTGCACGCCGGAATCCCTGCAGGCGAACAGCCCGTACGGGGCGATCGAGGGGTGGTGGTTGCCCTGCGCCCGGCCCACCTGCCCGGCGACGGTCCACCGGGTGCCTTCGAACGCGTGGACGCCGACGACGGAGGCCAGCAGCGACGTGCGCACGACCTTGCCGGCGCCGGTCGCCTCCCGCTCGTACAGGGCGGCCAGCACGCCGACGACGCCGTGGATGCCGGCGAGCAGGTCCGCGATCGGCACGCCCACACGTTGCGGGTCGTCCGGGCCGGAGCCGGTCAGCGACATCAGCCCGGCCTCGCCCTGGGCGATCTGGTCATAGCCGGGGCGGCTGCCTTCCGGCCCGTCGTGGCCGAACCCGCTGATGGACAGCACGACCAGGCGCGGGTTCAGCTCCAGCAGCCGGTTCGCCCCCAACCCGAGCCGGTCCATGGTGCCGGGCCGGAAGTTCTCGATCAGGACGTCGGCGCGCGTGATCGCCTCGCCCAGGACGGCGAGGTCGTCCGGGTCCTTGAAATCGAGGGTGACGGACCCCTTGTTCCGGTTGCAGGACAGGAAGTACGTGGAGATGTCGCCGTTCGGGGTGGGCATGAACGGCGGCCCCCAGCGGCGGGAGTCGTCGCCGCCGCGCGGGTTCTCGACCTTGATGACGCGGGCGCCGAGGTCGCCGAGCATCATGCCGGCCTGTGGGCCGGCCAGCGCCCGGCTGAGGTCCAGGACCGTGATCCCGTCCAGCGGCTGGCGTGCGGTCACGGGCGTGCCTCCCGCCGACCGGCGGCCGCCGGCTCCGCCAGTGCCGGGCGCCGGTCCCCGGCCGGGTTCAGCCGCTCGAACGCGGCGGCGATGCCGAGCAACCGCGCGTCGTCCTGCTGCCGGGCGACGAGCTGGACCCCGACGGGCAGGCCGTCCGCGGTGAACCCGGCCGGCATGGAGATGGCGGGACAGCCGGTGGAGCTGATGAAATACACCGACCGCATCCAGTCAAGGTAGAAATGCGTCGGCTCGCCGTCGACGGCCGCCGGGTACTCCAGGTCCGCGTTGAACGGCGCCACCTGGCTGACCGGTAGGAGCAGCACGTCGTACCGGTCGAAGAACGCATGCGCCCGGTCGTACAGGGCCGCCTGCGTGGCCATGGCGGCGGCGACGTCGTGGCCGGACAGGGCCCGTCCGTCACGGATGTTGCGCGCCAGCGACGCCTTGAACTGGTCGGGGTGCGCATCGAGCAACGCGCCGAGACCGCCGTCGAACATGTTCGCGCGCAGGACCCGGAAGGACTCCTCCGCGCCGGTCAGGTCCGGGTGGGCGTCCTCGACGACGGCGCCGGCGCCGGCCAGCAGGGAGCGCTGGGCGCGCAGCACGGCCCGCACGTCGGGGTCGACCGGGAACGCGCCGCCGAGATCCTCCGAGTAGGCTACGCGCAACCCTGCCAGCGGGACGGGCGGCGGCTGCCGGAACGAGGTGCCCGGATCGCCCAACACCAGCGGGGTGCGGCTGGTCGGCCCGGCCATGACGGACAGCAGCAGGGCCAGGTCGTCGACGGTGCGGGCCATGGGGCCGGCGACGGCGATGGTCTGCAGCGGCATCGGCGTCGGCCAGATGGGGACGCGGCCCGGCGTGGGCCGGAACCCGACCACGTTGCAGAACGACGCCGGGTTGCGCAGGGAGCCGCCCATGTCCGAGCCGTCCGCCAGCATGACCATGCCGCTGGCCAGCGCCGCGGCCGCACCGCCGCTGGACCCGCCGGCCGAGCGGGACAGGTCGTACGGGTTGCGCGTGGTGCCGAACACGGGGTTGAACGTGTGCGAGCCGGCCGCCCATTCGGGCACGTTGGTCTTCGCCATGGTGAGCGCCCCGGCGGCGAGGATCCGCTCGACGAGCAGCTCGTCCTGGGCGCCGATGTGCTCGGCCATCAGCGGGGAGCCGTGCGTGGTGCGCCAGCCCTTGACCTCATGCGTGTCCTTGAACGCGAACGGCAGCCCGTGCAGGCGCCCCACGTCCGCACCGCGGGCCAGGGCGTCGTCGGCGGCCAGCGCCGCCTCGCCGGCGCGGTCGAAGTCGACGCTGACCAGCGCGTTGACGGCCGGGTTGACGCGTTCGACCTGCTCGCGGTGCAGCTCGAGGACCTCCCGGGCGGAGATCGTCTTCTCGCGCAGCGCGGCGAGCGTCTCACGGGCCGTGCTGAAGCAGGTGATGGTGGGGTTGCTCATGCTTGCACCTCGGCTTGTATCTCGGCTGGTTCGATGGGGGCGACGGCGGCCGTGCCGCCGCGCGCGACGCCGCGGATGACGGACTCGACGGCGGCAAGGACGACGACGTTGGCGACTAGGCCGATGATACCGCTGTCGATGTGGAACAGGTCCAGGTTCGCGAACGCGAACACGGCCACGACCGCGACGCCGGCGACGATGCCCGCCAGCACCGCGTACTTGCTGGCCAGCGGCTTGCGCCAGAGGGCGCACGTGATGCCCGGGGCCAGCTGCGACAGCCCGCCGAACGTGAGCAGCAGCAGGTTGGCCAGCAGGTCGGGGCGGCTGATGCCCAACACCAGCGACAGCCCCGCGGCCGCGACGACGATCAGGTGGTTGACGCGCAGCTTGAGCCGGACGTTGTCCGTCTTGAGCAGGTTGTTGGAGACCAGTGTGGAGATGCCGATGCAGATGGCGCCGGCCGGCACCATGGCCGCAGAGGCCGCCGCCACGGCGATCAGGCCCATCACCCAGCCCGGCAGCGCGCCGTCGGCCAGGGTCAGCAGCACGCCGTTGCTGGGGGTGCCCTTGGAGAGCACCAGCAGGCCGGTGAAGCCGATCAGCACGGGGAAGATGATGACCACCTGGTAGAGCGACAGATAGACGTTGTTGGAGCGGATGACGCGGGCGCTCTTGGAGGCCAGGATCGGCGGCCACAGATGCGGCAGGGTCAGGAAGCCGCTGCCGATGGCGGAAATCAGCATGCTGGTCAGCCACCAGGTGGTGTCGAACTTGCCGGGGTTGACTGTCAGCAGGGACTGGTCCATGGCCGCGACCTTCGTGAACACGCTGCCCAGCCCGCCCGCGTAGTGGACCGGGATGGCGATGACCAGCACGGCCATGGCGCCGATCATGAGCGCGTCCTTGACGTAGGCGACCCTGGCGATGCCGCGGATGCCGGCCCACACCACGAAGATGACGGTCAGCACGGTGGCGATCACCATGCTGGCCACACCGGAGGACGCGTTGCCGGTGACGAGGCGCACGATCAGGCCCAGCCCGGTGATCTGCAGCTGCAGGTAGGGGAGCAGGAACACGACGCCGCACAGGGCCACGATCTTGCCCAGCAGCGGGCTGCGGTACCGGTCGGCGAAGAAGTCCGCCTGCGTGATGTAGTTGCGCTTCTTCGCGTACTGCCAGATGACCGGGCCGATGAAGAACAGGCCCACGTAGCCGAGCGGGATGTACGGGATGGCGTAGCTGGACGCGGCGCCGGAGGCGAACGCGATGCCGGCCACACCCAGGAACGTGAAGGTGGTGAACCCGTCGCCGGCCTGCAGGAACCACATGGTCAGGGTGCCGAAGTTGCGGTCGCCCACGGTCCATTCGGCCAGGTCGGTGGGCGCTTTCTTGCGGCCGCGCAGGGCGATGATGGCGATGGCCAGCATGCCGACCACGGCGACGACGAAGGTGACGTTCACTGCTCGTCCCCTTCGAAGGGGCGGACGAGGAAGTACTCGACGACGGCCAGCGCCGGGGTGAGCATCAGCACCCAGACGGAGCACCAGACGATCAACGGGGGCAGCCCGAACCACAGCGAGGGGCTGTTGACCCAGGGGATGTATACGGCCGTCAGCAGGGCCACGACGGGGACGACGGGGGCCAGCAGCCACCAACGCCGGTTGCCGCCGATCCGCATCGCTTCGGCGATGGCATTCTTCTCACTCATGGCAGTCCTTCCGGGAGAGTTTCCTAGACTGTCCCGGGTGCGGGGACCCTGCCGCAAGGGGTCCGGCGAAGACGACGGATTCCGTCAATATCCGGACGGATTCCGTCAAATGTGGCCTAGACCACCCACGAATTTGCGCCCTTCGCTCGCCCGCTGCGCTTGCCGGCGAACAACACCATGTCCACCTCGAGGGCCTGGACATGTTCCGCCCAGGGCGCCGTGGTCAGGGTCCGGTACAGCGCCGCCTCGTTCGGTGCGGTGAGGTTGGCGACCAGCTGGTACTCACCCGTGGTGGTGGCGACGTACCGGACCAGGGGGGAGGCCAGGATGCCGTCGAGCAGCTGCGGCAACTGCGCCGGGCGGGCCTTGATCCACAGCATCGCCTCGGTGGGCAGCCCCAACAGGCCCGGTTCGACCACCAGGCGCAGCTGGATGCGCCGGGTCGAGCGCAGCATGGCCAGCCGGCGCCGGGCCGTGGGCTCGGAGATGCCGGCCGTGCGGGCCAGGCTGGCCGAGCTGACGCGGCCGTCGGCGATCAGTTCACGCACAATCGTCTGATCGGCCCCGTCCAGCGGCCGGGACATGGCCCGGTCCAGGTCCGGGTGCGGGGCGTCGGGCTCGCCCACGGCCGCGCGCTCCTCCTCGGTCAGGATGCCGGGATGCCACTCGTTGACCGTCCTCGGGTAGCTCAGCACGGGGTCGGCCGAGAACCGCACCAGCCCGACCGTGCCGGGCAGTTCGTCGAGGATGAGTTGCGGCAGCGCGTCCGGGCTGACGACGAGTTCGGCCACGCAGTCGGCCGAGCCGGTGAGCGCATACGCGAAGATGCAGTCGCGGCGTTGCGCCAGCGCGTTGGTGGTCACCCGCACGGTGCCGGGAGCGCATTGGACCCTGACCAGCACGGCCGAATCCGGCACAGCCAGGGCGGTCACGGCGATGCGACCCGATTCCAGCAGGGCGGTGCCGTAGCGGATGACGTTGCGTTCGGGTTCGTGCAGCGCGTCCGCGATCCGCTTCCAGCTGGCCCGCCCGTCCACCTGCAAGGCGGCCACGATGCGCTGTTCCAACGGGTTCAAGGTTCCGTTCATCATCCCTCCGGTGCCGGCCGCACAGTGCATGCCAAATGTACGTCATCCGGGGACGCGCCGGCCGCCTCCGGGCCGGGGATGCCCCGGTCGCTGTGGCGGTCGTCATGGCAGTGACGAGGGGCCCTTGGTAAGGTTGTGGTGCCGCTCGGGCGCCGGTGCCTTCCCGGTGCGGGGAAGCCCGGCCATAGCCAATCCCCAGCCCGTACCGGTGAACGCCGCAGGTCGCGGCGTCAGGCTGGAATCATGAGGAGACCATCGGCTCCGGTCACAGGAGCACTCGGTTGAGCGGCCCGGAAAGAAAAATATGACGAAACCAAGCGGCCGCACCAGGGCCGCCGCACCGACCAAACGCAACAAACGCCGGGGGTTCATGCTTGCGGCCGCCATTGCCGCCGTGTCCCTGGTGGGCGCCGTCGCGGCCGGCGCGGCCGTCGCCGTGCCCGCCCCACCTGCCCCCCAGCCGGTGAGGACCATCCAGGTGGACGTCATCGGAGACTCGCTGAGCACCGGATTCAAGACCCCGGGGAACACGTGGGTGGGCCAGGCCCAGCAGCTCGTGGCCGGCATGGGGTTGAAGGCGCAGATCACCAACGCCTCCGAGAACGGGGCCGGCTATGTCCAGACGGGGGAGAACGGCAACGTGTTCCTCAACCTGGTCAACCGCATCGTCAACGACAAGTCGCAGGTGGTGCTGGTCTTCGGCTCCGACAACGACGCCGGCCAGCCGGGCGTGGCCGCGGCCGTGCAAAAAACGCTGGACCGGATCAGGGTCCTGTCCCCACACGCGACACTGATCGTCGTGGGGCCCACCTCGGAATCCAATGACACAAACGGGCAATTGTCGGGGATCCGTGCCGCCCTGGCACAGGCGGCCGGCGCGCACGGCGCCAGGTACGTGGACCCGATCACGCTCAAGTGGTTCCAGGGTGACGAGAGCAAATACCTCGCTGACGACCTGGAACACCCCAACACGGCCGGCGAGCAATATCTGGCCAACCACATGACCGCGATCCTGGCGCCCGTCATCAAGGCCGAGGCGCTGCAGCAGGTGAAGCCGCCCACCTGGTCGGGATGGCGCCGCACGGCGGCCATCCTGCGGGTGGTGCACCTGCGCTGAGGCTACCGGTCGATGGCCGCCGCCAGCACCGGCGCCAGCCGACGCACCCCCTCACGCAGGTTCTCCGGCGTCGCCGAACTGAACGCCAGGCGCAGCTTGTTGCTCGGCCCCGGTGTTGCCGTGAACGCGGCCCCCGGAACGAACACGACGCCCGCGTCAATGCCCTCGTGCAGCAGCGGGTAGGTGTCCACCCCCTCCGGCAAGGTGAGCCAAACGAAGAAGCCGCCCGCCGGCGTCGTCCATGTGACGCCCGCCGGCATGAACTCCGCCAGGGCGTCGAGCAGGGCGGTGCAGCGCTCGCGGTACAGGGCCCGGTAGGTGCGTATCTGCCCCATCCAGTCGTAGCCGCGCAGGTATTCGGTGATGAGCATCTGGTTGAACGTCGGCGGGCACAGCGTCACGGCCTCGCTGGCCAGGTAGTAGCGCTGTTTGAGATGCGCGGGCACGAGCGCCCAGCCGATGCGCAGGCCGGGGGCGAAGATCTTGGAGAACGAGCCCAGGTACAGCACGTCGTCCGGGTTGCCGGCGCGCAGCGGGGCGGCCAGGTCGGCGTCGAACTTCAGCAGCCCGTAGGGGTTGTCCTCGAGCACCAGGATGTTGGCGGCCTTGCAGATGTCGACGATCTCCTGGCGGCGTGCCGGGGCGAGCGTGACGCCGGACGGGTTGTTGAAGTTCGGGATCGTGTAGAGCAGCTTGATGCGTTTGCCGGCGGCCGTGAGCTCGGCGATGCGGGTGCGCAGCGCGTCGGGGACCAGCCCGTCGGCGTCGACGGCGACCGGCTGCACCTCGACCTGGAACGCCTCGAACGCGTTCAGCGCCCCCACATAGGTGGGGTCCTCGATGAGGATGACGTCGCCCGGATCACAGAACACCTTCGCCGCGACGTCCTGGGCGGACTGCGACCCGGCCGTGACCACAACATTGTCGGGGTCGGCGTCGGTGATACCCTCGGCGGCCATGACGGCGCAGATCTGCTCGCGCAGCTCCCGGGTGCCTTGGCCGCCGCCGTACTGGAGCGCCTGCAGCCCATGCTCGGCGATGATGCGCCGGGCCGTCTCGCCCAGCCGTTCCAGCGGCAGGGACTGCAGGTACGGGTTCCCGCCGGCGAGCGACACCAGGCCGGGCCGCATGGAAATCTCGAACACGTCGCGCACGGCCGACTGCTTGATGTTCGCGGCGCGGGCGGACAGCAGCGTTTCGTGCGCGGGGCGGGGGCCGGCGTCGTCCATGTGGGCCTGCGCGCGGGACAGGGCGTCGACGGTTTCCTCGGACAGCTCGGTCGCGGCGTCGAGGGCGGCTGGGGCATGCGATGTAGGGTTCGTCACACAGCCAGCATAACGCCAATGTTTCCAAATAGGCACCAAAAGTTTTTGTGGAAGCGTTTTTCGGTGCCGGATCCACTCACGACGGCGGATCCGGCACCCTCATGACCGAGGCTAGACGAGCTGCAGCCAGTCGGTGGCCAGCGGCAGGTCGTGCGCGGACGAGACGGACCGGTGGGTGACCTGGCCGGCGGCCACGTTCAGCCCGGCGGCCAGCGCCGGATCGGCCGACAGCGCGTCCTTGACGCCCTTGTTCGCCAGCGCCACCGCGTACGGCAGGGTGACGTTGGTCAGCGCGTACGTGGACGTGTTCGGCACGGCGCCGGGCATGTTGGCCACGCAGTAGAATACCGAGTTGTGGACGTGGAACGTCGGGTCCTGGTGGGTGGTCGGGTGCGTATCCTCGAAGCAGCCGCCCTGGTCCACGGCGATGTCCACCAGCACGGAACCCGGCTTCATGCGCGCCACGAGGTCGTTCGTGACCAGCTTCGGCGCCTTCGCGCCCGGGATCAGCACCGACCCGATGACCAGGTCCGCGTCCAACAAGGCCCGCTCGATCTCCAGGGCGTTCGAGGCGATCGTCTTCAAGCGGCCGTGGTACATGTCGTCCAGCTCGTGCAGCCGGGCGATGTTGATGTCCAGGATCGTCACGTCCGCCCCGGCGCCCACGGCCATCGCGGCCGCATTCGTACCGGACACGCCGGCGCCGAGCACCACCACGTTCGCCGGGCGCACCCCCGGCACCCCGCCGAGCAGGATGCCCTTGCCGCCGGCCGGGGCGGTCAGGCACTGGGCGCCGACCTGCACCGAGAGCCGGCCGGCCACCTCGGACATGGGCGCCAGCAGCGGCAGGGCGCGGCCGGACTGGACGGTCTCGTACGCGATGGCCGTGACGCCGGAATCGATGAGCGCGTGGGTCAGCTCCGGCTCCGCGGCCAGGTGCAGGTACGTGAACAGGACCAGGTCCTTGCGGAAGTAGGCGTATTCGGTCGCAATGGGCTCCTTGACCTTCACGACCATGGCCGACCGGCCCCACACCTCGGCCGCGTCCGTGACCAGCTCGGCGCCCGCGCCGGCGTACTCCTCGTCGGTGATGCCGGAGCCGACGCCGGCCCCGCGCTCCACCAGGATGGTGTGTCCGTGCCGGGTGAGTTCGTGGACACCGGAGGCCGTCATGGCCACCCGGAATTCGTTGTTCTTGATTTCCTTGGGAACGCCGATGATCATGGCCGTCTTCCTTCGCGTGGGCGCCGTGGCGCGGGGTGGCCCGGCACCGGCCGGGCGTGGTTGCAAGAAAACAATACGGCCGGATTGTGAGGCACCTCATAGGCCGCGAACGGGGCGGGAGCGGACACCCCCGGAATTCCGCGGCGGACGGGCCGGAGGGCTCGACATTTGTCGCACAGCACCGGGTCAAGTGTCGCCTGCTGTCTGGATTGCCCCTACGCTTGAGCCATGCAAAACCGCGAGATCGAGGTCCTGGTCGAGGATCTGGCGCTCCGGCTGGGCCGCGGCCTGTCGCTGGAAGACCTCGACGGCGTGCTGCTTGCCTACAGCGCCAACCAGTCGCACGCCGACCGCGTCCGGGTGAACTTCCTGCTCAGCAAGCGCGTGCCCGCCGATGTCGCCGCGTGGCAGCTCTCGCACGGCATCGAGACCGCGGTGCGCCCCGTCGTCGTGCCGGCCAACCCGGGCCTGGGCATGCTGGGGCGCGTGTGCGTGCCGCTCATGGTGCGCGGCTTCCGCGTCGGCTACCTGTGGGTGCAGCAGGAGGAGGGTGAGGAAAGCGCGACGGCGATCCTCGCCCAGTTGCCGGCGGTGCGGGACGCGCTGGGGCTGCTGGGGGACCTGCTGCTCGAGTCGAACACGGCCGAGTCCGCGCACCGCCGCCAGCGCGAGGAACGGTTCCTGGCCGCCTGCGCCGGGGACGGGCACGCCGCCGCCGAGGTCGCGGACTGGGCCGAGGTGCACGGGCGCGGCCCGTGGCAGGTGGTCGCCGTGCACGCCGAGGCGGCCGGCGCCGGCGGTGACCTGACGACGGCCGACCCGCAGGCCGCCGTGCTGGCGATCCGGAATGCCGGGCTGCAGGCGACCATCGGCATCGACGAGGCGCTGTTCAGCGCGGGCGCGCAGACGCACGCGGTCATGCTGTTCCGGGCCACGTCGGGGCGGCTCCGGCACGAAACGGTGCTGGCCCGCTACCGGGGCGAGCTGGCCAAGCGGACCGGTGTGCCGCCGTCGTCCGCGGTCATGGGCGTGAGCGAGCCGTTCGGTCACGCCCGGGCGTTGCCGGAGGCATACCGGCAATCGTGCATCGCGGTCCAGGCGGCGGCCGTCGACGGCGACCTCGGCGACCTCGTCGACTACCGTGGCGCCGGCGTGTACGGGCTGCTGGCCGGGACGCGGGTGGAGCCGGAATCCGGCGTGTTGTACGGGCTGGTCCGTGGCGCCGACCGGGCCGGTGAACTGCTGCCCGTGCTGGAGCTCCTGTACGACAACGACGGGGCCATGGCGGCCGTGGCGGAGCGTCTGCACCTGCACCGGTCCACCGTGTACAACCGGCTGGCCCGGGTGCGGTCGATCATCGGCGCCGACCCGCTGGCCGGCCGCGTGCGCCTTGAACTGCATCTGGCGCTCAAGGCCGCACGCTGGGCCGGCCGCCCCCGGCTGTGATCGGCGGGGTCTCGCTCCCGCTGGTCGAGCCTGTCGAGACCCGACTAAACCGAAGTTACGTGGGCTTTCTGCCCGGTTTCGTTGAGTTTCCGGGTGGAAAGCCTTCTTTCGGCCTAAATATGTAGTCA
>NZ_RWKQ01000042.1 GCF_003946885.1 Specibacter cremeus | reverse complement strand
ACCAGGCAACCATCGACATCGAGATCATCGCCGACAACACCCGCTTGACAACCCGCCAGCCAGCCTAACTACACGGCATTGGGACTAGCCGGCCACGACGTTCAGGTCGATCACGGCGGACACGTCGTCGTGCAGACGAACGGTCGCCGTGTACTTGCCGACCGACTTGATGTGGGTCGGCAGTTCAACCATGCGCTTGTCGATGGCACCGAGACCGGCGGCCTCGACGGCCTTCGCAACGTCGACGGCCTTGACCGTGCCGAACAGGCGGCCGGACTGGCCGGCCTTGACGGTCAGCGTGACCGGCTTGGCGGACAGGGCGCCGGCCTGGGCCTGGGCCGCCTCGATCGAGGCGTGCGCGCGGGCGGCGCGGGCGGCCTTGATCGACTCGACCTGCTTCTCGCCACCCTTGGACCAGGTGAGGGCGTAGCCGCGGGGCAGAAGGTAGTTACGGGCGTAACCGTTCTTCACCTCGACAACGTCGCCGGCGGTGCCGAGACCAGTTACTTCGTGGGTCAAAATGAGCTTTGCCATGTTGTGTTCCCTCCCTTAACCGCGGCCAGCGCCGGAGTAGGGCAGCAGTGCGACCTCGCGGGCATTCTTGATTGCCTGGGCGATCTTGCGCTGCTCCTGGACGGTCACACCCGTGACACGACGTGCCCGGATCTTTCCGCGGTCGGAGATGAACTTGCGCAGCAATGCTACGTCCTTGTAGTCGATGACGGTGATGTCAGCGGCCTTCAAGGGGTTGGACTTTGGTTTGGGCTTACGGAGTTCAGCCTTAGCCATCGTGGAGCTCCTTTGTATCAGTGGAGCCCGTGGATATTGATCCGCGGGATGGAAAGCGTACGGCGGTTGCCGCACTGTGGTGTGGGTGTGGGTGTGGCGCCGGGCGCCACGGGTTAGAAGGGCGGTTCGGAGTTGTCCGGGCCGGTGGTCCACCCCTGCGAACCGCCGCCGGGCGTGGCCCAGGGATCGTTCGCCGGTGCGGACTGGGTTTGCTGCTGGGCGCCCCAGCCGGAGTTGCCTCCGCTTTGGTTGCCGCCGAACCCGCCGCCCTGGTTGCCCCCGCCAAAGCCGCCGCCCGGCGCGCCGGAGCGCTGTGTGCGGTTGACCTTCGCGTTGGCGTACCGCAGCGAGGGGCCGATTTCATCGACCTCAAGCTCAAAGACGGTGCGCTTTTCGCCTTCTTTGGTGTCGTAGGTACGCGACTTCAGCCGGCCTTGGGCGATGACACGGGTCCCCTTGGTCAGGGACTCGGCCACGTTCTCGGCCGCTTCACGCCAAATCGAGGCGCGAAGGAACAGGGTCTCCCCGTCCTTCCACTCGTTTGACTGGCGGTCGAAGGTCCGCGGAGTCGACGCAATGGTGAAGTTGGCTACTGCCGAACCACTCGGGGTGAACCGGAGTTCGGGGTCGTTGGTGAGATTGCCAATGACCGTGATAGTTGTTTCGCCTGCCATCTGCCCTGCTCTTCCTTCTTAGCTGGTGCCTACTGATCGAAAAACCGTGCAGGAACGGGGCCGAGGTTACTCGGCCACGACCTTCTGGTCTTCCGGACGGATGATCTTGGTGCGCAGGATGGTCTCGTTGAGGCCAAGCTGGCGGTCAAGTTCCTGGGCGGTAGCCGGCTCGGCGGTGAAGTTCACCACGGCGTAGATACCTTCGGACTTCTTCTTGATGTCATAGGCGAGCCGGCGACGGCCCCAGATGTCAACCTTGTCAATCGTTCCACCGTGGGCGGGGATGACAGCGATGAGCTTCTGAAGCGACGGCTCGACCGTACGTTCGTCGACCTCGGGGTCGATGATCACCATCAATTCATAAGGACGCATATGTGAACCCACCTCCTCTGGGCTAAGCGGTTACGGTCTTTCCGTAACAGGAGGTTCATTTGCGGTGCCTGCGGGCGTGGGATGCGGCGTTAGGCCTTACCCCGGTGCCGGCACAGACTCGTCAAGTCTACCGTATGGACGACGGCGGCCCTTGCGTTCGCGGGCGACGGCGGCGTCCACTGCGCGATCGACGACGGTTGTCCACAGGGAAGCCATCTCCCAGCCCCTTCGTAGGCCCGATCGGTAGACTGGAGGCATTGGGCGGAGCGTCTGCCCCACCACCGGCAAGGAGTTCGCGTTGTCGACACTGAAGAACAAGAGCGGGCTGACCGAAGAGGAAGTCCAGGACGGGATCGACTTCGCCGATGCCGCCCAGTACCTGGCCGGCGGGCGTGCGTCCGAGCGGGGGCGCGAACTGGCGCGGGAAGTCCTGCGCGGCAACATCGAGGCCGACGACGCCGTGGCCATCCGGCTGGCCGAGATCAAGGCAACAGGCAAGTAGACCCGATGCCGGACCGATACACATACCCCGGCACCGAAGTCCTCATAAACATCCCCGGGTACCGAGATCAGGCGCTCCTTGACCTGGCCGAAAAGGATCTGGCCGAAATCGGGCTGGCAAGGCTGCGCGTGCACCCGATTCCCGGCCATTTCAACCTCCCCCACCTGCAGGCCATCCACCGCCGCCTCGTGGGAGACCTGTACGAGTGGGCCGGGGAGATCCGCACCACCGACACCCAGGCGATGGGCACGGGGGTCCCGTACTGCAGGCCGGAATTCATCCAGGAGTTCGCGCGGGAGGTCTTCGCCGGCATCGCCAAGGACAAGTTGCTGGCCGGGCTGGACCACGACGCGTTCACCGGGCGGCTGGCCCATCACTGGGGCGAGCTGACCGCCCTGCATCCGTTCCGGGACGGGAACACGCGCAGCCAGTCGGCGTTCTTCGACCAGCTGGCCCGCCAGGCGGGCTGGCGGATCGACTGGGCGCGGCTTGATCTCGACCGGGTCAAGGACGCGCGCATCCTCGCCGTCTCCCGCAGCTCCGAGCGCCTGCGCGATGAGCTCGCGCCGGCCATCACGGCCCTGTCGCGGCCTGCAGGCGCGTAGACGGCGACGCGTGGCATGATCGTCCCATGACGACCGGCAACCCCGACCCACGCTCCCGGCGCACGGTGCGCCGGCGGCTGCGGCTGACCGCGATGGCGATGAGTGCCGTGGCGGCGGCCGGGCTGACCGGGCTGCTCGGCCAATGGGTGTACGCGCCGGCGGCCGGGTGGTTGGCGGCGGCCCTGGTGTACAACGTATGGGTCTGGACCCTGATCGCCCCCATGGACAACGTGCGCACGGCCGCGCACGCCCAGGAGGAGGACCCGGGCCGCAGTACCTCCGACCTGTTGATCCTGCTGGCGGCGCTGGGCAGCCTGGCCGCCGTCGTGCTCGTGATGATCGGCAGCAAGGACGTGACGGGCGGCGGGCGGCTCCTGCTGGCGTTGTTGGCGCTGGCCACCACCGCCATGTCATGGCTGCTCGTGCACACGCTGTTCACGCTGCGCTACGCGGAGACCTACTACACGGGCCCCCAACCGGGCGGCATCAGCTTCAACCAGGACGAGGCTCCCCAGTACACCGACTTTGCGTACATGGCGTTCAGCCTCGGCATGACGTACCAGGTCTCCGACACGTCGATCACCACACGCGCCATGCGGTCGGCGGCGCTGCGGCACAGCCTGCTGGCCTTCGTGTTTGGCACCGGCATCCTGGCCACGACCATCAACCTGGTGGTCAGCCTGGCGTCCTGACGGGCCTACACCGCCGTGCGGAAGAACGTCCCGATGATCCGCGCCAGGTGGTACGGGTCGTCCACGCCGCACAGTTCCCGGGCCGAGTGCATGGACAGCAGCGGCACGCCGACGTCGACGGTCCTTATGCCCAGCCGGGTGGCCGTCAACGGGCCGATCGTCGACCCGCACGGCACGTCGTTGTTGGACACGAACTCCTGGTACGGGGCGCCGGCCATCGCGGCCAGCCGCGCCCAGATGGCCGCGCCGGGCGCGTCGGTGGCGTAGCGCTGGTTCGCGTTGATCTTCAGCAACGGGCCGCCGCCCAGCACCGGCAGGTTGGCCGGGTCGTGGCGGTCCGCATAGTTGGGGTGCACGGCGTGGCCGGCGTCGGCGGAGACGCAGAAGGAGTTGGCGAAGGCACGACGCCGGTCGCTCACCGAGGCGCCCAGCCCGTCGGATACGCGGGTCAGCACATCCTCCAGGAGGGGCCCGCACGCACCGGAGCGGGACGCGCTGCCCAGTTCCTCGTGGTCGAAGGCGGCCAGCACGGGGATGACGCCGCCCGCGCCCGCGCCGCCGATCAGCGCGACGAGCCCGGCGTGCACGGACGTCAAGTTGTCCATGCGGCCGGCGGCGAAGAACTCGTCGTTGGCGCCGAACACGGCGCCGGGCTGCGTGTCGGCCACCATGATGTCGTAGCCGCCGATGCGGGCCGCGTCGACGCCGGCGTGCCCGGCCAGCAGGCCGAGCAGGTCGGCGTCCTGCGCGGAACCCTGACCCCAGACCGGGTTCATGTGCTGCTGCTTGTCCAGTTTCAGGCCGGTGTCGTTGACGCCGCGATCCAGGTGGATGGCCAGTTGCGGGAAGCGCAGCAGCGGCCCGGTGGCCACCAGGGCCTCGTTCCCGTCCACGTCCACCAGGCGCCCGGCCAGTTGCAGTTCGCGGTCCAGCCATGAGTTCAGCAGCGGCCCGCCGTACACCTCGACGCCGGCCTGCAGCCAGCCGTACCGGCTCGTGGTGGGCTTGGGCTTGAGCTTGAACGAGGGCGAATCGGTGTGCGCACCCAGGATGTTGAACCCGGTGGTGGCCGTGGCACCCTCGGGGACGACCCACGCGATGACGGCGCCGTCGCGGATCACGAAGTGCTTCCCGCGGGCCGGCCACCCCGCCGCCTCGTCCAGCCGGCTGAAACCGGCCGCCTCGAGCCTGCGGCCGGCCTCGTGGGCGGCGTGGTAGCTCGACGGCGACGCCGCGATGAAATCGGCCAGGTCCTGGATGTGATCGCGCGTTGTCATGGTCCGAGTCTAGGTAATACACCCAGAAAACGCTCCGACCAGTACAAACACCCCAAATCAGGAGCCGCTGTTGACCAGCTCCACCACCGCCATGTTCCATTGGTCGGTGGTCGGCGCGCTGGCCCCGATCTTGACAACCGTGCCCTTCGCCCCGGTCGTCTGGTTGGTGTATTCGGACCAGAACGTGTCGCCGGCGGTGGTATCCAGCAACTGCTCGAGGATGACGTCCCCCGTGGGGAGGGTGCGCGCCGTCGCGTTGTCCCAGTCGTGGCCGACGGCGAACACCAGAGAGGCCGCCGACGTCGTCGTCACACTGAGCATCGGCGCACCGCCGGCGGCCGACCCGACCAGGGTGGCCCCGGTACCGGAGGCACCCTCATACGCGACAACGGTCAGTTGCTGCTCGAAGCCGCCTTTGGCCGGCGTCGAGGTCACCGTGGCCGCCGTCAGCACGCTGGGCGCGGTGGCCGCCCAGATTTCCGCATCGCCGGATTGTCCGTTGGCCCGGTCCACGAGTTTCCAAGTCAGCCCGGAACCGCTGACCGTGGTGCTCTGTTGTCCGGCCCCGGCCGGACCGTCCAGGGAGACGAAGGCCATCAGCGTTTCGTTCGCTGCAGCGGTGTGGAAGGAAGCGGTGGTCAGCTTTCCGGTGCCATTGACGTGCACCTCCGCCTGCTGGACGAAACAGGTCATTGGCGGCGCCGGGTTCTGCACCGTGACGCTCACATTCGCCGAGGCGCCGGTGTTGCCACTGGTATCCGTGGCCACCGCGGACAGGGTATGACTTCCGGCCGTCGCGGTCGTGGTGTCCCAACTGATCGTATACGGAGAGCCGGTGACCGGCTGGCCGAGGGGCTTGCCGTCCAGCTGGAACTGTACTTGGGCGACCGCCACGTTATCGGTGGCATTCGCGGCCACCGGGATCGTTCCGGAGACGGTTTCGCCCGCTGTCGGGTTGGTGATCGAAACCGTCGGCGGGGTCGTGTCCGGCGGCTGGGGGCCGGTACTCGCCTCCAGCTCGACCGCGGCCAAATCCCACCGGTCACCGGTGGGAGCGGTGTCGGAGATGGTCATGGTCTGCCCGGCGGCAGTACTGGCATTGATGGTCTGCTGCGCCCACATGGTGTCCCCGGACGCCTGGTCGAGCCATTGGCCGAGCATCAGCTGGTTGCCGCCCAGGGTGCGGGCGGTCGCGTTGTCCCAGTCGTATCCGACGCCGATGGCCACCGATCCGGCCGCGCTCGATGTCATGCTCAGGCTCGGAGCGCCGGTGTTGGCCGATGCGACGCCGGAGACCCCGACGCCGGAGGCGTTCCCGTAACTCTGCACGCTCAGTTGCTGACCGTATCCGCTCACCCCCGGCGTCGACGTCACCGCCACATTTGATAGCACAGAGGCGGTGCTGGCCGCCCAGATTTCGGCGTCACCAGGCTGGTTGTCGCTGCGCTTGACCAGCTTCCAGCGCAGACCGCCACCGCTCACGGTGGCGGTCTGCGCACTCCCGCCGGGGCCGTCGCTGGATACCTCGGCCAGCAGCACCTCGTTCGCGGCCGAGGTGCTGAACACGGGAGTCGTCACGGTGCCGACGCCGGTGATGTTCACCGATTGGTCGATGTTCGGACCGGCCCCACTGGTCACCGTGACCGGAACCGACGCAGCGGTGTTCATGGTTCCGTTCGAATCGGTGGCCCGCGCGGAGAGTTCATGCCGGCCGGGGGTCACCGAGCCCACCGTCCAGGCATATTGATACGGTGCGCTGGTCACCGGGCTCCCCAGGCTGTGGCCGTCGAGCAGGAACTGCACCGAGGCGATGGAGGCTCCCGAGGCACCGGCCGCGGTCGCGGTCAGGTTCACCGTACCCGACACCGACGCATTGGCGGCCGGACTCGTCACCGACACCGATGGTGGGGTGATGGCCGGCTGCGACTGCGCGCCGATCGTCACCGAGGTGCCGCCGATGGTCAGCACCGTGTCCGTGACATTGTTGGTCGTGTCGCTTTCGGTCAGCACATGCTGGGGGTCGGCGATGCCGCGCAACACGTAGCTGCCGTCCGGCACCCCGGTCAGGTCGATCGGCTGCCCGCTGTCGGTCTGGTCGTATTGATCGCCCCAGCCGACCGACCAGCCCAATGCCTTGGTCGGATCCGAGCAGTTGCCCTGCGGGATGAATGAACTGGAGGGTGTGTTGGGCACCGTGCCGACGTAGGTGTCCGCGGTGATGCAATAGTCCTTCTTCGGGCTACTGGCCGCCAGCGCCCCCAGGCTGCCGTCGGCGTTGCGGTGATAGAGCGCGAAGCTGGTCAGCGGAAACTGGTAGTCGCTGGGCTGGTCGAACACGCCGACGGTGGCCAGCGGGACGGTGTGGTCGAGATTCCAGGCGCCGGCCGAGGGACTGTTGTAGATGGATTGCACAAAGCTGGCGGTGCCGGTGGCCGAATCGTAGCTCGGGTCGATCTCGAACGGGCCGGTCCCGGCGTCCCAGGTGATATGGGTGAACCGCAACATCCGGTCGCCGGTGCCCGAGTCGTTGCCGATAGAGATCTGATTCGTCGGCACCGACACCTGCATATCCGGCAGGGTGACCGGTGCACTCGCCGCCGACGCCGGTGCAACGCCGGTGAGGGTGGCCGCGATCAACGCAAGCCCTGCCGAGACCGCCACCGCGCAAGATGAAAACCCGCCAATGATTCCCCGCATGACCAACCCTCCCTCTGACGATCGGGAAAGCACGGCCTCGTCGTTGGCGGCTGGAACCGCACGGCAATCCGTTGCGTGGCCAGAGTACTCTCCCGACCGCCGAATGCGGTAGGGGGGTACGACTACTCGTTTTTCGCCCAATTTCCGCAGGGCCCCTTGTGAAATGGCAACGTCTCACGGAGAGATCACGTCGAGCGGGCGGTTGCGGGTGTGGGGCGTGAATTGCACCAGGATCGAGGCCACCACAATGAAGACGGTGATCAGCAGGAAGGCGCCCAGGACCGACATGTGCGGCAGGAACGGCGCAATCACCAGCACACCGATGCCACCGCCGATGTGCCCCACGCCGTCCACCAACGCGAAGCCGGTGGTCCGCGCCCGGGTCGGGAAGCATTCGGCGGTCAGCGCGTACGTCGGGGAAACCCAGAGGTTGAACCCGGCGAAGATCAGGATCGCGCCGATGAAGGAGACCGTGATGGTGGTCCCGGCCACCGCGATGAGGATCGCGCCGATGATCGTCACCGCCGCGCCGATGGGCAGCCAGAACCGGCGTTCGAGCTTCTCCACCAGAAACGACATGACGATCGCCTCCGCCACGAACCCGAACGTGCCGACGGCCGCGATCACGCCCGCCTCGGGCGGCGGGAAGCGCAGCGCCGTCAGGACGCTGGTGAACCCGGAGGCATACGAGTAGACGGTGATGTAGGCGATGAACCAGATGACGAACAGCAGGGCGATCCGCCGCAGGTACAGCGGGCTGGTGAACAGGTCCCGGTACGGCATCTTCGACGGCGGCGGGGCCACGGCCGCGGCGTCGGCCAGGACCGGCTCCCGCAGCGTCCCGTGCCGCACGGCGCGGGACTCCATCGCCGCGACCACGCCGTCCGCTTCCTCAACCCTGCCCTGGCCGATCAGCCAGCGCGGGGACTCCGGCAATTGGACCCGCAGCAGGATGGCGACCAAGGCCAGCAGGGCGCCCACGCCGTACATCCACCGCCAGCCGTTTGAGAAGCCCGGACCGGCCACCGCGAACGGCAGCCCGAGCGGCCAGGGCGTAGCCGGCGTGGTCAAGATCAGCCCGAGCCAGATCCCGACCAGCGCGCCCAGCGCCGACATGATGAAGATGACGGTGGTGAATTTGGCCCGGGCGCGCCGGGGGGCCACCTCGTTGATGTATGTGTTCACGATGGCCAGGTCCGCGCCGATGCCGATGCCGGTGATGATGCGGGCGATGTTGAAATTGACGTACCCAGGTGCCAGGGCGTTGTAGAGGGAACCGAGGCCGGTGATCAACATGGTGATCAGCAGCATGTTCCGCCGACCCACCTTGTCGGCGTACGGGCTCAGAACCAGGGTGCCCACCACGTAGCCGGCCAGGTTCAGCACCACCGGGAACGGCAGGGCGTCCAGCGCGTTCTCCGGCGTGCAGCCGGGTTTCAGGGCCACACAGGTCTGGATGAAAGAGACGTTGATGTCGAAAATATCGTAAAAGGTGAACAGGAAGCCGAGGCCGATGATGCCGATGAAAACGTAGGACAGGGACCACACGTCAAGGCGCTCAAGCCTGGCGATGACCACCTGTCCGGGAGACGACGCGATTTGTTCATTCGGGGACGCCATGATATCCTCCGCTGCCGGCAATAAGCTGCTGAGGCCATGATAGACCCGATCAGTAGTCGGGGTTACTGGGCGTGACCAGCCCCGTCTCATACGCGTACACGACCACCTGGACGCGGTCACGCAGGTGCAGTTTCGTCAGGATGCGGCGCACATGCGTCTTCACCGTCGCCTCGGACAGGAACAGCTGGTGGGCGATCTCCGCGTTCGAGCCGCCCTGGGCGATGGCGTGCAGCACCTCCAACTCGCGCGGGGTCAGGTCCGCCAACAGCGGATCACTCGGCGGCGCCACCCGGGCCCGCTGAGAACGCACGAAGTTCTCCAACAGCCGGGCGGTCACCCGCGGTGCCACGACGGCGTCGCCGCTGGCCACCAGCCGGACGGCGTTGACCAGTTCGGCGGGCGCCACGTCCTTGAGCAGGAACGCGCTGGCCCCGGCCTGCAGCCCGGCGAACGCATACTCGTCCAGGTCGAAGGTGGTCAGGATGATGACCCGCGACTCGGCCTCGGACGCGGCGATCCGCGCCGTCGCATCGATGCCGTCCATGACGGGCATGCGCACGTCCATGAGCACCACGTCGGGCGCCAGTTCGGCCACCTTGGCGACGGCCTCGGCCCCATTGGAGGCCTCGCCCACGATCACCAGGTCCGCCTCACCCTCCAGGATGAGCCGGAACCCCATGCGCAGCAGCGGCTGGTCGTCCACCAGCAGCACGCTGATCGGTCCTGTGGTTTCGTCCACGTACCCCCCCTCAATCACACGTCAGTCCCCGGCCGGCTGCGGGCGCAGCACGGCCTCGACCACCCAGCCCCCATGGGCACCCGGTCCGGCCGTCACGGTTCCAGCGTAGATGCCCGCACGCTCCCGCATGCCGGCGATGCCCTGCCCGGTTCCCATCGAGGCGCCCGCGGACGGGTGGACCGAGCCGCGCCCGTCGTCCGTGACCTTGATGCGCAGCTCCCCAGACGCCTCGTTGTTCTCTATCACCAGCTGCACGCGGGAGACGGCCGTGCCGTACCGCAACACATTCGTCAGCGATTCCTGCACGATCCGGTACACGGACAGCTGCAGTGCCGCGTCCCCGGGCAGCGTCGGCCCCGAATGCGTGACGGTCAGCGGCAGCCCGGCCTGCCGGAACCCCTCGATCAGCCCCGTCAGGTCGGCCCGGTCGGGCAGCGGTGCCCGGGTGCCGCCGTCGTCGTTCCTCAACACCCCCAGCACCCGGCGCATGTCCGCGAGCGCGGTGCGGCCGGTCTCGGACAGCTGGCCCAGCACCTCGGCGGCGCGGTCCGGATTCCGTTTGACGACGACGGCGGCGCCGTCCGACAGTGCCACCATGACAGTCAGCGAGTGGGCCACCACATCGTGCATCTCCCGGGCGATGCGGTTGCGTTCGGCCACCGACGCCAGCTGCGCGTTGCGCACCGCCCAGGAGCGCAACTCCTTCTCATGCTCGCGCCCGCGCCGCACCGAGACGCCGATGCCGGTGGCGAT
This sequence comes from Specibacter cremeus, assembly GCF_003946885.1. GTDB lineage: Bacteria > Actinomycetota > Actinomycetes > Actinomycetales > Micrococcaceae > Specibacter > Specibacter cremeus. The sequence continues at coordinate 30,607 of NZ_RWKQ01000042.1, read as the reverse complement.
GACGTTGGAAAGCACGATGATGACGGCGCTGATGATGGACGTCACCTGGGCGCTGGGTCCACCGTCTGTCAACGCCTCGGGCGGCACCTTGTACAGGAACAGCAGGTACCCGGCCATGGGAAGGCTGACGGCGGCCGCTGCCGCAAAGCTGCGCACGGCCGAATAGTGCACCGCCACCGCATACAGCCCGAACCACAGGCTGACTCCGGTGTTGCTGCCGGTCGGATAGATGATGAGGTTCACGATCTCCAGCACGAACAGGACCGACACCACGGTCAGCGGCCCATACCGGCGGAACATCAACGCCACGGCGGCCGCGACGACCAGGGCGGCGTGGGGCAGCAGGTTCCGGTGGTTGGGTGCCAGGAAGATGCCCGAACTCGTGAGCACGTAACACGCGGCCACCACGACGTCGGTGACGCGCGGGTGGCGGTGGAGGTAGCGGCGCAGCCAGCCGCGCCTAGCCGACGTGAGCTCCTCGGCCCTGGGCGCGGCCGCCGTCAATGATTCGGCGGAATCCGCGGCCGTTCGTTCCGCGGACCCCGCCGGGTCGATGGCGCCCATGTCACCGGGTGCAGGCACAGGAGCCGGCATGGGCGGTGCCCCGGGCCGTCCTAGACGTCACGGGTCTTGAGCGTGATGACCGCCGGGATGGTCACCACCAGGATCCAGGCCAGGAAGAGCAGCCCACCCACGTGCGGGTCGATGAACGCGTCCTTGTGGCCCACCTCGAGCATGCGGCCACCGGCCACGCTGGGCACGTACTGGTTCACGTACTTCCAGAAGTCGCCCGGCACCAGGCCCAGCAACTGCGTGCCGAACGGCAGGACGAAGAACAGGGCCACCAGGACGATGATCCCGCCGGCCGAGTTACGCAACAGCGTCCCGAGCGAAAGCCCGATCAACGCCACACCGGCCACATACACGCCGCCCATGAAGATGCCGTACACCACCCCGTCGCGGCCGAACGACATGTCAATCCCATAATGGTGCAGGATCGGGATGGAGATCAGGAACGTCACGAGCGCCGCGACGAGCGTGAGCACATAGGACACCACGACGAGCACGATGGCCTTGGCCGCAAAAGCCGGGAGACGCCTCGGCACGGCCGTCATGGTGGAGCGGATCATTCCGGTGCCGAACTCGGAGGCGATCAGCAGCACGGCCAGCGATCCCAGCACCAGGATGCCCAGTTGCAGGCCGGCGTTCGGGATGCCGTAGATGTTGATGCCCTGCGCCTGCGCCGCCGCCTCGGCCTGCGCCAGCGTCATCGTGGTGGCGTGGACGCCGCCCTCGGGCCTGGCAGATCCGGTCGTCATGAGGGACTGGATGATCGTCCCGCGCAACCAGGCCGCCAACGCGCCCACGCCCACCACGGCCACGAACGTGAACAACAGCAGCAACTTGGTCGAGCGCAGCGACCGGAACTTGATCCATTCGCTGCGCAGCACGCCACCGAAGCTGAGGCCGTGCGTGCCCGCCGCCGATGCGTGCGAAGGCGAGGGTACCGTCGTCGTGCTCATGGTCAGCGTCCTTCCGGTGCCGACGACGCGACGTCGGACAGTTCGTGTGAATGATATTCGACCTCGTCCTTCGTGAGGTCGAAGTAGGCCTCCTCGAGGGAGGCCATGATCGGGGTCAGCTCGTAGACCAACACCCGGTTGTCCAGCGCCGACTGGGCGATCCGGCGCGCGTCCAGGCCGCTGATCTCCAGCGTCTCCGACTCGGAACTGTCGATGCTGACGCCAGTGCCGCCGAGGAGCTCGGCCAGCCTCGACGCCTCCGGCGTGCGCACCCGCACGCGCGTCTGGTGCCCGCCGTCGAGGATGTCGGCGATGGGCGCGTCGGCGATGATCTTGCCGCGGCCGATGAGGATGAGATGGTCGGCGGTCTGCGCCATCTCGCTCATCAGGTGGGAGGACAGGAACACGGTCTTGCCCTCGCCGGCCAGGTACTTGACCAGGTTGCGCACCCACAGCACGCCTTCCGGGTCCAGGCCGTTGACCGGTTCGTCCAGGATGAGGGTCTGCGGGTCCCCCAACAGTGCCGCGGCAATGCCCAACCGCTGGCCCATGCCCAGCGAGAAACCGCCGGCCTTCTTCTTCGCCACCTGCGCCAACCCCGTCATGTCGATGACCTCGTTGACCCGGCTGGCGGGAATGTTGTGCGTTGCCGCCATCGATAGCAGGTGGTTGTAGGCGCTGCGCGAGGTGTGCACGGCCTTGGCGTCGAGCAGGGCGCCGACCTGGTGCAACGGGTCGCGGTGCTCCGCGTAGTGCTTGCCGTTGACCGTGACGGTGCCGGCGCTCGGCCGGTCCAGCCCGACCACCATGCGCATGGTGGTGGACTTCCCGGCGCCGTTCGGTCCCAGGAATCCGGTCACCTGGCCCGGCTTCACCGTGAACGTGACACCGGCAACGGCCGTTTTCGGCCCGTAATGCTTGGCGAGGTTGACTGCCTCGATCATGTGGACATCCCCTTGGGTTGCATTCGGCGGCCTGCTTCAGGCCATGCGTCCACGCTACGGCGTCCGGGCCCCGATTTCGCCTGCCTCAGGGATGAATCAGGGGCCGCTCAGGGTCGTCCGGAGGGATTACCCCGGCAGCGGCCCGCCCGTGCGCTGAGCGTCAAATGCCGGCCACGGAATGACAAGCCAGGTGCGCGTGCCATGGGGCATAGTGAAATGAGTCACCCAGCCGCGACGCCGATGTGCGGCGCATCGACCACCAGGAGGATCCATGCAGACCGAAACCACGCTCGACACGTATGAGGACCTGTTGCAAGCCATTGTCGCCAACGACGGCGGCCGCGAGATCAGCGATCCCGCCACCGGTGAGGTCGTCGGCCGCGCCCCCGAGCACACGACCGCCGACCTCGACGCCGCCGTCGACGCCGCGCGGGCCGCCCAGCCGGCCTGGGCCGCCTTGGGCCACGAGGAGCGCAGCGCGTTCCTCAACCGGGCCGCGGACGCCGTCGAGCGCTCCGCCGAGGCGCTCGCCCGGCTGCTCTCCCGCGAGCAGGGCAAGCCGCTGAACGGGCCCAACGCCCGCTTCGAGGTCGGCGCGTGCGCCGCGTGGCTGCGCGCCACGGCGTCGTTCGAGCTGCGCCCCGAGGTGCTGGTCGACGACGGCGAATCCCGGGCCGAGCTGCACTACCGGCCCCTCGGCGTCGTCGGCGCGATCGGCCCCTGGAACTGGCCCATGATGATCTCCGTCTGGCAGCTCGCCCCCGCCCTGCGCATGGGCAACGCCGTCGTCGTCAAGCCCTCCGAGTACACCCCGCTGAGCGTGCTGGCCCTGGCCGCCGTCATCAACCAGGAATTGCCGGCCGGCGTGCTCTCCGTGGTCTCCGGCGGCCGCGGCGTCGGCGAGCGGCTCGCGGCGCACCCGGGCATCGACAAGGTGATGTTCACCGGCTCCACCGCCACCGGCAAGGCGATCATCCGCTCCTCGGCGGACACCGTGAAGCGGCTGACCCTGGAGCTGGGCGGCAACGACGCCGGGATCGTGCTGCCGGACGCCGATCCGGCGGCGATCGCCGAGGGCCTGTTCTGGGGCGCGTTCATCAACACCGGCCAGACCTGTGCCGCATTGAAGCGCCTGTACGTGCACGAGGACATCTACGACGCCGTCTGCGACGCCCTGGTCGGCTTCGCCGGGCAGATGCCGATGGGCGTCGGGCTGGAGGAGCAGAACGTCCTGGGGCCGCTGCAGAACAAGGCGCAGTTCGACATCGTCGCGGATCTGGTGCAGGCGGCCAAGGACTCCGGCGCCCGGGTGCTCTTGGGCGGCGAACCCGAGGCCGGCCAGCCGGGCTACTTCTACCCGACGACGCTGGTGGCGGACATCGACAACGACAACCCGCTGGTCGCCAGGGAGCAGTTCGGCCCGGCCCTGCCGATCATCAAGTACTCGAGCGTGGAGGAGGCTATCACCATGGCCAACGGCCTGGACGTCGGGCTGGGTGCCTCGGTGTGGTCGTCCGACCCCGCGAAGGCCCGCGAGGTCGCCGCCCGCATCGAGGCCGGCACCGTGTGGATCAACAAGCACGGTGCCGTGGACCCGCGGGTGCCGTTCGGCGGCGCGAAGGCCTCGGGCTACGGCCTGGAGTTCGGTGTCGAGGGGCTCAAGGGCCTCGGTGCGCCGCAGGTGATCAGCTACTGACGGCAGGGCGGACGCGGTGGGTTAGGGTGGAGCAAACTCTGCGGATGGGGGACCTCAATGGCGCCGACGGACGACCGCTACCCGGCCATTTACCAACGCGGCGGGGATGACCTGCCCCGGACCGCCGTCGCGCCGCCGGCGGCGTTCCCCACGGCCGGGGCGCCGCCGGCCGAGGCCCCGCCGGCCGTTGAGGCGGTGCCGGTCGTTGACGCGGTGCCCGCCGCGGATGCCCCGGGCCCCGACCCCGACCAGCCGGACGCCGACGGTCCACGCCCTGCCCCGTGGCGGGCCGGGCGGGCGCGTGTGCTGCTCATCCTGGCCGCGGCGCTGGTGGCCGCGGGCGTGGCGTGCCTGACGATCCAGTACTGGCTGCCGGCCTCGCTGGTCATGGACCCCGCCGCGCTCCATGGCATCGCCGTGAGTCCCTGGGGGCCAACGGTGGCCGCGGCGGCCCCGCACTTCATGGGCGCCGGGGTGGGCTTGGGTGTTGCCGTGCTGTTCTTTGCCGCCCGGAACCGGCCGGCGGCCGACCGATCGTTTCGTGCCACCGCGTTGGCGTGGGCGCTCGCGCTGGTGGCCGCCGGCCTCTGGGCCATGTTCACGCCCGGCCTGTTTCCGGATGCGACGATGGAACCCCAACTGCACCGGTTGGACGGCGGCGGCGCGGGCCTCGCCGTGTATGCGATGCCCTGGCCCTACGCCGTGTCCTCCGTCGCCACGGCGCTGCTGGCCCCGGGGTTGGCCCTGGCCGCGGTCGTCGTCGTGCTCCCGCCGGCGGGCCCGGCCCGGCCGTCCCCGCATGGCGCCTGGCTGGCCGGCGGCGCACTCGTCCTGTTGGGGTTCGCGGCCATCTTCGCGCCACACCTGACACCTCTGTCAATGGGCACGGAACCCCGGACGCTGGGCGAGCTGACCTACTCGATGGCTCCCTGGCCCACGGTGCTGCAGGGCGCGGCGCCGGCCTGCCTCATCGTCGGGCTGGGCGTGATCGTGTGGGGCACGCTGGGCTGGGCGGCCCCCGGCCCGGACCCCGACCTATGATGGGCTGATGCCAGCACTGGTCCGCCCCGTCCGCCTGCCCGTCCGCGCCCTCATGCCGTGGTCGGTGGCCGCCCTGGCGCTCGTCACCCTCGGTGCCGTGACGCTGCTGGCCGGCCACACGGCCCCCTGGTTCCAGCAGTACGACGACGGGTGGGACGGGTGGGTGCGCGGCTCGCGGACGCCGTGGCTCACCGGTGCGAACCTGGTGCTGAACTTCGTGGGGCAGACGGGGATGATCGTCTACTGCGCCGGCCTGTTCGTCGCCCTGCTCTTCCGGCACCACCGGCTCGCGTTCTTCACGGCCGGGGCCAACCTGGCCGTGCTCGCCGCCACCCACCTGCTGAAGGCGCTCACGGCCCGGCCGCGGCCCGCCGGCCGCCTCGTGACGGTGGACTCCGGTTCATTCCCCTCCGGGCATACGACGGTGACCGTCGCGGCGGCGGTGACGACCGCCGTCGTACTGGGACGGCTGTGGGTGTGGATCAGCGGCGCCATCCTCAGCGTCGCCATGATGTACAGCCGTACCTACCTGGGCGCGCACTGGCTCTGGGACACGATCGCCGGCGCGCTGCTGGGCGCCGGCCTCGTGTTCCTGTTGTGGGCGGCGGTGCAGGATAAATGCCTGCAACCGTATATACCCGTCAACGCGAGCTGATCAACGCGAACTTGCGGACGCACAACGGCACGAAGACCAGCAGCATGGCGCACGCCCCGAGCACCACCATGGGCACGGCGTGCTGGATCGGCCACGCATCCGGGATCGGTGCCGTGCCCTGGTTGCCGAACAGCGACCGGGCCGCATGGACCAGGGCCGAGACCGGGTTCCACTCGGCGAAGATGCGCAGCGGCGTCGGCAGGTTGGCCGGTTGCACGAAGGCGTTGGACACGAACGTCAGCGGGAACAGGATCATGAAGGCCGCATTGTTGATGACCTCCGGGGACCGTACGCTCATGCCCAGCAACGCCATGACCCAGCTGAACGCATAGGCGAACAACATCAACAGGCCCGCCCCGGCCAGGAACTGGGGCACGGACGTGTTCACCCGCCACCCGACGATCAGCCCGGTGGCCATCATGATGGTCATGGAGATGGCATTGAGCACCAGGTCCGAATTCGTGCGCCCGACCAGCACGGCCGAACCACTCATGGGCAGCGTCCTGAACCTGTCGATGATGCCGTCCTTGAGGTCCTGGGCCATGGNCGGAGCCCGAGTACGTGGCCCCGAACACGACCGTCTGGCCGAAGATGCCGGCCATCAGGTACTGCGTGTAGTCGGTGCCCGCCACGGAGATCGAGCCGGCGTAGACCTGGCTGAACAGCAGCACGAACATGATGGGTTGCAGCACGGCGAAGATGATCATGTCCGGGGACCGGCGCATCTTCAGCAGGTTGCGCCACGTCATCATCCACCCGTCGGAGAGCCACATGGCGGCCGCGTTGTAGGGCGCGGCAGGCAGCGTCGCCGCACTCACGGGACCACCTCCCGCTCGTCGTTCGCCGGCTGTTTCCCGGCCGGTTCCGGCTCTTGCTCCGTAGCGGCGCGGCCGGTGAGTTTCAAGAACACGTCGTCCAGGGTGGGGCGCCGTATCCCGGCGTCGTGCAGCGGGATCCCGGACTCCTTCAGCTCGCCCAGCACGGCGTGCAGTGCCGCCGGCCCGGAGTCGACGCGGACGTGCGCCGACCGGCCGTCGGACTCAAGCGCCGGCTCGCCGGCGCCGAAGCGCGCCAGGATCCGCAGGACTGCCGGGGCGTCGCCCTCGTCCACGACCGTCACCTCGACGNCGGTGCCCGCCGATCTGCGCCTTCAGCTCGTCCGCCGTGCCGTCCGCGATCACCTTCCCCGTGTCGATGACGGAGATGTGGTCGGCCAGCTGGTCCGCCTCCTCCAGGTACTGGGTGGTCAGCAGCAAGGTGGTCCCGTCGGCCACGAGCCCCTTGATGACATCCCACATGGCGAGTCGGCTGCGCGGATCCAGCCCCGTGGTGGGCTCGTCCAGGAACAGCACCGGCGGGCGGACCACCAGCGCCCCGGCCAGGTCGATGCGCCGGCGCATGCCACCGGAGAACCCCTTTACGGGCCGGTTCTGGGCCTCCGACAACTCGAACAGGTCGATGAGTTCGGCGGCCCGCCGGCGGGCCACCGACCGGCCCAGGTGGTAGAGCCGGCCCACCATTTCCAGGTTCTCGAAGCCCGTCAGGTTCTCGTCGACCGCCACGTACTGGCCGGAGACGCCGATCTTGCGGCGCACGGCCCGGGGGTCCCTCATCACGTCGATGCCGTCCACCGCGGCCGTGCCGAAATCGGGCTTGATCAGCGTGGTGAGGATCTTCACCACCGTTGTTTTCCCGGCGCCATTGGGCCCCAGCAGCGCCTCGACGGTGCCGCGCCGGGCGCTCAGGTCCAGGCCGTCAAGGGCATGGACGGTCCCACCCTTGGCCTTGTAGGTCTTGACCAGTCCGGTCGCTTCAATCATGGCCATGATGAACGTCCCCGCCCTCGTGGTTCCCGTCTGCGTTGGGCCGCGCCCCGATGCGCGGCGGTGCATTCAACAACCCACCAGCCTAGGCCCGTGCGGGCTCCCTGTGAAGGGGACGGGCTAAACCTCGGCGTCGGCCGTCGCCTGCTCGGATGCCGGCAGCGGCCGGGCGGCGGGGGCCGTGAGGATGGATGCCACGACCGCCACACCGATCGCCAGCAGGGCCCACCGGATGGTGAAGTGGTCGCCGAGGAAGCCGAGCAGCGGCGGGCCGGCCAGGAAGGCCACATACCCCACCGTGGAAACCACGGAAACGCGCGCCGCCGCGCGGGCCGGGTCGTCCGCGGCCGCCGACATGCCCATGGGGAAACCGAGCGCGGCGCCGGCGCCCCAGAGGACAGCGCCCACACCGGCCAGCCACACGTTCGGCGCCAAGACGAACAACAGCAGGCCGGCCAGCGATGCGCCGAGGCTGGCGTACAGCACGGTCACCCGGCCGTAGGCGTCGATGAACGTCCCGCCGATGAACCGGACGGCGGTCATGGCGGCCACGAACACGGCGAACATGATGGCGCCCTGCGATTCCGAGGTGCCCAGCCCGTCGACGGTCGCCTTCGCGATCCAGTCGTTCGCGGCTCCCTCGGTCAGGGCGGCGCCGAGCACCACCAGACCGACCATGAGCGTGCGCATCTCGGTCCAGGCGCTGCGGCCCCGCACCGGCCCGGGAGCCGGGCTGGTGGCGTCCGGGGTCACTGCGGTCGACGCGGCCACCGCGGGAGGCAGGAACGCGCGGGGCACGAACACCATGGAGACGCACACGAGCGCGACGATGGCGAGTAGGTGCCCGGTCAGGCTGACGTTCAGTGCGGACAGGCCGGCCCCCGCCAGGGCGCCGATGAACGCGCCGCCGCTGAATCCGGCGTGGAAACGCGGCATGATTGTCCGGCCCAGGTGGCGTTCCACCTCGGCGCCTTCCACGTTCTGCGACACATCCCACAGGCCGATGCCCACCCCGAAGAAGAACAGGCCGACGGCGGTCAACGGCACGAAAGCCAGCCCGAGGGCGATGGCAACCACCAGCCCGCCGAAGGCGGCCGTGAATCCGCCCAGCCGGACGGTTTTGGCCGTACCGAGCCGGGCGACGACCGAGCCGGCCATGGGCAGCGTGATGACGGATCCGGCGGAGATTGCCAGCAGCAGCAGGCCCATCTCGCCGGAGGTCAGGCCCAGGGTCCTTGTCACGGCGGGGATGCGGGCGGCCCAGCTGGCGAAGACCAGCCCGTTGAGGGCGAAGATGGAGAACGTCGCACTCGCCGCGGCGCGCGTCGTCCCGGGCGTGAGGCTGGCGGTGATAGGCACCAATTACTTTTATCCTAAAACTAATTTGGGTGTCAACCGTGCGTCTGGGGCGCACTTATGCACCATTCTGGGCCCAAAATGGTGCTTAAGTGCGCCCCAGATGCGGGTCAGCGGGCGCGCTCCACCCGTTTCTCGTCCCACACGGGTTCGTCGGATTCGTACACTTTCCCGTCCGAGCCGAACACGAAGAACCTGTCAAACGTGCGGGCAAACCAGCGGTCATGGGTCACGGCCAGGACGGTGCCCTCAAACGCGTCGATGGCGCGTTCCAGCGCCTCGGCCGAGTGCAGGTCGAGGTTGTCCGTCGGCTCATCCAACAGCAGCAACGTGGCGCCGGACAGCTCGAGGAGCAGGATCTGGAATCGGGCATGCTGGCCGCCGGAGAGCGAGTCGTATTTCTGTTCCGAACTGGATGCCAGCCCGTACCGGTCCAGCGCGCCGGCGGCTGGTTCGCGGCCGAGCCCGGAGCGGTGTTCGTCGCCGCGGTGCAGGATGTCCAGCAGGGTCCGGCCCAGCAGGTCCGGGCGAGCGTGGGTCTGGGCGAAGAATCCCGGCCGGATGCGGGCGCCGAGCTTGGCCGTCCCGGTGTGCGGAACGGGTGCGATCTCCACGTCCGAGACCGGCTCGTGTTCCTTCTCCGGGTCCGTGCCGCCGGCGGCCAGCAGCCGCAGGAAGTGGCTCTTGCCGCTGCCGTTGGAGCCCAGCACGGCCACCCGGTCGCCGAACCAGATCTCGGCGTTGAACGGCTTCATCAGACCGGTCAGCTCCAGCTTGGTGGCCACGATGGCGCGTTTCGCCGTCCGGCCACCCTTCAAGCGCATCTTCACGTTCTGCTCGATCGGCAGTGCCTCCGGCGGGCCGGCCTCCAGGAACTTCGCCAACCGCGTCTGCGCGGCCTGGTACCTGTTGGCCATGTCGGAGCGGAACGCGGCCTTGTTCTTGTACATGTTGACGAGTTCCTTGAGCTTGATGTGCTCCTCGTCCCAACGCTTGCGCAGTTCCTCGAACCGGGCGTTGCGGTCCGCCCGGGCTGTCACGTAAGAGGCGAAGCCGCCGCCGTGCGTCCAGCTGGAGGCACCGTTGATGCCCGGTTCCAGGGTGACGATCCGGTCCGCGGCGTTGGCCAGCAGCTCCCGGTCGTGGCTGACGAACAGGACCGACTTGTCGGATTCCGCCATCTTCGCTTCCAGCCAGCGCTTGCCAGGCACGTCCAGGTAGTTGTCCGGCTCATCGAGCAGCAGGACCTCGTCGGGGCCGGCGAACAGCGCTTCCAGCACCAGGCGCTTTTGTTCGCCGCCGCTGAGCGTGGAGGCGTGGCGGTACTGGGCGTTGTAGAAATCCACGCCCATGGCGGCCGTGGTGACCTCATCCCACAGTGTCTCGATCTCATACCCGCCGGCATCCCCCCAGTCGGCGATCGCCTGGGCGTAGGCCATCTGGGTGGGTTCGATGTCGTGCTCCATCATGGCCTGCTCGGTGGCGTCCACGGCGTGGCCGGCGGCGGCGATGGCGGGCGGGGCGACGGACAGCAGCAGGTCGCGCACGGTGCTGCCATCGCGGACCTGGCCGACGAACTGGCGCATGACGCCCATTGAACCCGAGCGCGACACGGCGCCCTCGTCGGCCTTGATGTCCTGGCAGATGATGCGCAGCAGCGTCGTCTTGCCGGTGCCGTTCGGGCCGATCAGCGCCGTCTTGGTGCCGTCGGAGACGCGGAGGGTCACCCCGTTGAGCAGTTGGCGCCCGTCGGAGAGGAAGTAGTCAATGCTTGCCACGTCGATATGTCCCACCCGGCCATTCTCCCATCCCGAGTGGCGGCGGGCCGGCGCCGGGTGCAGCTGGGCGGCGATTGCCCCTTGCCAACCGCACGAGACCCATGTCACACTGAGACTCGATACGCATCGACGATACGCATCGATGACGGGCTAAAGCCCCCGCCGAGGATGCCTTCGACTCAAAGGACAGGTAACTGTGCCAACAAGCAAGGACGTAGCGGCCGCCGCCGGCGTCTCCCAAAGCACCGTCTCCTATGTCATGAGCGGAAAGCGGCCCATCTCGGAAAAAACCCGGAAACGTGTTGAAGCCGCCATGGAGAAGCTGACCTACCAACCAAACGCGGGGGCAAGGGCGTTGGCCAGTCGTCGCACGAGGGTCATCGGCCTGGTCATCCCCTTCATCCCCGAGCTTCACATGAGTTCCATCATGGAGTTCATCGCCGTGATCGCGGCAACGGCCCGGCAGCTGGACCACGACATCCTGCTCGTCACCGATGATGAAGGTGCCGCTGGGCTCCAGCGAGTTGTCGGCCAACAGTTGTGCGACGGACTGATTCTCATGCAGGTGGAAGGCGTCGACAACCGCATTCCGGTGGTTCGTTCCTTGGGCGTTCCGGTGGTCCTGATTGGGATTCCCCAGCAAACAACGGGTCTCAATTGCGTGGATGCGGACTTTGAACAGGCCGGCGCGTTGTGTATCACCGACCTTGCCGACGCCGGTCATCGCAGCATTTGCATCGTAAATTGGCAGACCTCCGTGGTGGAGCGACACGTCAATTACGTGCAGCGGTTCCATGAAGGCGTGCGCTCCGCGGCCCTTGACAGGAAGGTCCAGATCGTCACTGTCGCCGGGAACAACGACCGCGCCGGCATGGCAGCGGCCGTCGACGAGGGGCTGGCGGGCCTTGCCGGAGCCCCGGCGTTCGTCTGCCCGGATGCCGGTATCCAGGAGCTGCTCCTGGATACGTTGCGCATCCGCGGCCTGACACCGGGGACGGACGTATCGGTCATTGGCGGGTGTTCCGCGGCCGTCGCGGAGCGACAAATCATCCCGCTCTCCACGATCGATCTGCAGCCCGCCACAGTGTCTCGACGGGCCGTGCAAATACTCTGCGCAATACTGGCAGGCCAATTGCAACAAGACCACGAATGTGTGGAATTGATATCACCGGTCATCGTCCATCGGGACAGCACGATCAAGCGCCCTGATGTGCCATAACCAGATCACAGATTCACCCCGAAGTGGGGGCGCAGGCCATGAAGTTTCAGCAAAGGAGCTAGATAAAATGAGAAACACAAAGATCGCAGCCGTCCTCGCCGGGGCGATGATGATTCCCCTCGCCATCGCCGGATGCTCGTCTGGCGGATCCGGGTCAAGCGGCAAAACGACACTGACCATCGAGGATTACTACAGTCCGCCCAGCCTGGCCCCGATGGAGGCCGTGTACAAGGCATGCGGCACCGACATCGGTGCGACGGTGAACGCCACCCATGTGCCCGGTGCCGGGCTCATCGCGAAGGTGCTTCAGCAGAGCTCTTCGAAGACGCTGCCGGACGTTTTGATGCTCGACAATCCCGATGTGCAGCAGATAGCCGAGTCGGGAGCGTTGTCGCCACTGAAGGACTACGGGATCAACGGCGACGGCTTTGCCCCCGCCGTCGTCGAGGCGGGCTCGTATCAGGGCACGTTGTACGGTCTCGCCCCTGCGGTGAACTCGATCGCACTCATTTACAACGTTGAGATCCTCAAGGCGGCTGGCATCACACCGCCGAAGACGTGGGCTGAGCTGCAAGACGCCGCGAAGAAACTGACCAAGCCGGGTCAGTACGGTTTTGCGTTCAGCGGCATCAACACGTACGAGGGGACCTGGCAGTTCATGCCGTTCATGTGGTCCAACGGCGGGAACGAGAAGAACATCAACACGCCGCAGACCGCTCAAGCGCTGCAGCTTTTGGTCGACATGGTCAACGCCGGCTCGGTATCGAAGAGTGTTGTCAACTGGGGACAGGGGGACGTGCTCGACCAGTTCACGGCCGGCAAGGCTGCCATGATGATCAACGGCCCCTGGAACTTCCCTGCACTTCAGGCTGCAACAGGTCTGAAGTGGGCGACGGTACCCATCCCCACGCCTACTGCTGGGCAGACTTCGATCGCACCTCTCGGCGGCGAGACATTCACGGTCCCCCAGACCGGTGACAAGAGCAAGATGGCGCTGGCCGGCAAACTCGTCGCCTGCATCAACAGCGCCAAGAGCCAGGAAACCATCGCCAAGGCCAACCTCAACATTCCTTCGCGCACGGCCGTGGCGCAGCAGGTGGCCACGTCGAACCCGCTGCTGGCTCCGTTCGTGACGGTCGTGGCGAATGCTCGTGCACGTACGGCTGAGCTCGGTCCAGACTGGCCGAAGGCGGCGACCAAGATCTACACGGCCGAGCAGCTCGCGCTCACAGGCAAAATGTCGCCGGCGGCTGCTCTCAATCAAGCACAGAGCCAGTGAATCAGACGGAGTACCCCGATGACGACTTCATGGAAGGTGCGTGAGTATGATGGCCGCCAGTGAAATTTCTTCCCTGACCGCCGATTCCGGCACATCGACGCCTCATCGGGGCGCTCCGGCTTCCCGCCGCCGCAGGCGATTGCGTTCCCGCACGGAGCAATGGATGTTCCTGGTGCCGGCACTCGCGTTCATCGTCTTGTTCTTTGGCTATCCCGTGGTCAAGAACATGATCATGGGTTTTCAGGACTATTCGACCAAGACTTTTTTCACGGGAGAGGCTCCGTGGGTTGGATTCTCCAACTATGTGGCGGTGATCTCGAGCAGCCTGTTCTCCACCGCAGTGATAAACACGGCGTTGTTCACGATCGGTTCTATCATCGGCCAGTTCGTGATCGGGCTCGCACTTGCGGTGTACTTCCGGCGCAGGTTCCCCCTCAACAATTTGCTGAGGTCGCTGCTTCTGCTGCCATGGTTGCTTCCCCTCATCGCGTCGAGCGCGGTGTGGAAATGGATTCTTGATCAGGACAGTGGGGTACTGAACCAGACCCTCCTCTTTTTTCACGTCATCAACACGCCGATTCCATGGTTGAGCAGTCCGGATATGGCACTGGTCGCGGTTATCATTGTCAACATCTGGCTGGGCATTCCGTTTAATGTCACGATTCTCTACGGTGGCTTGCAGGGCATCTCCGAGGAACTCTATGAGGCGGCCGCGCTCGACGGCGCGACCAAGTGGAAAGCGTTCAGGCACATCACTTGGCCGATGCTCAGGCCGGTCGCGAGCGTGGTATTGGTTCTCGGGGTCGTGTACACCCTGAAGGCGTTGGACATCATCCTCGGGCTCACCGGCGGTGGACCGGCGAACGCCACCCAGACTCTTACCACTCTCTCCTATCACGAATCGTTCGTGAATTTCTCGTTCGGTACGGGTGCCGCCATCAGCAACATCCTGATCGTCGTTTCGATGGTCTTCACTTTTATCTATCTCCGGGTCAATCGCCGTCCGGTGGACGAGTAGGGAACGTCATGAATACTTCAACAATGAAGCGGATTCCGTACACGATTCTCGGTGCCGTCTTTCTGGCGATCATGCTCTTTCCGGTGTACTGGATGGTCAATGCGTCATTCCAGCAAAATGGGAACGCCGTCAGCAGCTCCTTCTTCCCGACGAACCCAAGTTTCGCGGGTTACGCACAGGCACTCACCGAGCAGGGGGGAAACCTGATCACCAGCCTGATCGTCTCGCTCGGAACCGTCGTTCTCACGCTCTTGATTTCGGCGCCCGCCGCGTATGCCTTGGCGAAGTTCAAGTTGCGCTGGGTCAGCGTCATCGTGTTGTCACTGTTGGTTGCCCAGATGATTCCCGGAATCGTCATCGCGAACGCGCTGTACACGGCGTACAACGACATCGGTCTGCTGAACACAATCCCGGGCTTGATTCTCGCGGACGCGTCAAGCTCGATCCCCTTCGCGGTCCTGATCTTGCGGGCGTTTATGGGGTCGTTACCCTCTTCCCTGGTCGAGGCCGCGCGGGTCGACGGTGCCGGACACGTCCGGGCATTCGTTTCGATCGTCCTACCGGTCAGTCGAAATTCGCTGATCACGGCAGCGCTATTTAGCTTCCTTTTCACCTGGAGCGATTTCATCTTCGCACTGACGCTCACCACGTCGAACGCGGTCAGGCCCGTCACGCTTGGTATCTATGGCTATCTCAGTGGCAACATCCAGAGCTGGAGCCCCATCATGGCGACTGCGGTGATGTCGGCTATTCCGGCGATTATCCTGCTCGTCATCGCGCAACGATATATCGCGGCGGGTGCGCTTGGCGGATCCATCAAGTAGTCCCGCGAACCATTTTTGTCGTTGAACCTTATAAGCAAAGGAATCAAAATGCAGTCCGATGAAGCATCACAGAGCCCGCTGAAAGTCGTCGTGTGGGGTGAAAATCGTCACGAGCAGGTCGAGCAGCAGGTCGCCGAGCGGTACCCGGCAGGCATGCACGGCGCGGTCAAGGAAGGCCTCGAGGAGAACCTGGGCGACCGGGTTCGGGTTCGCACGGCGACCCTGGACGAACCAGAGCATGGTCTCACCGAGGAGGTGCTGGCGAACACCGACGTGCTCACGTGGTGGGGTCATGCCGCCCATGCTGAGGTCAGCGATGAAATCGTCGAGCGCGTGCACCGCCACGTACTCTCCGGCATGGGACTGATAGTCCTGCACTCGGGCCATTGGTCCAAGATTTTCACGAAGCTGATGGGAACGACCTGCACGTTGCGTTGGCGCAGTGAGCAGGATCGGGAGCTGGTGTGGACGGTCGACCCCACTCACCCAATCGCCAAGGGCGTGCCGCATCCGATCGTTATCGACGAGCAGGAGATGTATGGGGAGTTCTTCGACATCCCCACCCCTGAGGAATTGGTGTTCATCAGCTCGTTCAGCGGCGGCGAGGTGTTCCGCTCGGGCTGCACGTTCCGCCGTGGGCACGGGAAGATCTTCTTCTTCAGCCCCGGAGACCAGGACTATCCGGTCTACCACCACAAGGACGTCCGCCGCGTGATTTCCAATGCGGTGGAGTGGGCGGTGACGGATCGGCCGGAGCGGCAGATTCCCGAGCTGCTTCGATACGACACGGGCGAGTTCTTCCGCGGCCAGAACTACCAGGATGCAACGTCATGAACGTGTCGTTCAACACCGTGCCGAGCGCCGGCCCGCTCAGGGTCCTCGTCGTCGGCGCCGGCGGCATGGGCAAGGCGTGGCTGTCCACCGTGGAGGAGTCGCCCGACGTCGACCTGTGCGGCATCGTGGACCTGGACCTGGATACGGCGCGGGCGGCCGCCGCGGCCCTGGGCCGGCCGGACCTGCCGATCGGGCGGGACACGCCCGAATTGGCGGCACAGGTGGGCGCGCAGGCCGTCATCAACGTGACGGTTCCCGCGGCCCACCACGCGGTGACGACGGCGGCGCTCTTCGCCGGCCTGCCCGTGCTCGGCGAGAAGCCCGTGGCGTCCAGCGTAGCCCAGGGACTGTCCCTGGCGGCGGCAGCGGAGCTGAGCGGGGAACTATTCATGGTCAGCCAGTCGCGCCGCTACAACCACCAGCTGCACACCGCCAAGGCGATGGCGCAGACCCTGGGCAGGGTGGGGGTCATCTCCACGGAGTTCTTCAAAGCCCCCCATTTCGGCGGGTTCCGCGACGCCATGGCCCACCCGCTGCTGCTGGACATGGCCATCCACCAGTTTGACATGGCCCGGTTCCTGCTGGACCAGGACCCGGTCTCCGTGTTCTGCGAGGAATACAACCCGGGCTGGAGCTGGTATGACGGCGACGCCGGCGCCACCGCGGTCTTCGAGATGTCCGGCGGCTGCCGTTACGTGTTCACGGGCAGCTGGTGCAGCCCGGGGCTTGAGACGTCGTGGAACGGGCGCTGGCGCATCAGCGGCGAGCACGGATCGGTCCTGTGGGACGGCGACAACCGGCCGGCGATCGACGCCACGGGGCAGGCGCCCGCCGCCGACGTCCCCGATCCGGGCCAGGAGATCGCCGGGTCCCTGCGCGACTTCGTCCGGGCGTTGCGCACCGGCGCGTCCCCCATGGGACGAGTCCACGGGAACATCATGAGCCTTGCGATGGTCGAGGCCGCCGTCGAAAGCGCCGCCCACGGAACACGCGTCTCCATCGACGCCTTGTTGGACGCGGCCCGTCGAGACGCCGTCGCGGCCGAAACCCGTCCCGATGTGCGGTCCATGATGCATTCCTGGCCGTCCGTCCGCGAGATCCTGNGCGCGGCAGGTGCCCGCCCCGGTCCACGGCGCGTCATGAGCAATCGGACGACGACGGCCGGCCGCCGCCGCCGTCGTCCGTGCCGGCCGCATCAACCGCCTCCCTCAGCGGGACGCCGGCGGCGCCGTGGAGTCACGGACCACCAATTCCGTGGCCAGCTCCANCGTGCGGGGAGTCCAGCCGTTCGCCGTTGGCCAGGCGCAGCACGGACCGCAAGGCCGCCCGGCCCATGTCCTCCAGTGGCTGTGCAACGGAGGTCAGCCGCGGCACGGACTGCTCGGTGATGTCGGTGCCGTCGAACCCGACCAGGCTGAGGTCCACCGGCACCTGGATGCCGCGCCGGCGGGCCTCGGCCAGCACGCCGATGGCGATCGTGTCGCTGCCCGCGAAGATGGCCGTGGGCGGTTCGGCGAGGTCGAACAGCGCCCGTGCGCCGTCGATGCCGGATTCGCGGTTGAACTCGCCCGCCCGGATGTACTCCCCACGCGAGGCGACACCGCGGCCCCTGAGCGCGGCCAGGTAGCCGTGCAGACGCGCCATGCTGCATTCGGCCGCCTCGGGTCCGCCCAGGTAGGCGATGCGACGGTGGCCGAGTTCCAACAGGTGCTCGGTGGCGGCCTTCCCGCCGGCCCAGTTCGTCGCCCCGACGCTGACGTACCCGGTGCGTGGCGGGTTCAGCGGATCGACGATCACCACCGGGATGTTACGCCGCTTGAACGATTCCAGCTGCGGCCCGGTGACCTCGGAGGTGACCAGAATCAGGCCCCGGCGCCCCGTGTCCACCATCCGCGCCGCCCAGTCGTCGTGGTTGGCCTTGCCCGGCATGGCCGCCCCGACGGTCGTGAGCACCACCTCCACGCCGTTGGCCTCCGCCCCATCCAGGATGCCCTTGAGCATTCCGACCGGGTACCCGGCATCCAGCGCAGAGATGGCCACGTCGACCAGTGCCGGGCCCGTGGCCCGCACGCGGCGCTGCACCGGCGATTCGTACCCCAGCTGCTGTAGCGCCGCCTGGACGCGTTCGCGGGTGCTGGCCGCCACATCGTCCCGGCCGTTGATCACCTTGGACACGGTGGGTGCCGACACACCGGCGAGTTTCGCCACGGTCGCCAGGACCGGCTTGGCGTTCGGTGATCCCATGATGCCCCGCATCCCTAGATTCGAAAAGTTTCGTCGTCTGCAGTCTGTCCGATCCGCGCCCCAGTCGTCAAGATTTTCACCATGACCCCTTGACGCGTGACGCAGCTCACGGCTAGTTTCATTGCCAGTGCAGAATTATTTGCGAAATGTTTCGAAAATCCCGCAGCCGCGGCCCTCACGTTATGGAGACAAGTCATGGACAAGAAGACCTCCCGCCGGTCCTTCCTCTCACTCGCCGTCCTCACGCCCCTGGCCGCCTGGGGCCTGTCCGCCTGCGGCACCGCGGGTCCGGGCGGCGGCTCGAGCGCCTCCGCCGGCTCGGCGACCATGTGGTCGCTGTCCGGCCAGCCCAACGAGGGGCTCCGCAAGGACACCGTCGACGCGTTCAACAAGGCGAATCCGGACAGCCAGATCAAGCTCACGTTCTTCCAGAACGACGCGTACAAGACGAAGATCAAGACGGCCATCGGCGCCGGCGAGGCGCCGACCATCATCTTCGGCTGGGGCGGCGGCGGCCTGAAGACGTACGCCCAGGCCGGCCAGGTCATCGACCTGACGAGCTGGTTCGCCGACAACCCGAAGGTCAAGGAGAAGCTGTTCCCGTCCTCGTTCGGCGCCGCCACCGTGAACGGGAAGATCTACGCCCTGCCCACGGAGAACGTCGCGCCGATCATCTTCTTCTACAACAAGGACCTGTTCGCCAAGGCCGGCGCCCAGCCACCGAAGACGTGGGATGATCTGATGGCCCTGGCGAAGACGTTCAACGACATGGGGGTGGCGCCCATCTCACTCGGTGGGCAGTCGCGCTGGACGTCCATGATGTGGCTGGAGTACCTGTTCGACCGGATCGGCGGGCCAGAGGTGTTCAACGCCATCTTCGCCGGCAAGGCGAACGCCTGGTCCGACCCGGCCGCCATCGAGGCGCTGACGAAGATCCAGGACCTCGTCTCGGCCAACGGCTTCATCAAGGGTTTTTCCTCCATCACGGCTGACTCAAACGCCGACCAGGCCCTGTTGTACACGGGCAAGGCGGCCATGATGCTGCACGGCGCATGGACGTACGGGTCGATGAAGAGCGACGGCGGCGACTTCGTCACGGGCGGCAAGCTCGGCTGGGTCAACTTCCCGACCGTCTCCGGCGGCAAGGGCGACCCGAAGAACACGACCGGCAACCCGGGACAGTACTTGTCCATCTCGTCCAAGGCGAGCGAGGCGGAGCAGACGACGGCGAAGAAGTACTTCGCGGAAGGCCTGCGCACCGACGCCGAGATCGACAGCTGGATCAAAAACGGGCAGGTGCCGATCGTCACCGGCATCGAGGACAAGCTGGCCGCCACCCCCGACAAGGACTTCCTGACCTACGTCTACAACCTGGCCAAGAACGCACCGAACTTCCAGCAATCGTGGGACCAGGCGCTGAGTCCGACAGCGGCCGAGGCACTGCTGAACAACATCGACCAGCTGTTCACCAAGTCGATCACCCCGCAGCAGTTCGCCACCAACATGAACGCGACACTGGGCCAATGACGGCCACCACCACGCTGCCCGGCCGGCGCACGGCCACGGCCGGGCAGCGCAGCAAGGGCACAACCGGCCCGCTGGCCTGGCTGGTGATGCCCGCCCTCGTCGTGTTCGTCGTGTTCGCCGTCCTGCCGCTGGCCGGCGTGCTGCTGCTCAGCTTCACGCACTGGGACGGCATCGGGGCGATCTCATTCGCCGGCGTGGCGAACTGGCTGGACACGCTCAAGGACCCGATGATGTACCACGCGCTGTGGCTGACGTTCGTCATCATGGCCCTTTCCTGGCTGATCCAGACGCCACTGAGCCTGCTGCTGGGCACGTTCACGGCCGGTTCGCAGAAATACCGGGCGCTCCTGGCAGTGCTGTACTTCCTGCCCCTGTTGCTCTCCTCCGCGGCCATCGCCATCGCGTACAAGGCGCTGCTGGACCCGAACTTCGGCCTGGCCGCCGGCCTGCACCTGCCCATCCTGGCCCAAGACTGGCTCGGCCAGCCCGGCCTGGCGCTCGGCGTCGTCATCTTCGTCGTGTCGTGGCAGTTCATCCCGTTCCACACGCTCATCTACCAAGGCGGCGTCCGCCAGATCCCCAAGTCGCTGTACGAGGCGGCCGAGATCGACGGCGCCGGCCGAGTCAAGCAGTTCTTCTACATCACCGTCCCACAGCTGAAGTACACCATCATCACCTCCTCGACGCTTATGGTGGTCGGCTCGCTGACCTACTTCGATATGATCTTCGTGCTCACCGGCGGCGGACCCGGCAACGCGACCCGCAACCTGGCCCTGGACATGTACCTGACCGGGTTCCGGGCCAACCTGATGGGCCCGGCCAGCGTCATCGCCGTCATCCTCGTCGTGCTGGGGCTGGCCCTGGCGCTATTCCTGCAACGCCTGGGCGGCAAGGACGCGAACAAGAGCCAATTGGAAGGTGCCTGACGTGACCGCCTCACTGACGCGACGCACCGGTTCGGCGACGGCCCCGCTGGTCGAGCGCCGCCGCAGCCCGTGGGCGCGCGTGCGCCGCACAAACGTCCTCGGCGGTCTGGCCGGCTGGATCTGGCTGGCCGTGATCATCATCCCGATCTACTACATCCTCATCACGTCGTTCAAGAACCAGGCCGGCTACTTCAGCCAGAACCCGCTGGCCCTGCCGGCGCACCCGACGCTGGACAACTACAAGATGGTGCTGGCCAACGACTTCGGCCGCTACTTCCTCAACAGCGTCATCATCACCGTCGGCTCGGTCGTGCCGGCCGTGGCGTTCTCCTTCATGGCCGCGTTCGCGATAGTGCGCGGCACCGGCCGGTTCCTGAAGGGCGTCAACGCCCTTTTCCTGATGGGCCTGGCCATCCCGTTGCAGGCCACCATCATCCCGATCTACCTGCTGATCATTCGCATGCACCTGTACGACTCCCTGCTGGCCCTCATCCTGCCGTCGATCGCGTTCGCCATCCCGCTGACCGTGCTCATCATGGCCAACTTCATCCGGGACGTGCCGAATGAGTTATTCGAGTCGATGCGCCTGGACGGCTGCTCGGAGTGGCAAACCATGTGGCGGCTGGCACTGCCGCTGACGAAGCCGGCCATCGTGACCGTGTCCATCTACAACGGGCTCAACGTGTGGAACGGCTTCCTGCTGCCGCTGATCCTGACCCAGAGCCCCGAGCTGCGCGTGCTGCCGCTGGCGCTGTGGACGTTCCAAGGCCAGTACTCGGTCAACATCCCGGCCGTGCTGGCCTCGGTCGTGCTGACCACGCTGCCCATCCTGGTGCTGTACGTGCTCGGCCGCCGGCAGTTGCTCAGCGGCCTGACCGCCGGCTTCAGCAAGTAGACCCCCACCGAAAGGACTTCCCCATGACACACCCCACGCCGGAGCTGCGTGTCGGCATGGTCGGCTACGCGTTCATGGGCGCCGCCCACTCGCACGCGTGGCGGACCGCGCACCGTTTCTTCGACCTGCCGTTGACCCCGGTCATGGCGGCCGTCGCCGGGCGCAATGCCGATGCCGTCGCCGCGGCCGCCCACACCCAGGGCTGGGCATCCACGGAGACGGATTGGCGGGCGCTCATCGAGCGCGACGACATCGACCTCATCGACATTTGCACGCCCGGCAACACGCACGCCGAGATCGCCATTGCGGCGCTGAAAGCGGGCAAGCACGTGTTGTGCGAGAAGCCGCTGGCGAACTCGGTCGCCGAGGCGCAGGAGATGACAGCGGTCGCCGAGGAGGCCGCGCGCAATGGCGTGTTCGCCATGTGCGGCTACTCCTACCGCCGGACACCGGCGCTGGCCCTGGCGAAGAGGATGGTCGACGACGGCCGCCTCGGCACGATCCGCCAGGTCCGGGCCCAGTACCTGCAGGACTGGCTCTCCGACGAGAACGCGCCGCTGACGTGGCGCCTGGACAAGACGAAGTCCGGGTCCGGCGCGCTCGGCGACATCGGCGCGCACAGCATCGACGCCGCCCAGTTCGTCACCGGACAGCGGATCACGGGGGTCTCGGCCCTCATGGAGACGTTCACGAAGGAGCGCCCCGTGGGTGGCGACCTGATGGGGCTCGGCGGGCACGGTGACATGGCCGCGGACGCGCGGAAGGGCCCGGTCACTGTCGACGACGCGGTCATCTTCAGTGCCAGGTTCGACGGCGGCGCGATCGGCTCGTTCGAGGCGACCCGCACGGCGCTGGGTCGCAAGAACGCCATGCGGCTGGAGGTCAACGGCTCCCTCGGCTCGATCGCGTTCGACTTCGAGGACATGAACTTCCTGCAGTTCTACGATGGCACGGACGCCGAGGACGCCCGCGGTTTCCACCGCATCATGGTCACCGAACCCGTCCACCCCTACGTGGGCAATTGGTGGCCCACCGGCCACGGGCTCGGCTACGAGCACGGCTTCACGCACCAGGTGGCCGACCTGCTCACCGCACTGGGCAGTGCAACCCAGCCCACGCCGTCGTTCGCCGACGCCCTCGCCGTCCAGCGCGTGCTGGCCGCCGTCGAAACCAGCGCCACCAACCACAGCCGATGGACCACCGCCGAGACAGCCACCGAGGAGACCCGATGACCCGCCCCATCACCCTGTTCACCGGCCAATGGGCCGATCTCCCGTTCGAGGAGGTGGCGCGGCTGGCCGGCCACTGGGGGTATGACGGGCTGGAGATCGCGTGCTGGGGCGACCACCTGGACCCGTGGCGGGCGGTGGCGGACGACGCGTACCTGCAGGACCGGCTGGACATCCTGGCCCGCAACAACCTGTCCGTGCACGCGATCTCCAACCACCTCAACGGGCAGGCCGTGTGCGACGACCCGATCGACGAACGCCATCAGGGCATCGTGTCCACCCGGGTCTGGGGCGACGGCGAGCCCGAGGGCGTGCGGCGGCGGGCCGCCGAGGAGCTGAAGATGACGGCGCGGGCCGCGGCCCGGCTCGGCGCCACGACCGTCACCGGGTTCACCGGGTCCGCGATCTGGAAGTGCGTGGCCATGTTCCCGCCCGCCTCCGAGGCCATGATCGAGCGCGGCTATCAGGACTTCGCGGATCGCTGGAACCCGATCATCGACGTGTTCGACGAGGTGGGCGTCCGGTTCGCGCTGGAGGTGCACCCGTCGGAGATCGCCTACGACTACTGGACCACCAAGCGGACGCTGGAGGCGATCGGGCACCGGGAAGGGTTCGGGTTGAACTTCGACCCGTCGCACTTCATCTGGCAGGACCTGGACCCGGCCATGTTCCTGGCCGACTTCGCCGAGAAGATCTACCACGTGCACCTCAAGGAATCGGTGAAGCAGCTGGACGGACGCAACGGCCGGCTCGGCTCGCACCTGCCCTGGGGCGACCCGAGGCGCGGCTGGGACTTCGTCACGGCCGGGCACGGCGATGTGCCGTGGGAGCGGATCTTCCGCATGCTCAACGCCATCGGCTACGCCGGGCCCACCAGCGTCGAGTGGGAGGACGCCGGCATGGACCGGCTGGTCGGCGCCCCCGAGGCGCTCGCCCTGGCCCGGCGCCTGGCCACCATCACCCCCGCCACGGCCTCCTTCGACGCCGCATTCGCCACGAAATAACCACACCAAGGAAGCGAAGACCATGACCGAAACGAAATCCGCCCTCGTGGTGCGCGGCGGCTGGGACGGGCACCAGCCCGTCGAAGCCACCGACCTGTTCATCCCGTTCCTGCGCGTGAACGGCTACGACGTGCGTATCGAGGAGGGCCCGAAGATCTACACCGACACCGGGTACCTGGCCGGCGTCGACCTGATCGTCCAGTGCAACACCATGAACACGATCGAACGCGACGAGCTCGCCGGCCTGATGGGCGCCGTGGAGGCCGGCACGGGCCTGGCCGGCTGGCACGGCGGCATCGCCGACTCCTACCGCAACTCCTCCGACTACCTCCACTTCATCGGCGGCCAGTTCGCCTGCCACCCCGGCAAGCACCCGGACGAACGCGTGGGCGATGCGTCGGACAACTTCCTGGACTACCGGGTCGAGATCACCGATCGCCGGCACCCCATCACGGCCGGGATCGACGACTTCAGCCTCACCACCGAGCAGTACTGGGTGCTCACGGACGACTACATCGACGTGCTGGCGACCACCACGCTGCCGGCCCGCGCGTTCGACCCGTGGCACCGTCCGGTCATCGCGCCCGCCGTGTGGACCCGGCGGTGGGGTGCGGGCCGGATCTTCGTGGCCACCCCCGGCCACAGCGTCGACGTCCTGCAGGACACCAACGTCAAGACCATCATCGAAAGGGGCCTGCTGTGGGCCAGCCGCTGAACCCGCTCAATGTCGGCATCATCGGGGCCGGCACGATCATTGCCGCCTACCTCGAAACGTTCCCGAAGCTTCCGAACGTGCGCCTGGTGGCCGTCGCCGACCTGGACCACGCCCGCGCCGAGGCCGTGGCCGCCGCGCACCCGGGCGTGCGCGCACTGGGCGTCGATGAACTGATCGACGACGACGAGGTGCAGTTGGTCCTGAACCTCACCATCCCGGCAGCCCACGCCGGCATCGCATTGAAGGCGATCGCCGCCGGCAAGCACGTGTACGGCGAGAAGCCATTGGCCGCCACGACCGACGAGGCACGCGAGGTTCTCGCCGCCGCCGTGGCCGCCGGCGTCGTCGTCGGCTGCGCACCGGACACCGTGCTGGGCACCGGCACGCAGACGGCCCGCAAGGCCATCGACGACGGGCTGATCGGCGCGCCGATCGCGGCGACGGCCACGATGGTCACCCCCGGGCACGAACGCTGGCACCCGAACCCGGACTTCTACTACCAGCCCGGCGGCGGACCGCTGCTGGACATGGGCCCGTACTACGTCAGCGCGCTCGTGACGCTGCTGGGACCCGTGCGGTCGGTGGTGGGATCCGCGGCGCACACCCGCGCGGAGCGCACCATCGGCTCCGGCCCGCGCGCCGGCGAGGTCATCCCGGTGGCCACGGACACGCACGTCAGCGGCGTGCTGGTCCACGAATCGGGGGCCCTGTCGACGCTCGTCATGAGCTTCGACGCCGTGGCAACGCGGTCGGCGAACATCGAGGTCCACGGCGAGCGCGGATCCCTGGTGGTGCCGGACCCGAACCACTTCGACGGCGACGTGTCGGTGCACCGGCTCGGCGGCGAAGGGTGGGAGCCGGTGCCGGTGTCCGCCGGCTACGTGGGTTCGTCCCGCGGCATCGGCGTGCAGGACCTGGCCACGACGGCGGCCGGCGCGCAGCCGCGCGCCGGCGGGCGGCTCGCGTTCCACGTCCTGGACGTCATGGAGTCGCTGCTGGCCAGCGCCCGCTCAGGGCAGGCCGTGCCCGTGGCCAGCACGTGCGAGCGATCGGCCGCGGTCCCGCTGACCGAGGTGGCGCTTCAGGGCAGCGCGTAGGCCCGGCGCGCGTTGTCGCGGGCGATGAGACGGACCACCCTGCGGGCGTCGGCCTCGGACCAGTCATCGTTGTCGATCCATCCACCGATGACCGTGGCGATCGCGTTGCGCCACAGCCGGGCGCCGAGGTAGTGCAGTTCGCCGGGGCCGCAGGCGTCCGAGGAGTAGAGGATCTTGGTGAAGGGGGCCAGTTCCAGGGAGTGGGCCACCAGGGCCCGGCTCCGGCCCCGGTGAAGTTCACCGCCAGTCCCACATCCAGGTACACGTTCTCGAACGCTTGGGCCAGGTATCCGGCCTCCCGTTCGAACGGGTAGCAGTGCAGCAGCATGACCGGCGTTCGGCGGACCGGGCACGTTCGTGCAGGCGCCTGCCGAATGCGTCGGCGTAGTCCGCCGGATTCGGGATGTCGGCCATCAGGGACTCGGCGACCGCCTCCAGCCGCACGATCTCGTACGCGTTGCCGCCCGAGATCGCGGCCATGTCATCGGGGCCAAGGCAGTCGGTGGGCGTGAATCCGGTGTCGACCAGCCAGTCGCTCACTCCCGCGGCGCGGGTCATGCGGCGACCCACCTCATGTTCGCCGAGTTCGCTCCGGCGGCGCCAGTACTGCGCGGGCTCGACATGAGGCGGCAGGTCAAGGAGCCCCGCGCACCAGCGCCGGACCGCGAAGCCGAGCTGCGATTCGTACGCTTCCGCCGGCCGGACCAGGGGTTCGTTGTTGGCCTCGTTGAGGGCGTTCTGGAAACGGGCCTCGCTGCCATCGACGCGAAACGCCCCATGGACGTGATGGTCGATCAGGCTGACCTGGTCGACGAAGTCGCCAAAGGAATCCGGGGCCATCAGATCGACTAGGCGAGTCGGAAACGACTGGCCAGCTCGTCCGGTGCCATCCCACCGTACGTTGCTTGTTCATGGCGGCGGACGGCGACGGTCACATCGACGATGTCATCACCCAGTAGTCGTCGCGCCAACCGTGACCGGTCGAGCGTGTCGATGACCAGGGCCGGGGAGTTGGGGAGCAGCTCCACCCCGGCGGCCCTGCGTTCCTGGTCGGTCAGCCTCCCCGGGTCCCCCGGCATCTCGTGCGGCAACCGATGGTTCGTCCGGAGGCCGTCGAGCGCAAGGGCCAGGATCGAGGCGGAGGCCAGGTAGACGTTGGCCGACGGGTCGACGATCTTCACCTCGACATTGGCCCCGTGCGGGTTGCCCTCGCCGTCGGCCAGGAAACGGACGGACGCCTCCCTGTTTTCCAGGCCCCAACACAAGTGGACCCCGGACCAGGCGCCCGGCGCCAGGCGGCCTCCCGACAGGATCGAACCGGTGAGAAACCCCTGGATGTCCGGCAGACCCGCAAGGATTCCCCCGATGGCGGCGCCGCCCGCCGTCGATATCCCGTGCGGCCCGGTGCCCCCGGCGAACAGTGGCACGCCGTTGCGTGACAGGGAGAGGTGGTGGTGGGCCCCGTTGCCGACCACGCCGGGGAACGGGGACGGGGAGAAGGACGCCCGGAGGCCGTGGGCCCTGGCGGCAAGACCGACGACGATCCTGGCCAGCACGACGGCGTCGGCCGCCGCCACCGGCCCGGCGGGGGGCAGCGAGAATTCGAACTGGTTTCGGCCGTATTCCGCGTGGATCTGCTCTGGCGGAATACCGGCCCCGTCCAGCGACACGAGCAGGTCATCCAGGAATCCGGCCCGGTCGAAGAGCCCGGTGGCACCGTAGGGCACCCAGGGAGTGGTTTCCAGCGGGGAGCCGTCCGGGGCCACGAGCACGAATTCGAGCTCGTGGCCGACGAGGGCCCGGAATCCGGCGTCCCCGAGGCTCGTCTCGACAGTGCGGAGTGCGCGGCGGGGGCAGGTTGGCGCGGGCGATCCGTCCTGGCGGAAAAGGCTTCCGGGCGCCCACGCCCTGCCTGCGCCCAGGACACGCAAATCGTTGGGGTCGATTTTCAGGCGCATGTCACCGACGGCGTCGATGCCGCCCGTGTAGGCGATGTCGCCGCCACTGGTGAAGACATCCCACACGGGTGCGGCCCCCATGCCCGATTGCTGGAATGCCGCCAGCCGTGCCAGGGGGACGCCCTTGGCCAGCGTGATGCCCGCGGCGTTCACCACCGTGCCGATGATGAGACGGACGCCGGCCTCCCGGAGGTCACCGACGCTGGGGTTGCCGGCGGCTGATGTGATTCGGGTCATGCCCCCATCATGCACCGCCTGTCCCGCCACGGGAGCAGCTCCTCCACGGCGGCGCCGATCCCGAACACCATCGCATCGTCGAAGGGGTGGCCGACGATTTGCACGCCGGTCGGGATGCCGCAGTCGGCCATGCCGCTGGGCACGGCCAGGACGGGGCAGCGGTTGTTGATGTTGAAGGGCGCCGTCATGTGGGCCTGCCAATAGTGGTCCAGGTGCACGCCGTCGACGTCGATCCCGTCGAGGTAGTCTCCGTCGGCCTCCAGCGCCGGCACCGCGGAGGCCGGGCAGAGCAGGGCGTCGAAGCCGGCCATGGCGGCGGCCAGTTCCGCCTGGATCCGCGCCTCCGCCCGCAGCCCGTCCAGATGCCGGTTGCGGGCCGCCGCCCCCCGGGCATCCGCCATGAAGCGCCGGGTGTAGCCGGCCAGCAGCTCCGGGGCGTCGGCGGTGTCGTCCTCCATGGCGGGACCCAGCAGGTGGCCGAAATGGGTGAACATGGTCTCGCTGATCCGCGCGGAGGTCCAGGGCAGGGCTATCTCCTCCACGACGGCCCCGGCATCGCGCAGCGCGGTGGCCACGGCCCGGGTGTTGCGTTCCACGTCGGCCGCCACGCGGTAGTCGCCCAGCCGGATGCACAGCGCAATCCGCAGGCCGGCGACCGAGTCGTACCGGGCGGGCAGGTCCGGTCCCGTGGCCAGGGTTGCATGGTCGCCGGCATCCCGGCCGGCCATGACGTTGGCCAAGAGCGCGGCGTCGGCGACCGTCCGTGCCATGGGCCCGTCGCCCCGGTAGTGGTCCGCCGCTAGCGGGGCCAAGCCGGGGATGCGCCCGTAGGGCGCCTTGAAGCCCACGGTGCCCGTGAACGACGCCGGCAGCCGGGTCGATCCGGCGATGTCCGAGGCCGTGGCGAGGGGCGCGAACCCGGCGGCCAGGGCCGCCCCGGACCCGCCGGAGGACCCGCCCGGGGAATAGCGCGGATTCCACGGGTTGCGCGTCACGCCCCACAGCGGGGAGTGCGTCACCGTGGCGCAGCTGTATTCGGGGGTGGCCGTCCGGGCGTGGATGATGCCGCCGGCCGCCTGGATCCGCCGGATGACGGGGTGGCTTTCCGCGGCGACGTTGTCCCGCCACGCCACCAGGCCCTGGGACAGGGTCCGGCCCGCGATGCCGTGCTTCTCCTTGGCCGCGACCGGGATGCCCAGCAGCGGCGGCAGTTCCCCGCCCCGCCGGTACCGGTCCTCGGCGTCGCGGGCCCCGGCCAGGGCGTCGTCGAACAGCGTCTCGGTCAGGGCGTTGACGTGCCCGTCCATGTTTTCCGCGCGGTCGATGACGGCCCGCATCAATTCCACGGGTGAGAGCTCCCGGCGGCGAAACAGGCCCAGGGCGGTGCCGGCGTCCAGGTAGTGGAGGTCCGTCACGTCAGCCCCGCCCCCCGGCCGCGGCAAAGCAGCGGTCCGTGTCCCCGGCGAGCGCGCCATCCACCAGCTTGTGCACCACCCGGGTGAGCATGTCGACGCCGGTGGCCATGTCCGCATCCGTGGAGAACTCCCGCTCGCAGTGGGAGACGCCGTCAACGCTCGGGATGAACAGCATGACGGACGGGACCAGCGTGTTCATCGCCACGGCGTCGTGGCCGGCCATCGTCTGGATCCGGCGCGAGGCCAGTCCCAGCTCGCGGGCGACCTTGCCGGTGAGCTCAAGCCCGGCTTCGGGGAAGCGCCGGATGGGCCGGATGTCGAAGTCCAAGACGTTGATCCGGATGTCGTGGGCGCGGGCGAGTTCCGCGATGTCCCTGAGCAACGTGGCCCGTGCGGCCTTGACGATCTCCGGGTCCCCGGAGCGCAGGTCGGCCACCATGTGGACCCGACGGGCCACGACGATCGGCGAATTCGGTTCCAGCGCCAGTTGCCCGATCGACGAGACGAGGGCTTCCTCCGCAAAATCCTTGGTGACGTCGTTGACCATGAGCACGATCTTCGCTGCCGCGACCAGGGCGTCGTGGCGGTCCGCCATGGCCGTGGCTCCGGTGTGCGACTGCTCGCCCAGCACCTCGATGTCCAGCTTCTGCGTGTACCAGCTGCTGTCCACGAGTCCGATCGGGATGCCCTCGCGCTCCAGGATGCGGCCCTGTTCGATGTGGATTTCGGCGTAGCTCACCGGCGTGGGGCGTGCGTCGGACCCCAGGTGGCCGATCCCCGCCAGCGCCTCCCGCACCGTGGTGCCGGCCGAGTCGGTCACGGCCAGCATGGCATCCTCGTCGAACAGTCCGGCGAACACCGAACTGCCCATGACGCTGGGGGCGAACCGCCCGCCCTCCTCGTTGAACCAGTTGACCACAGCAAGGTTGAACGCGGGGGCGCTGCCCGATTCAGCGACGGCGACATCGATGCGGCGTGCGGCGTGCAGTGCGGCCACGACGCCGTACGCGCCGTCGAAGCGGCCGCCCAGGGGCTGGCTGTCCAGATGTGAACCAACCAGGACATACGGTGCCCCGGGCGTCCACTCCAGCAGCGCGAACATGTTGCCGATCCCGTCCACGTGCAGCGCATATCCGGCATCCTGCACCCAGCGGGCAAACCATGCCCGGGTCCGCGCGTCCGCCGGCGTCGCGGCCTGGCGGTCGACGCCGTTGTTCGCCGTGGCGCCGATGGTGGCCACGTGGTGGAAGTCCTGCAGGAATGCTGCCGTGCTCATGGGGAATCCTTAGAACGTGTTGGGAAAGTGTTCGGTTTTCCCGGTGACCGCGGCGGACCGTGGGTCCAGTATTGGAGTATGAAGGATTATCCAT
>NZ_RWKQ01000041.1:3122-41512 GCF_003946885.1 Specibacter cremeus | reverse complement strand
ATTATCCCAGGAAAGCCGCCATTCCGCACTCAGACCCACCGATTCTTGATCTCGATTCTGGACGTTCTGAATAACCCTCCATGGGCATCCCTATAACCCAAGAATAGATCAAACGTCACGAATTTGGGCCAATTTCGTCCCATTTTCAAGACGACGGATTCTTTATGGTCATGCCGGAGATACCGTCCAAGGGACCACGGCGACGCGCCAGCTCATTCGGCACACCGACGAGACGGCGAACCTCTTCTTCACAGAATTTACGGACCTTCGCCGTGTGTCGTAGTTCGAATTCGTCGCCGTTACCGGAGCGCGCCGGTCGAAGATGGCGTTTCGCTGAGAAGGAGCTACTACCTCGCGGACCAATCAGTGGCCACCGGGATTCGGATGGGCTGGCATGCGAGCGCTGCCTGAGGCACTGTTCGATGGGGGTAATCCCTCCGCATCCATGCCCGATATAAGACTCAGAAAGGCGCGCCAGGCATCGTGATACAGCGAATAGAATGCATACCACATGTCAACGATGTCGGGGAGATCCTGCGTCTCGATGGCGTATTGAGGCTGTTTTGAAGCGCTTTTCTTCAACAAGACCGGACGATGAGTCTTCGGACCCGGGCGGCCATCCTCCATAGGGCGAATGGAATGAACGAGTTGGTTCCGCCGATCCGCCCACGCGCGATACCGCTCAGCCATATCCGCGACGACCCTACTGCGTTTTCCGATCAAGTCAAGGCCATCGGCAAGTTGGTTTCCTGAAACGCCGAATGCGCCACGGTCGAACACCATTTCCTTCTTTCCGTAGGCGGCAACCAACCCGAGGACGTGTTCAGCTTCTGCAGCTTGCATCACGGTCATCCCTACAAGTCGGGCCAACTGCTCATGATGCCAGCCTTGTTCGGGAATGCAGCTGCGTCCATCCCGTCCACGCGGCGGAATCAGGGGCGTTTCGATGAATAATTCTTGAAGAAAGGCCGCGTCCGTGTCGGACAGACCATGCATCCACCGCTGCCCCGGCGCGCGCAGCAGCAAGCCTCGCCCGGCATCGACTTCCACGGAACGGAGCACGGCGCGGGGAAATTCAAGCGCGCCGCTGCTCCCATCCACAGGGGCCAGCAGGACCCGATCTCCGCCGACAATGAGAACCTGTCCGTGCCCGTGTTCGTCAAGACCCAGAGATGCGGCAAATACGAAGTCTCTTCCGGCGAGACCCAGGCGATCAGCCATTCTCCGCCCCTCGGACAGATGGTCAACAAATTCACTTGCGACTACTGCATCTTCGACGTTCATACAAAGGAGCCTACGCAGTCGCCCAGCCCCGGCGCGCGAAACACAGCACCCGTGCCTTGACGTCGTACCTTTGTGGCCCACCACCAGACGTCCACGTAGGCAAGCCCCGTTCTGGTGCAGACGTTCGTCACCCGGCAAACCGGTCCTCGGTCATGGCGACGGCCGCATCCATCACGGCCTTGGCCCGCATTTCCTTGATCGCTTCGATGGGAGAGACCTCACCCAGCCACGGGTTGGCACCGACAAACCACAGCCTGGCAACATGTTCTCCCTCGACACTTGAAACGGCCGTCCATGCGCGGTGTGCGAGCTGGAGCCGGGCCTGCGCCTCGGGGCGGGGCATGGTCCCATTGGCTCGCGCCCACCGGTAGCTGATCTTCGGGTCCTTGCTTCCGGCCAGTGCCGCGACCAGCGTCGCCCCCAGGGCGCCGTTGAGTTGCCGCACGATCTCGCGAATCCCCAAGCGCGCTGTTCCACTGTGTGCGGCTCCGACGTCGATGGAAATGCTCACGATATGCCACTCCTCCCNAATCCACTGTTCTGCCACCGCCTTGCCTGCCTGCCACGAACTTAGCTTGTCATTTACCTACCCCACCGGCATCCGGATCCCCGACACCGACATGGCGGCCCTGCCCCTCACCCGCCACGACTTCCACGGCGACTGGAACCACACCCTCCGGACCGACCAACCGGAATAGCCGCGTGTTATTTACTGGCAAGCCCTAACGGCACCGGATCGACCCCGTGGAGAAGCACAGCGCTCCTGGCCCCTGCCCCTGGTACGCGAGGGCCGTCGTCGTCCTTGCCCAGCAAGATGACCACGGACCGATACGCCGTCGATTTCGCAGCCGTGACAGTCAAGCGCCGCGAGACCGGCAAACGTGGCGGGTGCAACGGACCGTATGCAACGCGCCCAAGTGTCAGGGAGACGAAGAAAGAGTGACAGAAGAGCATGTTCTGTCACTCTTCTGGGCGAGGACTGACCTTTCGGGGAAACGTGGATGAGCCGCACCAGCCTCGTGGACGGCACGGCGACAAACAGCATGCGAAATCTCGCCTCAGCTTGCCGGCCACCGCGTGGCCCAAAGCGAACTACGAGTATGTCGTCCGGGAGAGTCCGCACCCGCCGTTCACACCTACGGCGACGCCCTCCAACCGTTTTCAGCCATCATGCTGCGCCGCGAATCGTCAGCCTCATCCCAGCTCGAGAATCTGACAGTCAGTGCCAGAAGCCTCGGAGAAGCCGAGCTGGGCGTCACCGATCGACTGAACGCCACCATAGTCGTGCGCAACGTGAGGGCAATGGAAGCGGCGTTGGCCGCGGCCGACGAGCTGAGCGCCGAACGGATCCTTGACATGCACTTGGCGCTGTTGGGCGAGTTCGAGACGGCCACGCAGGTCGTCGGCTCCTGGCGGCGGGAGCAGGTGTGGATCGGCACGGGCAGCGTCAGTCCCTTGGGGGCAACGTTTGTTCCACCACATCACAGCCGCGTTCCCGCACTCGTTGGCGACTTGGTCGAATACATCCGCCGCGGCGACATCGAGCCGATGATCCAAGCATCCATCGCCCATGCCCAACTCGAGACCATCCATCCCTTCACCGACGGGAGCGGGCGCACTGGACGCGCCCCGCTGCAAGCCACGCTCAAGCACCGCGAAATCACCAGGCACACGCGGTGCCGCTCTCTGCCGGGTTGCTGGCCAATATCAACGCCTACCACGAAGCCTTGACGGCGTACCGCGCAGGCGAACCGGATGGCGTCATTCGCCTGTGCTCCGAGGCTGCGCTCCGCGCCGTTCACAACGGCACAGCCCTGGCCGAAGACTTCCGCCGACTACGGTCGAGTTGGCGAGACAAGATCACAGCGCGTGCGGATTCGGCCGTATGGCCGGCCATCGACCTGCTCGTCAAACGACCCGTCGTCAACCGCGACGTGCTGGAAAAAACTCGGGTTCGATTACCGGCGCGCCATCCGAGCCATGGGCGCCCTGGAAGAAGCCGGCACAGTGGTCGGCGTGGAGAAGTTCAAACGCGGCCGCTTCTGGAGGGCCCGGACGTATTGGACCTGCTGGACGCCTTTACCCCAATCAACTTTGCCCAATCCACCGGACGCCGACGGACCGCATAGTCCCTGACCAGCGCACCATGCGCGGACAAGTCCAGCCTGCCGTTTACTCGACGGCGACGTTGACCTCGCGCGAGACGGCCGTGCCGCGCTCCACTGTCCGTGACACCGTGCAGTATTTGTCATGCGAGAGCGCTGCGAGGCGGTCCACCATGCCGGCTGCCTTTCGCCCGTCCTCTGTGTCGGGAAAGGCGACGTTGAAGGACAGGTGCAACCCGTCCATGCGGTTGGCGCCGTCCTCGACCACCTTGTGCCCGCTGGCATCGATCCGGAACCGGGTGGGCTCGCAGCTGCGGGCCGTCACCGTGTCGACGTCGATCGCCGAGCAGCCGGCGATGGCTGCCAGCAGCAGCTCGACGGGGCCCAGTAGCCCTTCGCCGTGCCCAAACTCGATTTCTGCGCCCGCGGCGTTGCGCACCGTGTAGCGGGCTGTGGCCGTGCGGGTCAGCTCGACGGAACGCAGCGCGGGGTCATCGTTTTCGCTCATGTGCCCATCATGCACCAGCAGGCGGGCGGGCCGGGAGTGCGGCAGAATGTTCCCCATGGACGTACAGGCATCTGTCCCGGCCGTGGGATCGCTGCGGCGCAGCATGTCGCTGGGCCAGCTCATTTTCTTCGGGCTCGTTTTCATAGGGCCCGCCGCGGCGGTGGGGATCTTCGGCACGCTGGATGCCAAGTCGTCGGGTGCGGTGGCCGCTGTCTACGTGGTCGCCACCCTCGTCATGGCCTTCACCGCCGTCAGCTACATGCGCATGTCCCGGGAGGTGCCGCGGGCAGGTTCGGTCTTTGCCTACGCGGGCACGGGCATCGGCCCACGAGCCGGATACGTCTCCGGCTGGATGATCCTGCTCGACTACCTGCTCATTCCGTCCGTGGCGTACATGTTCACGGGGATCGCACTGAACTCCCTGTTCCCCGCCGTCCCCATCTGGGCCTTCGTGGCCGTCGCGGTCGTGGCCACAACAGCCCTCAACGTTGCCGGCGTGCGGCTCGCGTCCAAGGTGATCACCGCCGTCG
The DNA here is from genome assembly GCF_003946885.1 of Specibacter cremeus. Classification (GTDB taxonomy): domain Bacteria; phylum Actinomycetota; class Actinomycetes; order Actinomycetales; family Micrococcaceae; genus Specibacter; species Specibacter cremeus. The sequence goes on along the minus strand of NZ_RWKQ01000041.1, from coordinate 37,085 downwards.
TCCTGTTGGAGGTGCTGGTCCTGCTGGTGGTGCTGGCCTGCGGCGCCTATGTCCTGGCGGTGCACGGGCCCACGCGGCCGTGGCTGAGCCCCTTCACCGGGGTCGGCGGCTTCTCGCCCTTGGCCGTGATGGCGGCGGTGTCCGTCGCCGTCCTGTCATTCCTGGGGTTCGACGCGCTGGCCACCTTCGCGGAGGAGGCCAAGGGCAGCGTCCGGTTGGTCGGCCGGGCGACGATCCTGTGCCTGGTCATTGCCGGCGTCCTGTTCGTTGCGCAAAGTTACGTCGGAGCCCTGCTCTCCCCCACCACCCCCGCGCAGCTTGCCGCCAATCCCGGACTCCAAGGCGCCGCCTACTACACCGCCGTCGGGAACAGCATCGGCCCCTGGCTGCATTGGCTGCTGGCACTGTCCAAGGCCGCCGGCGCCGCCTTCGCCGCCATGGTGGGCCAAGGTGCCGGCAGCCGCATCATCATGGACATGGCCCGCGAACGGCGCCTGCCCCGCGCGCTGGCCCGGGTCTCCGTGCGCACCGGAGTCCCCGTGCGCAGCATCCTGGTCACCGCGGCCGGGAACATCGTGGTGGCCCTGTGGGCGGCCACCCGTGGCGACGGCTTGGACATCCTCAGCTCGGCGGTCAACGTCGGGGCCCTGACGGCGTTCATCCTGCTCCATGTGTCGGTGATCGGCTACTTCCTGGTCAAGAAGTTGGCCCCCGAGCCCGGAAACTGGTTCCTCCACGGCGCCGTCCCCGCCGTCGGGGCGGTCCTGCTGGTACTGGTACTGGCCTCCGCCACGCCTCTTGCCCTGGCGGTGGGGCTGGCCTGGTTTGTGCTGGGGCTGGTGGTGGCCGCCATCGTGTACCGGCGGCGGGCCTCGACAAGCTCGACCACCGGGGCTGATAACCCCGCATAACAGCCCGCACAGCCACCGAGGGAAGCCCCCTGCTGATAGCGTCAAGACTGACAACGACGGTCTCGCGGGGAGAATGACAGTGACCATGACCACCGGTTTTTCCGAGGCCGCCTGGGAGGGCCTCGCCTTGGACCAACTGGCCGAGCCGCTGGGCTGGCAGCCCAGGCACGGCGAGGCGATCGCCCCGGGCACCGACGAACGCGAGTCGTGGGCGGAACTGTTGATCCGCCGTCGTCTGCTCGACGCCATGCGCCGGTTCAACCCCACGGTCCCCGAACAGTACCTGCGCCAGGCCGTCGCGGAGATCGCCACGCCCGCCTCCAACGATGCGCTCGCCGAGAACCACCGCATCCACACCTACCTGGTGGACGGCTACCGGCTGAGCTTCATCGACGCCGACGGCACCGAGAACAACCCCACCCTGCGGCTCGTCAGCGCGGAGCCCAGCGACAACGACTGGCTCGCCGTCAACCAGGTGACCGTGGTGAGCCGGGAGCACACCCGGCGCTTCGACGTCGTGCTCTACCTCAACGGCATGCCCGTGAGCATCGTCGAGCTGAAGAAGGCCGGCAGCGAGGCGGCCGACGTCGCCGCCGCACACGCCCAGCTGCAGACGTACCTGCGCGAATTCCCCCTGGCGTTCCGCTTCTGCGTGTTCACGCTCGCCTCCGACGGCATCACCGCCAAATACGGCACGCCGTTCACGCCGCTGAACCACTTCTCCCCGTGGAACGTGGACGACGACGGCGTGCCGGTCCCGCCGGGCGCGACGGTGGACGGCGAGGCCCTCACCGCCCTGGATGTGGCCCTCGACGGGCTGTACAACCAGGAACGGTTCCTGCAACTGCTGGCCTCCTTCACCGCGTTCGACGAGGGTGCGGACGGGCTGGCCAAGCGCATCGCCAAACCGCACCAGTACTTCGCGGTGACCAAGGCCGTGGGCAGCACCATCCAGGCGGTGCGCTCCAACGGCAAGGCCGGCGTCGTCTGGCACACGCAGGGTTCGGGCAAGTCCATGGAAATGGAGCTGTACGCGAACCAGGTGATGCGCCGGGCCGAGCTGCGCAACCCCACCGTGGTGGTCATCACGGACCGCAACGAACTGGACGGCCAGCTGTACGGGTCGTTCGCCCACAGCCTGCTGCTGCCCGAGGCGCCGGCGCAGATCCGGCGCCGGTCGCAGCTGCGCGAGGAGCTGACGAACCGGGTCACCGGCGGCATCTACTTCACCACGCTGCAGAAGTTCGGCCGCAGCAAGGACGAGAAGGACGCCGGGTTCGATCACCCGCTGCTGTCCGACCGGCGCAACATCATCGTGGTGGTCGACGAGGCGCACCGCAGCCACTACGACGACCTGGACGGGTACGCCCGGCACCTGCGCGACGCCCTGCCGAACGCCACGCTGATCGCGTTCACCGGCACGCCCATCTCCTTCGCCGAGCGCAACACCCGGGACGTGTTCGGCGACTACATCGACATCTACGACCTCTCCCGCGCGGTGGAGGACGGGGCCACGGTCCCCGTGTACTTCGAGCCGCGCCTGATCAGGGTCGGCCTGGCCGCGGGCATCTCGGAGGAGACGCTCGACGAGTCCGCGGACGAGGCCACCCTGGGTCTGGACGAGACGGAGCGGGCGCGCATCGAGGCGAGCGTCGCCGTCGTCAATGCCGTCTATGGCGCGCCGGAGCGCATCGCCGCGCTGGCCGAGGACCTGGTGGCGCACTGGGAGAACCGCGGCAAGCGGATGGCCGCGTTCATCGGCGCACCGGGCAAGGCCATGATCGTGGGCGGGACACGGGAGATCTGCGCAAACCTGTACGCCGCCATCGTGGCGCTGCGGCCGGACTGGCACGCCGACGAGCTGGACCGCGGCAGGATCAAGGTGGTGTACTCCGGCACGGCCTCGGACCAGCCGCCGGTCTCCGAGCACGTGCGCCGCGACTCGGCCAACGCCGTGATCAAGGAGCGGCTGAAGGACGTGGACGACGAGCTGGAGCTGGTGATCGTCAAGGACATGATGCTCACCGGCTACGACTCCCCGCCGCTGCACACCCTCTACCTGGACCGGCCGCTCAAGGGCGCGCTGCTCATGCAGACCCTGGCCAGGGTGAACCGCACGTTCCGCGGCAAGGAGGACGGGCTGCTGGTCGCGTACGCGCCGCTGGCGGAGAACCTGGCCAGCGCGCTGGCCGAGTACTCCGACACCGACCGGGCGACGAAGCCGGTGGGCCGCAGCATCGACGAGGCCGTTTCTTTGGTCCACGAGCTCGTCGACCGTCTGCGGGAGCTGCTCGCCGGACACGACTGGCGGGCCGCGCTCCTGCAGGGCGGGCCGCGCGCCTTCCTGAACGCAACGTGGGGCGCCGTGAACTACCTGCGGGACCCGCTGACGCCGGGCAATCGCGTCGGTTCAGGCGCGGACGACGGCGGTGANGGAGACTCTCGCTGCCAAGTACCGTCGCGATTCCTCCCGCCTGNGCCCGGGCGTGGGCGCTGTGCTCCGGCACGGAGGCGCTGGCCGGGTTGCGGCCGGAGATCGCCGTGTACGAGGAGATCCGGGTCTGGATGGCCAAGCTGGACGCGGATGAACGCCAGTCCCGCGGGGAGCCGATCCCCGAGGAGATCCAACGCATGCTGGGGCAGCTGATCGCCGAGGCGACCGCCACCGGCGAGGTCCTGGACATCTACGACGCGGCCGGCATGCCAAAGCCGTCGTTGGGTGACCTGACGCCGGAGTTCATCGCCAGGACACAGAAGGCCCGCAACCCGCAACTGGCCATCGAGGCGCTGCGGAAGCTGATCGCGGACGAGTCGGCGCGGACGACGGCGAACAATCCCCTCCGCGCGCGGGCGTTCTCGGANAAGAGGTACACGAACCAGCAGTTGACGTCTGCCGAGGTCATTGCCGAGCTGGTGGAGCTGGCCAGGGAGGTGGCCGAGGAGGGAACCCGCGGGCAACGGTTCACTCCCCCGCTGAACGCCGACGAGCTGGCCTTCTATGACGCCGTGGCGCAGAACGAATCCGCCGTGGAAANGGCGTGCTGGCCGAGATCGCCCGGCAGCTGGTGGCGGTGATGCGCCGCGACGTGCGCACCGACTGGACCGTGCGCGAGGACGTCAAGGCCAAGCTCCGGTCCTCGATCAAGAGGCNCGGCTACCCGCCGGACAGGCAGCCGACCGCGATCAAGCTCGTGATGGAGCAGATGGAGTCGATGGCGCCAAGGTACGCGCAGGCGCGGGGGTGACGCAGCCGGCCCATCTGCTGATTGCAGCAATGACCTGGTTCGCCACCAACAGTGGATGGATTGGCGTAGTTGCCACCGTTTCAGTTCCAGTGGCGGTTTATTTGTTGGGAAGAAAACTGGCGAAGAAGTCGACGCAGCAGCAAGAGGCCATCAAGGCATTGCAGGACAGCCAGGAGAAAATAGCGAAGTCTGCCCGCAGGGATGAAATGATCCGTCTGCTGCCCACCGTCAAACCTGGGTTGCATCTGGAGTTGCTCAAGCGCGATATGGACACATTCAAGGGAACGGTTGACGAATTGCCGTTGGCACAGGCGCTTCACTCAAATATCGGCGAACCATTTCCGAGTTCAGGCGAAATTTATTTTATGCTTCCTGTCATCGACCAGATCATCACGACGCTTGGCGATCGATACGGTAATCAATCGGACTATGAAGAATACCCCGACCTGCGAGACTTCATCATCGATTGCGTGACCTCAGAGAAATTTACTCAACGAGATCATTCCAAATTTGCGAACAGGTTCGCGAAATTTCTTGCCACCGACAACATTTCTCGCACCACCGTGAGTCATTCCTGGGTACGCAACCTCATAACGCGTGGCGCCTGGCCAATGGTCGCCCCACTTCTCTACCGCACCCAAGACATGCCCAACGATACTTCCGGTGGATCGAAATTCAATATTCTTTGCGGCGTATTCTTGGCAATCATCGATGAAGCGGACACAGACGACTCAGCTGTACCTGCCGAGAACGGACTATTCGCTCGGAACCCGCCAGTTGCGGCACCCGACAGAGCAGCGATTCATGCCGATGTCTTGCAGGCATTGGCCGACCTCATTCACCGAGGCACCTTCAACTCGTATGCCAGTTGGTCACAAGAAGGGGCCACCGACACGTGGACGGCCTGTCCTTCGTGGTTGATCGAGGTGGTCGGCATCGCCTGCCGGAGTGACGATCACCTCGAAATGAGGTGCATCCAAGGTCTCCCCGCCCTGCTACAGTCACTGGTCAGCGATGGCGAGATCGTTTGGGGGAAAGACGACAAGGCCATAGAGTCCGGGTTCAAGATGATCCGCGATCGCTGTCCGGTCCTATGGGGCCAATATGGCGCCGAATTACAGGAGCTCTCGGGCGTACGCATCACATGATCGGCACCCAGCTCCCAGCTCCAAAAATCCTTGGGAGTTTGCTGGGAGTTTAGTGAACCGGTGTCGCCGCAGAGTGCTAGGCTAACTCCCAACTCCCAACTGCATTGGGAGTTCGTTGGGAGTCACCGTGAAATTGCCGATGCCTGCACCGGACTACGAAGCGGCGTTCGGCGAGCTCGCCGCCCGGGGCACCGACGATCTGGTCCGTGTACTGCGAACGCCGCTGGACGATGACGCCTACCTGCATTGGGACCAGCTCCGGTACCGTGAGCCGCCCAAAGGATGGAGCCAGGAAGATTGGTGGCTGGCGCTGAAGTCGCGCCGACACCAGCAGCGACGCTTCGTTGGCTTGCGAGACAAGGCGGGCCACAAGTTCTCGTACGTCCTCACCGACAAGATCCTGAAGGCCTGCGACGAGATAACGAGCCGGGCGAGCGGTCAGGTTGGAGCGGCCGAGCGTGTCCTGACGACACGGGGACGAAACCAATACATAGTGAAGTCCCTTGTGGAAGAAGCGATCACCTCCAGCCAGCTTGAGGGAGCATCAACCTCCCGGCGCGTCGCCAAGGAAATGCTGGAATCCGGTCGGGAACCGTCCGACAAATCGGAAACCATGATCCTGAATAACTACGTGGCCATGCAACACATCAAGGACAGGGCTCAGGATCCCCTCACGCCGGAACGGGTTCTCGAGCTGCACAGAATACTGGTCGAAGGCACACTTGACGATCCGCGGGATGCGGGACGCCTGGAAACCCCCGACCACCAAAGAGTTTCCGTATGGGATCAAGACGTCCGAGTTCACATGCCCCCTCCTGCGGAGGAGTTGCCCGAACGACTCGAGGAATTGTGCCATTTTGCCAACGGCGATTCCGGGGAAAGCGGATATCTTCCGCCGGTCGTCCGCGCCATCGTCATTCACTTCATGTTCGGTTATGATCACTACTTCGCCGACGGCAACGGCCGCACAGCCCGTGCCCTCTTCTACTGGAGCATGCTTCACGAGGGGTACTGGCTCAGCGAATATGTGACGATTTCCAAAATCCTCAAGAACGCGCCCTCCAAGTATGCGATGACATACCTGTTCACCGAGGACGACGAGGGCGACCTCACATACTTCATCCACTATCAGCTTGAGGTGTTCATTCGCGCCTTGAACGAGTTGGACAAGTTCCTCGCTGCCAAGACTCAAGAGCTCCAGTCCGTGCGCGTCGCGTTGCGTTCCGATGGCGTCGACTTGAACCACCGGCAAATAGACGCCCTGGAGTGGCTGGCGCGTGACACCTCGCACAACCTCACGGTCCCGGCGTACGCGCGCAGATACCGTGTCGGTGATCAAACGGCCAGGAACGATCTCAATGAGCTCACCGAGCTTGGACACGTCGTGCGCCTCAAGGCCGGACGGGCCAACCTCTGGCGGGTGAGTCCAAGCTTGACCAAGAACCTCGGCATCTAGATCCAACTCCCAACTCCCAAAGCTGTTGGGAGTTCGATCCTGACGTATCGCCACGGAGGCCGGATCCATCCTGCCGATGGCCTGCCATTCCGGCGGGCGGCGCTGCTGCTCCAGCCACATTGTGAAGGCGTTGCTTGCACAATTGACCGAACGGACGCCACAGTCCTCGTGCCAGCGGTTCCGTCGGTGTCACTGACAAGCTCGACCACCGCTTCGGTGATTGAGCCCGTCGAAATCATACCGCGGGTCTGACAAGCTCGACCACGGGGGTCTCGGCGAACTCGACCACCGGCGTTTCGACGAGCCTCGACTTCGACCCAAAACGTCAGACCCTCCCGATGGTTTCTTCGTCACAGGGACTGCTCCGAGGAAGGACCGATCCGATGGCAGCCCAGGACGGCGGTGCNGCCCGGGCGTGGGCGCTGTGCTCCGGCACGGAGGCGCTGGCCGGGTTGCGGCCGGAGATCGCCGTGTACGAGGAGATCCGGGTATGGATGGCCAAGCTGGACGCGGATGAACGCCAGTCCCGCAGGGAACCGATCCCGGTCGGTNAAGAGGTACACGAACCAGCAGTTGACGTCTGCCGAGGTCATTGCCGAGCTGGTGGAGCTGGCCAGGGAGGTGGCCGAGGAGGGGACCCGCGGGCAACGGTTCACTCCCCCGCTGAACGCCGACGAGCTGGCGTTTTACGACGCCGTGGCGCAGAACGAATCCGCCGTGGAGGNGGCGTGCTGGCCGAGATCGCCCGGCAGCTGGTGGCGGTGATGCGCCGCGACGTGCGCACCGACTGGACCGTGCGCGAGGACGTGAAGGCCAAGCTCCGGTCCTNCGGCTACCCGCCGGACAGGCAGCCGACCGCGATCAAGCTCGTGATGGAGCAGATGGAGTCGATGGCGCCAAGGTACGCGCAGGAGCGGGGGTGACGCAGCCGGCCCATCTGCTGATTGCAGCAATGACCTGGTTCGCCACCAACAGTGGATGGATCGGCGTTCTCCCTCAGGCTGCCCGGGTCGACGTCGTGCACAACCGCGGAGTGACGCAGGCCGGCGATCGGTGTCGAATCTCATGGGCCACCGGCCGCTCCGGTCCCGGTGTCATCCATCAGCAACGGCCATGAGAGTCCACGGGACGGCTCGCCAAGTCCGCGCGCAGCCTTGGCGATGAGCCCATTGGGACGAGGTCGCGCCGATCCATCGCGGACTCGAGTCCATGCGCCGGTGGCCCGGCCGCCGACCGGCTTGCGGGCACCAAGCTCCGGACCTGCGCGCGGCTTGACAGCGTGCCAGTTGTAGCGTTTCCCGTTCCCCGTATGACGTCTGAATCATCGGGTTGTGGCGTAGTCCGGGCGCCGCCACGCACCGCTCGCGAGACCGAGTGGGCTGTCGCGCTCCAAGCCGACTCGACCCGTTGTGATGTCAGACCCGGATCCGCGAGTAGGCGGTCTTTGAGGCGGGATTCGCTGCGGCGGCGCGGATTTGGTTGAACTTTGGTGTGTGGGCGTGACGGTGTCCCGGCTCTCGTGTCGGGTGGACGGAGATTCCGGGGTCTCGGGTGGGCTTTCTCGTGCGGGCGGGTGGGCGTGGGCTGGTCTCAGCCGGGGCTGGGGAGTTGTTGGAGCCGTGGCAGGACGGTGGCCAGTAGGTTGGGCCCCGGGGGCATTCGCAGCAGGATCTCACCGGCGCGGCGGCTGAGCCGGGCCGGGATCATGATGAGTTCGCGGCGCAGGCGGGCGACGCTCCTGCGTCCGCGGCCGTTGCCGTGGCCGAGGCCGGTGATTTCCTGGATCCAGGCGGCGATCGCGCAGCCGAGCAGGGCCGCCCACATCCAGACACTGTTCACGGCGTGGCTGGCCGAGGGCAGGTGGCGCAGCGCGGTGCCGTGCTTGGCGTTGCGGTTCAGCTCCTCGATGTCGGTGCGGTGCCGGTACCAGAACTCGACCTGCGCGAGCTTCTCCTCGTCGGAGACGTCGAGGTTGGTGAGGATGAACGAGTACCCGTAGACCTCATCGATGCGGCCCTCCAACGCCAGGGCGAGCTGGTCCTTGGGGATGGTGCGGCGTTTGCGGGCCCGGGCGGTGGGGATCTTCTCCACCGGGATGCGGGTGCGCCGGGCGATGCAGGAAATGTTCGCCTCCTTCGGCCACGGCCCGGGCAGATACTCGATGATCGCGACCTCGGTGTCCTCCATGCCGACCGCCGGGGTCCAGGGGTAGCGGCCAAGGCCGGCCACGGCGGCCATGACCGTGGCATTGCGCTTGACCCCAATCGCGAACTCGATCCCACGCTGAACGCAGGCGGCGGCCAGCTCCGCGGCGAAATAGCCCCCATCCCACCGGCACCGGATCTTCTGGACGCCGGTGGGCAGGGCCGCGACCGACCGGTCCAGCAGGTCCACGGCGTTGCTGCGCGGGTCCTCGGTGCCGCCCATCAACTCCGCGGCCACCGGAACCGACGCCTCGGCCCAGAACCCGACGTGTGCCCGCAGCGTCAACGCCCCGGTGTAGGCGTGCGCCGCCTTCTCCTTGGTCCGGCCGTAGACCTCGATGTCGGTGGCGTCCCCGTCGATGGTGGCGACCTTCAACAACGTCGCCCGGCGCACTTCCGGCAGCAACGCCACCATGGTCGTGTTGATCTGCCCGATCGCGGTCTCAATGCCACGCAGATGCTCGCTGGTGAAGCGTTTGGCGATCCCGGCCGCCGTCGTCGACGCCGGGGTCGGGACCGGCTCAAGTTCCTGACCGGCCGTATCGGCCCGGCGCCGGTCCAACCCGACCAGGAAATCCTGCCCGGCCAGCTGGGCCGAGGCCACCGCCAGCACCAGCTGCCCGCCGCTCAACCCCCGGTCGCGCTCCTTCACCGGCCCGATCCCGGCATCCAGGGCGGCGGCCACCCCGAGCACCCGGTCGACCTCCCGGATCGCCTCGACCCCGGCCGCCGGCGTCAACCGCGCATCCGGCGCCCCGAGGCGCACCCGCCGCGCCCGGACCCGCGCCTTGCGTTTGTCCTGCTTGGTGCCCCGCCTCGTGCCCCGTAGACTTGCCACCGAACAGGTGTCCTTCCCGCATGGTCAATGTAGGTGTCGCAATCCCCATTTTCCCAAGCGAGAAGGCACTTGTTCGTTTAAACGCGCCGCGCGGGACCAACCACTACTCGCGGATCAGGGTCAGAGGCGCCATTTTGTCCGGCCTACTTGACGTGTGCCGATGGTAAGGAGTAGCTTACCGTTCGTGGACACTTACCAAGTTGATGATGGGTGGGAAGCCCTCGGCGATCGCACCAGACGCGCCATCATCGAGTGCTTGGCCGAGCGCCCGCGGGCCGTCGGCGAGCTCGCCGCCCAGCTACCCGTGAGCCGGCCTGCCGTATCCCAGCACCTGAAAGTCCTCAAGGACGCCGGCCTTGTCATCGAGCACGCGGCCGGCACTCGTCGGATCTACCGGCTCAACCCGGCCGGGGTGGGCGCGCTGCGCGATCAACTCGACACGTTCTGGAACCGAGCACTGACCGCATACAAGGGTGTCGTCGAACAACCAGTTGAGGAGAGAACATGACCGAGACAGCGACCGCGGTGGTTCGCCGGGAGATCGTCGTCGAGGCGCCGATCGAGCGCGCCTTCACAGTGTTCACCGAGCGATTCGGTGATTTCAAGCCGGCCGAGCACAACTTGCTCGACGCTCCCATCGCCGAAACCGTGTTCGAGCCCAGGGTCGGCGGTCACATCTATGACCGCGGCCTCGATGGCAGCGAGTGCCGATGGGCCCGGGTACTGGCCTACGAGCCACCCGACCGTGTCGTGTTCAGCTGGGACATCGGTCCGCAATGGCAGCTCGAGAGCGACCCGGAGAACACGAGCGAGGTTGAGGTGCGGTTCGTCGCCGAAACCCCGCAGCGCACACGGGTCGAATTGGAGCACCGCCACATCGACCGGCACGGACCGGGCTGGCAAGCCGTCAGCGATGGTGTCGCGGACGACGCCGGATGGCCGCTGTACCTTGCCCGGTACGCCGCCCTGATCAGTGAGGGCAGCTAAATGCCGCCGATCACGACTACCACGGAGGTCAACAGGTCGGCAACAGACGTGTTCGCCTACGCCACCGACCCGACTCGATTCTCGGAATGGCAGACCGGTGTTGTCAGCGGTCACATGATCGAACCGGGCAACCCCAGCGTGGGGACGCACTGCCTGACCACTCGGCGCATCGGCTTCGCCAACCGCCCGAGCACGTCCGAAGTCGTGCATATTGATCCACCCAGGACGTGGGGCGTGCGCGGCATCGATGGACCCATTCGGGCCCTTGTCGACATCACCGTCGAGCCCATCACAGCCAATCGATCCCGGCTGACCATCGCCGTGGATTTCGAAGGCCATGGCATCGGAACCCTCCTTATCCCATGGGTCGTCCGCCGTGATGCCCGAAAGGAAATGCCTACCAACCTTGCGGCCTTAAAGCAGCGCCTCGAACGTCACGGTGACGCCGCGACACACTGACTCAGGTGGTGGAGCCATGGGTGCTGAAAGAGAGCGCGCTACATGCCGATGACTTGCAGGCATTGGCCGATGCCTCGTCCACCCCATCGAGACACGGCTGCACGATCGTTCGGGGCGGGGGCTGCTTCGCGACTCGTGGCCACAGTTCACCACACTGGCATAGACTGTGGGAAGGAAGGATCGAACACTGTGAACCTCAAGGAACGGCAGATGGCCCAGAAGCGGAAAACGATCGTCTTCGACTCGGTCGGTGATTGGATCAGCGCCCGGAGACCATCGTTCACGGAAGCCGAGCTGGCCTCCGCCCTTGAGGAGCAGGTCAGGGAGCCAGATACCGTTCAACTGTCGGCTGGTGACGCCAAGTTTTGGGCGGAGCACTCCGGCATTGTGCGCCACGCCGGCCAGGTGGCCGGTGCGACCGCGCACAACGCCGTTAGTTCCGTGGTTATGGATGCTTCAGCCCTCAGTGCCGGCGACGTCGCCCAACTCTTGGGCCTCTCGGCTTCGACGGTTCGCCACTACAAGGCCTCCGGCAAGCTCTACTCCTATGAGCGCCGCGGCCGACTCCATTTCCCGATATGGCAATTCGGGAAGGAATCAAGGCAAGTCATCCCCTCCCTTTCCGCAGTCTTGAACGTCCTACCGGCCCATGCCCACCCCCAGACCATTTCGGGGTTCTTCCTGACTCCGCAGCCGGACCTCGTGATTGACGGGCAACCCGCGTCGGCCAAGGAGTGGCTGGAGGCGGGCGGTGACGCGTCGACCGTCGTTGAGATTGCCGCCGACCTGGCCGCCGGGTACTGATGGCAGACCAGTACCCGCCCGGCCTCGACGAGTTGAACGACGTGGGCGCCGCAACGGTTGCGTTGCCGCAAGGTACCGTGATGTGGCGCATTCACAACACCACATCGGCATTTGTGCTGCCCTGGAACCAGCTCCGAACGTGGGGCCCGGTGGCCAGCTCACGGTGGGAGCCGCACCCGCTCCCACCCGCCGACTACGCCCCGTTGGGCTCCGCGTATGTCGGCCGGGACGTTCTCACGTGCCTGGCCGAGGTGTTCCAGCTGACGCGCTTCGTTGACGTTGACGCCGGCGCACCATACGTTACGGGCTTCCGGTTGGCGCGGGACCTGGTGCTGGCCGACCTCACCGGGGAATGGCTGCTGCGTGCGGGTGGATCAGCACAGATCATTTTCAAGGAAAAGGCACGCACGAATGCCTGGGCCCGAGCCATTCACGGGGCGTTGCCCGACCTCGACGGACTCGTCGCCCCCTCGGCGGTCCTTGGCGGCCACGACGTCGTCTCACTTTGGACCGCGGCGGCGTTCCCGTCCGCCCCGGAAATGTCGGTGCCGCTGAACTCGCCGGCCATCATCGCCGACATTGCCGCGGCGGCCCGCAGCATCCGCTTCGGGAGCAACGTTGTCCTTTGACCGACGGTGATCAGATCCCGCATGCGGCCTCGCACAGCGGCACCGTGACCGCGCAGCAGGACCGTTTGCATCGACGTCGTTCATTGCCTGCAGCGACAGGCGGCCCTGCTACAGCCAGTGGTGGAACATCGGGTGCAGCATCTGCGGGCCGGTGACGGGGTTGATGCGCGACCGTGCCGCGCCGTCGACTCCGAGGCGGACGTGTACCTGTGGGTGACCAAGCGGGCCGGCCGGTCCGGCCGCACCGGCAGCACCCTCGGCACGCTCATTTGCGCCAAATTCCACTGCTCGGCCAACGTGCGCGGCTGAGCCGATCGAGTGTGCTCAGGCCTTACGCAGCCGGGAATCCATCTCCTCGACGAGCCTCCTCGCGACAATAAGAAGTTGAGCGGCTTTTCCCTCGCCGATCAAAATGGCGCTGTATTGGGTCGTCGTCTTCGCATCGAGCAGACGCTTCAATTGCGCCACGGCACTGGCACCTTCCGGACCGCATCTGCGCAGAAGTACAATTGCTTCTGCATGACTCTCCCCCGCGGCCACCTCGAGCTTCGACATACGCACCAGCCGGGCGGTCACGCTACACTCCTGATCAGTGCCCGAATGTCCGGTCCGGCCGAAACGGTGCGCGCCTCGCGCCGCCATGACGCCACGAGCGGGTCGTCGGCCCGGACAAGGCGATTGAGGCCGACAAGCGACAGGTCGACGATCTCGACGTTGTTCCCCGTGGCGGCGCCCACCCGGTCATGCAATGCGCTCAGTGTTTGTTCTTGGGCGCGTTCGTCAACGGCGTCGCCCCAGACGAGAAGGACATCGAGATCGCTGTCCGGCACGGCTTCCCCGCGCGCGAACGAACCATAGACGGCCGCCGCCGTCGTTTCGCCCGCGAACTGCCGGACGGTGTCCCCGATGAGGTGCTCCACGAGCACCGGTGCCGCCAACATCCGTTCAAAACCCGGCCAGAGAACGTGGTCTCGATTCAACGAATAGAGGTTGGCTCGCCCTGCGCGCCGGACGGCGGCAAGTCCGACCGTTTCGAGGCGGGCGAGGACGCGCTGGGTGCTCCCAAGCGGCACACCGGAAAGCTCGCTCAGCCGTCGTCCAGTCAGCCCGTCGGGGACCATGGCCAGCCGTTGCAGCACCCTGGAAGTGTTCCGGCCCACGAGATCGTCGGCGGGATGGGACAGGTCCATGCCGCACCTCCTTTGACCCAAATATAGCTCATATGAACACATCCTGGTTCATATGGAGCCGTTCAGCACCGTGCGACGTCCTCATTGGCTGCCGCGGGCGCGACGGCGGCACCGAAGGTGAGCCGGCCAGCGCACCCGGGTGCCGCCGTCGTACGCGCCGTGTCGGTGACCCCACGTAGCATGGTCACAGCAGTCAGGAGGACCATGGACTACTTCGCAATCAACGCCCTGCGTGAGACGCACGCGGGCTGGTCGCTGTTGCGCGCCCAGCACGCGCCGCTGGCGCTGGCATTCTTCATGACCGCGTTCACCGACCGCAACGAGCGCAACCTCGGCCGGCAGGACCTCATCGACGCGTTGGACGACGTCCTGTTCGCGCTGCGCGACTCCCTCGGCGAGGACCGGTTCCCGCGCTCCGCCGGCGAGTACCTGGACGACTGGGCCGAGCCGGACAAGGCGTGGCTGCGCAAGTTCTACGTGGACGGCCGGGACGAGCCCGTCTACGACCTCACCGCCGCCACCGAGGACGTCATCCGCTGGGTCGAGTCGCTGCGCGGCCGGGACTTCGTGCCCACCCAGTCGCGCCTGTCCAGCATCTTCAACCTCCTGAAGGCCCTGGTCCACGGCTCCGAAACGGATCCGGAAGCCCGGCTGGCCGAACTGCAACGCCAGCGCGATGACATCGACGCGCAGATGGAGCGCATCCGCTCCGGCGAGATCCCCGTCATGGGCGCGCCCGAGGCCGTGGACCACTTCCACCAGCTGACCGGCCAGGCCAAGGACCTGCTCGCCGACTTCCGCGAGGTCGAGGCGAACTTCCGGAAGCTGGACCGCAACCTGCGCGAACAGATCTCCATGTGGGAGGGCAGCCAGGGCGACCTGCTCGAGTCCATCTTCTCCTCGCAGCAGGACATCAGCGGCTCCCTGCAGGGCCGCACGTTCCAGGGCTTCTGGGACTACCTGATGTCGCCGCAGCTGCGCTCCGAGCTGCACGACCTGCTGGAGCGGGCCACGCGCATCGAGGCGCTCGCGCAGCAGGAGGGCCTGCAGTCCATCACGTCGATACAGAAGGACTGGCTGCCGGCCGTCGAGCAGACCCAGGCCACCGTGCGCGCCCTGTCGGCGCAGATCCGCCGCCTGCTCGACGACAAGGTTTTCCTCGAGAACAAGCGCATCATGCAGCTCATCCGCAGCATCGAGTCCGGTGCGCTCGCCGTTCGGGACGCCCCGCCGAGCGGCCCGTTCGCCGTGCTCGACGGGCAGGACGTCCCCGTCGCCTTGCCGTTCGAACGCCCGCTCTACGAGCCGAGCCGCCAGGTCGCCATCGACGACGCCGTCGACGTCGCCGAGGACCTCGACGTCGACGCCGAGGCGCTCTTCGACCAATTCCACGTGGACGCGCGCAGGCTCGAGACCAACATCGACGCCGTGCTGGCCGATGCCGAACAGGCCACGCTGGCCGACGTCACGGACGCGTTCCCGCTCAGCCAGGGCCTGGCCGAGATCGTCACATACTTCCAGCTGGCCACCGAATCCACGTGGGCCGCCATCGACGATTCGAAGTCCCAAACCCTGTCCTGGACCCTGCCGGACGGCAGCCTGCGCGAGGCGACCGTCGACCAAATCATCTTCGTGAGGCCCTCATGACCACCACCGAATCCGCCCTCCCCCTCGTCGTCACCAAGCTGTTCAAGGGCGTCGTGTACCGCGAAGGCGACGAGAAATTGTGGCAGTCGCTCACCGAGCTGTCCGCCCAGGCGCGCGATCACGTCGCCGTGCTCGGCCTGGAGCTCGTGCTCGACGACACCGAGGGCTATGCGTTCCTGCGCTCGCGCCCGGATGCCGATCCGGACCTGCCCCGGCTCATCCCCCGCCGCCAGCTGACCTTCCACGTCAGCCTTCTGCTGGCCCTGCTGCGCGCCCGGCTGGCCGAGTTCGACCAGCAGAACAGCGAGACCCGGCTCATCATGACGGCCGAGGAGATCGGCGACATGGTCTCCGTCTTCCTGCCCGAATCCAGCAACGAGGCCCGCATCCTGGACCAGCTGGCCGCCAACATCAAGAAGGTCACCGAGCTGGGGTTCCTGCGCAAGCTGCGCGGCACCGAGGCCACGTATGAGGTGGCCCGCATCCTCAAGGCCTACGTCGACGCCCAGTGGCTGGAGGAGTTCGACGCCCGGCTCGCCGACTACCGCACCGCCCTTGGAGGGGAGAAGTCATGACCACGCAGGCAGGCCTGTTCAGTCTGGAGGACATCACCGAGAACGACGCCGGCACACCGCCGGGCTTTCGGCTGCACCGTTTGGAGCTGCTCAACTGGGGCACGTTCGACAAGCAGGTGCGCACGTTCCGGCTCGACGGGGCGAACAGCCTGCTCACCGGCGACATCGGCTCCGGCAAGTCGACCGTCGTCGACGCCGTCACCACGCTGCTGCTGCCGGCCAACCGGATTGAGTACAACAAGGCCGCCGGCGCGCAGAAGAAGGAACGCAGCCTCATGTCGTACGTGCGCGGCTTTCACAAGAGCGCGCGCAGCGGCATCGGCGACACGTCCCGGCCCGTCGCGCTGCGCGGCCCCGGCACGTTCACCGTCGTGCTGGGCGTGTTCCACAACGCCGCGCTGGGCAAGTCGGTCTCCCTGGCCATCACGCTGTGGGCCACGCAGGAGGCCGGCCAACCGACCCGGTTCTACTCGATCGCCGAGGGCGAGCAGTCGATCAAGGCCGACTTCTCCGACTTCGGCACGGACCTGGTGAAGCTCAAGCGGCGCCTGCGCGCCTCCCCCGGCGTGAGCGTCTACGACGTGTTCGACAAGTACGCGGCCGCGTTCAAGCGCCACTTCGGCATCGGCTCGGCCCAGGCCATGGACCTGTTCCACCGCACGGTGTCCATGAAGCAGGTGGAGAACATCACCCACTTCGTGCGCACCAACATGTTGGAGGAGGACGACGTCGCCACGCGCATCAAGAACCTGCTCCACCACTTCGACGACCTGAAGCAGGCCCACGACGCCGTGCTGCGGGCCAAGGACCAGATCCGGATGCTCGAACCCATCCGCGACAACGCCGCCCGCCACCACGCCCTGACCGCCGACTACGAGAGCGCCCACAGCCAGCGCGAGCAGCTGGCCCCGTGGTTCACCACCCGGAAGCTGGCGCTGAGCGAGGCGCACCTGGCCGAGCTGGGGCGCACGGCCGTTCGCATTGCCGGCGAGCAGTCCACGCTGGCCGCCGAGGCCGGCCGGCTGGGTCGTGAACTGGCCGATCTGCGCGATGACATCCGCAACAGCGGCGGGGGCCGGATCGCCGCCATCGAGGCCGACCTGGCCCGCATGGCGCTTGAATCCGGCGCGCAGCGCGAACGCTACGCCAGCTACACGGAGGCGGCCACGGCATTGGGTCTGTTCGCCCCTGAGGACCAGGTGGTGTTCGACGCCAACGCCGCCGCCCTGCCCGGCGTCGAGGCGCAGCTGGCGGCCGACAACACCGAGCTCCAGGGCCAACGCACGGCCCTGGACCGGCAGCGCTCGGAGGCGGCCGAGCAGGCCGCCGAGCACAAGGACGAACTCAAGAGCCTGCTCAACCGGGCCAACCTGCTGCCGTCCTGGTTGATAGCGCTGCGCCAGCGGCTGTGCGCCGGGACGGGCATCGCCGAGGCCGACCTGCCGTTCGCCGGCGAACTGCTGCGCGTGCGCGAATCCGAGGCGGCGTGGGAGGGCGCGGCGGAGCGGACGCTGCACGGCTTCGCCCAGTCCCTGCTCGTCACGACCGAGCACTACCCGGCCGTCAGCGACTGGGTGGACGCCAACAACCTGCGCGCCCGGCTCGTCTACCTCAAGGTCGCCGACACGCCGGCCGCACGCCCGGCCGCCGCAGACACGCTGGCTTCGAAGATCGCCATCAAGCCCGGCACGCCGCTGCGCGAATTCCTGCTCGACGAGCTGGGCCGGCGCTTCGACCACCACTGTTGCGCCGACATGGCCGAGTTCCGCCGCCATCCCAAGGCCCTGACCATCAACGGCCAGCTGAAGAGCGGCGGCGGCCGGCACGAGAAGGACGACCGCAAGGCGCTCACCGACCGCTCCACCTTCGTCCTCGGCTGGGACAACCACGACAAGATCGCCCGCCTGCGCGCCGCGCTGGAGGAGGCCGAGGGCCACGCCCGCACCGCCGCCGACGGGCTGGCCCGCATCGACGCGCAACTGGGCGAGCTGGGCCGTTCACAGCGCCTCATCGGCACCATCGCCGCCGTGGCCGACTTCGCCGGGGTGAACTGGCGCGCCACGGCCCGCACCATGACCGAGCTGGCCGAGGAGAAGGCCACCCTGGAGTCCTCCAGCGACCTGTTGCGCGACCTCACCGCCCGCGAGGCCGCCACCGCCGCCCGGCTCTCGCGGACCGAGGACAAGCGCACGGACCTGGACCGGCGCATCGGCGCCAACGACGCGGAGATCAAGGCCATCACGGAGCAGATCGCCGACTGCCGCCAGTCGCTGGCCGAAACGCCGTTGAAGCACGACGACGTCATGGTGGCGCAGTTGGCCGCGCTCGCCGAGGCGGCACTGGAGTCGGGCACGCTCACCTACAAGAACACGGCGAAGGTCGAAAGCCGGGTCCGCACGAAGCTGACGGACGCCATCGACGCGCTCGCCAAGCAGGTCAGCCGCGCGGCCGAGACGACCGTCCGGCTCATGGCCGACTTCCGCAACAAGTACCCGGCCGAGACGACCGACCTGGACGCCTCGCTGGAGGCGGCCGGCGAGTTCACGGCGATCCTGCAACAGCTGGTGGACAACGACCTGCCCCGCTTCGACGAACGGTTCAAGCAATCGCTGACGCAGAACACCATCCACGAGATCGTGGCGTTCAACGCGTTCCTCGACGCCCGCAAGCAGGACATCGTCGCCCGCATCGGGGAGATCAACGAATCCCTGGCCGGCATCGAGTACAACCCGGGCCGGCACATCCAGCTCGAGCCGCAGGCCACCACCGACGCGGAGGTGCGCGAGTTCGGCGTGGACCTGCGCGGCTGCTCGGAGGGCACGATCGGCGCCCAGGAGCAGTACTCGGAGCAGAAGTTCCTGCAGGTCGAGCGGCTCGTGGAACGCTTCCGGGGCCGCGAGGGCCTGACGGCCCTGGACGAGCGGTGGACGGAGAAGGTCACGGACGTGCGCAACTGGTTCACGTTCTCCGCCTCCGAACGCTGGACCGAGACCGGCGAGGAACACGAGCACTTCACCGATTCGGGCGGCAAGTCCGGCGGGCAGAAGGAGAAGCTGGCGTACACCATCCTGGCCGCCGCCCTCGCCTTCCAGTTCGGCATCGCGGCCGGGGCCGGCAATCAGCGCAGCTTCCGGTTCGTGGTGATCGACGAGGCGTTCGGGCGTGGCTCGGACGAATCGGCCCGGTACGGGCTCGAGCTCTTCGCCCGGTTGAAGCTGCAGTTGCTCATCGTCACTCCGCTGCAGAAGATCCACGTGATCGAGCCATTCGTGGCCAATGTCGGCTTCGTCGCCAACGAGACCGGCGCCGACTCGCAGCTGCGCAACATGACCATCCACGAATACCGGGCCGAGCGGGAGCGCCGTGGCCGGTAGCGGACGGGCCGGTTGGACCACGCCGGCGGGGCTGCGCGAGGCATCGCTGAAGGCGTGGAACCGTGGCGAGCTGCTGCGTGAGGCGAGCACGCCCACCGGGCTGTACCCCCGCCGTCGTCCGCTGCGTCACCCCACGGCCACGGCCCTGCGCGACGACTACGCGGTTGCGCGCGCCTGGGCCGCGTCATGGCAGGTTCCCGGAAAGGGGTTCACGTTGGAGCACATAACGCTGGGCGCCACGACGGTCGGGGCGAACACGATCCCGTGCGCGGCCGTGTTCGCCGACGCCGCCGCCGAGATCGCGTTCGCCGGCAAGGGCGCCGAGGCGGCCCGGTTCACCGCACTGGCCGCGGAGCTGGCGGCCGTGCACCCGGAGCTGGCCGGCTGGGCGCAGCGCAAGCCGCTGGCGCTGCTCAAGCACGGGCCCGCGGCGCCGACGGCCGCGCGCGTGGCCGTCTGGATGGTGGGCCATCCGACGCCGGGCATCTACCTGCGCCAGTTGGCGCTGCCGGGCGTACACACGAAGTTCGTGGAAAACCACCGCGGGCTGATCGACGAGTTCGTGGCCGTCCTCGCCCCGGAGCGGGCACTGCCGGCCGGCAACTACGCGCGCCGGCACGGCTTCTTGGCCGTGCCGGAGCGGGTGCGCATCCGCGTCCTCGACCCGGCGCTGGCGCCGATCCCGGGCGTGCTCGACCTCGAGGTGACGGCGGACGCGTTCGCGACGCTGGACCTGGCCGTGGACCGGGTCATCGCCACCGAGAATCTGGTGAACTTCCTGGCGCTGCCGCCGCTGCCCCGGACGGTCGCGCTGTACGGCGGCGGGTACGGCTTCGAGGCGCTGCGCGCCGCCGACTGGTTGCGGCGGTGCGGGGTCCTGTACTGGGGCGACCTCGACACGCACGGCTTTCACATCCTGGACCAGCTGCGCGCCGGCCACCCGCACGTGCGCAGCGTCCTGATGGACGGGGAGACGCTCATGGCGCACCGCGACTTCTGGGGCGTGGAGGCCACCCCGACGCACGCCGCGTTGACCCGGCTGACCGCGGATGAACTCGACGTGTACACAGCCTTGCGGGGCAACGTCCACGGCGACCGGGTGCGCCTGGAACAGGAGCACATCCGGTGGGACTATGCGCTGGAGCGGCTCACGGCCCGCCCGGCCAACGAGTGACCGGCCGCAGGGTCAACCCTTCGGCTGGGGCGGCCGAATGTCGCGGAATGCCGCCAGCAGCCCGTCGCGCGTTGATTCGGACAGGTTTTCCGGTGTCACCGACCCCAGCACCTTGAGCGTTTGGCGCATCTGGTCCAGATAGGCGTCGCAGCCCGGGCACAAGGCCAGATGCTCGTCGACGAGCCGGGCGGTCCGCTCGTCCAATCCGCCGTCGAGATAGTCGGAGACAAGCTCCACGATCTCCTTGCATGTCAGCGCCGACTCACTCATGGGTGCACCTCCCCGCGGCCGTAGTAGTCCTCCAACAGCTGACGCAGCCGGGCCCGACCGCGATGCAGCAGCACCCGCTGGTTGCCGGGACTGATACCGAGGATCTCACACACCTGGTCGACTCCCAGGCCGTCGACGTCACACAACGCGACAACGGTTCGCTGCCGGTCCGGCAACTCGTCAAGGTACCGCGTCACCAGCCGGCGCGCCTCACCATCGAGCGCAAGCTGCTCGGGACTCCAGGGCACGGGAGCACCCACCTCGGTCCACCCGCCGCACCAGGGGTCGCCCGGACCCCTGAACCGTGCGGGATCGACGGCGCCGTTCCCGTCGTCGTCAATCTGGGACCAGGGCAGCTCCTTCGCCTCGACCGCACCGCGCCGCCGCCCGACGTTGCGGGTGATCGCCAGCACCCAGGTGCGCAGCGACGAACGCCCCTCGAAGGCCTCGAGTCCGCGGCACACCCCCAGCCACGCCTCCTGGACCACGTCCTCGGCCGAGGCGCGGTTGGAGACGAACCCGCGCGCAATGTGCAGCATCAGCGGCGAATAGGCGGCCACGATCTCGGCGAACGCCGTCTCATCCCCGGCCAGCAGCCGGCCCACCAGGGCCAGGTCCGCGCCGGCCCCGGACGCCACCCCGGGGCTCAGCCCGGGCACCGGACGGCCGTGGTGTAACGACTCGATGCGGCGGCGCACTGATCCTGCAGTGAAACCATCTTCCGAGGAGATCACATGTTCACCCACCACACAACCATCAAGGCCCTGCTGATCGCCGCCGTCGCGCTGGTCACGGGCTTTTTCGCCGTCGGGCCGGCCACGGCCGCGACCCCGCAGTCGCCGCCCGCGTCGGCCGGCGCCGTGTTCGTCCAGAACAACGGCGGTGCCGGCAACTCCGTCACGGTCTACGACCGATCGCCCGGCGGCACACTGGCGCGGGCCGGGACCTACCCCACCGGCGGGCGGGGCGGCGCCGAGGTCAGCGCCGTGGTGGACCCGCTCGCCTCGCAGGGGTCCCTGACGTATGACCGGCCCCATCACCTGCTGTTCGCCGTCAACGCCGGCAGCGACAGCCTCTCCACTTTCGCGGTGCGCGGCGACCGGCTGCAGCTGCGCGAGATCCTGCCCTCCGGCGGGGAGTTCCCGGTCTCCGTGGCCGTGTCCGGCCACCTGGTCTACGTCCTCAACGCCGGCGGCGAAGGGACTGTCAGCGGCTTCCGGGAGTTCGACGGCGTCGTGGTTCCGTTGTTCGGCTCGACCCGCACGCTGGGCCTGGGCAACGCCGCGATGCCCGCGTTCTTGGCCGCCCCCGCCCAGGTGGCGATCAGCCCGGACCGGGCGCACCTGGTCGTGGCGACGAAGTCGCACAACACGCTGGATGTCTTCGGCCTCGGCCGGTTCGGCGAGCCGTCCGCGGTACCGGTGGTCAACGCGTCGGCCGGCGCCGTGCCCTTCGCGCTGACGTTCGACGCCAACGCCCGGTTGCAGGTGGCGGAGGCGAGCGGCAGCGCGTCGTCCTATGTCATCAACGGGAACGGGAGCCTGGCACTGGTCTCCGGGCCGGTGGCCAACGGCCAGGCGGCCACGTGCTGGTCGACGACCGCCCGCGGCTACCTGTACGCGGCCAACGCGGGCAGCGCCACCATCACCGGCTACCGCGTCGGCCCCGACGGCTCGCTGAGCCTGCTCGAAGCCTCCGGGATCGCCGCACGCACCGATGCCGGCCCGGTCGACATCGCCGCCACGGCGGACGGTCGCTACCTGTACGAGCAGGCGACCGGCGCCGGGGCGATCGACGAGTTCGCGGTGGCCGCGGACGGGTCGCTCACGCGCATCGGCGCCATCACCGGGCTCCCCGCCAACAACGGCTCCGGGGCGGAAGGGATCGCCGTGTCCTGACAACACCCACGTGCCCGGACCGGCGGCAACATCGCCGTCGTCCGATGAAACGCCCCGGCAGGCAGCGCTCCCACCTACCGGGGCGTTACACCCGATTCGTGTACCCCTCGGGTTGAGGGCACGTCAGGCCCGGGCTTGGCTCCGCAACCACCGATGTCCGACGGCGGACACGGACAGCGAGATGGCCGCCGCCAGCAGCAACGCAAGGCTCATGTGAATGTGAAGCAGAAAAGCACCGCACGCCGCGCCGGCCAGAATGATCACGACGGCGCTTGCCCTGCGGAACCAGGGCTGGCCACGGCCACCGGCCAGCCGGGACTCCGCGGCGAGCGCGGTGAGCGTCGATGTCACCACCACGGTGGTCACGTCCTTGATGCCAATGTGCCGGGCGCCGCTCGCCTGCAGGCCCATGGCCGCACCAATCGTCGCCGCAATGCCGACACCGAGTGGCGTCTTGCCGACGGGTCCCGCCACGAGCGTCACGAATGAAAGAATCGCCAAAATCGTTCCCACCGCGGCAAAAAGCCAGCTTGCATGGATGGTCCACCCCTTGCCCGCCGCCCGCATGACGCGCCCACCGGCAACCGCTCCCAACAAGAAGCAGGCCAGGGCCAGCACCGGCCCGAGCACCGGCAGATCCTCGGCCCCGGTCAGGGCCATGCCGAGTATGACGACGTTGCCGGTCATATTGCCCGTGAACACCTTGTCCAACCCGAGGTAGCCGACGGCGTCAACTATGCCCGTGGAAAACGTCAGCGCCAGCATCATGGCGAGGGCCAGGTGCTCCGGTCGCACGACAATGCCCGGTTGGCGCGCCTTCCGGGGCCGGCTCCTGTCGGCGTCCTCGACCTGTTGATGGCCGGTCCGGATCGGGGCACTCATTCGCTGCCAGGTTCTGCGATGGCAACGACGGCGCCCTCACCATCGGCGCGGGGATCGCTGCCGGCGTCAAGGCCGCCATCCTCGGTGCGGGCAACAACGTTGGCATGCCCGATCCAGTCGGTTTGGCTTGGCACCGTTCGCAGCGGAAAGGAATCATCGCCCAGTGCAGTGACGGCCGCCGGCAGCACGTCTTCCTCGGCATAGACGGTGTCCGGCGTGTCTCCCGCCTCCTGCGCGCCGAGAATCCAGCGAGGCCGGCTCACGGCTTCCTGCGGCGAATCCCCCTGCAGCAGACCCAGCAGGATCTGGGCGTGAATCTGGGGTTGGCCTTGGCCGCCCATGGTGGCATTGACCCAGCGCAGGCTCTCACCCCGGCAAACCATGACGGGCATCAACGTGTGCGCGGGTCGCTTGCCGGGCTGGATGAAATTCGGCGAGGCCGGGTCGAGGGAGAACGACATGCCGCGATTTTGCATGATGATTCCCGTGGTCGGCTCCAACACGGCCGCACCGAATCCGTGGTAGATGCTTTGAATGAGGGAGACGGCGAACCCGTCGGAATCGGCGGCGGCAACGCCGACCGTGTCGCCCGTGGGGACGAACGGCGAGGCGAGCGCCGATTCGCTGTTGCGTGGGTACTCCAAGCTGGCGAGCAGGTCGTGGAACCCGGCGTTCTCGATATCCACCGACGCGTGCCGGGGGTCGGAGAGCAGGGACGTCCGGACGTTTATCCCATCCAGGAACAGCCGGGCGAGCAGGTTGGCACCGACGGATGCGGGATCCTTGCCGGCCAGGGCCCTCAGGGTGCGCAGTAGAAGGATCCCCTGCGTGTTGGGCGGGCTGGTGTACACCGTGTGACCTGCATAGTCGGTCGCCATGGGTGCCGTGATCTCAGCCTCGTACGTTGCCAGATCCTCAAGGGCGATGGGGCAGCCTGCCGCGCGTAGCCCAGCGACGAGCTTCGCGCCCAAGGCTCCCCCGTAGAGGGTCTCCGGGCCTTCAGCGGCGAGCTGCCGCAGGCTTCGTGCCAGTTCCGGCTGCCTGAGGGTGTCGCCGCGGCCCAGCGGCACCCCGCCAGGTTCAAACACGGCTGAAGCGCCCTGGTCCGCCCGTAACGCCGCGCTCTCTTCGATGATGGCGGCGGCCAGGGACCGCGCCACCGGAACACCGTCCTCGGCGTATCGGATGGCGGCCTCGAATTGCGCAGCCCAGTCCAGTCGCGCGCCAAAGTGGCGGATTTCCTGCCAGCCGCGGACACCCCCGGGAACGGTTATGGTGTCCACACCGCGCACCGGAAGTTTCTCGCCGTGCACCCGGACCAACCGGTTGACGTCCTGTTCTGCTGGCGCCGGACCCGTGGCGTTGACGCACGTGATCGTGCCATCGGGGGTGCGGATGAGTGCCACCAGGTCACCGCCGAGTGCCGTGTTGTGCGGATAGACCACGGTGAGGGCTGCCGCCGCGGCCAAGGCGGCGTCAAGGGCGTTGCCGCCCTTCGCGAAGGCATCCTTGCCCGCCTGGGTGGCGAGCGTATGCGGTGCGGCGATGGCGCCGGTGCCGTGGACGTCGGGGGAATTCGTCATGTTGATGAGCTTTCAGGAGGTTGGAAGACTAGAGGATCTTCGAGAGGAACGACGACGTTCGCGGGTTTTGTGGGTTGTTGAAGATCTGGTCCGGGGAGCCCGACTCGATGATCCGGCCGGCGTCCATGACAATGATCCGATCGGCGACCTCGCGTGCGAAGCCCATCTCGTGGGTCACCACCACCATGGTCATTTGGTCCTGGGCGAGCTCCTTCATCACGTCGAGCACTTCGCCGATCATTTCCGGGTCCAAGGCACTGGTCGGCTCGTCGAAAAGCATGAGTTCGGGCTTCATCGCCAAGCCGCGGGCAATGGCCACACGC
Source organism: Specibacter cremeus (assembly GCF_003946885.1). GTDB lineage: Bacteria > Actinomycetota > Actinomycetes > Actinomycetales > Micrococcaceae > Specibacter > Specibacter cremeus. The sequence continues at coordinate 11,488 of NZ_RWKQ01000041.1, read as the reverse complement.
TGTTGTTGTCCGCCGGAGAGGCTGGCCGGCCGCTTGTCGGCCTTGTCCGCGAGTCCAACCCGGGCCAGCAGCCGGCGTGCATCGGCAACCGCGGCCTGTTTGGGAATCTTGCGCACCCGCACCGGCGCATGCCAAATGTTCTCCAGCACACTCATGTGGGGGAACAGGTTGAAATGCTGGAACACGAAGCCGATCTCCTCGCGCTGCTTGGCAAGCGTCCGCGTCGAGTCTTCGATCAGTCGTCCGGAGTCCAGTTTCCTGTACCCCACCCGGTGCCCGTTCACGAACAGATCGCCTGAGTCGATCTGTTCAAGGTGATTGATGGTCCGCAGGAACGTCGTCTTGCCGGCACCGGATGGGCCAATCAGCACGACCACCTCGCCCCGGCGTATTTCGGTACTGACGTCGCTGAGGATGGGGCGCCCGCCCAGGGAGCGGCAAACCTTGTTCGCGCTCACCAGCACCTCGGGTGCCGCGAGGGTAGCAGGGGAATCAGGCATTTTCGGCTCCTTCCAGGACAAGCTGCTTTCGAACGCGCGGCGCAAAGACTCGTTTGAACACCGGGACGGCAGCGCTGTCGTTGCCAACTTGGGCGTTCAGCTTCCGTTCGATCAGCGCCTGCGCAAAGGCCCATATTGTCGTCAGGGCCAGGTAGTAAATCGCGGCGACGATGAGTATTTCGAACGTCTTGAACGTCGCGGAGCTAATGGCTTGGGCAACGAGGAACATCTCGCTGACGCCGATGATGCTCAGCACAGAGGTGTTCTTCATCAACCCGTTGAAGTTGTTTCCCAGCGGCGGGATGATGATGCGCATCGCCTGCGGAAGGATGATCCAGCGCATTGCGGCCCCCGGCCGCATGCCGAGAGCCATCGAGGCCTCGGTCTGGCCGCGATCGACGGATTCCAGCCCCGCCCGGACAATTTCCGCGACATAGGCGCTTTCATTGATGGTGAGACCCAAGATTGCGGCCTGGACGGCGGCCAGCAAGGAGATGCCCAGGATCGTGAGGTCCTCGAACTTGAACAGGCCGATGGCGGCGAATCCAAGGTAAATGATCATCAGCTGCACCAGCAGCGGGGTTCCGCGAACGATCCAGACGTAGATCCCGGCAACCCATCGCAGGATGGGAAACCGCGACCTTCCCATCAAGGCAATCAGTGTTCCGAGGACAAGGGCCAGGGCCATTGAGACGACCGAAATGACAATCGTCAGGATGAGGCCCGTCAGGAACGCGGGCGAGGGCGTGAGGAGACTTTGAAAGAAGAAGGTCCAGTCAAATTTCACGGTTCATTCCTTTCCTCCGGGACCGTTCGTTGCGCGGCGGCTTGACGCTGTGTCATGGGTCTAGTCCTGCAATGCCATGGCGGAGACGTTGTACTTCTTCAAGGTCGCGGCATAGGTTCCATCAGACTTCATCGACGCGAAGGCCTCCTTGATGTTCTGCTGCAGGGTTGCGTTTCCCTTGGTTACCGCCGCGCCAATCTTGATGGTTCCGAAGGGCTTCCCGGCGATTTCGAAGTTCGCGGAAGACTGCTGCTGGTAGTAGAGCACCGCCGTTGACGTACCGGCGTACGCGTCGACCTGCTTGGTCAGAACCATTTGCAACGCGCTCGGCGTGTTGTCGTTGTTGATGATTTGCAGCTCCGGCTTCCCGTCGGCGGCACACTTCTTCTGCTGATCCTCGGAGAGCAGGGCGGCCGTTGTCCCGACCGTGGACACGACCTTCTTCCCGCACAGGCTGTCGTCCATGCCCGTGATGCCCGCCGGGTTCCCGGCCGCCACGGCCACCGAGGACCCCGAGTTCATGTAGGGGACGAAGTCGACGATCTTCTCACGCGCGGGCTTGATGTAGAGCGATGACATGATCACGTCGCACTTGCTGGCCTGCAGGGCCGGGACGATGGATGCAAACTTGATGTCGACCAGGTTGAGTTGGAGCCCCAGGCGCTTCGCCACGTCCTTGGCAAAGTCAACCTCCACCCCGACGGGGTTCTTCTGGGCGTCAAAACCGTAGTTCGGCGGCTCGCCACCGCTCAGGCCCATGCACACGCCAAGCGTGCCGGCCTTGGCGATGGCGGGTGTGGACACCTTGGCGTTGGCCGCCACGTCACCGGATGCGGGCGCACCGCTGCAGCCGGCCGCCAGCAGGGCCACGATGGCCGTCGCGGCGGCCAGGGGGACAGACTTGAACTTCTTTGTTCTCAGCACAGGAGACTCCGATGTCTTCTAGACGGATGGTAGGACCAGCAACATGTTGGAGATTTGCCGCTATGGGGATAGTAGTGTCCCCGAACGGGCTTGTATAGCCCTATTTTTTTCGGCCAGAGAGTGCGGTATGCTCCAGCCAGATGCTTGGCACGGTGACGTGAGAATAGACCATTGGTTGGACCAAGAGAGGGAGAGATGGACTGGGGCTCATTGCGAACTACGGCGTTGAACCGACCTGATTCGCTGGCGCTTACCCTCGAACGCCTCATCCTGTCAGGGGAAGTCGGCGGCGGCTCCAAGTTCCCTCCCGAGCGTGAACTTGCCGCCGAGCTCGGCGTGTCGCGGACCTCCCTGCGGGACGCCCTTCGTGCGCTGGAACTGAAGAATTTCATTGTGCGCAGCCCCGGCACGGGAACGGTGGTTGTCGACCCCCGGCAATCTCCACAGGCGAATGTCATCGCGTCGGGCCTCGATGTCGAGTCGGCATCGTTGGCGCAGGTCATGGACGTCCGGGCCTGCATCGAGCCACCGGTCGCGGCCAGGGCGGCCGCCAATGCGACACGCCTGGAGGTCATTCAGCTCCAGCGGTTGGTCGAGGAAATGCACCTGAACCAGACGCCGAAGCAATTTGCCGAGCTGGACAGGGTCTTTCATCGTGCGATCGCTCTCTACACACACAATCCGTTGCTGCCACGATTGCTGGATCGAATCACCGAGATCATTGAGGTCAGCCGCAGCGACGGCTACCTGACCCCGGCAAGGCAGCGTTCATCGATTGCGGAACATGCGGCCATCGTCGATGCCATCGCGGCCAAGGATCCAGTCCGGGCCCACGAGGCCGCCGAACGGCACATCGAATCGATCCAAAAGCGCATAGGCGCTTTGGACGACTGAGTACGACCGCCTGAGGGTCGGTAAATGTGATGCGACCGGCACCCGGGCGAGCCAACCGGCCCGCCCGGGTGCCGCCGTCGGCCCTCAACAAAGTCAGGCCTTGGTGACCTCGACATTCACGGGCGTCGGGTTGGCAACGAGATCGAGCACGGGGGCAGTGCGTCCACGGCACGGCGCAGATCGTCGTAGCGCTCCCTGGTCTCGGGTCCCGAGACGGCAACCTTCAGGCGGACTGCGGTGAAGCCGGGGCGGACGTCAATCGTGCGTTCGCGGTGTCCTGCCGATCCGGCGGTCCAAAACCCGCCGCCCATGTCCAGCCGGGCTGCGTCGAATCGTCACCTGGGGCAGCCCACTACAGCGACGGGGGTTGCCGCCCGGGCGTATCGAGTGTTCGATACATCGGGGTGAGCGATGCCCGCACCCCGATCTATCGATCACTCGATGGATCGGGCAGGGAAAGCGTCACCCCAGTGAACCGCCCGGCCCGGACAGCCCCATGAACATGGTCCGGTGCAGGATGTCGACATGGTCGTGGGCGATCTGCACGGCCCCGCGCACATCGTTGCCGGCCAGCGCCTCGACCAGCCGGAGGTGGTCCTTGTTCGACTCATGCAGCCGGTCGATGGGGTACGGGATGAAGTAGTCGTACAGGTCGCCCAGCGCCTCCAGGTAGGCGTCCACCTCCGCACCGAGTCCGGACGCGCCGGCCACCAGCCGGTGGAACCGCTCGTCGGCCTGATGGTACGCGGACCAGCTGCCGGCGGCGGCCATCTCGGCGACCAGCCGCCGAAGCTCCGCGATCTGCGTGGCCGTGGCATTGAGCGCCGCAAAATGCGCCACGGCGCATTCGCCCAGCAAGCGCCGGTCGACCAGCCGATGGACGTGGCCGAAGTCGGCCTGCGCCGGCGCCAGCGTTGCCAGCACGTCGGTCGGCGGCCGGTCGGCGACGAACGTGCCGCCGCCGCGGCCGCGCCGACGAACGACGACGCCGTCCTCGGCCAGGCTGGTCAGCGCGCGCCGGGCGGTGATCGGGCTCACCGAGAGGCCCAACGCCACCTGGTCCTTGTCCGGCAGCCGCTCCCCCGGCCTGAGCAGGCCGAGCTGGATGGCCGTGCCGATGCGCAGCCGCACGGCCTCGATGGCACTCACCCGGTCAATGCCGGCGAGCGCCGCATCGCCAATCGGCGAGGGCTGTCCTCCGGCGGGGGCGTCGATGCTCATACGGCCACTCTACGAGTTAGCCCCCAACACTTCCACTAATAGATCAATATGATCTATTATTGGTGAATCGCACCACAGCCGCCGGAGGAACTCCATGTCACGCATCCTGTCCGTCGTTGCCGTCCAGGCCCCGCCGCGGCTCATCGGCGAGCCGCTGGCGGCCTTCGCGGACCAGGTCCGCGACACCATCACCGCCGCCCCCGGCGCGCAGCTGCTCGTGTTCCCCGAACTGCACCTGTTCGGCGACGGCACCCCGGACCTCCAACGCACCGAGGCGCTGCGAGACGCCGCCGAACCCCTCGACGGGCCCCGCGTCGCCGGCCTCGCCGCCATCGCCCGCGACCTGGGCATCTGGCTCATTCCCGGCAGCGTTTGCGAGCTCGGGCCGGCCGGCCGGCTGTTCAACACCCTCGTGGTGCTTTCGCCGGAGGGGGAACTGGCCGGGTACTACCGGAAGGTCTTCCCCTGGCGCCCGTTCGAACCCTACGAACCCGGCGACCGGTTCGTGACCGTCGACCTGGCCGGGATCGGCCGGATCGGGCTGAACATCTGCTACGACTCCTGGTTCCCGGAGGTCTCACGCCAGCTGGCCTGGATGGGCGCCGAGGTCATCGTCAACGTCGTCAAGACCACCACCCCGGACCGCGAGCAGGAACTGGTCCTGGCCCGGGCCAACGCGATCGTCAACCAGGTGTTCATGGTCAGCGTCAATTGCGCGGCGCCGACCGGCCAGGGCCAGAGCCTGGTCGTGGACCCCGAGGGCCATGTCATCGCCGCGGCCGGCACGGCGGAGCCGGCCCTGCTCACCACCGAACTGGACCTCGCCGCCGTCGAACGCGTCCGCCACCTCGGCACGGCCGGGTCCAACCGGATGTGGTCCCAGTTCCACGCCGGCGAACCCGCCATCGAACTGCCCGTCTACCAGGGCCGGATCGACCCGGCGACCTGGCACCCGTCCCAGCCCGATTTCACCGACAGGAGTCAATGATGACCACCCCACCCACCCTTGTCCGCACACTGAAGCTGCCCTCACTCGTCCTGTTCGGGCTGGCCTACCTGACGCCCTTGATCGTGTTGGGCATCTTCGGCGTCATCGCCGAGGCCACCCACGGGGCCTCCCCGTCCGCCTACCTGGTCGCCATGGTCGCCATGCTGTTCACGGCGCACAGCTACGGGCGCATGGCCGTCACCTACCCGGTGGCAGGGTCCGCCTACACGTACGTGCGCAAGTCCATCGACCCGCGCGTGGGCTTCCTGGTCGGCTGGGCGATCCTGCTGGACTACCTGTTCCTGCCCATGGTCATCTGGCTCATCGGCGCCTCCTACCTCAGCGCCCAGTTCCCCGGCTCCCCCATGTGGGTGTGGATCGTCGGGTTCATCGTCATCACGACGGTGTTGAACGTCCTGGGCATCAAGGTCGCCGAGAAGGCCAACTATCTCCTGATGGCGTTCCAGCTGCTCGTGATCGCGATCTTCGTGGCCCTCTCGATCGCCCACGTGGTCGGCGCCGCCGGCCCGGGCGCGCTCGTGAGCACCGCCCCGTTCGGCAGCGCCGCCGCGGGCATCGGGCCCATCACGGCCGGCGCCGCGATCGCCGCCTATTCGTTCCTCGGCTTCGACGCGGTCACCACGCTGACCGAGGAGACCATCGAACCGCGGAAGAACATGCCGCGGGCCATCATGCTGATCGCGCTGATCGGCGGCGGCATCTTCATCTTCGTCTCCTACTTCACCCAGCTCGTCCACCCCGGCGGCATCTTCGCCGACTCGGCGTCCGCCGCCGGGGAGATCGCCCTGCAGATCGGCGGCACGCTGTTCGCCGCCGTGTTCCTGGCCGGCCTGGTCGTGGCCCAGTTCGCCTCGGGGCTGGCCGCGCAAGCCAGCGCGTCACGGCTGCTGTTCGCCATGGGCCGCGACTCCGTCCTGCCCAAGGCCGTGTTCGGGCGCCTGAACGCGCGGTTCCACACCCCGGTGGCGAACATCGTCATCGCCGGCGTGATCGGCCTGATCGCCATCTTCCTGGACGTGGCCACCTCGACGTCGTTCATCAACTTCGGCGCGTTCACGGCGTTCACCCTCGTGAACATCTCCGTCATCTTCCACTATGTCCGGCGGCGCCGGGCCGGTGAGATGCTGAACCGGATCAGCTACGTCGCCGTCCCCGCGATCGGCGCGGCGATCTGCGCCTTCCTGCTGCTCCAGCTCGACATCAACGCCATCGCGCTGGGGCTCTCCTGGCTGGTCGTTGGCATAATCGTCCTGACGACCATCACCCGCGGCTTCAAGGTCGCCCCGCCGGAGATGGCGGCCACCGAGGAAGCCGTCGTCTAGCACGCGGGAAAGGAGGGGAACACCATGCGCATCGCGTTGGGGCAGCTGGCCTCGGGGACGGACACGGCCGCCAATCTCGACGCCATCGACGCCTTCACGGCCGGGGCGGCGGCGGCCGGCGCCGACCTGGTGGCGTTCCCGGAATACGCCACCTATGAGAAGAAGGCCATCGACGGCACCTTCCCGCAGGTCGCCGAGCCGCTGGACGGCCCCGTTGGGGCCCGGCTGGCCGCCACGGCCCGCCGGCACGGCATCGCGCTCGTCGCCGGCGTCGTCGAGCAATCACCGGATCCCGCCCGGGCCTACAACACGCTCGCCGCGTTCGACGCCGCCGGCACGCTGTCCGGCGCCTATCGCAAGATCCACCTCTTCGACGCGCAGGGCTTCCACGAGTCCCGCCACATCGCCCCGGGCCCGTCCACCCGGCCGGTCGTGTTCACCGTGCACGGCGTGCCGGTGGGGCTGATGGCCTGCTACGACCTGCGGTTTCCCGAGCAGGCCCGGATGATGTCCGACGCCGGTGCCCGGCTTGCGCTGGTCTGCGCGTCGTGGGTGCCCGGCGAGGTGAAGACGCGGCAGTGGACGACCCTGCTGGCCGCGCGCGCCATCGAGAACGGCATCTACGTCGCCGGCGTGTGCCAGGCCCCGCCGGTGTCCGTGGGGCACTCCCTGGTGGCGGACCCGATGGGCACGGTTCGCACGGAGCTGGGCGGCGAGGTGGGTCTGGCTTTCGCGGACGTGTCCATGGCCGAGGCCGAGGACGTGCGCGACCGCTTCCCGATGCACCGGCAGCGGCGCATCGACTAGTACTACGGTCACGTTTATGGGGGTGTGCCTGCGGGTCTTGTAGTGGTGATGCCTCGCGCGTTGCTGGTGTCGTCGGCGCCAGGTTGAGTGTTTCAGGACTTCTTCGGGGGCGGTGGTCCGGTGTCGGACCTGGCCCGGAGCACTTCTCGTATTTCAACCACGCTGACCTCCCTGAATCCCATCCCCATAGACCTCCACGTCGACGACGCTGACGTGGTGATCAAACAGGCCGTACCGCCTGGTACGATTCGAAGATCGTCTCCATCGTTAGATCACTGGTTGAGTCGGTACGTCCAGGAGGCGTTCTACGGCGGCCCAGCGGTTCTCGGTGCCGGCGGTCGAGGCGCGGCGTGCCCCGTATGGGGAGCTCTCGGTAGTGCCCGAGTTGGAGCGTCGTCCCTTTGCCGGATTAGGCCGCGATGGCCCCGGCAGAGGGACACGCCTACTCTGAGAACGGAGATTCCTCTACTGGTCGTCTAACGCTGCTGTTGATTCGAAGCCCCGCACCCCGCAGCTCGGCGGCGAAGCGTCGCAACTCCCCACGTGTCTGGTCCGGTTTGCCTTTCGAGAACGTGTGAGAGTGGTCATGTGGGCTGCGAAGTCGCAGCGTTGTTTCGGTGTTGGTTTTGATCGTCCATCCTTGGGCAAGGGCGTTGTCACACACCAGTTCAATCTCACGTTCTAGAGCCCGACGCCCGGGCAACGTGCCCGAGGGAGGCACCTCATGACGGGGCCCATGCGCCTTAACCTGCTGCTCGATGGCCAAGACTGCCTCGTTCAGAGCAGCCCGAAGGTTTTCGTCGGTTCGAGTTATGAACGGCAGCCGGGTCAGTCCCTGAAGATCCGACGGAAGCTTGAGTTCCGAGCCGCCGGTGGCCAACAGATACGTACGACGTCTTCCA
>NZ_RWKQ01000041.1:288-3079 GCF_003946885.1 Specibacter cremeus | reverse complement strand
AGAGTCTCTGCGACGAATAGGACTGATTCGAGCTCGCTTCATGACTGTCGCTGACCTAACCTGAGCTAACCGGATACGCACTAATGACGTTATCCCGCACAGATTGGTATTCTTCGCCGCGCGTCGTGACCACGTCGTCAGGGGTGGCGACTAGTACAGCAAAGTCGACACTCGCAGCCGCTTGCACAAGAGAGTCGACCGTGTATCCAGACGCTTCAAAGACGCCTTGGTCCCAGCGGATCACCTTGCAAACCTTGTTGGACTCTAGTTCGGCTTGTAGGTTCCGTGCGACAGCTCGGCCCTCAGCGGATGAGCCGATGAACAACGAGGGCAGGCATGGAACCGGGGAGGCAGTCACGGGTACTCATGATAGCCCGTAGCTTCAGTTCAACGGGCAAGACTTGGTTGCGCACCTGCCCGTTCCGGACCTTGACATGGATTGCGTCGACGAACACGTTGGGAAGATGCAGGTCCAACGGCCGACGTCGGCACGGTTCGGCGGTATCGCAGTGGTGACTTTGCGGTCCGTGTCGGTCAGGACCGTCGCGGACCGGGGCCCGCAGCGAAAGTTCTGCGCCCATCAGGCTCCCCAGCCTCCCTGAGAGCATCGCCGACTTCGACGCCCCATCGAGGGACATAACGCTTCTTGTAGATCTCATGTAGCAGATCTGTTGATTAGATCTGCAGTGAAGATCTACACTATGAGGTAGTGAAGCTAGGCCATAACAATTGACGAGGAGAAATTATCGTGTCCATACATGATTCCCGTGCCCAACTTGTCCGACTCTCCGGCGCTCTCTGTGTCCAGCGCGGCACCCCGATGCTCCAGTCCTACGCCGATCCGCGACTGCTGTCCGACCAGGGACAGGTCGACCTCCATGACCCGGACAGCGACACCGGTTATCAACGAACGCTGGTGACTGCGCGGATCAAGCAAACGGCCGATTACTACGCGAAGGGCGGGCGCATGCCTAACCCGCTTTTGATCAACATCAGGAAGGGCGACTTCAACCAGGTGCGGGTCGTCGTCGACGGCGGAGACCGGGCGCAGGCAGACTACGACCGGGCGGTCGGGGAAGAGGGTAATTGGATCGGCAGCGGCTATATCGAGTTCGGCGCCGACCTACGGCTGTGGATCTACGACGGCCAGCACCGACGCGCTGGCCTCGAGCGACTGCTGGAGCGCGACGCGGGCTTCGACGACTTCCCCGCCCCAGTCAGCCTCACCCTCGGCCTGGATACACAGGAGGAGATGAAGGAGTTCTACGAGGTCAACACCAACGCCAAGAACGTCAGCACCAACCTCGCGTTCACCTTGCTGAGCAAGATGGCCGAGGATGACCCGGAACTGCGTGAGGCACTGGAGGGCGCCGACCGAGACTGGATCACCCGCGGACAGGCCGTGATGAAGGAACTCGAAGGACTCGCCGGACCCTGGAAGGGGCGTTTCCAGAAGGCCAACACACGCAAACGTAAAGGCGATGGCGTGATCATGCCGATGCAGCAGTTCGTGCGTTCGCTCAAGCCGGTGCTGGACATGCCGCTGCTCAAGCGCGCCGACCCGCTCACCATTGCCAACGTGATCAACGCCTACTGGCTGGGCATCACGGAGGTCATGCCCGAGCCCTTCGACGGCGACCCGGAGGAGTTTGTCATCCAGAAGGGCCAAGGCACCGTCGCCCTGCACAAGGTGCTCCCGCAGGTTGTCGAAGTCATCCGCTCCCGAGGCGGCAAGCTCGGCGAACCTCAGCGTTACGCCGAGGTCATGGCCGATCTGCCAGCCCTCAACGGCCCCGTGGTCATCGACGGCCAGCAGTCCACCGTCGACGGCGCCGAATACTGGCGCGTCGGCTCCGTCGCCTCCGGATTCAGCGGCGATGCAGGCCGCAGGCGGCTCTCTCTGCTCATACAGACTCTCCTGCCGCGGCCGTCGGACGCCATCGAACTGTGAGTGCTCGACTGCGGCGCAGTGGTCCACGCCCTACTACATGGTTGAGAAGATCGTCGGACCCCTGACGGATCGTTTGCTACCGATCAATTCCACGAAGAGAAAGGCATCCCATCATGACGCTGTATGTCTACGTCGACAACTCGAACGTCTGGATTGAGGGCCAGCGAATCCAGGCAGTCCGCACGGGTACTGCTCCTGACATCCGTGCCGCCCAAAAGCAGAAGTTCACCGCACCTTGGACCTTGGACTTCGGTCACCTCTACGCTTTACTCTGTCCGCCCGGCGAGAAGATCGGCAGGTCCATCATGTTTGGCTCCCGACCGCCGGAGAACGACAGCATCTGGCAGAAGATGCGCGATGCCGACTTTGAAGTCGAGACGTTCGACCGCAGTACCTGCACCAACCGGGAGAAGCAGGTCGACACCGCCCTTTGCACCAGGATGATGGAGGACTCTTTCACCTACATGAAGGCAGCCAATGGCGACATCGCGGTGCTGGTCGCCGGAGACGGCGACTTCCTGCCCACGATCAAATCTCTGCAGAGTCGCGGGCTCCGTGTCCGGGTCGTGTCGTGGTCGCATGCCGTCAGCCACCAGCTCCGTGACGCCGCCGACGAGTTCATCGAACTCGACCCGTACTTCGACGACTTGACGTGGCCGACGCCGTCGGCTTGATCAGAACAAAATGCCGTGCACGCGCGGCGGTCGATAGCCGGGGGCCAAACGATTCGAGACATCGCTCAGACGGTGTCGGTGAGTGAGTCCAGCATTGTCAGAGAGCTGGGGAAGCAGAAGAATCGCGCCGACGAACCGGTGCCGACATAGCCCTCTAGGGCGTGTT
>NZ_RWKQ01000041.1:0-282 GCF_003946885.1 Specibacter cremeus | reverse complement strand
GATCATCAACCAGGTGACGGCCGTCCCCGCGACGCCATCGAGCTCGGCCGGGCCTGGATCCGCGGCGAGGTGCGCATGGGTGAGGCACGCCGAGCGGCCTTCCGGGCGAATGCCGCGGCGCGCGGGATGCCCGATCCGACGAAATTCGCCGCCCTGTCGGCGGGCCAGGCGGCTGCGGTGCCCCACGTCGCCGCCCATGACCTGGGCGCCGTGGCGTACGCCATTAGCGCGGATTTCCGCGCAGCTGGTTCGGGGCAAGGGTCAGGCGAACTCGTAGCGGAG
>NZ_RWKQ01000040.1:1163-44301 GCF_003946885.1 Specibacter cremeus | reverse complement strand
CCTCACCAAAGTCGCAGGATGACACGCCGTCAAAGAACCTGACCAGTTACAAACGAACATCTGGGACCCACCCAGCATGACATTCATTGATATGGGCTATCCACTTGAGCGGACCTGTAACGATGCGACCACAGGATGTTGTGGGGGAAATCCTGCCAGACTCCTGCATCCTGTGGCTGGTCCGGTTAGATGGATAGCCCAATCATTGATTTACCGTCGAGTGCGCCCGAGAAATGGCGAAAATGGCCCGACCGGACTCCCTACCGGCGGCCGCGCTTGCCCGAACGGCCCTTGCCGCCGGACTTGGAACCGCCGGACTTGGTTCCACCCGTGCCCGCACCGCGGGTACCCCGCCCGGCACCGCCCTTGCCATGCGCACCGCCCGTGCGCGGCGCCGTCGTCCGCCCGCCGGTGTCGCGGCTCTTCTTGGCGGCCGCACGTTGCGCCTGCTCCGTCTGCTGGGCGTGCACCGAGGGCTGGCGGGAGCTGTTCGCGCCGCGGCCGCGCACGATGCCGATGAACTCCTCGAACAGCGGGTCGGTGTCCGCGGACGGGTCGGCCGGCCGCAGCCAGGCCAGCCCGATCCGGGTCTCGGCCACGCCGGTCACGGGCGTGTGCGCCAGCGCCTTGCGGTTGAAATGCCGGGCCACGGACATCGGCAGGATCAACAGCCCGATCCCCGCCTCGACCAGGTCCAACGCGTCCGCCACGGTTCGCATGGCGGGCAGCGGCGCCCGGGCAGGGTCCGCGATGGCGTTCCATTCGGGCACGTCGTCCTGGAGCAGGTACTCGTCGGCCAGGTCGGCCACGGCCACCTCGTCGAACGCGGCGACCGGGTGGTCCTTCGGCGCCACGACGACCGGCTGCTCGAAATACAGCGGGATCACGTGCAGCCCGTCCCGGTCGACCGGGAACCGCACGAACGCCATGTCGGCCTCCCCGGCGCGCAGGGCGCGCAGCTGCCGCGGCTGCGTGACGGGCTCGGCGACGAGCGCGACCCCGGGCATGCGGTCCTCCCAGCGGTGGATCCACTTGCCCGGGGTCACGCCCGGCACGAACGTTATTCTCAGCTCTCGCGGTTCAGGCACGTGTAAAACCCTAGCCGACCGGCCCGTTTACGGGTTGTACGCCTGGCTGGTGCGGCTGAGCACCTGGCCCCGGAAGAACTCCGGGTGCCGCCTGTACATGACCAGCATGAGCAGCACGCCGAGCAGGATCACCCCGGCCCCCAGGATGAACACCAGGCCCAGGCCGGCGATGTTGGACCCCGACCCGTACGACGGGTCCATGGAGTCGTACGCCGTCTTGACGAACATGACCAGCAGGATCACGCCGCCCACCAGCGGGGCCAGGAACTTGGTCAGGAAGTTGCGCACGCTCCGGAACGCCTCGGCGCGGAAGTACCAGACGCAGGCCAGCGCCGTGATGCCGTAGTAGAAGCAGATCATCATGCCCAGCGCCGTGATGGTGTCCCACAGCGCGTTCTCGGACAGCGTCCGGGTGATCACGTAAAACGCGGCGGCGGCGATGGCCGCCGCAATGGTCGCATAGCTGGGCGACTTGTGCGTGGGACTGATCTTGCTGAAGCTCTGCGGCAGGGCCCGGTAGTGGCCCATGGACAGCAGGGTGCGGGCCGGGGACACGAACGTGGACTGCAGGGACGCGGCCGACGAGCTGAGGATGGCCAGCGACATGAGGATCGCGAACGGCCCCATGACCGGGCCGGCCAGCACGGCGAAGATGCTGGCCTGGTTGGCCGGGTTCCCGGCCCCGAGCCCCGTCTCGCCGATGCCGGCGAAGGACAGCGTGGCCAGTGAGACGGTCATGTAGATGACGATGATGACCAGGACTGTGACCGTGGCGGCGCGGCCCGGGGTCTTCTCCGGGTTCTTCGTCTCCTCGTTCATGGTCAGGGTCACGTCCCAGCCCCAGAAGATGAAGATGGACAGCGAGACGCCGGCGGCGAACTTCGAGAACGAGCCGACCGAGAACGGGTTGAACCAGTCGGCCGTGATCGCGGTCGCGTCGAAGGCCGTGCCGTTGGCGACGTGGCTGAACGCGGCCACGGCGAACCAGCCGAGCACCAGCAGCTGGAAGCCGACCAGGATGTACTGGAACGTCTTCGTCGTCTCCATGCCGCGGTAGGAGATCCAGCACGCCCCGGCGATGAACACCAGCGTGGTGGCGATGTTCAACGGCAGGATCGTCGCCAGGTCACCCAGCGCCGGGTTGCTGAAGATCTGCGCCAGCATCAGATAGAAGAAGTCGACGGCGACGGCGGCCAGGTTGGACAGCACGATGATGGTCGCGGCGATCAGGCCCCAGCCGCCCATCCATCCCAGCCACGGGCCAAAGGCGCGCGACGCCCACGTGAAGGAGGTGCCGGCGTCGGGCATGGCATTGTTCAGCTCCCGGTAGCCCAGCGCCACCAGCAGCATCGGGATGAAGCCGACCAGGAAGATGGCGGGCAGGTGCACGCCGACCTCGGACACGGTGGGGCCCAGCGCGGCGGTGAGCGTGTAGGCGGGGGCGATGCAGGAGACGCCGATGACGACGGCGCCGATCAGGCCGACGGAACCGGCCTTCAGGCCCTTCTCGCTCAATCCGTGGTCGCCGGCGGCGTTCCTGACCGTATCCGATGCACTCATGGGGTCACCTCATCGTGTCCGGCGAGGCCGCCGGGTTCATAGTTGCGGGGCATGGTGTCCGCCCGGGAAGGGCCGGGGTTTCGATATGCTCAACCACCGGTGGATGAGCATATCGAAACCCCGGCCCTTCCGGAGGGTGTTACTTCAACAGGTCGGCGGCGATGTTGGCTGCCGTGATGCGGCCCATGCGGATGGCGCCGTCCACGTGCTGGTAGCCTTCCCCGGCCAGGTCGGAGCAGGACCAGTGGATCGGGCCGACGGGCGTGAGCTGGTCGGCGCCGTAGCGGGTCAGGCCGCCCAGGTCGTAGCTGGCGGCGTAGGCGCCGCGCGTCCATTCCTCGCTGCCCCAGTCGGACTCGTAGTAGACCACCGGCTCCTTGGCGGCGTCGCCGAGGAACTCGGCAAACGCGGCCGTGACCTGGTCCTTGCGCTCCTCGGCGGACAGCGAGAACGCGTAGTCAGCCTTCTCGTCGGAGATGAACGCCACCAGGGTGCCGCGGGTGTCGCCGTGGTTGGTGTTGTCATACACCTCCTGGACCAGCGAGGAGGCGCTGAAGCCGGTGCCGGACAGGCCGTCTTCGCGCCAGAACGGGGTGTCGTAGACGGCGTGGACCTTGATGACCAGGCCCAGCGACTGGTGCTGGTGCATCTGGTGCTGGCGGCGCGGCAGCGGCGGGTCGAAGGAGACGCGGCTGTACAGGTTCGGCGGCACGGCCATGACGACGCGCCGGGCCTTGACGGTGACGGTGTCGGAGACGACGGTGGCGCCGTCCTCCTCCCACCGAATCGTGCGCACCGGGGAGTCCAGGAACACGTTCTCGCCCAGCCCGGCGGCCAACGCGATGGAGACACCCTGCATGCCACCGACGACGCGCTTGTCCAGGATGAAGTTGTCGTCGACGAGGTTCGTGAACGAGCCCGCCGAGGCGGCCATGTAGACGGCCTGCAGCGCGGAGAACGCGTGCGCCGGCTTCGTGAGCATGCCGCCGGCGATGAACAGCCCGATGTTGTTGCAGGCCTCCTCGTCGGCCGACTGCTCGCGCAGCCAATGGTGGAAGGAGACGGTGTCCAGCTCGCGGGCCTGCGGGTGGTTCCACGGCTGGGCCGGGTCCATCAGGGCGGCCAGCTTGTCCATGGTCTCGATGAGCTTGTTCATCTCGGCCTCGGTGGCCTCCGCGACCGGGAACATCTCGCCGGTGTAGCGGGTGCGCGTGCCGTCGGGGGCGATGTAGACGCTGTCGCCGTCGCGGTAGCGGTCGTACATCTGAAGGCCCAGCTCATCGAGCATGCTGATGAGCCCGGTCTGGTCGGGCGACACCCACTGGCCGCCGATTTCCAGCCACGCGCCGTCAATGGTGTTGGACCAGGTGCGCCCGCCCACGCGGTCGCGGGCCTCGAGCACGGCCACGCTCAGGCCGGCCTTGGCCAGCTCGTGGGCGGCGGTCAGGCCGGACGGGCCGGCGCCGACGATCACGACGTCACGCTCAATGTTCTGGGTGGTTGCTGTGTTTGCCATGGGGCGCCTCTCTTGACGACCGGCCGGTGACCGGGTTCACTAAATGAACGACGTTCATTTAGCTTAGACTGTAACGGACGCCACGGCGTTTGGTAAAGCGGAGGCAGCGGCAGAGGGGAACGCGGGTGGGTGACGGCAAGGCTGCGGCGAGACCGGTACGACGGCGGGCGGGCCGGCCGCCGATGGCATTGTTGGGCAGCGCCCAGATCACCACCGCGGCGCTGGCCATCGTGGCGCGCGACGGGTACAAGGCCTTGACGATGTCGGGGCTGGCGAGGTCGCTGAACGTGGCGCCGTCCGCGCTGTACAACCACGTCTCGTCCAAACAGGACGTGCTCATACTCGTCCAGGACCGGCTCATGGCCCGGGTGGACGTGTCAGGGTTCGACACGCTGCCCTGGGCGGACGCCGTGCGCGCGTGGGCGCACTCCTACCGGGACGCCTTCTCCTCCCACCTGCCGCTGATCCCGTTCATTGCGCTGCTGCCGATCACGAACGCGCCGCAGACCGTCCACATGTACGAGGCCGTGGCCGCCGGATTCCAAAAAGCCGGCTGGCCCGGCGAAAAGATCATCGACGCCATCGTGGCGCTTGAGTCGTTCATCTACGGCTCCGCCTACGATGTGAACGCGTCGGAGGACATCTTCGACACCGGCAACCTGGCCGGCGACGCCCCGCACTTCACGGACGCGGTCGCGGCGCGGGCCCGCGGCGGACGCAACCCGGCCGACTCCGCGTTCGAGCTCGGCCTGGACGCCCTGGTCGCCGGCCTCGCGGCCGCACTGGCCGGTCCGGGACAACCGGCACCCACGGCGGGCACCGCCGTCGGCCGCTAAACAGCCCTAGCCAGCGTGCCCGCGGATCCCTAGGCTGGGAGACATCCATCGGCGTGAGGGGATTTTCATGGGTTTCAGCATCAGCAATGCGGCACTGCGCCTCGTCTCGGGCGCGTTCATCCTCAATTCGGGGCTGAACAAGCGGCACCTGAGCGACGAGCATGCGGCCGGCCTGCAGACCGCCGCGGCACGCGTCATCCCGCCGGTGGCGCAGATGCCGGCGGCGACGTTCGGCAAGCTGCTCGGCGGCGCGGAGATCGGCATCGGATGCACGCTGCTGTTGCCGTTCGTGCCGTCGCGGCTGGCCGGGCTGGTCCTGGCCGGGTTCTCCGGCGGCCTGGTCGCCACCTACCTGCGCTCCCCCGGCATGACGGAGCCCGACCGCATCCGGCCCACGGCGGCGGGCACGGCCTTCGCGAAGGACTTCTGGCTGGCGGGCATCGCCGCGGCGCTGCTGTTCCACCGCAAGAACAAGTAACCGATACTCGGGCCAATCGCATGGCGCGGCGGCATTCTGGATGGATGCCGCCGCGGCCTCGTTCGTGGTGCGCGGCCTTGCACCCCATGAGGAGAAACCATGCACAGCGGACCAACACCGGCACGCTTCGACGCACTCCGCCGCGGCCTCGCCGGCACCCTGTACGAACCGGCCGATGACGGCTATGCCGCCCTGGCCACCCCGTGGAACGTCGCCGTTGCCACGAGCCCGGCCGCCGTCGCCGAGGTGGCCACCGCCCAGGATGTGGTGGCCGCCGTCCGGTTCGCCGCCGACCACGACCTGCCCGTCGCCGTCCAGGCCACCGGGCACGGCATCGCCAGCGACCTCGACGGCGCCCTGCTCATCCACACCCGCCGGCTCGACGAATGCACCATCAGCCCCGAGGGCTGGGCGCGCACCGGTGCCGGCGTGACGTGGCGGACGGTCCTGGCCGCGTCCGCCACCCACGGGCTCGCCGGACT
The DNA here is from genome assembly GCF_003946885.1 of Specibacter cremeus. Taxonomy (GTDB): domain Bacteria; phylum Actinomycetota; class Actinomycetes; order Actinomycetales; family Micrococcaceae; genus Specibacter; species Specibacter cremeus. Next base: position 38,341 of record NZ_RWKQ01000040.1, on the reverse strand, counting down.
GTGCGGCTCCGCCCCGGACGTGAGCGTGGCCGGCTACACGAGCGGCGGCGGCATCGGCCCGCTCGCGCGCACGTATGGCGCCGCCTCCGACCGGGTCCGCTCGTTCGACCTCGTGACCGGCGACGGGCTGCTGCGGCACGTGACCGCCGAGACGGAACCCGACCTGTTCTGGGGCGTGCGCGGGGGCAAGGGGTCGCTGGGCGTCATCACGGCCGTCGAGTTCGACCTGCTCGACCTGGCCGAGGTCTACGCCGGCGCGCTCATCTTCGGCACTGACGACGTGGCCGCCGTGAGCGAGGCGTGGGCGCAGTGGTGTCCCGGCCTGCCGGCCGAGGCCACGACGTCGCTGGCGTGGATGCAGCTGCCGCCGCTGCCGGGCGTCCCCGAGGCGCTGGCCGGCAAGTTTACCGCCGCCGTCCGGTACGTGTACGCGGGGAACCACGACGACGGCGCCCGCTGGCTTGCGCCGTTGCGCGCGGCCGGGGCGCCGCTCATGGACCTGGTGGGGCCCATGCCGTATGCCATGATCGGCATGGTGCATGCCGACCCCGAGGACCCGATGCCGGCGGCCGAGACGTCCGCACTGCTGGCCGGCTTCCCGGCGGCGGCCGTCGGCACCCTGCTGGACGCCGCCGGCCCCGGCACGGGCTCACCGCAGACCATCGTGGAGATCCGGCAGTTCGGCGGGGCGCTGGGCGCGGAGCCCGCCATCCCGAGTGCCCTGTGCCACCGGGACGCCGCGTTCAACCTGTACATGGTCGCCGCGGGCGCCCCACCGGACCTGCCGGCCAAGGCCGGGCACGCCGTCGGCGTCAACGCCGCCATGGAGCCGTGGTCGTTCGGCGGGACCGTGCCGAACTTCGCCGGCCGGGCCCCGTTCGCGTCGAGCTACACGTCGGGGACGCTGGACCGGCTGACGGCGCTGGCCAGCCGCTACGATCCGCAGCACCTCTTCCGTTTGGGCCAGGTCCCGGTACGGTAGGGGAGACCCGTCCAGCCTGAAGGAGCGCCCGTGCCCGAAACGTCCACCCCGGCGGTGGCCCGACTGCACAACCGGACCGACGTCGTCGTACGCAAGGGCAGGCTGGCGCTCGTCAACCGGACGCTCACGCGCCAGCAGGCCATGGAGGCGGACCTGTTGGCCGTCAGCGCCGTCCTTGACGCATACGCCATCACGTACATGCTGGTGCGCGGCAATGACTGGCGGCCCGTACTGGCCGTGGACGCGACCGACCGCGAACGCATCGAGGCCGCCCTCGCCGTCGCGTTCGCCGACGAGCCGCTGTATGCGCGCGGCGTGGACGCGCCGCAGAAGTCGACCGTGCTGGTGGCCGACGGCCGGGTCGCCGCGTCCGGGGCGACCCGGATCGTGCGGCTGTTCCGGCCGCGCGTGGAGCCGACCGGCGGACTGCACTACGGCGCGTCGGCGGGCGTGCAACTGGAATTCTGGCGGTTCGCCGCCGACACCATCGAGCTGCCGATCGAGAACTCGCTGACGCGGCGCACCATCGACGCGGCCGAGGCCGTGCGCGGCACCGTCGAGCTGTACGGGCGCACCTGGCCGACGATCGAGAACATGTTCGCCGACCACGCATTCGACGTCAGGTTCACGATCGACATGGTCTTCTCCTGGGTGGACGGCAGCTCGCCCGCGTACCGGCGGGCCCGGACGGCGCTGGCCGCCGGCACGGTGCATGGCGAGGGGGACGACCACGAGGCCCGGTTCCGGCAGATCGACGAACTGAAATATGCCCTGCGCTCCATCTACATGTTCGCGCCGTGGGTGCGGAACATCGTCATCGCCACCGACTCGCCGGCGCCGGACTGGCTGGCCGGGCACCCGCGCATCCGGATCGTGCCCGCCGCCGAGCATTTCACGGACCCGTCGGTGCTGCCCACGCACAACTCGATGGCCGTCGAGTCGCAGCTGCACCACATCGACGGGCTGGCCGAGCACTTCCTGTATTCCAATGACGACATGTTCCTGGCCCGGCCGCTCGAACCGGACATGTTCTTCACCCCGGGCGGCATCACCCGGTTCATGCTCTCGCACAACCGGATCGGCCTGGGCGAGAACGCCGCCGAGCGCAGCGGCTTCGAGAACTCCGCCCGCGTGAACCGCCGGCTGCTGTGGGACCGGTTCGGCCGGATCGCCACCCGGCACCTGGAACACGCGGCCGCACCGTTCCGCCGTTCGGTCCTGCAGGAATTGGAGGACACGTTCCCGGCCGAGTTCGCGGCCACGGCGGCCAGCACGTTCCGGGCGGCGGAGAATATTTCCGTGACAAACTCGCTGTACCACTACTACGCCCTACTGACCGGCCGGGCCGTCATGCACACCGACGGCAAGGGCGTGTACGTGGACACCACCACGCGGGCCGGGCTGGAGTCGCTGGAAACGATCCTGGCCACCCGGGACGCCGACTTCCTGTGCCTGAACGACGGCAGCTTCCCGGAAGTCGGCGACGCCGAACGCCGGGCCACCGTCACCGGCTTCCTGGAACGGTATTTCCCGATCAAGGCGCCCTGGGAGAAGTAGCGCGTCGATGCCGGGATGAACTTCGACCAGCCTCGCCCAACTGAGGCGCAGTAAGTGCTGAGAATCCGCGGACTTTCAGCACTTACTGCGCCTCAGATGGGTCAGGCGGGTGGGGTGATGCCGAGCGCGGCCAGCAGCAGCCGCTCGGAATCCGCACCCACCTCGGCGGCCTCCCGGTTGCTGGCCGAGACGGCCTCGACGAGCTCGCTGCGGTGGATGGCCACGTCGCGGGGCGCGTCGATGCCGATGCGGATTCCCTCGCCGCGGCCGCCGTCGAGGATGGTCAGCACAATGTCATCGCCGATCAGGATCTTCTCCCCGATCTTGCGTGTCAGTACCAGCATGCGTTTCCTTCCGTGGATGTGCTGATGGGACGGGTCACAGTGTCGGCGCGGCGGCCGGGCGGCCGTCCACCCAGCCGACGGGGTAGCCGAGCTCATTGATCGATTCCGGTGTGGCCGTGTCACCGGCCCCCAGCACGGCCACCGCGTCCGGCGTGGAGAACCAGGAGATCTGCCGCACCCACGCCGCCGTGTCCTCCGGCTTGTGCAGCGCGTCCACCACGAGCCACAGCTGGTCGGGGCGCACCGCGGCGAGGATGAACGGGTTCGACGACGTGCGCTCACCGACACTGAATGCTATCAACAGCGGCCGCCCGGCCACGGCGGCCAGCGCCTGCGCCTTCTTCACGTCGCTGCCGTCCACGATCACGTGCTCCACGCCCGCCGCGCGGTGGTCCCCGGCCGTGCGCAGCTCCGCACCGGCGCCGCGGCGCAGCTCCCGGGCCATGGTGCGCGCCACATGCAGCGGCTGGTCGCGAATCCCGACCAGCACCACCAGGTCGCCGGGCCCGGCCGCCGGCGCCGGCACGTCCGGACTGCCGGGGACGACGACGGGCGGCTCGGTCGCCGCCGCCCAGCCCGGGTCGTCGTCCGGCACCGGGGACAGTTCCGCGGACGGCTCCCACGACGGTTCGGGTGACGGTTCGGGTGACGGTTCATGTGACGGTGCCGGCGCCGTTTCCGGGCGGGCGGCCCCGGGCGCGGACGCGGTGAGCGCCAGCCGTGACGGGGGTGGCGCCACCACCGGCACGGCCTCCCGGGCCGCGTCCAGGGCGGCGCCGAACGCCGTCGCCGCCGGGCTGGCGGGTCGGGCCGGGCGGTCCGCCGCGGGCGTGCTGTCGCCCTGGTCGGCGCGCGCCAGCAGGGCGGACAGGCCGCGCTTGGGCGGGGACGCGGGCGCGGACGGCAGCGGGAGGGTCGGTGAGGGCCGCCCGTCGACCTCGACGGTCACCTCGAACGTCGTGGCGGCCCCGATGCCGAACAGCCCGCCGATCTTGATCNCTAAGCTGAAATCTGCTGGGCATCGCGCACCACTCCCACCGTCTCGATGGCCGGGTTTCCGGCCGTGGCCTCGGTATAAGACAACACCGGCAGCCCCTTCATCCGCCCCGACACCAGGCGCCAGATCGCCGGGCGCAGCGCCGGCGCGCACACCAGCACCGGTGAGTGCCCGGCCGCCTCCGCCACGCCGGCCGTGTCCGCCACGGAGGCCAGGAACGTCTCAAGGCGATCCGGGGGCACCACGATCTGGGTGCCGAGCTCGGAGGGCCGCAGCCCCTCCAGCAGCCCCTGCTCCAGCAGCGGGTCGACCATGATGACGTGCAGCGTGCCCTGTTCCAGATGCTTGTCGGCGAGGACCGGGCCCAACGCGGCCCGCGCCGCCTCGACCAGTCCCTCCGGCTCCGTGCCGTTCTTGGCGGCCAGCGAGAGGGCCTCGTAGATGCGCGGCAGGTCGTTGATGGGGACTTGCTCGCCGAGCAGCCCCTGCAGCACCCGCTGCACCTCGCCGAGCGACAACAGCCCGGGCACCAGGTCCTCCACGGTCGACGGCGACACCTCCTTCACGCCCTCGGTCAGCACCCGCACGTCCTCCCGGCTGAGCAGCCTGGCGGCGTTGGCGGTGACCACGGCGGACAGGTGCGTGACCAGCACCGACACCCTGTCGATCACGGTGGCCCCGGCCATTTCGGCGCTGTGCCGCATCTCGGCCGGCACCCACTTGCCGGCCAGGCCGAACACGGGTTCCACGGTGGCCGTGCCCGGCAGCCCGGACAGCGCCTCGCCCAGGGCCAGCACGCGCCCGGCCGGGGCGGTGCCGCGGCCGGCTTCCACGCCGGCGATCCGGATGACGTAGGTCGACGGCGGCAGTTCCACGTGGTCGCGCGTACGCACCGGGGGGACGACGACGCCCAGTTCCATGGCGATCTTGTGCCGCAGCGCCCGGATCCTTGCGAGCAGGTCGTCCGCGGACCCGGAGGCCAGGTCCACCAGGTCGGTGGCGAGCTGGATTTCCAGCGGGTGCACGCGCATCTGCTCGATGATGTCCTCGGTCGTCTCGGGCCGGGGCCCGGCGTCCGGGGACGCCGCGGTGGCGGCCGCGGCCGCCGCGTCCTCGGCGGCCTTCACCCGCCAGCCGATGAGGAGCAGGATGGCGCCTACGGCCAGGAACAGAAACACCGGCATGCCCGGGATCACGGCCATGATGATCGCCGCGAGGCCGGCCACCAGCAGGGCCGGGCGCGACTGCGTGAGCTGCACGGCCGCCGTCGTGCCCATGTCCGCGGAGGCGTTGGAGCGGGTGACGATCATGCCGGTGGCCACGGCCATGAGCAGCGCCGGGATCTGCGAGACCAGGCCGTCGCCGACGGACAGCAGCGAGTAGGTGTGGAGGGCGTCGGCGATGCTCATGCCGCGCTGCACCATGCCGATGGCGATCCCGCCGACCAGGTTGATCACGATGATGATGATGCCGACGATCGCGTCGCCCTTGACGAACTTCGACGCACCGTCCATGGAGCCGTAGAAATCGGCCTCGGCGGACACCTCGGCGCGCCGTTCTCGGGCCTCGGTGTCACTGATCAGCCCGGCGTTCAGGTCCGCGTCGATGGCCATCTGCTTGCCCGGCATGGCGTCGAGCGTGAAGCGGGCCCCGACCTCCGCGACACGCTCGGCGCCCTTCGTCACCACGACGAACTGGATGACGACGAGGATCAGGAAGATGACACCGCCGATGATCAGGTTGCCGCTGACGGTGACCTCGCCGAACGCCTGGATGACCTGCCCGGCGTGCGCCTGCCCGAGCACCAGGCGCGTCGATGCCACGTTCAGGCCCAGCCGCAGCAGCGTGGCGACGAGCAGCAGCGAAGGGAACACGGAGAAGTCCAGCGGCTTCCGCACGAACATGGTGGTCATGAGCACCAGCAGCGCGAACACGATGTTGATGATGATCAGGACGTCCAGCAGCATGGTCGGGATGGGGACCACGAGCAGCAGCACGATGCCGACCACGCCCATCGGGATGGCCAGCCGGGAGACATTCCGATTCACGTATATTTCCTTTGCGGTGAGGCGGGACGGGGTTCGGGGTGGCGGGTGCGTTCCGGCACGAGCCCGGGCGGGATGGCGGAGCCGGCCGGCAGGATCCGGTGCACGCCGCGGCCCTGGCCGCGTTTCTTCAGCGCCATGACGAACGCCAGCACTGCCGCCACCTGGTTGTACAGCTCCACGGGGATCTCCTCGCCCAGCGCGCACGCCCCGTGCAGGGCGCGGGCCAGCGGAATGTCACGCACCATGGGCACGCTTTTCTCCTCGGCGCGCTGGCGGATGCGCAGCGCCACCCGGTCGGCGCCCTTGGCCACGACCCGCGGCGCGGACTTGCCGGGTTCGTAGCGCAGCGCGACGGCCACGTGCACGGGGTTGATGAGGACGACGTCGGCGCTCGCCACGGCGGACATCATGCGGCTGCGTGCCAACGCCAGTTGCCGGGAGCGCCGGGCCGATTTGATCATCGGGTCGCCCTCGGTGGACTTGTTCTCGTCCTTGACCTCCCGCTTCGTCATGCGGGTGCGCTTGCGGTTTCGGCGGGACACCACGAACACGTCGGCCACGGCCAGCAGCAGCCCTGCCGCCACGGCGAACTCGAGGAGCTTGACCAGGCCGCCGCCGGCCGTATTCAGCAGCACGGCCACGGGCAGCCCGCCGGCCTGCAACAGGAACGGCACCAGACCCTGGACCACCAGGTACAGGACCAGGCCCACGACGGCGGTCTTGAGCAGCGCCTTCACGCCGTTCCACAGGGCCTGCGTGCCGAATACGTTCTTGACGCCGGTGAGCAGGTTGAACTGCTCGAATTTCGGCTTGAACTTCTTGAACCGGATGCCGCCCTGCACGGCCGCGGCGGCCACGATGGCACCGGCGACGACCAGCAGCAGCGGGCCGAGGATGCCCGGCAGTGCCGCCAGCCCCGAGTACAGGGCCGCCAACGCACGCTGCGGGTCGGGGTGCGCGGCCAGTTGCGTGGCCGTGAACAGCTGGTCGGCCAGCGCGTTGGACGCCCGGGAGACCACGCCCGGCGCCATGATGGCCGCCGCGCCCACGCCGACCCACGCGGTCAGGTCCTGGGAGCGGGTCAGCTGTCCCTTCTCCCGGACCTCCTTCATCCGCCGTTCGGTGGCCCGTTCGGTTCTCTCCCCCGCCTCAGCCACCGCTGCCCACCTCGGCGAGGTGCGCCGTCGTGCCTGCCACCATGCCGGCGACCACGTGCCCGAGCCCCATGACGGCCAGCCCGCCGAGGGCCAGCAGCAGCATGATCTTCAGCGGGAAGCCCATGGCGAACGCGTTCAGGGCGGGGGCCACGCGCGTGAGCAGGCCCAGCCCGGCGTCGGCCAGGAACAGCACCACCAGCAGCGGACCGGCGATCTGCATCGACGCCAGAAACATCTGGGTCAGCGCCCCGGTCATGGCGGTGACGGGGTGGGTCAAATCCAGCGCGCCGCCGAGCGGGACCGCGTCGAAGGAACGGACCAGGCCGGCGATGATGAGCTGGTACCCGTCGGAGGCGAACAGCAGGGCCAGCGCGGTCATCTGGAACAGCCGCGTGAACTGGGCGCCGTTGACCATGGACTGGGGGTCGAACACCTGCGCCATGGCGAACCCGCCGAACGTGTCCAGCAGCGACCCGGCCGCCTGCACGGCGGAGAACACGATGAACACGAGCAGGCCCAGCGCCGCGCCGGTGACCAGCTCCAGCAGGAGGGACAGCACGAACGGGCCGGTGTCGCTGACGGCCCGGGCCGGCAACCGGGCCGTCATGGCCAGCGCCAGCCCGATCGCCAGCATGCCCTTGATCCGGGCCGGGATGGCGTTGTAGGAGAACGGCGGGGCGATGACGACGAACGCGGTGATGCGGACCGTGGCCAGCAGGCACGCCTCCAACCAGCCGGCGTTGATCGGGATATGCAGCGTGGCGTCCACGCTAGCCGCCCAACAGCAGGGGGATCTTGTCGAACAGGGTGTGCGTGAAGCCGACGATCTCCGTGATCATCCAGTGCCCGGCCACGACCAGCGCGATGGCCACGCCGGCGGCCTTGGGCACGAATGCAAGCGTGGGCTCCTGGATCTGCGTGATGGATTGCAGCAGGGACACGGCGAAGCCGATGACCAGGGCGGTCACCAGGATGGGCGCGCACAGCTTCGCCGCCAGCCAGAGCGCCTGGACGGCGATGTTGAGGACCTCGGCGGAATTCATCCGGCCCCCGTGTAACTGCGCACCAGGGCGGTGATGATGAGCCCCCATCCGTCCACCAGGATGAACAGCAGCACCTTGAACGGCAGCGAGATCATGACCGGCGGCAGCATCATCATGCCCATGGACATGAGCGCCGAGGACACCACCAGGTCGATGACCAGGAACGGGATGAAGATGACGAACCCGATGATGAACGCGCTGCGCAGCTCCGAGATCATGAACGCCGGGATCAGGGTGAGCATGGGCACGGACGCCGGGTCGGCCGGGTTCGCCCGGTTCGCCGCCCGCGTCATGAGCGCGATGTCCGCCTCCCGGGTCTGCGGCAGCATGAAGTGCCGCAACGGGTTGCCGGCGGCCGCGAACGCGGCGTTGACGTCCAGGTGCCCGGCCAGGAACGGCTGCACGGCGGCGTTGTTGATGTCCACTAGCGTCGGGGACATGATGAACAGCGACAGGAACAGGGCCAGCCCGGCCAGCACCTGGTTCGGCGGCACGGACGGCAGGCCCAGGGCGTTGCGGGCCATGGCCAGCACCACGAAGATCTTCGTGAACGACGTCATCATCAGCAGCAGCGCCGGCGCCACGGACAGCAGCGTCACGGCCAGCAGCGTCACGATCGCCGAGCTCGGCTGGCCGTTGATCCCGTTGATGGTCACGTTGACGCCGCCGGTGCCGGGTTGGGCGGGCGGTGTCGGATCGGTGGGCGGGTCGACGGCGTGGGCGGGCGCGGACACCAGCAGCTGCCAGGCGAGGACGACGGCGGCCAGCAGTGCCGCCGCCAGCGCCACCCTGGCGACCTGTCGCCAGACAATCGGCTCAGCGACGCGCCGCCGGGGGAGCGACGCCGCGCTCACCCGAGCATGCCCTTGCGGAGGGCGTTGCCGGCCTGCCGCCAGGTTGCCGGCGACAGGATGGAGCCGGCCAGCGGCCCGGGCCCGTCGTCGGCGTGCCGCCCGGAGGATTCGGCGCCGGTCAGGGCGGCGGAGAAGCGCCGCCCTGACACGGCGGGGTCGGCGACGGGTTCTGGGGCCGGCCGCTCCGGTGCCGCGGCGGCATGCAGCACCTGGACGTTGTGTTCGGTGACGCCCAGCAGGAACCGCTGCCCGTCCGTCTCCACCAGCACGACCGACGACTTGGGGCCGACGCTGCGTTTCCCCACGACCTGCAGGTCGACGCCGGCGCCGGCGCGGGTGCCCCGGCCCAGGCGTTTTTGTGCCATCCACAGGAGCACCACCACGATGCCCAACGACAGGGCGACGCGCAGCACCAGCAGGAAGGTATCCACTAGAACGTATCCACCAGAACGTGTCCTCTAGCCGATGGTTTCGGCCGTGTCGAGGATCTTCGTGATGCGCACGGCGTAGTCCTGGTCCACGACGACGACCTCGCCGTGGGCGATCAGCCGGCCGTTGAGCAGCACATCCGCGGGCGCGCCGGCGGAACGGTCCAGGTCGACGACGTCACCGGGTTCCAGGCCGAGCACGTTGGAGACCGTCATGCGGGTGCGCCCGATCACCACCGACAACGCCATCTCGACGTCGCTGATGCGCGCCAGCTTGTGGGCGCTGACCGTCGCGGACCGGCCGGCGGCGCCGTCCTTGATCCGCACGGCGAACCAGGCGAACGGTTCGTCGGCGCCGGGGGCGGCCAGCCGGAACACGGCCACGTCCGTATCCACGGACTGCGTGTCCGGGAAGCGGGTGGCCGGGTCCGCGGCGGTGACTTCGCCCAGCACGCCGGAACCCAGCGCCGCGGACGCCGCCTCCAGCGCCGGGCGCAGCACGTCGGCCTGCACGACGGCGGCCGTGCCGCCCGCCTGCCGGGCCGCGTCCTCGGCGTCGGCCGAGAGGACCAGGGCGAACTCGGCGCTGACGGCGCCGAGGTGGTCGGCGATGACCGTCGTCCCCGCGGGCGGCAGTTCCCCGGCGGCCCGCGGATGGGGCGTGGCCTCGAGGGCCGTGGGCGAGGGCAGCATGGCGGCCAGCGCCTCCGCGGCGGCGGCATGCAGGGCCAGGGTGGTGCTCATGGGGCGGTCTCCTCGATGGTTACGATCTGGCCGGCCCGGCGGGAGCCGTGCGTCACCCCGACGGCGCGGGCGACGGGCTTGCCGCCGAGCGTCAGGTCCAGGGGCCGGGATGTCGCATGGCGCAATGACACCACGTCGCCGACGGCAAGGTTCAAGATGGCCACCGGCGTCACCGGCACGGGGGGCAGCGCCAGCGCCACGTCCACGGGCACCTGGGCGACCTGCGCGCGCAACGCCGCGGCGGCGTCGGCCGGGTCACTGGTCGGGCTGCCCGAGCCGAGCTGCGGCAGCAGCGCAGCGGCGGGCAGGGCCGCCGTCGCCCGCCAGTTGCCGTCGCCGACGCGCACCGAAAACGCGGCCACGACCATGAGCGCGTCGGTGGCGGCGGCCTGGGCGAACTGCGAGTTGAACGCGATGGCGTCCACCGCGGGGCGGGACGGCAGCAGCGAGCCGAACGAATAGCCCAGGTCCTCGACGGCGTCGTCCATGAGGTTGCGTACCAGCGACTGCTCGATCTGCGTGAACTTGCGGTCCGGGGCGCCCGTGCCGGCGCCACCACCGAGCATGCGCGAGACCCAGGTCAGGGCGGCCTCGGACGGGAACTGCAGCACGGCCTTGGCGTCCAGCCCCTCGAGCGCGCACAACACCATGACCGTCGTGGCAGGCAGCGCGGCGGCGTATTCGTCGTAGCTGGCCAGCCGCACCTCCTCGGCGACGACCGCGCAGCTGGCCCGGAGCCGGGCCGAGAGCTGCATGCCCCACTGCCGGGCGAACGTGTCGAAGGCCAGCTCGAGGACGCGGCTGTGCTCGCGGGCCAGGGTGGTGCGGCGCCCGAAGTCGTACGCCTCGGCCGCCGCGCCGGCCCGCGTATCGGGCAGGGGTGACTCGACTGACAAAGGGCGCATGTCCGCCACTATCGGCAGGCCCGCGCCTTTCGTAAGCAGCGGGTCGTTAGGAGCGGTTCGCGCGCGCCTTCAACGCCTCCGGGATCAGGGCCCGGACGCTCTCCGGCTGGTCGGAGAGGACCACGATGTCCACCCGCCGGTTCAGTTCCCGCAACGCCTCGGTGGAGTCGTCATTGACCTGCCGGGTGGCGCCGAACCCCGTCGCCATGACCCGCCCCCCGGGCAGGTCCCGGCGCTCCACCAGGTACCGCACCACACCGACGGCACGCTCGACCGACAGCTCCCACACGGACGGATACCCGGTGATGGCGTTGGCGGCATGCCCCTCCACGGAAACCTGCAGGCCGGACCCGACGAGCACGGGCGCGATGGTGTCCAGCACGGCCGTGGCCCGGGTGGACAGCTGCGGGCTGTCCGGCAGGAAGAACGTCTGGGACCCGACCAGCTTCACACTCAGGCCGCGTTCGTCGATCTTGAACTGCACATTGCCGTCCAGGCCGCGGGCCATGAGCCGGCTGTGCATGGTGTCGCGCAGCGCCGTGAGCCGGTCGGCCTCGCGGAGGGCCAGGTCCATGTCGTTGACAGTCAACAGGCCGGTCTTGCCCACATCCTTGGGCGGGACGATGATGCCGCTGGCCGTGTCCACCTTCTGGGTGTGCACCTGGCCGAACCCGGTGGCGAGGGATTCCTTGAGCTTCGCGAACTTCGCATTGTCGACGCTGGACATGGCGTACAGGACGATGAACATGCACATGAGCACCGTGACCATGTCCATGTAGGAGGCCATCCAGCGTTCGTCGTTGTGGTCGCCGCCGCCGGAGCCGCGGCGGCGTCGGCGGGCCGGGCTCACGCCGCCGACTTCATCGGGCCGGAACCGCCCTTGCCGGGCTTGTCACGGCCGTTTCGGTGGTGGGCGGGCACCAGGGCCGTGAGCCGTTCGCGCAGCAGCGTCGGCTGCGAACCGGACTGCACCGCCAGGACGCCTTCCATGATGAGCGTCATGCGGTCCACCTCGAGGTCGGAGAGCCGGTTGAGCCGGGCACCGAGGGGAAGCCAGAGGAAGTTCGCGGACAGCAGGCCCCACAGCGTGGCCACGAAGGCGCTGGCGATCATGGGGCCCAACGCGCTGGGATCGGACAGATTCTCCAGCACGTGGGTGAGCGAGACGACGGTGCCGATGATGCCCACGGTCGGCGCATAGCCGCCCAGGGACTGGAAGAATCCGGCGGCCGTGCGGTCGCCCTTGATCTTCGTCTCGATGGCGTCGTCGAGCAGGACGCGGAGTTCGTCACCGTCCACGCCGTCGGCAATGTTCTGCAGGGCCTCGCGCAGGAACGGGTCCTTGGTGGCGGCGGCATCCTCCTCGAGCGCGAGCAGGCCCTCGCGCCGCGCCTTCTCGGCGAGCGCCACGACAGCGTCGATGCTTTCGGCCGGCTTGGGCGGTTTGCCGGTGAACGCCCGCGGCAGCGACTTGAACGCGTGCAGCGTGTCCTTGATGGTCGATCCGGCGATGCCGACGGCGATCGTGGCGCCGAATACGAGGATCATCGGCGGCGGCAGCAGGATCGCCGTCACGGACGAGCCCTCGAGGGTGATCATGCCCACCAGCGCGCCGAACGCGATGAGGACGCCGATGATGGTTGCCGGATCCATGGCCTACCTTCCCGGCTTCGCGGGTCCGTCGGCCGGTCCGGCCGGGTGGATGATGCTCAATCGCGGCGAGTCGAACGGGTTGGGGGCATCGGCGTCGTCCGTGTAGTCGCGGGCGAGCGAGATGACGCGGGCACGGAAGCGGGCGATCCGCTCGATGACCTGCTGCATCGACTCTGTGACGATGTAGCGGGCGCCGTCGGCCATGACGACGGTCGTGTCCGGGGACTCGAAGATCCGCTCGATGAGATCCGGGTTCAGCGCGAATTGGCGCCCGTCCAACCGGGTTACCACAATCATGTTCTGCCCATCCTTCGGCGCGCACGCGGTGTCCGGTATCTTCTCCCGTTCTCCTGTCACCGCACACTGTCGGCCGACTCGGGCCCGCCGTTAGCCGGGACTGCCGGATCCAGTGATCGATACATCGGGGTGTTGGGGCTCCTCACCCCGATGTATCGATCACTGGACGGCCGCAAGCCCCGAATGGGCTACCGCTTGAGCTGCGTGAGTTCCTGCAGCACCTCGTCGGAGGTGGTGATGATGCGGGCGTTGGCCTGGAAGCCGCGCTGGGCCACGATCAGGTTGGTGAATTCCTGCGACAGGTCCACGTTGGACATCTCCACGTACCCGCCGGCCAGCTCCCCCAGCCCGCCCTGGCCGGGTGCTCCGATCACGGCACCGCCGGAGGATGCCGTGGCCCGGTAGCTGGAGTTGCCATCCTTCTCCAGACCCCCCGGGTTCGTGAAGTTTGCCAGCGCCACCCTGCCGATGACGGCGTTCTCGCCATTGCTGAACGTGCCCGTCAGGGTTCCGTCGGCGCCCAGCGCGAAGGACTCGAGCGTGCCGGCCGCATTGCCGTTGCTGCTGGTCACGGCCACGGTGGACAGGTTCGCATAGCCGGTGACGTTGGCCAGGTCCACGGTGATGCCGCCGAGGGCCATGACGCCGCCGCCGGCCGGCGTGCCGTCCGGATTGAACGTCAGCGACGTGTTGCCGGTCGTGCCGCCGTCGGTGCCGGCCACGTCCCAGCCGGCGGCCGTGCGGGTGAACTCGAGCGAGACGTTGCGCTTGGCGCCGGACGCGTCGAACACCTGCACGTCGCGGACCAGCTTGGTGCCGGCGGCCGCGTCGCTGGGCAGGTTGCCGCCGAGGACGGTGCTCGTGGTGGCCGCCGACGGCGTCGTCATGGCCTTGGAGATCGCCAGGTTGCCGAGCGCCCCGCCCGTGTTGACCTGCCCGTTCACGGCCGCCCAGCCCTGCAGCAGCGCACCGTCCGGGGAGACGAGGCGGCCCTGCGTGTCGAAGTCGAACGACCCGGCGCGGGCGAACAGCTGCTGGCCGCCCTTGCTGGTGACGAAGAATCCGTCCCCGGAGATCATCATGTCGGTCGAGCGGCCCGTGGCCTGGGCCGAGCCCTGGGCGAAGTTCGTGGAGATGCCGGCCACCTGGACGCCGAGGCCGACCTGGGCCGGGTTCGTGCCGCCGACGGCCGCCTGCGCGGCGGAGCCGGACTTGGTCACCTGGGACAGCGTGTCCTGGAATTGCACGGTCGAGGACTTGAAGCCGGCCGTGTTGACATTCGCGATGTTGTTGCCCGTCACGTCGAGCATGGTCTGGTGCGAGCGGAGTCCGGAGATGCCGGAGTACAGGGAGCGAAGCATGGAAGAACCTTTCTAGGCGGTGGGTACTGCGGCGGTCGGTGTGGGGGCCGGCGTCGTGGTGACGCCGGAAATCGAGTCGAGCGCCACCTTGTCGGTGCCGATCGTCACGGTGGGAACGGACCCGGCGAAGGAGACGGCGCCGGCGATGCCGGAATGCTCGGCCCCGTCGGCGTCCTTCCAGGACACGAGCTGTCCGATCAGCGCGGCGGCGGACGTGCGCATCTGCAGCGAGAAGTTCTCGGTGGCCGTCGTGTCCATGCTGGTCAGCTTCTCCATGGTGGCCAGCTGCGTCGTCTGCGAGATCATCTGGTTCGTGTCCATGGGCGAGGACGGGTCCTGGTTGCGCAGCTGCGTGACGAGCAGGTTCATGAACACTGCGGAGTCCATGACCTGTTTGGGCTTGCGACCCTGGGACGTGTTGTACAGCCCGGTCACCGCGGTGGCCGGTGCAACGGGGGACGTCGAACCGACGGGCGCTGCGGGCTCTGTGGCGCCAATGCTCAAGGGGTGCTCCTTTCCAAGTCGTGATCTAAACCGTGATGTCCAAGGTGCTGCCGGTCCGCGTCCCGGCGGCCCCGCGTGCGGGTGCCGGGTCCGGCCCGGGAGCGCGGTAGGGGCCGTCCGCATCGCGCCCGGACTCGCGCCCGGATCCCTGGCCGGGGTTCCAGCCACCCGGGTTCGAGCCGCCCGGGTTCCAGCCACCGGCGGTCCAGCCGCCGGGCCTGCCGGGGTCGCCGGATGTCCCGGAGCCGAGGCTCAGCGACGAGTTCATGCCCTGCCCGGCCAGGTCGCGCCGGAGGTCGGCCAGGATGGCGCGCAGCCCGTCACGCCCGGCGTCGGTGCCGGACAGCAACTCGATCCGGATGCCGTCGGCGCCGATGTGCGCCCGCACGGTCACGGGTCCCAGCGCATCAGGCACCACCTCGACCGTCATCACATGCCGCCCCTCCGGCGCGCCCGACAACGTGAACAGCGGCTTGGCCAGCTGGTCGACGAGCGTCGGGACCGGCTGGGTGGTTGGCGGCGGTGTCGTCGCGGCGGCGGGGGAAGGCACGACGACGGAAGTCGCCGCGGCCGGGCCGCTCGGCGCCAGCACGGGGTTGGCTGCGGGGTCTGCGGCCCGGTTGGCGCCGATCGCCGGATCGTGGGCGGGGGCGCCGTTCGCGGTCCCGGCCGCCGGCTTGTCGGCTTGGTCGGCCAGAGCGGCCGGGACCGCGTCGGTCACCGGCTGGCCCGTGGCGGCCGTGACGGCACCGGTCGCCGCGGCTGCGCCCCGTGCGCCATCAATACATGCGCCGTCAATGCCTGCGCCGTCAATGCCCAGTGACACGGCCTGCGGGTTCCCGGCGGCGGGACCGGCGGCAGGCATGCCCGACGACCCCGGGCGGGCCTGGCCGGCCGGAGCGGTCGCTGGCCCAGTCGGCGGAGCGGTCGACGGAGTGGAGTCTGCCGCCGTGGCCGTGCCAGCCGAGGGCGGCACGGTACCGGGAGTCGCAGTGCCGGGAGTCGCAGTGCCGGACGTCCCAATTCCGGGGGCCTGGATGCCGGTCGTCAGTCCGCTCGCAGGGGCCGGAACGGGCCCCCGTGCACCGGGAACGGGCATTGAGACCACAGGCACCGCGGCGTCGGGCATTGAGGCCGAAGGCATCCCGGCAACCGGCACCCCGGCGGTGCCGCCGCCATCGCGGGTCGTCGACGGTCCGGGACCGGCCGCCGAAGTCGTGTCCGGTCCCGTAGCCAGTCCAGCGGCCAAGCTCCCACTCGCGGCGGTCGCCGTGGCCTGTGCCGCGAGAACGGCCCCGGCCGACGTACCGGTCGGCACGGCCGGCCCGGTCGGCACGGGCGGTGCGGCAGCAAAGGCGAACGCACTCACGGCAGTGATACCCGTTGTTGCGGCGGGATCCGGACCGGTCGGGTTCGGCAAGAGCGCGCCGGCCACGTCAGGCCCGGCCACCCCGGACCCGGGGACGTCGAATCCGGGGACGTCGAATCCAGGGCCCGCAGATCCGGTGCCACCGGATCCAGGCGTCCCGCGCGGGACGTCGTTTCCGGGCGGGACAGTCGCCCCGGACATGTCCTTGAGCCGGGCGTGGCGCAGCCGTTCGGCAAACCCACCGCCGCGGCCCGCCGCGTCGGCGCGGGGAGTGGACCCACCGGCCGGCGGTTCAAACGATGCGGGCAGGTCGAAGGACGCCGGGATGCTCATCGGCCGACTCCCGCACCGGGCGTCCCCGCCCGGTACAGCGTCCCGGACAGCTCATCCAGCACCTGCTGCTCGGCACGCAGGTCCTCCACCAGGAGGGCGGCGGCGTGCTGGTCGGCCAGTTTTTCCAGCGTGCTGGACGCCGTCTTGGCGGCAACCAGGTCGGCCTCGGCCGCGCGGGCCGCGTCGTCGAGCGAGTCGGTCAGGGCGTGCAGGTCCGCCAGCATGTGCCGGGCCGCCGACCGGGCGGCCGCCGCCGCCGCCAGCGCCGCCGCCGAACCGGGCTCCCCGGGCGTGGTCCCCAGTTTGTCGCGGGCGGCCGCGATCGCGTCCTGGTGCGCCCGCCGCCGGCCGTTGGTGCGGGCCAGCACGCCCGCGGCCTCATCCGCCTGCACCTGCCGGAACCGCAACAACCCGGCCAGCCTGAACGTGTTGCCCATCAGATCCCACCCATCGCCTCGGTCAGGTTACGCAATTGTTCCCACGCGGCCGCACCCGGAACCTGCGCGTCCATGTCCTGGCGCAGGAACGCCTCGATCGCGCCGGCGTGCGCCAGCGCCGCATCCACCAACGGGTTCGTCCCCGCGTGGTAGGCGCCCACGTCTATCAGGTCCTGCACGGCCCGACGCGCCGCCATCACCTTCCGCAACGTCCCGGCGTCGTGCTTCTGCGCCGGCGTGCACACCTTCGACGCGACGCGCGAGATGGAACCGAGCGCATCGACGGCCGGGAAGTGGCCGGCCACGGCCAGTTTGCGGTCCAGCACGACGTGCCCGTCCAGGATCGACCGGACGGCGTCGGCGATCGGTTCGTTGTGGTCGTCGCCGTCGACGAGCACCGTGTACATGCCGGTGACGGACCCGGTGCGGTCCGTGCCGGCGCGTTCGAGCAGGCGCGCCAGCAAGGAGAAGGTCGACGGCGGGTAGCCCCGCGTGGCGGGCGGCTCGCCAACCGAGAGCCCGATCTCGCGCTGGGCCATGGCCACGCGGGTGAGCGAGTCCATCATGAGCATGACGTCGGCGCCGCGGTCCCGGAACGACTCGGCGATGCGCGTGGCCGTGAACGCGGCCCGCCGGCGCACCAGCGCGGGTTCGTCGCTGGTGGCGACGACGACGATGGAGCGGGCCAGGCCGTCGGGGCCGAGGTCGTCCTCGAGGAATTCGCGCACCTCGCGGCCGCGCTCCCCCACGAGGGCGATCACCGACACCTCCGCCTCGGTGCCGCGCGCGATCATGGACAGCAGCGACGATTTGCCGACGCCGGAGCCGGCGAACAGGCCCAGGCGCTGCCCGCGGCCGGCCGTGACGAGTGTGTCGAGCACGCGCACGCCGGTGTGCAGCGGCGCCGTGATGCGGGCGCGGTCCATCGAGTTCGGTGTGGCGTTCTCCAGCGGCACGCCGGCGTGCGGCGGCAGCGGCCCCAGGCCGTCGATGGGCCGGCCGAGCCCGTCCAGCACCCGGCCGAGCAGCCCGTCGCCGGTGGGCACCAGCAGCGGCTCACGCCGCGCGCGGACGGGGATGCCGCGGGCCAGCCCGGCGACGGGGCCCAGCGGCATGATCCGGGTGATCCCGCCCTGCACGGCGACCACCTCGGCGTCCACCGGGGTCGGGGCGCCGATGGCGACCATGTCGCCCACCGCGCAGTCCAGCCCGCTGACGGAGGCGGTGAGGCCGACGACGGCGGTCACCTCGCCGACGCGCTCGGGCGCGGCCGCGCGCAGCGCGGCGGGGAACGCCACCGACAGCAGGCCCGGAAGCAGGCCCGGCAGCCCGTCCGCCCGCACTGGCGCATGCCCCGCGCGGACGGTCGTCGCGACGCTCATGCGGAACCGTCCGTCAACAACGCGGCGCGGGCCCGCTCAAGCGCCGTGCCGATGCGCGCGTCCAGGAAGCCGTCCGGGAAGTCGGCAACGGCGTCGCCGGGGGCGAGCGAATCGTCCGCGACGACGTCGAGGCTCGACAGGTCAAGGTGCGCGAAGGCGGGGTTCGCCAGGCCGGCGTCCGCGGCGTCCGTGAGTGGCCGCTCCAGCACGGCCAGGTCGTCCGGATGCAGCCGGACACGCACGGGGCCGGCCGCGCCGGGGTGGCCCAGCACCCTGGTGAGGGCCGCGCGGGCCCGCGTTCCGGCGTCGTCCATTACCGTGCCGAGCACCGCCTGCGCCAGCTGCAGCGCGCAGTCGGCCAACACGGTCTCGGCGTCGGCCAGCACGGGGGCCGTCCGTCGTTCCAGGGCTCGCGTCGCCGCCTCCAGGGTCGCGAGCTGGCGGGCCAGGGCCGTGGCGGCGTCCGACCGCACCCGTTGCAGCAGTGCCGCGTGTTCGGCCTCCATGTGGCGCCGTGCCGCTTCGGTCTCCGTCTCGGCGTGCCGGAGCCCGGCGGCGTACCCGGCCGCGCGGCCTTCGGTGTGGCCGCGCTCCCGGGCCCGCCGGTGGTCCGTGCCGGCCACGACCGGGAAGGCCGCGGGGAGGACGCGGTCGGACGGGGCCAGGGACAGTGTCTGCCCGGTAGACCGGGTCTGCTCAGTAGACAATGGCGTCCTCCTCCCCACGCCGGATCGTGATGGACCCTTCGGCCTCCAGCTCGCGGATGGTGCGCACCACGTCGGCGCGGGCCTGCTCGACCTCGGAAACCCGGACCGGGCCGAGCGATTCGACCTCGGACTCCAGCACCTCGCGGTTGCGTTCGGAGATGTTGTGCTTGATGGCGTCGATGACCTGGGCGTCGGCGCCCTTCATGGCCATGGCCAGGGCGCGGGCCTCGGTGCCGCGCAGCACCAGCTGCACGTCGCGGTCATCCAGGTGCACCAGGTCGGAGAACGTGAGCATGCGGGAGCGCACCTCCTCGGCCAGGTCCGGGTCCCGGGATTCGAGCTCCGCCAGCAGGGCGCGTTCGGTGGCGATGTCGGCCCGGTTGATGATTTCGACCAACGGCTGGACGCCGCCGATCACGGCCGTCTTCTCCCGCGGCGAGACGACCGCCAAGGCACGCTGGCGCAGGGTGTCGGCCACGATGCCGACGGCCTCCGGGGCGGCGGCGCCCATGGTGGCGATGGCCTGGGCGACGTCGACGCGCTGTTCGGCCGGCAGCCCGGCCAGTGCCGCCGAGGCGCGGTCGGGGCCCAGGTGGGCGAGCACCAGCCCGATGGTCTGCGGCAGCTCGCCCTCGAGCAGCGACACGACCTGGGCCGGTTCGGCGTCCTCCAGGAACTCGAAGGGCTTGCCCGCCAGGTTGGACGCCAGCCGGTCCATGAGGCCGGCCGCGCGTTCGGCGCCGAAAGAGGCCTCGAGCAGACCGGCGGCCATCTCCGGACCACCCAGGGCGGCACGGCGGCCACTGACCACCATCTCGTGGAATTCGCCGATGACGTCGTCGGCGACGTCCGGGCTGACCCGGCGCATGGCCACGATCTCGACGGCCACGGCCTCCGCCTCCGCCTCGCTCAAATGCGTCATGACGGCCGCGGCCGCCGGTTGGGACAGCTGCATGAGGACGGCGGCGGCCTTCTGCGTCCCGGTCAGCTCGGCGACGTCGCTCACTTGGTCACCCGCTCATCCATGAGCGAGCGCAACAGGGCCGCCGTCTTTTCCGGGTCGGCGACGGCCAGCGCGTTGATCGAGGCGCGCTTGGCGCCGCTGTCGGATTCCTCGGCCGCCGGCAGGATGACGGGCTCCGGGATGGCGGGCAGCGCCGACGTCAGCGGCAGTGACTCCACCTGGACGAATGGGCCCGCCTTCTCGCCCAGGTCGACGATTTCGCGCACCTGGCGGCGGTTCTTCCGGGCGTACAGGACCAGCGCCAGCAGCGCCACGAGCACACCGAACGCACCCAGCCCGATGTTGCGCCACGTTGCCGCAGTGGCGGCCGCGTCGGCCTCCTTCCGGGCCGCGTCCAGGGCGGCCTTCGCGGCGTCGGCCGCGGCGGTGGAGAACGGCACCAGCTTGACCGTGACGGTGTCGCCGCGGGCCGTGTTGACACCGGCCGCGGTCGAGATCATCTCGGTCAGCGTGGCCGCATCGATGCTGCCGGCGGCGCCCTTGTCGACGGCGACGGACAAGGACTGGCGCTGCAGGATGCCGGCCGGGACGGTCGTGTTCTCGGTCGTCTTGTCCACGCCGTTGTTCCGGGTGGCCTGCGTCGACTCGCTGTTGCCGCCGGCTGCCGTGGAGGGGTTCGGGACGGCGATGTTGTCGGGGCCCAGGACGCCCGCGCCGGTCCCCGTGCCGCCGGTCGACTTCTGCGAGCTGGATGATTCGTTCAGCGCTGGGGCGCCGCCGGCCGGGGCCTTGAACGATTCCTTCACGATGTCGGAGGACGTCTTGTCCATGGTGGCCGTCAGCGACACGGTTGATTTGCCCGGTCCGAGCACGCGGTCCAGCATGGCCTGCACGTCGGCTGACACGCGGCCCTCGTAGTCGGTGGCCTGCTTGTCGGCGCTGCCGGTGGCCCCGCCGGTGGAGAGCACGTTGCCCTTCGCGTCGACGACGGACACGTTGGCCGGCTTGAGCCCCTCGACGGCGGACGAGGTCAGGTGCACGATCGCATTGACCTGGTTGTCGCCCAGCTGCGCGCCCGGGGTGGTCTCCACGAACACGGACGCCGTCGGGTCCGTCTTCGTCGACGTGAACACCGTCTTCTCCGGGATGGCCAGCTTCACCGACGCGTTCGCCACGCCATCCATGGCCATGATGGTCTTGGCCAGTTCGCCCTCCATGGCGCGCTTGTACGTGACGTTCTGCTGGAACTCGGAAGACGTGACGCCCATGTTGTCCAGCAGCGAATAGCCGCCGGTCGTGGCGGAAGGCAGCCCGGCGGCGGCCGCCTTCAGGCGTTCGTCGTACACCTTGGCGTCCGGCACCAGGATCGTGGACCCGCCGTTGGCCAGCTGGTACGGGACATTGTCCGTCTTGAGCTGGGACACGATCGAGTTGGCGTCCGCGGCCGACACGCCGGAGAACAGCGGCGAATACGTGGGCTTGGTCAGCCAGGCCGTGAGCGCCACCGTGCCGAGGACCAGCACGGCGACGGCGAGGATCGCCAGCGTGCGCTGGGCGAACGAGAATCCCCGCACCGCCCCGGCAACCCGGCCCCAGGCGTTCGCAATGGCCGGGGGCATCAGGCCTGCATCCGCATGATGTCGTTGAACGCCTCGACACCCTTGTTGCGCAGGGTGGAGACGAGTTCGAGCGTGACCTGGGCGCGGGTCGCGGCGAGCGTGGCCTGGTGGATGTCGTCGAGGTTGCCGGTGACGGCCTGCACGGCCAGCTTGTTCGCGTCCGCGGAGAGCGTCTGGACGTTGTCGAGGGCGCCGGCCAGCGCCGTGCCGAACCCGGAGCCGGGCGCGGCGGCGGACCCGGGCGTGCCGGTCGCGTCGGGAAGGTACGCGGTGGCGGTGACGCCGGCGATGGGTTGAAGGCTCATCGGTTACTTTCCAATCTGCAATCCGGCCTCGTACATGGTCTTGGCCCGGTCGACGACGGCCGCGTTGGCCTGGTAGCCGCGCTGGGCCATGATCAGCTGCCCCATCTGGGAGGCGAGGTCGATGTCCGGGTAGCGCACGTACCCCTGCGCGTCGGCCAGCGGGTTGTCCGGTTCGTGGACCAGCCGGCCGGTGGCGTCCCCATAGGCGGCCCCGGCCACGTACACCCCCGAGGTGCCCGTGCCGGCCTCGGCCAGCACGTAGCGGGCGCGGAACGCCTGGGCGCTGGTCCGCGTGGCCGTGTTCGCGTTGGCCAGGTTGTCGGAGACCGCGTCGAGCCACTTGCGGTGCAGGGTCAGGCCGGTGGAGGCGATCCCGATTGCGTCGGCCATCAGTTGGCCTTCAACACGGTGCGCATGGCGGTGAACTCGCCGTTGACGGCCTGCGCGGCGAACTGGTACCGCAACGTCGTCTCGATGTTGGAGAGCGTCTCGGTGTCCAGGTTGACGTTGTTCCCGTTCAGCTGGGTGGGCTCCATGGACAGCCCGGTGGTCGCGGCCGCGGCGCCGCTGCCGGCACGCACCGATGCGGCCAGGGCGTCCTCGAACTGCACCCGCTTGGCCCGGTACCCGGGGGTGTTGACGTTGGAGATATTGTCCGCGATGGCGCGCTGCCGTTCGGACAGCCCGTTGAGCGCGCTCGTCAACGCCACGGTGACCACAGAATCCAGCACTGCGCAATTCCTCGCCGAAGTAGGGGGGCCGATCCGTGGCCTGGAAGTGAGCGGTCCGTGCTCATCCCCCACTATCGGCAACGCCGTGAGGCGCGTAAGGCGGGCCGCCGTCGTCGTCCGTCGTTGCGGCCGAAAAGGAGCGACCGATCAGCCGATGACGTCCAGGTACACGGATCGGGCCTCGCGGCGCGCCGGTGCGGCCTGCCCCAGCCGGGCTGCGGTCTCGCCCATGGCCTCCCGGAGCGAGGCGACGGCCTCCACCTGCGCGGCGGCGATCCGCCGCGCGCGGCCCGCCAGGTCGGCGGGCAGCGGGCCCGGATCGGCCGACGGCTCCCAGGCGGGGCCGGTCTGGCGCGCGACGGCGTGGGCCTGGGCCCGTGCCAGCGTGCGGGCCAGTGCCACCTCCGCCTCCAAGGTGTCGAGGATGTCCGGCCAGATGCTCATGCCGGCACCCTGCCTTCCGAAACACTGGCCGCCGAAACACCGTCAGCTGGTGTGGCCGCCGCCTCGTGCCAGGCCTGGCGCAGCGGCTCCAGCAGCGAGATGCAGTCGCGGACGGGCGCCGGGTCGCGGTGGATGTTGGCGTTCATGAGCGCTGTGCCGGCGTAGCTGTACAGGCCCGCCAGGTGGTCCGCGCCGTCCCAAGCGCCCGGCTCGAGCGTGGCCGACAGTTCGGCGATGATGTCCTGGGCGTGGATCAGGAGCTCGTGCGCGGCCGGCCAGTCCTGGGTACCCTGGGCCTCCGCCGCGCGGGCCAGGTCCAGCAGCAACCGGTCGTAGAGCAGGGTGAGCAACCGGGCCGGGGAGGCGGAGAGGACGGCCTCGCGCTGGTAGGCGTTCAGGGCACGGGCCTGTTGGACGGTCACTTGGAACTGCTTCCGCTGGAGGAGAACGAGTTGATCTGCGCGGTCAGCCAGCTTTGCTGCGATTGCATCTTGCTCAGCTGGACCTCAAGGTTCGTGTAGACGGCCTGGAGGGAGGACCGGCGCGCGGCGAGCCGGTCGTCCCAGTTGAGGATCTGGCCGTTCAGGTCGTCGATGACCGCCTGCTGGCCCTTGATGCGCTGCGACAGCGTGCCATCGGTCGGGTCGGAGACGGACGTTGCGGCCGCGGACACGCGGTCCGCGATGGTCTGCAATGTCTGCTGGACGGTGGCCGGGTCCTTGGCGTAGGCGGCGGCGAAGGCGTCCGCGTCGAAGGAGAAGTCGCCGTTCTTCGTCGAGTTGATGCCGATCGAGGCCGGGGAATTGCCGTTGATGGGCGCGGTCACGGCGTTGAACAG
Organism: Specibacter cremeus; assembly: GCF_003946885.1. Classification (GTDB taxonomy): domain Bacteria; phylum Actinomycetota; class Actinomycetes; order Actinomycetales; family Micrococcaceae; genus Specibacter; species Specibacter cremeus. Next base: position 14,338 of record NZ_RWKQ01000040.1, on the reverse strand, counting down.
CGCGTTCTTGGCGGTGGTGGTGGTGCTGTCGCCGGTGAAGAGGCCGCCCGTGACGGTGGCGCCGGCCCCGCTGCCGGACGTCGCCACGGTCGATTGGGTGAAGATCGAGCCGAGGATGATGTTGATGCTGCTGGTCAGGTCCTTTGCGGTGGCCGTGACCTTGGCGGAATCCCTGGCGACCGTGACGGTGGCCGGGTCTGTCGTGACCTGGTTGACGGTGATGTCCAGGCCCGGGGCGATCGCCGTGAACGTGTTGCCCGCGCTCGTGATGCTGGTGGCCGCCGGGGTGCCGGCCCACAAGGTGACCTGGGCGTCCTGGCCGGTGCGCAGGGTGGCCGCGCCGGCCGCACCCAGCAGCGTCGGCGCGGTCCCGGCGTCGTACTCCGCCTTGCTGCCGAACACGGCGGTGAACTGGTGCGCCGCACCGGTGTCGCTGGCGGTGAGCTGGAGCCGGTACACGGTGGCGCCGGTGCCGTCCTGGCCGGCGGCGACCTTGACGGCGGAGATGCCGGCGGCGGAGTGGTTGATGGCGTACGCCATGTCGTCCAGGCTGGTGCTGGCCGCCGTCACCTGGGTGTTGGTGCCGTCCGGGCGCACGAAGGTCATTGTGGTGCCGGGCGATGCGGTGAGGGGCGCGCTGACCACCGCGTGCGCCGTCGCGAGCCGGTCCACGGTGAGGTCCAGGCTCGTGGTGCGTGCGGCGGAGGAGGCCGAGACGGTGATGGCGCTGGAGCTCGAGGAGGCCTGGTACATGTCCAGCCCGCCGGTCTTGGCGATGGCGCCGGCCTGCGTGGCGAGGGCCGCGAACTTGGTGTTGAGCCCCTGCATGGCGGTCAGGAGCGCGGAGTCCGTGGTGACCGCGTTCTTCATCAAGGTCTGCGGACGGGCCTCCGCGGCGATGAGCGCGTTGATGATGGAGGTCGTGTCCAGGCCCGAAACCATCCCGTCGATGCCCATGCCCATGTGGCGGTTCCCCTCGTCAGTACGTGTGTGGCGCCGCGGCGGCCGCGCACGCTCTGGTGCGCGGCCGCCACGGCTGCCGGGGCCTGCGCCCCGGCCGGTGTGTCAGGTTTAGCCGAGGAGCTTCAGGACGCCCTGGTTGCTCTGGTTGGCCTGCGCCAGCATTGCCGTGCCGGCCTGCGAGAGGATGTTGGAGCGGGTGAAGCTCACCATCTCCGAGGCCATGTCGACGTCCGTGATGCGGGACGACGCCGCCGTCAGGTTTTCCTTGCCGACGTTCAGGCTGTTGATGGCGGACTCCATGCGGTTCTGCACGGCGCCGATGTCGGCGCGCGCGGCGGAGACGGCCTTGATCTGGGTGTCGATCTGGTTGATGGCCGACTGTGCACCGGCATTGCTGCTGAAGTCCAGGCCGGCGCCCGGGGCGGCCGCGGTGCCGGCATTGAACACGCCGCTGCCGGACGGGTCAACCGTGTCCACGGCGCCGCCGTCGTTGGCGCTGATGGTGATGGCCGAGCCGGTGCCGTTCGCGTTCTTCACCACGGTGGCCGTGTACCCGGCCGAGAACCCGGCGTCCTTGTTCAGCTGGGCGGCGAAGTCATCCGCCGTCGTGGCATTCGAGGCGGTGGTCACGGCGACGGTGGTCGTGACGCCGCCCTTGACCGACTTGAACGTGTACGTTCCCGCGTTCAGGCCGGTCGGGTCGCCGGTCGCTGCGTTGAATGCCGCGATGTTGAACGTCGTGCCGGTGGACGCGCCGCCGACCGTGAGGGCGCTGGCGATGCCACCGACGTTGGCCTTGGTCAGGTCGACCTTGATGGTGGACGCCGCGTTGCCGTCGGCACCGACCTGGAAGTTCAGGTTCGCCGAACCGTCGAGCAGCTTGGTGCCGTTGAAGTTCGTCGTCTGGGAGATGCGCGTCAGCTCGGAGGACAGCTGGGTGGCTTCCTTCTTGATGGCGTCGCGGGAATCCGTGTTGTTCGAGTCGTTACCGGCCTGGACGGCCAGGTCACGCAGGCGCTGCAGGATGGAGTTGACCTCGGTGAGGGCGCCTTCAGCGGTCTGCACGACGGAGATGCCGTCCTGGGCGTTGCGGGCCGCGACGGTGTAGCCGTTGACCTGGGACTTCAGGCCTTCCGAGATGGCCAGGCCGGCGGCGTCGTCCGCGGCACGGTTGATGCGCAGGCCGCTGGAGAGCTTCTCCATCGACTTGGACAGCGCATTCTGGGTGTTGTTGAGGTTGCGGTAGGCGTTGTTTGCCGCGAGGTTGGTGTTGACTTGCATGCCCATGGTTGAGTCCTCCGTGAGTTGGGTGTCGCTGTCGCCGCCCGTCCGTGGGCAGCTTACCCGCCACTGTCGGCACCCCGGCGCCCGCCGTTAGGAGCCCCCGGGGGTCGATCCTGGGCCGGGAGTCGAGCCTGTCGAGACCCGTCACCTGATTTCGACAGGCTCAATCACCGAGGGGACAGGCTCGATCACCCGGCGGCCGGCACGGCCAGGGCGGCCCGGGTCCGCGTGATCCCGCCGAGCGTCCGGGTACCCAACTCCGCCAGGTACTCCTCGCGCCGGGTCGCCGAGATGCGGGCATGCGCCGGCGTCGACTCGTCCGCCGTCGCCAGGTAGTGCCGTTCCAGCCCGTCGCGCAGCAGCCGCATGGCCTCGGCCCGCTGCTGCGAGACGGCGGAGTGGCTCGACCCGAGCTCTTCCGCCAGCTCCTTGACGCTGCGGTCCTCGTAGTAGACCGCCTCGACGATGTAGCGCATCTTCTCCGGCAGTGCGGCCACCGCGTGGGTCAGGAAAGCGTCGTGCTCGTCGCGCACCACCTGGTCCTCGGGCAGGCCCGGGGACCCCGCGGACACCGCCACGATTTCGGCGATGGTGTCCGTCAGCGGCGTCACGCTGCGCGCGGCGTCCTGCCGCGACGCCTCGACGGAGGCCCGGTCCACCCCGAGCGCGGCGGCAAGCTCCCCGGTGGTCGGCGTCCGGCCCAGTGACGCGGTGAGCGCCTCCTGCATGCCGGCCAGCTCGCCCATCCGCGATCGTGCCCCGCGCGTCGCCCAGTCGTCCCGGCGCAATTCGTCGGCGAAGGCCCCCTTGATCCGGCGGCGGGCATAGGCGCCGAACGGCACGCCCAGCCCCTCGTCAAACGACTCCGCGCACCGGATCAGCGCCTCGGCCCCCGCCTGCGCCAAATCCTCCCGCGACAAATGGTCTGCCCTCAGGCACAACTCATTGACCAGAAACCCCACCAGCGGCAAATTTTCCACCACGAGCCGGTCACGTTCATCACGTTCCACCCCCAGATTCCCTCCAGATTCCCCTCAACAAAACTGGCAAAGCAACGCGGCCGGCTCCCCCAGTTGAGACCCCGGCCACGTGCGGCATGAGACGATCCCCACTGTAAGGGCAGAAGCGCCCATTCGAGCGTGGCGCACGCATGTGTTACTGAAAAGTTCCATAACGTTTCGAGTACAACTGCTGGGCGGCTGCCCGCTAACGCCGAGCCGTCGAGTGCCGATAGTGGAAAACAGCCTCCCTTCCGCCCCACCGAAAGGACAACTCCATGGGACCCCAGGAATTGACCAATCTGCTCTGGCGCGAGCGGGAGATGCTGGACCTGCTCATCTTCAAGCTGGAGGAGGAGTCGCTGATCCTGACCTCCGGGCAAACGCGCTGGCTCGACCACGCGGCGCGGGAGGTGGAGCAGGTTACCCTCCGCCTGCGGGACGCGACGCTGCAGCGTTCTGTCGCCGCGGCGGCGGTCGCCACGGCGTGGGGATTGGCGGACGACGCCGGCCTGCCGGAGTTGGCTGCCGCGGCGCCGGAGGGCCCGTGGCAGGAGATCCTCATCGACCACCACCGAGCCCTGACGGCCCAGGTGGCCGAGGCAGGTGGCCTGCGGGACACGAACCTGCAATTCCTGCGCGGCGGGCTGCGCTCCACCCAGGACACGCTGGCCACCCTGGTTCCGGAAGCCGGCACGTACGACCACACCGGCCACACCAGCCAGGAGGGCGCCTCGCGCTTCCTTGACCGAAGCGTGTGAGTCACCTGCTCCTCTGCCCCCGACAACCTGCCAAGGACACCAGTGAGTACTTTTAGCGGCCTGAACACTGCGCTCAGCGGCCTGAACGCGGCCCGGACCGGCTTGAATACCGTGGGCCAGAACCTGACCAACGTCAACACGGCCGGCTACACCCGTCAACGGGTGGACCTGGCCGGGGCCGGCGTGCCGGCCCGCGGCGCCCTGAACGACGCCGGCACACCGGTGGGCCAGGGTGTGCGCGTCACGGGCGTCACACGTTTCGGTGATACGTTCCTGGACGGCCGCGTCCATACCGCGTTCGCGTCCGCCGGCTACGCCTCGGTGCGGGCCGACGCGTTGTCCGGCATCCAGGACACGCTGGGCGAGCCAGGCGACACGGGCATCTCCAGCCAGCTGAACGGCTTCTGGGGCGCGTGGCAGGAAGTCCACAACTATCCGGGCGAGGCGGGCCCGTCGTCCGTCCTGCTGCAGAAGGCGACCGGGCTGGTGCAGTCGATCGCGAGCGGCTACCGCGCCCTGGACGGGCAGTGGTCCCGGACCCGCGACCAGGCCGCCGCCATGGTGGCCGACGTGAATGCCACGGCCACCGCCGTCGCCACCCTGAACGAACGAATCCGCGCCGCCCAGGCCGCCGGAACGCCGGCCAATGACCTGATCGACCAGCGCGGCACGCTGACGGAACACCTGGCCGACCTGGCCGGCGGCACCGCGCGCGACGCACCCGATGGCACCGTGGAGGTGCTTGTGGGCGGCAATGCGCTGGTCTCCGGCAAGCAGGCGAACACGCTCAAGCTCACCGGCGCGGCCGGCATGGCCGACGGCGCCCCGGTCACCCTGGAATGGGAGCGGCACCCCGGTGTCGCCGCAGGGCTCGACGGCGGCCGCCTGGCCGGTGCCCTGTCCGTACTGGCGCCCGCCGGCGACGGCGGCGCCATCGCGCAGACCGCCGCCGCCTACAACGCGCTGGCCGCCAAACTGGCCAACGCCGTCAACGGGGCCATCACCGCGAACAACGGGGTGACCCCCGGCGGCGGCCCGACCGACTTTTTCTCCCTCCAAGCCGGCGTGCCGGCGGCACTGGGGCTCGCCGTCGTGCCCGTCGGTCCGGACGGCATCGCCGCCGGCACGGGCGGGAAGGACGGGTCCGTGGCGGACGCCGTGTCGCAGCTGGGCACGGGCGCGGATTCGCCGGACAAGCTGTGGCAGGGCGCGGTCATGACGGCCGGGATGGCCATCAAGGCGGGGTTGCAGCAGGCGACGCTGGCCGGGTCGGTCAGCGCGAGCGCGGTGGCGGCGCAACGGTCGAACGCGGGCGTGGACCTCGACGAGGAGAACGTGAACCTGCTGGCCTTCCAGCACGCGTACCAGGCGGCCGCCCGCGTCATGACGGCCGTCGACGAGGCGCTTGACACGCTGATCAACCAGACCGGGCGGGTGGGCCGCTGATGCGCGTGACCATGGAGACCGCCTACGCCGCGGCCCAGCGCGGGTTGCAGCAGAACGCGGCCCGGCTGGCGGCGCTGCAGCAATCGGCGCAGGACCTCAAGAAGATCGGGCAGCTCTCCGACGACCCGGGCGCGGCCGCCGACTCGATGGCCGTGCGCGCCGCGCAGGCCGCCACCGACCAGTATGGACGCAATATCGACAACGGCAACGCTTGGCTGTCCGTGGCGGACAGCGCCCTGGCCTCCGCAACGACGCTCATGCAGAAGGTGAAGGACCTGGCGCTCCAGGGTGCGAACGGTGCCATCAACCCGGCGGGGCGTGAGGCGATCGCCATCGAGGTGGACCAGATCCGGTCCGATTTGCTCGGGCAGGCCAACACGAAATACCTGGGCCGGAACATTTTCGCGGGGAACTCGGACGCGGCCGCGGCGTTTGTCGACGGGAATCCGCCGGTGTACAGCGGATCGGCCGGCACCGTGGAGCGGCGGGTCGGGCCGGACACGACCATTCGCGTGGACGGTGACGGCGCCGCGATCTTCGGTGACGCGGGCACGTCCGTGTTTGGGTTGTTGACCAAGCTCTCTTCCGACCTGCGAACTGGAGGCGACGTGGCGGGGAACCTGTCGGCCATAGACACGGCCCTGAATAGCGTGATCAACGGGCGGACCGAGATCGGCGCCCGGCATGCGCGGCTGCTGCGGGCCGCCGACGCGAACACGGCCTCGGCGGCGCGGCTGGAGAACCAGCGCTCCGGCATCGAGGACCTCGACCTGGGCCAGGCGATCCTGGACCTGCAGAAGCAGCAGCTGGCCTACCAGGCGTCGCTGGCCGTCTCGGCCAAGGTGCTGCCGAACACGCTGATGGACTTCCTCCGATGAGCGTCGTCCGATTCACGGCCCCGCCGCCCGGGCTGGAACCGGCCACGGAGTTCGTGTTGGAGCCCGTGCCGGGAGCCGCCGGGCTCTTCACGTTGTCCTCCGGCGAAACGGCCGCGCGGCTGTTCGTGCTGGACGCGTCCGTGTACCTGCCGGACTATGCGCCGCGCCTGGCGCGAACCGTCCTGGAATCCGTGGGCCTGGCCGCCGGGGTCGTGCCGACCGTGCTGGTGGTGGCGAACCCGGCGGCGCAGACCACGGTCAACCTGGCCGCGCCGATCGTGCTGAACCCGGTCTCCGGCGCCTGCGCGCAGGTCATCCTCGAAGGCGCCGACTGGCCGCTGCGCCACCCCCTCGCCGCCTGACCCCCACCCAACTGAGACGCAGCAAGTGCTCGTTTTTCGCGGTTTTTGAGCACTTGCTGCGTCACAGATTCCGGGGCTAGTTCAGGTAGCCGTTCGGGTTCAGCACGTACTTCGTGGCCGCGCCCGCGTCGAAGGCCGCGTAGCCCTGCGGCGCCTCGTCAAGACCGATCGCCAGGGCGTTGACGTTCCTGGCGATGTGCGTCTTGTCGTGCAGGATGGCCATCATGAGCGCGCGATTGTACTTCATCACCGGGCACTGGCCGGTGGTGAACGCCAGCGACTTCGCCCAGCCGGTGCCCAGGCTCAGGGACAGCGAGCCCTTCTGCGCGGCCGCGTCGATGCCGCCGGGGTCGCCCGTGACGTACAGGCCGGGGATGCCGAGTGAGCCGCCGGCGGCCGTGATGTCCATGAGCGAGTTCAGCACCGTGGCCGGCGCCTCGTGGCTCGCATCGGCGCCGTGGCCCTTCGCCTCGAAACCGACCGCGTCGATGCCGCAGTCGACCTCGGGCACGCCCAGCAACTGCTCGATCTGCCCGCCCGGATCGCCCTTGGACAGGTCCACGGTCTCGCAGCCGAACGTGCGGGCCTGGGCGAGCCGGTCCTCGTTCATGTCGCCGACAATGACGACGGCGGCGCCCAGCAGGTGCGCGCTCGTCGCCGCGGCCAGGCCCACGGGTCCGGCCCCTGCCACGTAGACGGTGGAGCCGACCCCGACCCCGGCCGAGACGGCGCCGTGGAAGCCGGTCGGGAAGATGTCCGAGAGCATGGCCAGGTCCATGATCTTCTCCAGCGCCTGGTCGCGGTCCGGGAACTTCAGCAGGTTCCAGTCGGCGTACGGCACCAGCACGTATTCGGCCTGGCCGCCGACCCACCCGCCCATGTCGACATACCCGTAGGCGCTGCCCGGACGGTCCGGGTTGACGTTCAGGCAGATGCCGGTCTTGCGCTCCTTGCAGTTGCGGCAGCGGCCGCAGGAGATGTTGAACGGCACCGAGCAGATGTCGCCCACCTTGATGAATTCCACATCCGGTCCCACCTCCACCACTTCGCCGGTGATCTCGTGCCCGAGCACCAGGTCGGTCGGAGCGGTGGTGCGCCCGCGCACCATGTGTTGGTCGGATCCGCAGATGTTCGTGGCCACGGTCTTGAGGATGACGCCGTGGGGTACCTTCCGCCCCACGTTGGCCGGATTGACGCCCGGGCCGTCCTTGAGTTCGAACGTCGGGTAGTCGATCTCGATGACCTCGACCTGACCCGGTCCCTTGTAGGCAACGGCTTTGTTTCCTGACATGGTTTTCCCTTCCTCGCACGACGGCCGTGCCCGGGTGGGCGCGGCCGTTTTCCACCTAAGAAGCGGCCCCGAGCCCGCACCCGGGTGACCCCAGAGGTCCCGGAGGTGCGCGCCATTAGTGGCGATGGCAGGGGGTTCCGGCCAGTCTAGGATGGAACGCGGAAATATGTAAGGGGCCCTCACCGGTCCGCGGCGCGGGCAAACAGCCCCTTCACATAGGCGGCCTGGCCGGCGTGCTGGACACAGTCGTCGATGACGCTGACCAGCCGCACGCCGAGCGTGACGGCCGGGGTCCAGCGGCGGTCCACGATCCGGTCGAAGTCGGCACCGTCGAGCCCGGCCACGTAGTCGAGGCTCTGGGTTTGGACCGCACCAAGGTAGTCGAGGAGCAGGCCCGCCGTCTCCACGCGGACGACGGCGGCCTGCTCGGCCGAGTGCCCGTAGCCCGTGCCGTGGGGGTCAAGGTCAAAGCCGAACCGTTCATGGAACCCGCCGGCACGCCATCGCGAGTCGACGCCGGCCACGTGCGCCACCTGTTCGTCCTGGATGCGGGCCAGGTGCCACAACAGCCAGGCAATCGAGTTCGCCGCCGGGTCGGGGCGCCAGTTCAGCGCAGTCCCGTCCAGCCCGTCCAGGACCTCCCGCACGGTCGAGTCGATCCGGCCAAACGCGTCCGCAAGCAGTTCCGAGGATTTCATGCCAGCCATGCTGCCACGCCGGCGCGCCGGGCGGTAGCCGCGGCGACGCCATCTTCGTGGCACCACCCAGCCGTTGCCGGACGTGCCCGCAGCAGATCACGGGATACAGAGAATTAAATGTGAGTCACCATATTCCTTGGAAGAACCCTGAATTCATGAGGCAGATCGGATGCCGAGATTAATTCCACATCGTACGATGGTAAAATCCTGACGTGACTGATATGCAAATCCCGGAGTTCTCGTTCACCTCGGACCTCGCTCAATCGATCATGGCCCTTGAACGACTTCGCGGCGACATGGCCCGACCCACAGCTGAACTACAGACCTTCCTCCAGCTGAAGTCCCTGTTTCAGCTCCTGACGAGCATCGCAAGTGCGCGCATCGAAGGGAACCGAACCACGATCCTCGATGCCGTCGTCGACATGAAGGCTGCCGGCGCAGGTGCCCGACTCGACGACTCCGTCCGCGAATTGACCCAGTTGCAGGCTGCCAGTGACTTCATTGATACCCACGTTGTGCCCGGCGCGCCGATAACGCAGGTCATGATTCGGGAACTCCACAGGATCGCCGTCGGAGGACTGATTCGAGAGGGCGACCCCACTCCCGGTAGCTACCGGACGTCCGAGGTCAAGATTCAGGATTCCGGGCACACGCCTCCATTGGCCAGCGTGGTTCCGGCCGAGATGTCTGACTTGGTCGAATTCATCAACGCGACCGAGCCGAAGAACCTTGACCTGCCCCGCACCGCCATCGCCCATCACCGGTTCCTCTGGATCCACCCCTTTGCGAACGGCAACGGCCGCGTAGCGCGCCTGCTGACATATGCCATGCTCGTCAAGCAGGATTTCACCTCGACGACCGTGTACCGGGCACTGAATCCCACGGCCGTATTCGGCGCCAACCGGCAGCTCTACTACGATCGCCTGTCCGATGCGGACTCCCTCGAGCCAGCGGCCACCATCCGCTGGTGCGAATACGTCATCAATGGCCTCCACGACGACCTGCAAAAGACCCGCCGCCTAGGCCAGCGCGACTTCGTCATCAGCAATCTCGTGCTCCCCGCCATCGATCGATGCAGGCGCAGCGGCCTATTGTCCGCCGCCGAGGCTGCAGCATTGCGCACCTCGGCTGAAGTGGGGACAGTGAAGTCCGCCGACCTGGCGGCGGATCTGCCAGGGTCACCCTCAACACGCAGCCAAGCCATCCGGCGGCTCCTCAACGAGGGATTCCTGGAGCCGGTCGTGCCGGGCAAGCGTTCCTACCAGTTGCTCCTCGCACCCGGCCCGCTCACCACGTTCCTGGTGCGCGAGCTGGACCGGCTGGGGTTCCTGCCGCAAATCCTCCGGGACGGCATCGATGCCTGACCCTCGAATCCACCGTGCTTAAAGCACACCACAGTTGGGCTCCTAGCTGAGAACGATGACGTCCAGGGTCCGCGGCCCGTGCACACCCTCAACGCGTTCCAGCTCGATGTCGGACGTGGCGCTGGGTCCGCTGATCCAGGTCTGCGGCCGGGTGGGGTCCAAAAGGGCGATGGCCTCGGGCAGCACTTCGACGACCTGGTCCATGGTCAGCAGGCACACGTGCCGGTCGGGCACCAGCGAGATGATGCGCCGGCCCTGGTCGGGGCTGCCGTCCAGGATGATCGTGCCCGTCTCGGACACGGCCACGGCCGCGGCGGTCACCACCGCGTCCACGGCATCGAGCTGCGCGACGGTGAGGCGCCGCGCCGGCGAGTCGACCAGCACGGCCGGCGCGCCGCCGTCGTCCGTCAGGTCCGCCAAGGCCGAGAGGTACGACGACGGCAGGCCCTCCGGCACCACGATCGAGGACGCGCCGGCCAGCAACTGGGCGACCGTCACGGCGGCCGCCGCGGCGGGCACCACGGCCACGTTCGCCTTGTAGTCCTCCAGCCGGTCCACCAGCTGCGCCAGGCGCTGCTCGCCCGTCAGCGCCGTGGCCCGGCGGTAGTCGCGCGGGATGGCCGGCGCCACGGGCGCGTCGCGCAGCGCGGAGGCGATCCGGGCCAGGATGTCGTCGCGGGCGCTCATGCCTGCTCCTTCGTCTCGCGATTGGCCGCCCACCAGTGCCGGAACGACTGGGAGGGCGGGGCCGGGATGTCGCGGCTCTGCGTCCAGCCGCCGGCCAGGTGCCCGGGCAGTTTCTTGATCAACTTGTCGCGCCCGGCCGCGAGCCGGCCCAGCGGCAGGCCCTTCTCCAGCAGGCCCAGGTGCTTGCCGGACGAGAACGCCCACTGGGCGCCCTTCATCATCAGGTCCATCTCGGAGGGCACCTTGACGGCGCGGCGGCGCGAGTCGACGTCGACGCCGCGCAGGTGCACCAGGATCTCCGGGATGTTGATTTTCACCGGGCACGCGTCGAAGCAGGCGCCGCACAGCGAGGACGCGTACGGCAGCGATGCGTTCTCCTCGCTCGTGATGCCGGTGAGCAGGGGCGAGAGGATCGCGCCGATGGGCCCGGGGTAGGTGGACCCGTAGGCGTGCCCGCCGGTGCGCTCGTACACGGGGCAGACGTTCATGCAGGCGGAGCAGCGGATGCAGTGCAGCGCGGAACGGCCCATTCCATCGGCCAGTGCGGCGGTGCGGCCGTTGTCCAGCATGACCAGGTGCACGTTCTGCGGCCCGTCGTCCGGCGTGACGCCCGTCCACAGGGACGTGTACGGGTTCATCCGCTCGCCCGTGGAGGAGCGCGGCAGCAGCTGCATGAACACCTCCAGGTCGGTGAAGGTGGGCAGCAGCTTCTCGATGCCCATGACGGTGATGAGCGTCTCCGGCAGCGTCAGGCACATGCGCCCGTTGCCCTCGGACTCGACCACGGCCAGCGTGCCCGTGTCGGCCAGGCCGAAATTCGCCCCGGAGACCGCCACCTTGGCGGACAGGAACTTGCGGCGCAGGTGCTTGCGGGCGGCCTCGGCCAGCCGGGCCGGCTCGTTGGTCAGGGCCGGGTCGACGCCGGGCATCTCGCGCAGGAAGATGTCGCGGACCTGGCTGCGGTTCTTGTGGATGGCCGGGACCAGGATGTGGCTCGGCTTATCACGGTCCAGCTGGACGATCAGCTCGGCCAGGTCCGTCTCGAACGCCTCAATGCCTTGGCTCTCCAGGTGTTCGTTCAGCCCGATCTCCTGGGTGGCCATCGACTTGACCTTGACCACCTCGGTCTCGCCGGTCGCACGGATGAGCGCCGTGACGATCTCGTTGGCCTCCCGGGCGTCGCGGGCCCAGTGGACGATGCCGCCGCGGGCCGTGAAGTTCGCCTCGAACGTCTCGAGCAGCTCCGGCAGCCGCGCCATGACGTTCTCCTTGATGGCGCTGCCGGCGTTCCGCAGGTCCTCCCAGTCGGGCAGTTCGGAGACCACTTTGAGGCGCTTGTCGCGGATGGTGTGCGTGGCGTGGCCCAGGTTCGCGCGCAGTTGCGCATTGCCCAGCTCGCGGTGCGCGGCCGTCGGGAACGGCTCGGTTGCGTTCAGGTTGCCGGTGCCGAACACGGGCATGCCCAGAAAGGTGCCGCTCATCACGTCATGCCCGCCATTTCCATCTCGGCGGGCTGTTCGAGGGTGCTGGCCAGGATCTCCGCGAAGTGCAGCGTCCCCACCGTGCTGCCCTGCCGCGAGAGGCCGCCGCCGATGTGCAGCAGGCAGCTCGCGTCGCCGCCGGAGCACAGTTCCGCGCCGGTGCCGCGGATGTTCGCGGCCTTGTCGGCCAGCATGGCGCTGGAGACGTCGGCGTTCTTCAGGGAGAACGTGCCGCCGAACCCGCAGCACTGGTCGGCCTCGGGCAGTTCCACCAGCTCGATCCCGCCCACGGTCGCCAGCAGTGTCCGCTGCCTGTCCCCCAGGCGCAGCAGCCGCATGCCGTGGCAGCTCGGGTGGTAGGTCACCGTGTGCGGGAAGTGCGAGCCGAGCTGCGCCGCCGCGTTGGTGACGCCCAGGACGTCGGTGAGCAGTTGCGAAAGTTCGTAGGTCTTGGCGCCGACGACGCCGGCCCTGGCTTCCAGCGCGGTGTCGCCGCAGCGCCGGGCGATCATCTGGTGCTGGTGCTTCACGCTGGCCACGCAGGACCCTGAAGGGGCGACCGCGACATCGTAATCGTCCATATCGAACGCCTCCACGTGGTTCTTGACCACGGGCAGCGCTTCCTTGAAGTAGCCGGAGTTCACGTGCATCTGGCCGCAGCAGGCCTGCCCGGCCGGGAAAACCACCTCGTGGCCCAGCCGCTCCAGGATGGCCACCGTGGCCCGGGCCGTGCGTGGATACATGGCGTCCACGATGCACGTGGCGAACAGCGCAATTCTCATGCGTCCCACTGTAGGGCAAATCACGGAACATGTGGACTGACCACACGAATATAGGCCCGGTGGGCTCTTATTTCGCGGAAGGTCCGCCGCCCCGTTCGCCGAGGTAGCACGAACGCGTCGAGGTAGCGGGATATGTCCCGCGACCTCGACGCGTTGGCACTACCTCGGCGTACGATAGCC
>NZ_RWKQ01000040.1:0-1089 GCF_003946885.1 Specibacter cremeus | reverse complement strand
TCCAGAAACCGCGGTCCGAGACCGGCACCTTGAAGGGTCGGTGCACGTTCGGGAACTTCGTGCGCAGCTTGACGGCGGCCGGGCGATCAACACCGCCCGCGGCGGCGCGCGCCAACGGGTGGGAACGGGCCAGCAGTCGCCGCTGCAGGGCTTGAGCGCCGGCCAACCGCTGATCTTTAACCTCGACGGCACCCACCTCACCACCTATTCGGAAAAATACAACGCACGCCCGATGCGGAAGCAGGACTTCGGCTTCCACCCGTCGGCCGCGTACGTCGATCTGCTGCGCCGGCGCCGCGATGGCGCCCTGAATCCTCGAGAAGGCCTGGACGCGGACCGACAACAGTGATGGGTCCGAATACGACGGGGCGTGTTTGTCGAGATCACCTATCATGGAGATAACCGGCATGCATGGCGGTCGTGACGGCCAGTTGCGCCAGGGCCGCCCCGGCGTGGAGGCCCATCCTGCCGGCAACTTCCAGGATCCGGTCCGGGAGGCGCGACGGCTCCCACCGGCGGGCGACGCCTTGGCGAAATCGGGCACCCGCGTCCAGGCGGTCAACTCGGTGCCGGGCATGAGCAGATGGAACCACACGGCATTGCCAGTGAACGCCTGCAGGGACAGGCTTTGCAGCCCGGTCCACTTGGCGTCCCGGATCCTGTCCTCGCACCGGGCTCGCGGGCGGTGGTTGACTTCCAGGACGGGCACTTGGCCGCGGTCCTGAATGCAGCGCGAACGCGCTGTGGCGCATCGAAGCCGAAGTCCGTGAGGGATAACTGGCACCAGGCGGCACCGGTGGGGCTGTTTCTTACGCGCGACGACCCGCACCACTTTGCGCCGGGAGGACAGGTCGGGTATTCCGGCCACCACGACGGAACCGCGACGACAAAGGCCCGGAAACACAACAGGCGCAGGGCGCGGAACCCTCATCACCACCGCCACCGTCACCGTCAGCGGGCCTTCCGCGCGCCCCTGTGCCGCAATCAGGACCGTCACGCAGCCGCAAGTCCCAGGGCCCCGGAAAGGTCGGCGAGTAGGGCTGTGACCTGCGGCTTTGTTGCCGTGTGAGCGGCGTGGCGTGGGTGACG
>NZ_RWKQ01000004.1 GCF_003946885.1 Specibacter cremeus | reverse complement strand
GCCACGACTTCCACGGCGACTGGAATTACACCATCAAATCCGACAAACCAGAATAACACCGTGTTAAATACTGGCAGACCCTACCCGCCAAAGGCAACCGCCCCGGCCGGTGATTAGCCGCGGTGGTGAAGCCGCCAGGTCCTGTGGGTTATCGATCGGAGCTGGATGATCCGTGCCGCACCCGCGGCGGCCACAAGGATGCCTCCGGCCACCGCGGCGATGAACAGGGCCATGCCCAGCGAGACCGTGCCCTCCAAACCGAGAAACTGGATGTTGACGGGTTGCTGGTTCATGAGGATGAAGATGATGAGCAGGACGAGCAGGATCAGCGATGTGACCACGGCAACCCAGACCACCCCTGCCCGGGTAGCCCCGGGTTTCGCCTGGGCGCCCGAACCCCTTATGGCACCCTGCGGGGGATTGCTTTCCGGCCGTGGCGGTACGTCCTCTGGTTGTGGTCGGGGTTCGTCGGGAGACTGTGGGATCGAGGTCATCGTGAGTCCTTTCCGTTCTGCGTGCTGATGCCGGTCGCTTCGTGGATGAAGGTCCGAACCCGGGTGACGGGACCCGGCGGGACCGGAACCGGTAGCAGGCGCGTCACCAGGATCGGGACCTCGATCCACCGGGGGTCAACGCTCCCCTGGCGCGAGGCGGAGGCCTCCGGATGGAAGGCGATGGCCCCGGTGTGGACGTCCGGGTCCATGCCGATCATGTGGGGGTGGGCGTGATGGCGGCTGTGCTTCCGTGTCCACCTGGCGTCGTTGATCCCCACCGGCGCGGGGCCGAGCCGGCGGGCGGACCAGCCATTCGTCCGTAGCGAGGCCAAGATCTGCCGATGCGCCGCTTCATGGGCGACGTAGCCGTCCACAACGTAGGGGGTGCACTGGTGCTGCCGGGAAATTCCGGCGGACGAAGACGTTGCGTCCATGGTGCCTCGGACCAGTCGGGGCGAGTGCGGCTCTCTGCATTCGACACTTCCCGCCTCCCTTCAGAATACGCCCGCGACCCCGGCCGCGCCCGTCGCGGCTGATTTCAAGCGGTTGCAACTGAGTGAACGTGCGAATGACGGAGACCAACTCATTGAGCGTTCCCTTGTTCCCCCGTTCAAGTCCGATCACCATGTCGCGGGTCCGTCCGTGAATGTAGGAGTGGGCGCAGGGCGTCCAAACCGCCGCGCCCTCGCCCTGCGTCAGCCGCAACAGATTGATGTGCCGGACCTCGCCATCAACTCCATCGACGATTGCCTCGTTCAGCGGTACCCGGCGGGTGCTTCGTGGATGGTCGTTGGCGTTGCCGCCTGCCAGCGGGGCGCAATCCGCCTGGCTGTCGTGGACGGCCAAGACCCCGTTGACCACCTCGTTGTACTCGCCGTCGCCGCTGACCCACACGATGAGGGGACGGCCGAACCGGATGCCTGCTGTGAACGGGTGGTACGCGGCCGCAATTGACCCTCGCTACGTCCGTGGACAGCTGCTTGGAGGCCGTTTCGGCCGCACTTCTCCCACCCCACCGTGCGCCGTCGACTGAGCACCCTTGAATTCTATACCCCATGGGGGTATGGTCAAGGTGTTGTCAGTGAAGTAGTTTGTCTCGGCCGATGATCTTCCGGCCGCCACTGCCGTTCAACCCACGACGCACAACTGACCCTCTTTCAAAGGAATCACCTGACATGTGCGGAACCGACACACACGAAAATCTCGATCTGGTCCCTGTTGCTGCGAGCTCATGCGCCTGCTGCTCGACCGAGTCGAAAGCCCCCGTGCCGGCCGGTACTTTCGGCACGGCATATGAGCTGGAGGGACTGACCTGCGGGCATTGCGTCGAGAGCGTCACGACGGCAGTTCGTCCCATGGCGGACGTGGACTCCGCCACCGTTGATCTCGTCGCCGGAGGCACCTCGACCCTGACCGTCTCCGGCTCGGCAACCACGGAGGACATCCGCGCCGCAGTGGCCGCCGCCGGCTACACCGTCACCGGAAGCTAGAAAACCCCGATTCAAACCCGAGAGGGAGGGAACATGGCAGAGCACGGCAACGAACCTGGCCACCACACCATGACAACCGCACCCACCGCAGATCACCAAGGACCGGGCGCCGTCATGGGTCACGGTGGCATGGACCATGACGATCATGCCGTCCACAGCGAGGGCCAGCATGCCGGGCACAGCACCGCCATGTTCAAAAACCGTTTCTGGCTGACCCTGGTGTTGTCGATTCCGGTGGTGTTCTTCAGTCCCATGTTCGGGCACCTGCTCGGATACACCCCGCCGGAGTTCCCGGGCGCGGCCTGGATTGCGCCGCTGGTGGGCACCGTCATCTTCGTCTATGGTGGCCAACCGTTCCTCAAGGGCGGGTGGCAGGAAATCAGGTCCCGGCAACCGGGCATGATGCTGCTAATTTCCATGGCCATCAGCGTGGCGTTCATCGCTTCCTGGGTGACGAGCCTCGGCATCGGCGGCTTCGACCTGGACTTCTGGTGGGAGCTGGCCTTGCTGGTGGTCATCATGCTGCTGGGGCATTGGATCGAGATGCGGGCCCTGGGCTCGGCCCGGGGCGCCCTGGACGCCCTGGCTGCCCTGCTGCCTGATGAGGCGGAGCGCATCGTCAATGGCGGCACGGAGACGGTCAGCGTCGCGGAATTGGCCGCCGGCGATATCGTCCTGGTGCGCTCCGGGGCCCGGATGCCCGCGGACGGTGCCATCACCGACGGATCCGCCGAGGTGGACGAATCGATGATCACCGGTGAATCGCGGACGGTCGCCCGGACGGTCGGCGACGCCGTCGTTGCCGGCACGGTCGCCACGGACAATTCGCTCCGCATCAGGGTCACTGCCGTCGGCGACGATACCGCTCTGGCGGGAATCCAACGCCTGGTGGCCGAGGCACAGGCGTCCACGTCGCGAGCCCAAGCCCTGGCCGACCGTGCCGCGGCATTCCTGTTCTATTTCGCCGCCGGTGCCGGCGTCATCACGTTCATCGTCTGGTCGCTGCTGGGCAGCATCCCCGACGCCGTCACCCGCACGGTGACAGTGCTGGTCATCGCCTGCCCGCACGCGCTGGGCCTGGCCATCCCGCTGGTGATCGCCATCTCCACCGAACGGGCCGCCCGCGCCGGGGTGCTGATCAAGAACCGGATGGCGCTGGAGCGGATGCGCACCATCGACGTCGTCCTGTTCGACAAGACCGGGACCCTGACCAAGGGCGAACCGGCGCTCACCGATGTCGTGGCCATCGAAGGTACGGCGACCGATGATCTGTTGGCCCTCGCCGCCGCCGTTGAATCCGACAGCGAGCACCCGGTGGCCCGCGCCATCGCCGCCGCCGCCCGGCACACGGGTGCACGCGCGCTGACAGCCACCGACTTCCAGTCGATGACCGGTCGCGGGGTCCAGGCGACCGTCGACGGCTCGGCCCTCGCCGTCGGCGGACCAGCACTTCTCACAGAGCTCGGCCTCTCCGAACCGGAGAGCATCAGCGCGGCAACAACGGAATGGAAGGCGCGGGGTGCGTCCGTGCTGCATGTCATCCGGGCTGGGTCCGTGATCGGGGCCGTCGCGTTGGAGGACGAGGTCCGGGATGAGTCCCGCCAGGCAGTCCGGGCCTTGCAGAACCGGGGAATCAAGGTTGCCATGATCACCGGGGACGCCCGCCAGGTCGCCCATGCCGTGGCCACCGAACTGGACATTGACGAGGTCTTCGCCGAGGTCCTGCCCAAGGACAAGGACCAGAAAGTCGCCGAACTGCAGGGCCGCGGGCTGAAGGTGGCCATGGTCGGCGACGGTGTCAACGACGCCCCAGCCCTGGCCCGGGCGGAGGTCGGCATCGCCATCGGTGCCGGGACCGACGTCGCCATGGAATCCGCTGGGGTCGTGCTGGCCGGCAACGACCCACGGGCCGTGTTGTCCATGGTGGATCTCTCCCACGCCAGCTATCGCAAAATGTGGCAGAACCTGATCTGGGCGACCGGCTATAACATCGTTTCCGTCCCGCTGGCCGCCGGGGTGCTGGCGTTTGCCGGGATCGTCCTCTCCCCGGCGGCCGGTGCGGTGCTGATGTCCCTGTCCACGATCGTGGTGGCGTTGAATGCCCAGCTGCTGCGCCGGCTCAAGCTCAACCCGGCCGACGTGCACTGACCGGGTCTGAGCGAGGGCACCAAGTTTTGACCCGTAGACTACACAACGACCCGGCAATCCCGTCCCACCCGCAGAAAGGACCAGCGCATGCTCCCACGCCACATCGTGCCACGTGCGCTACCCATCGTGCGCTGGGGCGTGCTGGCCGCCGTCGTCCTTGGCATCATCGGGGGCATCCTGGGCATGCACGTGCTGGGCGGCGCCCAGGCGGCCCCCATGGCTCCCACGGCCATGAGCGGCGTGGTGTCGACGACGGGCAGCCTCGTTGAGTCCACGCCGGTCGCCGGCCATACCGTCGCCGCGCACGCCGTCTCACCCGACAGCGCGACCGCGGGTCCGGCCACGCCGGATCGAACGGGAGGTCCCACGGTGTGCGGCTGTGCCCCGTCCGGGTGCGGGGCCTCCATGGCCATGCACGGAACCTGCGTCCCCGTGCCCGGTTCCGCCGCCCTGACCATCCCCATCCCCGACGTCCTGGGGCTCGCGTCGACCGACACACCATTGACCAGTGCGTCCGGGCCCAAATCTCTGGACCGCGTTCCCGACGCTCCCTCACTGAATCAGCTCTCGATCAGCCGAACATAAACCGATGACCCGCCTGCCGCATCCCGGCAGGCCCCATCGACGCACCCCCAATCAGGGAGTGCCGGCTATACATCAAGACGCATTAGTGAAGGACCGTACCCTTGAAGAAAATTCTGCCCCTTTCCGCCACCGCCCTCGCCGCCCTCATCGCCCTGGCGGGGTGCTCCACCGGCACCGGCTCCATGCCGGGCATGAACCACGGCGGCTCAACCATCTCCAGCCCCCAGGCACCCGTCACCGGCGGGGAGCACAATTCGGCCGACACGATGTTCGCGCAAATGATGATTCCCCACCACACCCAGGCGGTGCAGATGAGCGACATCATGCTGGCCAAGAGCGGCCTCGATCCCAAGATCACGGCGCTTGCCAAGGACATCAAGGCCGCCCAGGGCCCGGAAATCGCGAAGATGACCGGCTGGCTCACCGGCTGGGCCGAGCCAACCGCCATGGCCGGCAACCACGGCATGAACGGCATGATGACCGGCGCCGACATGGACAAGCTCAGGGCCGCGCAGGGAACCGAGGCGAGCAAGCTCTTCCTCTCCCAGATGATCGCCCATCACGAAGGCGCCGTGGAGATGGCCCAGTCCGAGGTCATCGGCGGCAAAAACGCCGACGCCGTCGCCCTGGCCAAGAGCATCGTGGCCTCCCAGGAAGCCGAGATCAAGGACATGAAGGACCTGCTCGCCACGCTGTAGCGGCCTGGCCCAGTCCTTTTGCGGTGGTGGATCCAAAGATCTTTGGATCCACCACCGCCCATCCTTCCCTTCCCCTGTTACCTGGAGTCCCCTGTGCAATCCCGTATCCCCCTTTACCGTGCCCGCCGATCCGCCGTCGCTGCCATCCTGGCTCTCCCGCTGCTCCTGGCCGGGTGCTCGGCTGCACCGCCAGCCGTTGACCCCGCCTCCGCCGCTGCGGCCCTTGGGCATGTCCACGGCATCACCGTGGACCCTGTCACCACGAAAATCCTGCTGGCCACCCACGACGGCCTCTACGACGCCACCCGGAAGGACGCCGTCAAGATCAGCGACACCATTGACCTGATGGGCTTCACCGCCACGGCCGAGCCCAACGTCTTCTATGCGTCCGGCCACCCCGGCCCGGGGTCGACGCTGCCCAACCCTGTCGGACTGATCCGATCCAAGGACGCCGGCAAAACGTGGGAACCAGTCTCCCGACAGAGCCTATCGGACTTCCACGCCCTCACCGTCAGCGGCAACGGGTTGGTCGCCTTCGACGGGCGGGTTCGCACCAGCACGGACGGGTCGACCTGGGAAACCTCCACTGTCACGTTCGCCCCGGCCGTGCTGGCTGGCAGCCCGGCCAGCACGGTCGTCCTGGCCACCGCCCAAGACGGCCTGCAGCGCTCCACCGACAGTGGCAAAACATGGCAAGCGGTCCCGAACGCCCCGCTCATCCAATTCGCCGCGTTCGCGGCGGTCGTGGATAATGCCCCGACGGAAGCGGTGGGAGTCGCCCCAGATGGCCAAGTGTTTGTCTCCATCGACGCGGGCCTGACGTGGACTGCTTCTGGTCGCATCAGCGGTCAGGTTGAAGCCATCACCGCGATGGAAGGCAGCGCAGGCAAGCCATGGCTCTGGGCCGCCACCACCACCGGTGTCCAGGTCTCCACCGACGGCGGGGCGACCTTCCGCCCGGCCGTGCCATAGTCCGATGAGCCTTGGAGAGTTTTTCGCCACGACGGTCACCTCCGGCGCCCTGCTCATCACCATGCCGCTGGCCCTGATCGCCGGCATCGTCTCGTTCCTCTCGCCGTGCATTCTCCCGCTCGTCCCGGGTTACCTCGGGTACGTCTCCGGACTGACGGACCCAAACCAGCCAAGGAATCACCGCCGCGTCCTGGCCGGAGTCGGGTTGTTTGTGCTGGGCTTCGGGGCCGTGTTCACCCTTTACGGCGCGGCGTTCGGCATCATGGGCCCCACGCTCAGCGCCGTCCTCGCCCTGAGCGTCACCTCCGGCAGCGCCTGGCGCGGGGCCCTGCCGGCCTTCATCTACTGTCTGGGGCTCGGCATCCCCTTCCTCCTGGTCGCCCTGGGACTGGGCTGGGTTTCCCAGATTCTGGGCTTCATCCGCCGGCACATCCGCGTCGTCAACCTTGCCGGGGCCGGCATGCTGATCCTCCTCGGGGTCCTGATGGTCAGCGGTGTGTGGATGCAGTGGATCTACCAGCGGCAAAACCTCTCCGGCTCTTTCCTCACCATCGTCTAATCGCACCTCTTTACGAAGGATTCACTCATGAGCTACCAACTGAACCGACGCTCCTTGCTGGGGCTCTCCGTTGCAACCACAGCCGCGGCTGCCCTGGCCGCCTGCACCCCCGCACCGACCGTCACCAAACAGCGCATCCTGCCGACCGATCCGCTCATCGCCGACTATGAAACCCGGCGGGACGCCACGGGCAAGACTGTCACCAAAACCCTCACCCCGGAACCCTTCTCCACCACCATGGCGGGCAAAAACATCAGCACCTGGGGGTACAACGGATCCCTCGTCGCCCCCACCCTGCGCGGCACGGTCGGCGACCAGCTCAACGTCACCGTCGCCAACAAGCTCCCCGAATCCACCAGCATCCACTGGCACGGCCTGGCCCTGCGCAACAACGCCGACGGCGTCCCGGGCCTCACCCAGGAGGCGATCGGGGCCGGCAAGGACTACCCCTACAGCTTCAAGCTGCCCCACCCGGGCACGTATTGGTACCACTCGCACGTGGAGATGCAGCGCGAACGCGCCCTCTACGGGGCCCTGATCATCGACGACCCCCGGGAACCCTTGAAGTACGACAAGGAGTGGATCATCGTCCTGGACGACTGGCTCGACGGTCTCACCGGCGCCCCGGATGAGGTCCTGAAGGAGCTCTCCAAGGGCATGGGCGGCATGAATCACGGCGGTGGCGGCGGCGGGATGGTCATGGGACACATGCTCATGGGCGCCAGCAGCGACTTCCTGGGCGGGGACGCCGGAGACGTCGCCTACCCAATGCACCTCTTCAACGGCCGGGACTCGGGGAACCCGGAGATCATCACGGCCAAGCCCGGTGAACGGATCCGGCTGCGGATCATCAATGCCGCCGGCGACACCGCCTACCGGCTCGGTGTCCCGAATCAGCAACTCACCCTGACCCACACCGATGGCTTCCCCATCCAGCACACCGAGGTGGACGCCGTCGTGCTGAGCATGGGCGAACGCATCGACGCGCTCCTGACCGTCCGGGACGGCTACACTCCCGTCGTCGCCCTGGCCGAGGGCAAGGCACAGATGACCTACGGGCTGGTCTCCACCGGCACCGGAACCGCGCCGTTGATGGCCAGTCTCCCGAAGACTTTGGCGGGCAAGGTGGTCGACGGCGGCCAGCTCACCGCCGACCCGTCCGTGACCCTGGCGGCCAAGACACCGGACCGGGTCCACGAGCTGCGCCTGACCGGTGGGATGGCGAACTACGACTGGGGGATCAACGGCCACCGCTTCGACATGGCCAAACCGTTCGAGAACGCCGTCGACATTAAGGTCGGTGAGCGGGTGGAGGTGAAGTTCGTCAACGACACCATGATGTGGCATCCGATGCACATCCACGGCCACACCTTCCAGGTCGGGGCCACCGGGGCGCGCAAGGACACCGTCATTGTCCGGCCCAAGCAGATCGTCACGGTCCAGTTCGATGCCGACAATCCGGGCCAGTGGCTCTTCCACTGCCACAACGCTTACCATGCCGAACGCGGCATGATGGGCGTCTTCTCCTACCTCACATAAGGGCCGACCACCATGAATCCAGCCACACTGACCCCTTTTCTCATCCCTTCACCCACCATCAGCGCCTTCCAACTCGGGCCGCTGACCATCCGGTTCTACGCCCTGAAAATCTGGGACGGTGGGCTCGGCATTTGGGGTGCCATCGCCCTGGGCCTGGTGGGCGCCTACATTGGCTGCCGCCGCCACCACGTCCCGTTCGCGACCCTGATCGACGCGGCGGCTCCCGGGTTGCTGATAGCCCAGGGGTTGGGCCGTTGGGGGAACTGGTTCAACAACGAACTCTATGGTGACCCGACCACGGTGCCGTGGAAGTTGCAGATCCACCAGATGGACTTCGCCACCGGCCACGCCCTCACCGACAGTGCCGGCGCCCCGGTCGTCCTGGGCTACTTCCAGCCGACGTTCTTGTACGAATCCCTGTGGTGCCTGGCCGCCGCCGCGCTCCTGCTGCTCTTTGACCGCAAATACCGGCTCGGCGCCGGGTCCGTCTTCGCCCTCTATGCCGTCCTGTACACGGCGGGCCGGTTCGTGTTCGAACTGCTGCGCTCCGACTATGCCAACACCATCCTGGGGTTGCGGGTGAACACCTGGGTCTCGGGACTGCTGCTGCTCGCCGGTGCCGCCGCGTTCCTGGCCCTGCGGTCCCGGGATCGGTCCCACGTACGGCCGGGGCCGAACGACGCCCAACCGCCAGCATCGTCCATGAAAGGAAGCGCCGAATGAGCAACACGAAAGACCGCCGAGCGGAACGCCAGGCCGGCATCGATGCCGTCTATGCCCAGCACCGGGTCAATCCAAGCACGTAACGTGACGGACGAGGCGGCCAAGAAGCCCATCGCCGGGGTCAAGACCTACCCGAACCTCACCCGCAACCACGTCCAAACCCCGGTGGCCTACCCGCAGTAGCCCGGCGTCGGCGGCGACCACTCCCCGACCTGGACCAACTGCGGCATCTACACCAACCCCGTTAATGAGGAGCGGGCCGTGCATTCCCTCGAACACGGGGCCGTGTGGATCAGCCACAAGCCGGATCTCTCCCCGGCGGACCTGGGCAGGTTGACGGGTCTGGCCACGGGCAAGCCCTATGTCCTGCTCAGTCCCAACCCGGACCAGTTGGCGCCGGTGACAGCGACGGCGTGGGGCACGCAGCTGGAGATTCCCAACGCCGGGACTCACGGCTGCCCGTCTTCATCAAGGCCTACGTCCAAGGGCCACAAACCCCCGAACCCGGGGCCGCGTGCTCCGGCGGCGTCAATGGATAACCGGCTCCGGCCGAGCGCGGCCTTGAGTGAACCACTCACGGGTGCCCCCACATGTTCACACGACGGGCGGGGCAGGAACACAACGTATCTTACCCGTGGCCGCCGTGCCCCGGTCCGTCGATGGCGGCCGGGCCGCCGCCCATCATTTTCAGCATCGCCGCCCCGCCGGTACGGATGAAGCGGGTGAGGAGAAAGGCGCCCAGGACGAGGAAGGCGATGTTGAGCCAGGTGGTGTAGTTCCAGGTGATGGAGGACTGAAGGACCGTGGCGTTACGTTCTGCCGGGACCAGTCCGAGCGGAGTGAAAACCACATCAACCACGTAGCCGGCGGCGACCATCGCGAGATAGAAAATGCCGACGATCCTCAGGGCGGCCTTGAGACCATAGTATTTCCGGTAGATCAGGATGATCGGGATGATGATCAGGTCGGCGAAGAGGAAGCTGACCACGCCGCCGAAGCTGATTCCGCCGTTCCACAGCACGGCCGCCAAGGGCACGTTCCCAACCGAACAGACGAAGCTGACCATGGCCAGGACGGGCCCGATGATGGGACCCCAGACGGTGGAGGCGACCGGGTTGCCGGTGAAGAACAGGGCCTGCAACCAGGACTGAGGCACCCAGGCCGCGAACGCGCCGGCGATCAGGAGTCCCCCGACGATGTCCTTCCAAACGGAGGCCCAGTCCATCACGAAGTACTGGGCAACGGCTGTCAGGCCGTTCCGGGACAGCAGCCGCTGCCAGAAACCGCCCTCCCCACGGACGGACATGTCCATGGCCGCGTGGCCTTCCATGGAGCCCGCCAGGCCTTTGTCGGCTTGCTGGCGGGCAGCGTCGAGGATGCGTCCGCGCATCCACCACCGGAAGCCGAGCGCGACGGCGATGATCATCACGGGTCCGCCGACGAATTCGGCAAGGGTGAACTGCCAGCCCATCAGCAGGGCCAAGATGATGCCCAATTCGATGACGAGATTGGTGGAGGCTATTTCGAAGGCCATCGCGGCGGTGAAATGCGCGCCCTTGCGGAACAGCGACCGTGCCAGGGCCACCGCGGCGTACGAGCACGAAGAGGACGCCGCACCCAGCCCGGTTGCCGCAGCGAGAGAGCGGGGCGAGTCATCGGACATCAACGCCGTGATCTGCTCCTTGCGGACAACAGCCTGGATGACCCCCGAGAGGGCGAACCCCAGGATCAGCGGCCACAGGATTTCCCATCCCATGGCCCCGGCCATTGCCAGGGCCTTACCCAGTTGCTCGAGAACGTTCATGGTGGCTCCCTCGGGTGGTTCGGTGGGTCAGCGGCGACGCTTTCCCGGCGCCCGGCCGGACCGACGGCGTCGGGTGAGGGCGCCACTACCGGCCGAAGCGGCGCAACCGGAGCGAATTCGCGACGACCAGCACCGAGCTGGCGGCCATCGCGGCCCCGGCGATCATCGGGTTCAACAGACCCAGTGCGGCGACGGGGATGCCGATGGCGTTGTAGAAGAAGGCCCAGAACAGGTTCGTCTTGATCGTGGCCAGGGTTTTGCGGGAGAGTTCGATGGCCGTGGCCACCTGGCCCAGGTCGTTGCCCATCACCGTCAAATCGGCGGCCTCGATGGCCACGTCCGTGCCGGAGCCCATGGCGACGCCCAAATCGGCCTGGGCCAGGGCGGCGGCGTCGTTGACGCCGTCGCCGGCCATCGCGACCGTGGCGCCCTCGCGCTGTAGCCGCTTGACGGCGTCGACCTTCCCCTCCGGCAAAACGTCCGCGAAGACGTCGGCCGGATCGATGCCGACGGCGGCGGCGACCTGGGCGGCGACGGCGGCGTTGTCGCCGGTGAGCAGGATGGGACGCAGGCCCAGGGACTTGAACCGGGCGATGGCCCGGGCCGAGCCGTCCTTGATCGTGTCTTCAAGGCTGATGATGCCCTGAATGGTGCCATCCACGGCGACCCAGATGGCCGTCGCCCCGGACTGCTGCTCATTGCGCAGTGCGTCGTGCTGGGCGTCGGTGGGGTGGATGCCGTTCTCGGCCAGCCAGCCGGCCCGGCCGGCCACCACTGTGTGTCCATTGACGGTGCCGCGGACGCCGCCGCCGGGGGCGGAGTCGAAGTCGGTCACCGTGCCGATGCTTCCAGCCGCCTTTGCCGCGGCGGCGATGGCGTGGGCGATAGGATGCTCGCTGGCCGCCTCGACGGATCCGGCCAGGCGCAAGACTTCGGTTTCGCCGAGGCTTCCGAGGGCGACGGTGCGGGAGACGGAGAGTTTGCCGCTGGTGATGGTCCCGGTCTTGTCCAGCAGGATGGTGTCGACGGTGCGGGTGTCTTCGAGGACCTGGGGACCCTTGATGAGGATGCCCAGCTGGGCCCCGCGGCCGGTGCCCGTCAGCAGACCCACCGGGGTTGCCAACCCGAGCGCGCAGGGGCAGGCGATGACCAGCACCGCGACGGCGGCCGTAAACGCGCCCTGGATTTCGGCAGGCTCAATCACCGGGCCGCCGAAGACGAGCCACAGGATGAACGTCAGGACTGCCAGACCGAGGACGATGGGGACGAACACGGCGCTGATCCGGTCCGCCAGCCGGGCGATCGGTGCCTTGCCGGATTGGGCCTGGCTGACGAGGCGGCCCATCTGCGCCAGCGTCGTTTCACTGCCCACCCGGGTCGCCTTGACGAGCAGCCGGCCGGACGTGTTGACCGTGGCGCCGGTGACCGTGTCATCCACGGCCACGTCCACCGGCAGTGATTCGCCGGTGATCAGTGACGCGTCGATGGCGGAGCGGCCCTCGACCACGAAACCGTCGGTGGCGATCTTCTCCCCCGGCCGGACCACGAACACGTCACCGGCCACCAGCTGGTCGGCCGGGATCTTGACCTCGGTGCCGTCCCGGAGCACCGTGGCGTCCTTCGCCCCGAGGCTGAGGAGGGCCTTGAGGGCGTCGCCGGCCTTCGCCTTGGCGTTGGCTTCCAGGTAACGGCCCAGCAGCAGGAACGTCGTGACGACGGAGGCCACCTCGAAATACAGGTCCGCGTGTCCTCCCATCCCCGGGCGCGCCGTCATCGCCGGATCGGCCGCCAGCATGACGGCGGAGAACAGGTAGGCCGCGGCCACGCCCAGGGATACCAGGGTGTCCATGGTGGAGGCGAGGTGGCGGGCATTGACGGCTGCGGCGCGGTGGAACGGCCACGCCGACCAGGTCACCACGGGCAACGCCAGGATGCCGACCGCCCAGCCCCAGTTGGGGAACTGCAGCGCGGGGAACATGGAGATCAGGAACACCGGGATGCTGAGGACGCCCGCCAGGATCAGCCGCGGGCGCAGCTGTGCTGCCGTGCCGCCATGGGTCATGTGATCGTGCTGGCCATCGGTGGCCGACTCGCCGAGCCCGTCGCCTACCGGGACCGCACTGTGGTCGCGGGCTGCGGGTGCGGTCTTCAGCCGTGCGGTGTACCCGGTCGCGTTGACGGTGTCGATGATTTGCTGGTCCGTGATGCCCTCAGGGACCGTGACCTGGGCTGACTCCAGCGGCAGGTTGACCGCGGCCTGGACGCCGTCGAGCTTGCCGAGTTTGCGCTCCACCCGGCCAACACAGGAGGCACACGTCATGCCCTCGATGTCGAGTTCGATCACCCGGGTCAGTGGCTGGTGGAGTAGTTCTTCGGTGCTCATGGGGTGCAATCCTTCGCTGGTCCTGGGGGTGCCTACGCGTCGTTGGAGACGACGAGGTAGCCTGCTTCCGCGACGGCCTCGCCGATTTCCTCGGGCGAGAGCGTCAGGTGGGAGGTCACGGTCGCGGTGGAGATCCCCCCGGCATTGAGGTCAATGCTGACGTCCTCGACGCCCTTGAGGGACTTGAGTTCTTCCGTGACCGCGGACACGCAGTGGCCGCAGGTCATGCCGGAAATGCTGATGGTGGTGTTCATGGATTCCGTTCCTTGTTCTCTTGGCGTCGGGGTCTATCGCAGCAGCCGGCCGATGGCGTCGGTGGCTTCCTTGACCTTGGCCTGGACGATGGCGGGGTTGCCGGTCGATTCAGATTCGTGCGCCGCGCCGACAACGCAGTGCGCAATGTGGTCCTCGACCAGCCCGAGGCTGACCGCGTGCAATGCCTTGTTGACGGCGGCCACCTGGGTGAGGATGTCAATGCAGTACTTGTCCTCATCGACCATCCGCGCGATGCCGCGCACCTGCCCCTCAACCCTCTTCAGCCTGCGCAGGTAGGCGGCCTTGTCCGTGGTGTAACCGTGGTTGATGTGTTCATCGGGAAGTTCACTCATCATGAGCCCTTCTGTTGTGCCTAAACCGAACATATACCCCTGCAGGGTATGAGTCAAGTACCCCCTAGGGGTATTTACGAGGGGCGCAGTCGTCCCTCGGCCAGCACAAGGCCGGGATGACACCAAAACAGCGTCACGGCGGGGCGCCGACGCTTCACCGAATCTGGCCGCACAGGGGCCCTTCACAACGACGCGTGCCTTCTTTTTCCATCCAGGCCCGGTGTAAGCGGCTCACTCCGATGATCGGACACTCGGCACTGCGCAATTCGCCACCCCGACAACAGCGCGCGCCGATCCCACTCATGCCGGAACTTGCCGGGCCAAATGAACAGGGTGAACGGGCAAACCGGCACCGACCACCGGCCCAGACAGGAGCAGCCACCGACACAGTCCCAAACCGGCACCGGATAGCCATCCAGTCCGCCGCACACATGTGTTCCCATGGGAACAGGTGGTTAAGCGTTTGAAACGCAGAGCCAGATCTGTCCGCATCATCGACGGCCAACAACCCAGCGCATCCAGTGTCGGCCTCTACCGCACAGTCAAACGGACCGCGCTTGGCCGTCGGAGGTCGACACCACGTCCTGTCCAACCCATAAGTTAAGGGCCCTGCAGTGAAGACCGCAGAGCCCCTAACCAAATATGTAACGGAGAGACCTGCCTCCGCCTTCACGTAAAGTCTATCTGACCATGATGGATTCGAACCAGTCGCCGCCGATGCGCCCCGTCGAGGAGGCGTTGGCGTCGTACATTTCCGCGCCACGGTTGGCCCCGTATGTGGCAGCGTCTGGCGGCAACCGCCGCCAAGCCATCCAGCTGTATCAGTGGAATATCAGTCTCTCCGGGGCCGTCTACGAGGCCCTGCATCTTTTCGAGATCGTCTTGCGAAACGCCATGGACAAGGAACTCTGCCGTTGGAACGCGCAGCAAACCAACCGAACCACCGGAACGGCACACGGCGAAGACTGGCTCATGGACCCATCCCATCTATTGCAGCGTCTCACCCGGGGCGGCCAAGACATCGAGGCGGCCAAGGCCCGGGCCCACAGCGCGACTCGACGGCGTCGCAACCAACCGACGACCCACGCCGACGTTCTGGCGCAATTGAGCTTCGGTACCTGACGCTTTCTGCTCCCCGACAAGGATCCCGGCCGACAGCGTCTCTGGGCCGACGCCCTCATCCATGCCTTCCCGCGCCTGGCCCGCCCCGCACGCGAACTCGTGGACGACGTCGCCGGCATTTACCAGCTTCGCAACAGGATCGCGCACCTCGAGCCGCTCCTGAGAACGAGCAACGTCCGCATCCAGTACAACAACATGCGCGACATCCTCACCGAGATCAACCCACACCTCGAGCAATGGTTCACCTCGACTCAGCGCATCACCACCGTACTGAAATCACGCCCCTGACCAGCTCCACCATCCTCATACGAGGCATCCGGCAAGGAAGCGAACCGGCAATGGCGACCCGGGATGTCCCCGGCGATGGTGGCAAGCAACGGCGACGACGATCCGTGCTCCAAGAAACCCGAGATCAGGAGCGACCGGTGTGAGACAAGCCATCCCTGACCCGTCGGAGACGGTGCATACCCTTGAAGGAAACCTGCAGACGGGGAGACCATGACCAACACGCTTCGCATCGACGTCATGTCATTCGAAGCACCATGCGAGAACTGCTCGGTCCCAATGTGGTGGATCTTCGGGCTACTGCCGTCCTGCAACCCACGCGCGGAGGAGTTCACGACAACAGACTTCGGAGGGTCAGTGGACCTCGCACGATCAATCCTGGCCGGCCCGAACATCTACGCCATCGGTCTCGCGATTCAGCTGGGTGCCCGGGCATCCTGGCAACGCGGAAGGAGTTTCAATCCAAACCGTTGCAAGCTGTGTGGCCATCAAGCGGACCGGCCAGCTTTCGAGGGAGTCCTGATCCGCGCCCACCAGGAAGGCTGCATCCGCGCCGCACAAGGACAAGCGCCGGTCAGCCACTGGCGTGACATCCGAGGCCGCGGTCAGGGTGTCACTTGGCCCTTGCCGAACTGACTCCATCGCAATAGTCATCTCGTCAAGTACCCGGCATATGATGAATAGGCGAGACAGAAACGCACGCCCGATCCTTGTGCTCATGCCGTAACTTGCCGGGCCAAATGAACAGAGTGAACGGGCAAACCGGCACCGGATAGCCATCCAGCCCGCCGCATACAAGGTGTTCCCATGGGAATAAACACTGGGAACCCGCGGAGACCTGCGGAAACTGGGGCACGAAAGCGGAAGTCCGACCCAGTCCGGCGGGAAAAGTGTTGACATTGGGAACACCCCCCTTACGCCAGACGTATCCGCATCGTTGACGGCCACCGACCCAGCCAATCCGGTGCGGGCCTCTGTGGCACCGCGAAAGGGCGGGCCTGCCATGTGGTTGTTCAGAGTGACGCGGGCCACGGATTGGACGCCGGCGGCAAAATCGTCCCATCACCATGCGCATGGTGGCCCCGCACGGCCGCCGATCCTGTTGCCACGGAAATTCGGACGTACACGCCCCGAATGATGTCTCGTCCAGCCAGGGCCGAAACTTCACCGAAAACTTGACTCGCTCCTACCCAGTAAGGCCTTGACGGACCGTGACCTGGCCAACATAATGGATAAATAGGACGTACACGTCTTATTTATCTCAAAGGAGAGACCACCGATGAAGACCCGCACCGTTCCCGCGCTGGCGATGCTCGCCAGCGTCGCCGTCGCCGTCCTCACTGGATGCGGCGCCTCGCCGGCCACCACGGACAGCGTCGGCGGCACTGCCACCCTCCGCGTCGCCAGCATCGACATCGACGCCACGATCCCCCTGACCATCGCCCAGGACCAGGGCTTCTTCAAGAAGCAGGGCCTCACCGTCGACACGACCGTCTCGCCGGCGTTTGACGGCACCCTGGCCGGCGTCATGAACGGCCAGGCCGACATCGGGTTCGGCGCGGCCCCGCCACTGCTGAATGCCATGGCGAAGAAGGCCCCGGTCCAGGTGGTGGCCCAGACCGCGTCAGTCGTAGAAAACATGACGGCCAATGTCGACGTCTACGGCGACGCCATCACCCGCCCCCGGGACCTGGCAGGACACACCGTGGCCGTCACCTCCCTCAATGACCTCGGCGCGGTCGGCATCCGGCTCGCGGTGGCCAAGGACGGCGGCGATCCGTCCAAGGTGAAGCTCGTCGAGCTTCCCGAAGCCCAGGGCGTGGACGCGCTCCTCCAGGGGCGCATCGATGCCTCCGTTTTCCGCGGCCCGGCCCAACTCGCCGCCCGTGCGACCAAGGGCGTGCACGTGCTGTTCCAGTACACCGACGGCCTGCCGGCGGGTAGCCCGCTGGACGTGTACTTCGCCACGTCGACGTTCATCCCGGCGCATGCGGACGCCCTCAAGCGGTTCCGCGCCGCCCTCGCCGAAGCCGTGACCTATGTCAACGACCACCCGGCCGCCGCCCGGACGGCGCTCGCCGCGATTTACAAGGACGTCGACGGCGGCGACAAGTTGGCTGCGACCCTCCCGCTGACGCACTATTCCACCGCCATCAACCCGGACGCGGTGATGGCCCTCCAGGACGGCTTGACGAAGTACGGTCACCTTGCCGGCATCACCCCTGCCGAGCGGTTCTACTCCTACAGCAACGGCAAGTGAGGGATCGCCGTGAAGCCACGACCGGTCCTCCTCGGCACGGCAGGGCTGCTGACGTTTCTGGCCGCGTGGGAACTGATCTCCCGGCTGGGGATCGTCCGGCAGACGTCCCTCCCCCCGGCCTCGACGACCCTAGCGCGCCTGGCCGTTGAGCTGGGCCGCCCGGAACTCTGGACTCGAACACTCGAGACCCTGGCACAGATCGTCGCCGGCACCGGGCTGTGCCTGGTGATCGCCGTTCCGCTGGGACTGCTCATCGGCCGCCTGCCGGCGGTCGACGCCTATTCGCGAACATCGATCGACTTCCTCCGGGCCGTTCCCGGGCTGGCCCTCGTCCCGCTGTTCGTCATGTTCATTGGGGCGCGGCCCGAAATGGTCGTCGGCCTCGCGACGTTCGTGGCACTGTGGCCCCTGCTGACCCAGACCATCGACGGCGCCCGCTCCGTGGAGCCACTGGCCTTGGAGATGGCACGCAGCTTCCGGCTCGGCGGGCCCCGCACGTTCGCCCGGATCGTGCTCCCGTCCGCCGCGCCCTACATCGTCACCGGCCTGCGGATCACGCTCAACGTGACGCTGCTGGTGGCGATCGGGACGCAACTTCTGGTGGGCGCCCCCGGCATCGGACAGCAGATGGCGCAGGCCAACGCCAACGGGGACGGACTGGCGATCTTCGCCCTCAGCATCTGGGCGGGCGTCATCGGCGTCGCGCTCAACCTGGCCCTGCGCTGGGCCGAGGATCGCGTGATGGCATGGCACAAGGCATCGACGGCACAGGGCGGAGCGGCATGAACCACACCCCAGGACGGAAGACCCTCCATGCGCTGGCGCTCCCACTGGCCGCCGCGCTCGGCCTCGCCGCCTACGCCATCGTCGCCAACAACATTTTCGTTTCCACCCCGCAAGAACTCTGGGATCGCGCCGTAGCGTGGTGGCCGGACGGGTGGGCGACCGACCTGCTGCCCAGCGTCCGAAACGTCCTCATCGGCTTCGCGGTGTCGGTCGTCGTCGGCGTCGGGGTCGGCATGGCCCTGGGCAGCTCCCGGTTCCTCCGGGCGTACCTACTCCCGACGGTCGATTTCATCCGGGCCATCCCGAACGCGGCCATCGTTCCGGTGTTGCTGCTGATCTTCGGATTCTCCGCCAGCACCCGCATCCTCATCGTGTTCCTCACAGCGGTTTGGCCGATCCTACTCGGTGCCATGGA
Source organism: Specibacter cremeus (assembly GCF_003946885.1). Taxonomy (GTDB): domain Bacteria; phylum Actinomycetota; class Actinomycetes; order Actinomycetales; family Micrococcaceae; genus Specibacter; species Specibacter cremeus. The sequence continues at coordinate 110,651 of NZ_RWKQ01000004.1, read as the reverse complement.
CGGTGTGCTGGCGGCCGACCCCCGGCAAGGCGAGATGGCTCGCGCCTACCGAATCCCGCCTCTCATACGGTTCTTCCGGATCACCCTGCCCGGGGCAAGCCCGCAAATCCTGGCCGGTGTGAAGGTGGGGCTGACAGTCTCCATCGTCGTGGTGGTGATCAGCGAGATGTTCGGCGCCACCGACGGGCTGGGCCACTTCATCATCGCCTCCCAACGACAGTTCGACATCGCCGGCGTGTGGGTGGGCACCATCACCATCGCCCTCATCGGGTACGGGCTCAATGCCGTGTTCGCACTCGTGCAGAAACGGCTGCTGCGCTGGCACCCATCCACACGCATCGACGCGCAAAGCTAGAAGAGGAACCGACAATGACCACCTACAACCTCCCCCTGGTCGGGCAAAGTGCGGCCGACGCCGGGCCGACCCATGATGGCGTGCTCGAAGCCACCGGGCTGGGCAAGTCCTACGGCGCCGGGCCGGCGGCCCGCGAGGTGCTCAAGGATGTGAACTTCAGACTTGGACGCGGTGAGTTCGTCTGCATCGTCGGACACTCCGGCACCGGCAAGACAACACTGCTGCGCTGCCTGGCCGGGCTCATGGCGCCCACGTCCGGCGAAGTCCGGTTTGAAGGAGCCAAGGTCACCGAACCTCCCCGCGGGCTTGCCGTGGTGTTCCAGGACTATTCCCGTTCACTGCTGCCCTGGATGACGGTGACGAAAAACATCGAACTTCCGTTGCAAGGCAAGGGCATCAGCAGCGCCGAACGACGCTCGCTGGTGGCGAATGTGCTCGATGCCGTCGGCCTCTCCGTGCATGCCGCCAAGCTGCCGCACGAACTCTCCGGCGGCATGCAGCAACGCGTCGCCATCGCCCGCGCGCTGGCCTACCGGCCGGAGGTGCTGATCATGGACGAACCGTTCGCCAGCGTTGACGCCCAGACGCGGGCCGACCTGGAGGACCTGACGTTGAAGCTGCGCCGGGAATTCGCCGCCTCCGTCGTCCTGGTCACCCACGACGTCGACGAAGCCGTGTACCTCGGCGACCAGGTCGTCGTCCTGGGCGGCAGCCCGGCACGCGTGCGGCGCATCGAAACTACCGGTCTCGGCCCCGACCGTGATCAGATCGAGACGAAGGCCCTGCCGCAATTCACGGACATCCGCGCCCGTGTTCTGCGAGAGATCCGGGCCCAGACCCAGCCGACCATTGAGGGGGAGAATCCGTGAGCCTGCAAGAGAAGCCCGACGAAAGCCAGCACGTCCTGAACCTGCTGTCGCCGCACAGCGGCAGCGACGCCGGGGACCCCACATGGGGCTTCATGCCCCGGCTGCGCCGCCTGACTCAGATGTACACGGCCGCCTGGGTGACCTACGTCTCCGCCGATGTCACCTCCACCCAGTTCGGCATGCTCTCGGCCCTGGACACCCTGCCCGGGCAGGACCAGAAGACCCTGGCGCAGAACCTGAGCATGGACAAGTCGAGCACCGCCGACGTCGTCAACCGCCTCTCGCGCCGCGGACACATCCGCGCCCTGCGCGACCCCGACGACTCCCGCCGCAAGATCCTGCTGCTCACCCCGGACGGCAAGGCGTCCCTGGAGGAGCTTCGTCCACTGGTACACGGCCTGCGCAGCCGGGTCTTCGCCGAATTCGGGGAAGCCGAGCGAACAGAATTCCTGGACGGCATGAGCCGGCTCATTCACCGCCTGGAAGGGATGACCGAACAATGACAACAACCATGTCATCGGACCTCGTCGAACAAACCACCGCGCTCCGGCGACCCACCGGGCTGAGGGCCATCAACCCCGCAAAAGCGTACGACGGGTACACCCTGATCGCACCCAGCTTCGGTGGAACAACCACCCGCCTCATCGACCTGCAAGGCAACGAGGTGCACCGGTGGGAATTGCCATGGCCTCCCGGCCTGGGTTCCGTCATCACGGACCGCCAAACCCTCCTCTGCAGCGGCCGCATCGTCGACGACCAGCCATTCCTCGGGCGGGCCCCGTTCAAGGGCGGCGTCGTCGCCGAAGTCGGCTGGGACGGCGACGTGCTCTGGGAGGTGCGCCACCCCAGCCACCACCACGACGCGATCCTGCTCCGCAACGGAAATGTCCTCCTCCTTGGGCTCGGCCAGGTCCCCGCCGACGTGGCGGCGCGGGTCCGGGGCGGAATCGGTGCCGACGGCGCACCCATGTTCGCAGACACCGTGGTGGAGATGACCACCACCGGCGGGATCGTCTGGGAATGGCGCAGCTGGGAACATCTCGACGTCGACGTGGACCGGATCGGGCCGGGCCCGATGGACCGGATCGAATGGACCCACGGCAACGGACTCGCCGAGCTGCCCGGCGGCGACATCCTCGTCAGCATGCGCCAGATTTCGACCGTGCTGCGCATCGACCGGACCACCGGCACGATCCGCCAGCGCATCGGTGCCGGTGAACTCGCCGGCCAACACTCGCCCTGGCTGACCGGCGCCTCGACCGTGCTGGTCTACGACAACGGATTCAACCGTGCCGACGGCTGGCCACCCTACTCGCGGGCCGTCGAGTTCGACCTGGCCACCGGGGAGGAAGTCTGGGCCTACACGGACCCGGTCCGGTGGGATTTCTTCAGTGCGTTGCAATCCTCCGTCCAACGCCTTCCCAACGACAACACGCTCATCTGCGAGGGGCTCACCGGACGGATCTTTGAAATCACCACCGACGGGGAGGTCGTGTGGGAGTACACCAACCCCTACGCTGTCACCTCGCCGACGGACCCGGACGGCGTCCGCTCCAACCGGATGTTCCGCGCCTTCCGCTATGGCCGGGAGCAACTAGGTCCGCTGGCCGGGTCCCCCACTGAAAAGGAATTGATCCAACCATGAAACTGGTTCTCCTCGGCACCGCCGGCGGACCCCGGCCGTCCGTCAACCGCAGCGCCCCGGCCCAGGCCATCATCCACGACGACCAGGTCCATGTCATCGACTGCGGCAACGGCGTGGCCCGGCAACTCGCCCTCGCCGGCATCCCGCGCGACCAACTCACCGGCGTCTACATCACCCACCATCATGCCGACCACATGATGGACGTGGGTGCGCTGCCCCTGATCGCCTGGACGGACGGTCGCGACCTCCCCATCGACGTCTACGGTCCGTCCGGGACAGCCCACATGATTGACGAATTCTTGAGTATGACCGCACCCGAACTCGCAGCACGCACCGCAACCACCGGGCGTGTCCCGTTCCCCGGCCTGTTGCGCACAACGGACCTGAACGCCGCCGGCGTCGTTCGGGAACGGGATGGGCTGCGCGTGACCACCCAGCTGGTTGACCATCCACCGTTCGACGTCGCGCTCGGCTACCGCTTCGACGCCGGCGGCCGGTCCGTGGTCATCTCCGGTGACACACGGTATTCGTCGGCCCTGATCGACCTTGCCCGCGGCGCCGATGTGCTTGTCCACGAGGCCATCTACCCGGACGCGGTCGGCGCCCAGCTCGAAGGCGCCGGAGCCGAAACCCTCCGCCAGCATCTGATGTCCTGCCACACCACCGCCGAACAGGCCGGCCAGGTCGCCACCGAAGCCGGCGTGGGCACCCTCATGTTGTCCCATCTGGTTCCCGGCAGCGACATCGTCACCGACCAAATGTGGCTTGACGCGGCATCACGCACGTTCCGCGGCCGCATCATCATCGGCAGGGACCTGCACGAAATCAACCTCGATCCGATCCACGACCAGGAGAAAAGTTATGTCGAAGCCTGAAACCATGGGCATGCCCACTACCCGCCATGGCGTCGTCCCGGCCAACCGGGCCAACCTCTACTACGAGCTCCGTGGCGCGGGCCCGGCACTGCTGCTCATCCCCGGAGCCAGCGGCGACGCCGGGATGTATGCGATGGCCGCGGAGCACCTTTCCCGCGACTTCACCGTCCTCACCTACGACCGTCGCGGCAACTCCCGCAGCCTCCCCCCGGCCGGCTGGGAAGCGACCACCGTCGACGAACAGGCCGACGATGCGGCGGCGCTCATCACCGCACTCGACCTCGCACCGGCCCATGTGTTCGGCAACAGCAGTGGCGCCACCATCGCCATCAACCTGGCCCTCCGCCACCCCGGGGTCCTGCGCACCGTCGTCGCCCATGAGCCTCCGAAGATCGGCACCCTCCCCAACCGCGACGAATTCCTGGCACAGCTGAGGGATCGCATGGACGCGGCGGTCAAGGCCGGGGGCTACGGCCACGCGATGGACGATTTCCACGGTTGGCTGACCGGACCCGACGACGCGGACATCGACGCGGCGGACCTTCGCCAGCGCGTGCAAGCCAACGGTGAGAACTGGATCCGGCGCGAACTGGGCGTGGTGGACCGCTACGACCCGCCCGCCGAGCTCGTCGCGCGGCGCACCACGCCGCTGGTCATCGGCATCGGCACCACCGGCGGCACCGAGCTTCACACCGCCCTGCTGGCCACCTACACCGAAGCCCTCCGCCAGTTGGCGGAGCATCTCGGCGCACGCTTCCTCTCCTTCACCGGGGCGCATGTGCCCTATCAGACCGTCCCCGACACCTTCGCGGCGGAGCTGGGCGGCGTCCTCCTCGCCGCCGGCGAGGACGGCGGACGATGACCGAGGACCAGATGGTGGCGGCGCCCCCCACCGCCGAGGAACAGGCCGGGTTGGACCAGCTGTACAGGGACTTCGGCCGGGAGAACCTGATCCCGTTGTGGACGGAGATCGGTGACCTGATGCCGATGCAGCCGTCGCCCAAAGCCGTGGCGCATGTGTGGCGCTGGACGTCGCTGCTACCGTTGGCGGAGCGGTCCGGGGAGCTTGTCCCGGTGGGCCGCGGCGGGGAACGCCGGGCCATTGCCCTGGCCAATCCGGGCCTGGGCGGGCGCCCGTACGCGACGCCCACCCTGTGGGCGGCGATCCAGTACCTGGGCGGGCACGAGACGGCGCCGGAGCACAGGCATTCGCAGAACGCGTTCCGGTTCGTGGTGGAGGGCGAGGGGGTGTGGACGGTGGTCAACGGGGACCCGGTGCGGATGTCCCGCGGGGACTTCCTGCTGACCCCGGGCTGGAACTTCCACGGCCACCACAACGACACCGATGCGCCGATGGCCTGGATCGACGGCCTGGACATCCCGTTTGTGCATTACACGGACTCCGCGTTCTTCGAGTTCGGCACCGAGCGGGTCACGGACGAGTCCACCCCTGACGTCTCCCGCTCCGAGCGGCTGTGGGCCAATCCCGGGCTGCGCCCGCTCTCCGGGCTGGGCAACACCGTCTCCTCCCCGATCGGCGCCTACCGGTGGGTGCACACCGACCGGGCCCTGGCCGAACAGCTGGCGTTGGAGGACGAGGGCTTTCCGGCCACCGTGTCCCCGGGGCACGCGGCGGTGCGCTTCGTCAACCCGACCACCGGCGGGGACGTGATGCCCACCATCCGCGCCCAGTTCCACCGGCTGCGCGCCGGGACGCGGACCCCCACCGTCCGGGAGGTCGGCTCCAGCGTGTACCAGGTCTTCGAGGGCCGCGGCGCGATCGTCATCAACGGCGTCACCAACACCGTGGAAAAGGGCGACCTGGTGGTCGTCCCGTCCTGGGCGTCCTGGTCCCTGCAGGCCGAGACTTGTTTCGATCTCTTCCAGTTCGGGGACCACCCCATCATCGAACGGCTCAACCTGAACCGCACCTACATCGAAGGACGCAACCAAGCATGAAACTCCTGACCCTCCGCACACCCGCCGGCACCCGCGCGGTCCGCCAGGACGGGGCCACCCTCACCGAGATCGACGGCTACGCCACCGTCGGGGACCTCCTGAAAAACCCTGGCTGGAAGGACGTCGCCGCCGCCGCCACCGGCGCCACGCACGCGTACGACGGCGCCGAGCTGGCCGCCGTCGTCCCCGCACCGGGAAAGATCATCTGCGTGGGCCACAACTACCGCAACCACATCCAGGAGATGGGCCGGGAGATCCCCGCCTACCCGACCCTGTTCGCCAAGTACGCCGAATCCCTCATCGGCCCCCACGACGACCTGGCCCTGCCCCAGGAATCGGACGCCGTGGACTGGGAGGCCGAACTCGCGGTGATCATCGGCAAGCCCGGCCGCCGCATCGCCGTGGCCGACGCCGCCTGCCACATTGCCGGCTACGCCGTCCTGAACGACGTCTCCATGCGCGACTACCAGTTCCGCACCATCCAGTGGCTCCAGGGCAAGACTTGGGAAAAGTCCACCCCCTTCGGCCCCGCCCTGGTCACCCCCGACGAATTCGCCGCCGGCCCCCTCATGACCTCCGCCGTCGACGGGGAAACCATGCAGCAAACCCCCACGGGCGACCTCGTCTTCACCCCGGAATTCCTGGTCTCCTACATCTCCACCATCATCACCCTGAACCCCGGCGACGTCATCGCCACCGGCACCCCCGGCGGCGTCGGCCACGCCCGCGACCCCAAGGTCTACCTGCAGGAGGGCCAGGTCCTGACCACCACCATCGAGGGCCTGGGCCAACTGAACAACCGCGTGGTCAAGGAAGCCTGATGGTCGCCCGCCACGACCTCACGACCGACCCGCGCCTGCTGGAAGACCTCCTGCAGGCGCGCCGCGGGACCGCGTTCTTCGGCCGCAAACTCAACGAACTCAGTGACGCCGACCTCGACGCCCCCTCGCTGCTGCCCGGCTGGTCCCGGCGCCACGTCGTCGCCCACGTCGGCTACAACGCCCGGGCCCTTGCGCGGCTTGTTCAGTGGGCCAACACGGGCATCGAAAACCCCATGTATGAATCGCCGCAGGCCCGCCGGCACGAAATCGAGTACGGGGCGACCCTGAGCCCTATCGCCCTGCGCCACCTGTACGAGCATGCCGCCATCCACCTCAACGTAGAATGGCGAGACACCCCGCCCGAGGCGTGGAACCACCTCGTCAGAACGGCCCAGGGCCGTTCCGTGCCGGCATCCGAAACCGTGTGGCTGCGCACCCGGGAAGTCTGGATGCACGCCGTGGACCTCGACAACGGCGCCGCGTTCGACCAGATCCCCGCCGACGTCCTCGACCGCCTCCTCACCGACATCACCGGCACCTGGCACGGCCGTGGCCAGAACCCGGACCCGCCCAACGGAACCCTGCCCGAGATCGTCGCCTGGGCCACCGGCCGCGCCCGGCGACAACCCCGGGAAGCACCCCCCTGGATCTGAGCAGTCATATAACCTTTTGGGCGGCAACCCAGCCGGCTTCGAGCTGAGTTAGGCGATGGTAGGCGTCCAGGGGTGGCCGTCGTGGCCTGGATGTACTGGTACCCGGGCCAACCTTCGCGGCGGGAGCGATGCCCAGTGAGGGTATCCAAGGAGATGAGGGGGCGCCTGGGCCGCGCTGAACGTGTGTCAGAGACGAACGTGGGATCAGAAGTCCCAGCACGGCTGGCGGTGACGGAGTGCTCGTAGTAGTCGCCGCAAGTCACGACCGGCCAGGGAGGACGGGAAGGCCGTCCACAGGGCGAAGGGGCACAGGTGATGCGGACATCGAGGATAAGTGGAGGTATGCGGAATGCAGACGCGCTGCTCGGAGTCCTGCGGCCCATCCCGCAGAGCACCACGGGAGAGCCGGATGCCGGGAAACTCGCACGTCCGGTTCGGGGAGGAGCCGCGCGGAAACGACCCCAACAAGGGGCACCGCGCCGCGCGGCTTACTCTACGCCCGGGCTGCACGCGCAGGTGGAATCCCTGCCGTGGAAACGCATCCGGGCGGGGAACCGCACCACGGAGACAGCCAACGGCCGGGGCATCGAGCGCACCGTCACATGCGTGGACGTCGCCGCCGGCATCAACTTCCCGCACGCCGCCCACGCCGTCCACATCACCCGAAATCCCGGCCCGCCGGGACCCGGACATGGCACACCGAGACGATCTACGCCGTCACGTCGTTGACGTCCGAGGAGGGCAAGTCGGTTCGGGTCGGGGCGCTGGTCCGCGGCTACTGGGTATTGAAAACGGGCTCCACTGGCGCCGTGACGACGCGGCCGGCCTGGATGACGACGCGCGGCCGGCTCTCGTCCCACAGTGCCGCAGGGTCCTCGAACGGGTTGCCGTCCAGGATCACGACGTCGCCATGCGCCCCGGCGCCGATCCGGCCGATGCGGGTGTCCTGCAAGATCTCCGCGTTCACGGACGTCATGGACCGCAGCGTCTCAAAAACGCCGGCCACCTCGGTTTGCAGGCGCACGCCCACCAACTGGTCGTTTTCCAGGTCGCCCATCAGGTCCGAGCCGAAGCCAACCTTGACCCCGGCCGCCAGCGCCAGTTCGATCGCCGTCTTGCCGGACTCAAGCACCTCGGCGTTCTTCACCTGCGAAATGGGGTGCAGCCCCAGCGCCTCACCCCGCCGGTTCATGGCATCGTAGGCGGCCAGCGTGGGCACCAGGTAGCTGCCGTGCCGGGCCATCAACTCGGCGGTTTCCTGGTCCATGAGGTTTCCGTGCTCGATTGACCGCACACCGTTTTCGACCGAGTGCTTGATGGCCTCCGGCGAGTACGCATGGGCGGCCACGTAGCTGTTGCGGCGACCCGCCTCCTCCACGACGGCCTGGATTTCCGCCGCCGAATATTGCGGCACCCGGATGGGGTCGGTCAGCGACACGACGCCACCGGACGTCATGATCTTGATGGCGTGGCTGCCGGTCCGGAACCTGTCGCGGACGGCCTTGCGGAGGTCGTCCACGCCGTCGACAACGGAACACATGTGGCCGTGGCTGAAGCACAGGTCCAGGTCCTCGGCGCGGGGGTCGCCGTGGCCGCCGGTCTGGCTCATCGCCGGGCCGGTGAAGAGGTAGCGCGGGGACTTGAACACGCCGCCGCGCACCGCCTTCGCGAGGCCGATGTCGCCGCCGGCAACGTCGCGCACCGTGGTGAACCCGCGCTTCAGGGCGGACCCCAACCGTTGGGCGCCGACCAGTGCCGCATAGCTCAACGGGCCCCTTTCGACCTCAAAACCGCCGAGGCCGACGGCGTAGGCGTGGAAGTGGGCGTCGATGAGCCCCGGCACGACGACTTTCCCGCCGGCATCGACGACCTCGCCCACAGGGGCCACGTCCCCGACCGCCTCGATGACGCCGTCGCGAAACACGATGGATCCTGCGGTGAGATCCGGCGATGACCCGTCAAAGATCAGCGCATTCGTGACGGTCAACAACTGGGTGGCGACGTTGGACATGGTGAGGTCCCCTTCTTCCCCGGACAGCAGTGCCCGGAATTGGATGTATGGTGGCGCATTTCCCGCCCCAGGGGGGTCAGGCGTAGGTGGTGAGCAATTCCTCAAGGAGGTCAGTGGAGTGGGCCGCAATTTCCATCGCCGCCGTGGCGGAATGCTCATCGTAACTTCCCTCGACGTCAAGGAAGTTAATGGACCCGATCGTGACGCCGTTTTTAATCGCCGGTGTTATGTCGAAGGACTTCGGTGACAGTTCTACCTCAACACATCTGTGACACTTCGGCGGGTCGCCGCCGTCATGGCATACAACCTCACCCGCACCGCGGGATCCTCGCCAAAGGAACCTTCGCCAGGGCCAGGACCGGGACGATTCGCCGCAAACTCATCCACGTCCCGGTCCGCATCGCCTCCAGCGCCCGGAAAATCAGGCTCCACCTTCCCGAGCCCTGGCCCTGGCAAACCGCCTGGGAGCAGCTTTTCGCCGCGACCCACGAGCCGCCGCAGGCAGCGTAGGACCCGTCCGCCCAGCCGATCCCGGCGCAACCCAGGAACACAAAGCGTGGAACACCAACGGCGGCGAGGCCGGCCGGTGGATCCTGCCCAAAATCACAAACCCGGCAAATCCTGAACTTCCGACGAGTCCGGAACCGGATCGGTGGATCAAGGCATAGGCACTACCTCGAGTCGATGGCCAGCCTGTCACTGACGAATCGGACGAGGTGTTCCCGTGCCTCGGCCACCGTGAGGCGTGCCCGTTTGGAATAGCACTGGATCGCCAGGCCGTCGACCACGGCAGCGGTGTCTATCGCGAAGGTGTCGGGATCGGCGCAGGTGAATCGACCGTCCTCGACGCCGCGTGCGGTGATGTCCCGGAGTGCTGCCCACCAGTTGGCGTAGTGATCGTTCATCCATTCTCCGTACGAGTCCTCTCGTGCTGCGGCGGACCAGAAGTCGAGCCAGATGAGCCAGTGCCGGCGCGTGTCCGGGTCGGACTTGAACATGCCACGCAGGAAGGTGAGGAGCTGCGCGGCGGCGTCGCCTTCGCTCCTGGCTGCTTCCTGCAACGGCACGTAGAACTCGGCAGTTTCCGCCTTCACGACCTCCCAGAGGACCTCTTCCAGGCTGCGGAAGTGGTAGGTGATGGTGCCGGGTGAAACGCCGCAGGCCCGCGAGATATCCCGTATTTGGACGTTGAAAAGGCCCTTGTCCGCGATGAGGTCGCGGGCCGATTCGATGACCAAACGGCGACGTACCTCCGTGGGGTGGCGTTGGCGTTCGTCTTCCGATTTCGCTTTCGGTCGTCCGGCCTGCCGTACTTCCGTCATGACATGGTCTCCCATCCATTGTCTAGACCGAGGTTCGCTCGATCTGCTTGTCGAAAGTCTTTTCCGTGTGGACATTGCCGTTCAAGTATGTCGTGACTTTGTTGAACAGTCGGAAATGGGTGGCGGTGGAGGTGATGACCGATTCCGTGTCGATGCGGACGTTCCAGTCGCCACGGTCAAAGCCGATCTTCCACTGGGATTCGGCCGTGGCCGAGAGCGGGTCGTTGCGCGATATGGTGTACCGCTCCTGGGCAGCCTCGCTGTAGACCAGCCCGTCCGGGTAGGCCCGGTGCCCCCCGTAGTTTGGGTCCACGGTCAGCACCCACGTGTCGGAGTCGGGTTCGTAGCGGACCTCCCGTTCGGGGCGCGATTCCGGGTCCGGTCCGGCCAGGACGTCCATGGGTGGCGCCTGTTCGGGCTCGTCGAAGAACGGATGCGGTCCGTGCAGTGCGGCGGGATCGAGATGACCCACGACAAGCTCGCTGGCCGCGGGGTCCAGGATGACGGCCCCGGTCTGACCATGCGGCCAAAGCCACGGCCAGTATGTGGTGGACAGCGCCACCCGGAGCCGGTGCCCGGCGGGAACCGTCCAGGATATCGAGGTCAGTTCGATCTCCGCGTCGATCCACGCGCCCGGTGTTGCCTCATCGGCGCGGTCCATCCCGTCTCGCTTGGCAAGGTTGATGGCGCCGCGGGTGATGAGGGTCGAGGATCCGTCGGGGGCGACGTCGGTCAGCCGGGCCATGATGTTGGCGCGCCGGGTTGAGGCACAAACCTTTAGTGTCAGTCGTGGAAAGCCGAGGATGTTCAGGTCCTCGTTGAGAACCGGGGTGTCAAAGACGACGGAGCGGCCGTCTTCGGAGCGCTGGTCCGGCGGGAGGTCGGAGACGTTGCCGAATGGAAACCACCGACCGGCGTCGATCCCGGTGTGCTGCGGGGTATCGATGACGACGTTCCCGTCCGTGCCGGCAGCCAGGGTCCGCAGGTCCCGATGGAGGTTGAAGGTTGTTGGTGTGACTTCCACGGCGGGCCACGAGTTCAGGCCCACCCATCTCCCGGGACGGAGCGGGTAGTGCGTGGCGGGTCGGACCGAGTCCTGCTGGTACACGCGCAGCGCCGGCTCTTCCATCACGCCGGTGTCCTCGCCCTTGAGCCAGTGATCCCACCATCGAAGGGTTTCCTGGAGGAAGCCGATGTTCGGTCCGGGCGTCCGGTTGATGTCAGGGTACTGGTGGGACCATGGTCCGATCAGTCCCTTGCATGGGGCGTCCAGGTTCTCCAGCAGGCGCAGGACCGCGTTCCGGTAGGGGTCGGCCCAACCGCCGACGGCCAGTACCGCGGCATCGATGCGGGAATAGTCCTCGCACACGGACCCATGGCGCCAGTAGTCGTCCCGTTCCTGGTGGGCCATCCAGATCTCACTGAAGGGTTGGAGCGCCTCGAGCCGTTCGTTCCACATGGAGAGCCAGGCGTCCCCGACGCGCCACGGCGCCGGCGGGCGGGCCTGGAAGGCAAGCATGGTCCCCGCCCAGGCGGCCATGTCGATCCCGAGGAGCGCGCCACCGTAGTAGTGCACGTCATCGGCATACCGGTCGTCGGTGGAGCACACCGTGACGATCGCCTTGAGCGCCTCCGGCCGTTCGGCCGCGATTTGCAGGCTGTTGAACCCGCCCCAGGAGATCCCGAACATCCCCACCTTGCCGGTGGACCACGGCTGGGCGGCAAGCCAGGCGATGACATCGATGCCGTCCGCTTGTTCCTGGACATGGTATTCGTCCAGCATGACTCCTTCGGAGTCACCGGCCCCGCGCATATCCACCCGCACGGACGCGTATCCGTGCCCGGCGTACCACGGGTGCCGTTGGGCATCACGCGGCGCCGTCCAGTCCCCGCGCCGATAGGGCAGGTATTCGAGCAGGACGGGGACCGGGTTGTCCGTGGCGTCATCCGGCAGCCAGATCGTGGCCGCCAGCCGTGTCCCGTCGCTCATCGGGATCAGGACGTGCTCCATCACGGTTACGGTGCGGGGAAAGTCGGCGGTGATCTTCATAGGGTGAATCCAATCGCTTCGGTGACGTTCAGTGGTCAGACGAGCCCGGTGGCGGACTCCGCCAGGTCGAGCCTCAGGTTGTTCAACGGCGCGTGGCATCGAATGCTGTGCGTTGCGCTCACCGGTACCACCGGGGGCCGGACGGTGCGGCACACGTCCATCACCAGCGGGCAGCGACTGGCGAAGGGGCACCCCTGCTCCGGTGGCCCGTCCGGCACCTCGTCCTGTCCCGGGGCCGGCGCGGACGCATGGTCGTCCCCCAGTTCGATGACGGCGTCGAGCAGCAGCCGCGTGTACGGATGCGAGATGGATCCGAAGATCTCATCGACCGTGCCCTCCTCGACGATGCGCCCCAGGTAGAGGACGACGACGCGATCGGCGATGGCGCGAACCACCGCCAGGTCGTGGGTGATGAACAGGAAGCCCAGGTCCTTCTCGCGTGCCAACCGATCCATCAGTCGCAAAATGGAGGACTGCACCGAGACATCGAGCGCCGACACGATCTCATCGGCGAGGACCAGGGAGGGGCCCGCCGCGACGGCCCGGGCGATGCCGACGCGTTGACGCTGTCCGCCGGACAATTGGCCGGGCAAGCGTTGGGCAAAGCTTCCGGGAAGGTCGACGTCGGCCAGGGCCGCCTCAACCGACGATCCGCGGATCCCAAAAAGCCGCAAGGGTCGGTTCACCGCATCGCGGACCGTCTGACGAGGATTCAGCGACGTGTCCGCGTTTTGGAAGATGATCTGGATCGCGCGCCGCACGGCCTTTGCCCGTCGCGGGACGGTGGCAGCCAGTTCCGTTTCGCCATCGAGGGTCAGCACCCCGGCTTTGGTGCCTTGCAGCCCGGCGATCACGTTGGCGATCGTGGATTTGCCGGAGCCGGATTCGCCGACCAACGCGACGATCTCGCCGGCGTGGACATCCAAATCCACGTCCAACACCGTGGGCGCGCCGTGGGGCTTCCGGTTGTAGTCTACGGTCAGGCCACGCACCGTGAGGACGGGCGGGGTGCCCACTGGGGCCGTCCTCTCGTACACGGCGCTTTCCGCCGCAGGCAGCGTCTCGCCGCGTTCGTACGCGTCGATGACGGCGTCATCGAGGCTCGGCGGGATCCCGGGCGCGTTGATCCTGGGCACGCTGGCCAGCAGTCCCCGGGTGTAGGGGTGGCTGGGATGAGCCAGAACGTCCTTGGTGGGACCGGACTCGACGACCTTTCCTTGGCGGAGGACCGCCACGTGGGTGCACATCTTGTCAATGACGCCCAGGTCGTGGCTCACCAGCACCATGGCCATGCCCAGTTCCGCGTGAAGTCGTGAGAGGGTGTCCAGAATGGCCGCCTGGGTGACGACGTCCAGTCCCGTGGTCGGTTCGTCGAGCACCAGTATGGCCGGTCGGGCGGCAAGGGCCATGGCGATGCCGATGCGCTGCTGCTGGCCGCCGGAGAATTGATGCGGGTACTTGTCCAATGCCGCCGCGGGGTTCGGCAGACGCACCAAGCGAAGTAGCTCGATGGCGCGGGAGCGGCGGGCGGCCCGGGTGGCCGTGGATGCGTCATCGCTCCTGAACGCCTCGGCCAGCTGGTCGGCGATGCGCATGGTGGGCGTGAGGGCGGCCCCGGCGTTCTGCGGGACCAAGGCCACCTGAGAGGCACGGAAATCGCGCAGCCCCTTCCCCTTGAGTTTGAAGACGTCCGCGCCGGCGACGTGGACAGTTCCTCGGGCGATGAATGAGGAGGTCCGTAGCGAGGCCAGCAGGATGCCGGCCAGGGTGGACTTGCCGGAACCGGATTCCCCGACCAGTCCCAGGACCTCGCCCGGGCGCAGGGCCAGATTGACGCCCTGGAGGACGTTCACTTGTCGGGTCCCGGCCATGTAGGCGACGTCAAGGTTCTGGATGTCGATGGCGAGGTGCTCGCTTTGGGTGGCCGTCATCCGAGGATCTCCTTCATGCGGTCGATGCCGAGGCTCTTGGCGAGCCCGTCGGCGGCAAGGTTCAGGCCCACGATCAGCGTGGCCAGGAAAACGATCGGGGCAAGGGTGGCCAGGGGGACGACGGCCATGAGGCTGCGGTTCTCGGCAACCATGAGGCCCCAGTCAGGGGTCGGCGGGTTGGCGCCGAAGCCCAGGAACGACAGCGAGCTGACCAGGAGGACGACCCAGGAGGCACGCATGGCGAATTCGACCAGCACCACGTCCAGGATGTTGGGGAACACCTCCCGGCTGAGGATGTACACGACGCCCTCGCCGCGGGCCCGCGCGGCGGTGATGAAGTCCTTGGGCATCACGTCCATGGCGGCCGCTCGCACGACGCGGGTCACGCCCCCGGTGTACACGATCACGACGGCCAGCACGATCACCCATGGGCCCGAACCGAAAACGGTGACCACCACGAGCATGGCCAGGATCGCCGGAACGGCCAGGATCGAGTCCAGCACGCGCGTGATGAGCTGGTCGACCCAGCCGCCGTAGTACGCCGCCAGGCCCGCGATGATCGTGCCCAGCAGGACCGCGAGGGCCGTAGCGGTGAAACTGACGGCCAGTGCGTATTGGCCCCCGTAAAGGGTCCGCGACAGGATGTCGCGCCCCAGGGTGTCTGTGCCGAGGGGGAAGGGGCCACCGGGCAGCTGCAACACGGCCGCCGGATTGTTCTTCACGGGATTGCCCGGCGCGATGAGCGGGGCCAGCACGGCCAGGAGGACGTGCAGGATGACTAGGACGAAGCCCAACGTCGCGGATTTGGAGCGCAGAATCGAACGCATGACCCGGATCAGACTGCGGATCATGCCCGTCGTTCCCTGAACGGTTTCGGTGGAAATCGTGGCTGAGGTCATTTTGAGTTCCTTGGATACCGCAGGCGGGGGTTGAGGAAGGTCGCCGCAAGGTCGGCGAGCAGATTGCACGCCACGAAAGTCACGGCACCGATGACGGTGATCAGCAGGATGGTTGGCAGGTCACGGCTCTGGACCGAGCGGATCATGAGTGAGCCCATGCCGGGGTAGTTGAAGATGCTCTCGACGACGACCACTCCGCCGATCAGCCAGGCGATGTTCATGGCGACGACGTTCAGCGTTGGCAGCACCGCGCTGGGGACAACGTGCCTGATGACCAGGCGTCCGGTCGTGATTCCCTTGAGCCGGGCGGTGTGCACGAAGTCCGATTCCATGACGTCGATGACCGAGGTGCGCATCATGCGGATGATGTACGCGGCAGCCACAAACATCAGCGAAAGCGCCGGTAGTGGCATCGACGGCAGAAGTTGTCCGATCGTGGCATTCTGGCCGGCCACGACCACGGCCGGGAATAGGGGGATGGTGATCGAGAACGCCAGCACCAGCAGCGTGGCCACGATGAATTCCGGGACGCTCATGCCAACCAGGGCCACGGTGGAGATCAACGCGTCGGGCCACCGGTCGCGGAACAGGCCGGCGACGAGTCCGAGGACCATCGCAAGGCTGAAGCCGACCAGGATGGTCACGCCGGCGAGGAACGAGGTGTTCAGCAGTGCTCGGCCGACCTCCGGTCCCACCGCCTGCCCGCTGACGAGCGAGGTGCCGAAATTGCCGGTCAGCGCGTGTCCCAACCAGGTGACGAATCGCGCGACCGGGGCTTGATCGAGCCCGAGTTGCCGCCGCAGCGTCGCCACCGCCTCCGGGGTCGCGTTCTGTCCCAGAATTTGGGTTGCCGCGTCCCCGGGAAGCGCCTGCATGGCACTGAAGACCAGGACCGTGGACAACACGATTGTGGCGATCGCCCATCCCAGTCGCGGAGCTACGAAACGTGTGAACATGACCTAGGCGACCAGCCCGATGCTGATGTAGTCGAACTCAAAGCCGTGCTCCTTGTAGCCGGCCACCTTCTTGCTCAAACCGACCAGGCGGTCGGCGAAGAACGGGGTCAGGGAGCCGCCGTCGTCCATGAGGAATTTCTGCGCGTCCTGGTAGAGCGTCTTACGCTTGGCGTCGTCAACGGTGGCGCGGGCCGTGTCAAGGATCTTGTCGAACGCAGGATTCGCGTACGCGTTCTCGTTGTAGGAGGAGCCCGACCGGAAAATCTGGTTGAGCAGTTGGTCGATGGGCCGGCCGGTGTACCAGTAGCTGGTCATCAACGGCTTTTTCATCCACACATCCGTGTAGTACGAGTCCGCGGCAGAGGTCTTCACGTTCAGGGTGAAACCGGAGCCTTCCACGCTCCCCTTCAGCGCCAGGGCCAACGGGGTCAGCACGGAGTCGTACGTGGAGGTCCAGATGTCCAGCGCCGTCGAATCGTGCCCGGCCTGCTTGAGCAGGGACTTCGACTTCTCGGGATCGTAGTCCAGCCCATAGTCCAGGTGGTAGGCCTCCGTCGGTGGGACCGGGTTGTTGCGGGCGATGGTGCCGCTACCGTGCACGGCCAACTGCATCACGTCCTTGGGGTTGTAGGCGTGAGCCAAGGCCAACCGCACTCGCTTGTCCTTGAACTCGGCCGAGGTATTGAGCATCGGCACGGTGTACCACTGGGCGTTCTTCACCGAACTCACCGTGGCAATGCTGGACGCCATGACCGTCTGGGAGGTCGCATAGTCCAAGTTGGTCTGCGAGATCAGATCCACCTGGCCGGCAAGCAGCGCATTCACCCGCGCCTGGGTGTCGGGAATGGAGGAGAACTCAATCGCATCCAGTTTGGGCTTGGTGCCGAAATACGCATCGTTGCGCACGATTTTCCCCGGTCCGGCCGCCGTGAACGAGGCCAGTTTGAAGGGCCCCGTCCCGATTCCGGACTGGCCGATCGTGGCGGCCGAACCGTTCGGGATGATGTAGCAGTTGTACCCGGTCATCAGGCTGGCGAACTCGGCGTTCGGCGAGGAGAGCGCGACCACAAGCGTCACATCGTCCTTCGCTGTGGCCGCCTTCGCGTTGATGAACGGGGCCAACACGCCCGCCTGGGGACTCTTCGTGTTCGGATCCAGCATGTGCTGGATCGTGTGGACGACATCCTGGGCCGTAAACGGCTTGCCATCATGCCAGGTGACACCCCGGCGCAGGTGGAACGTCCACGTCAAGGCATCCTTGGACGTCTCCCACGATTCGGCGAGGTCCGGCTGGACCGTACCGGCGTCATCGAGCCGCACCAACCGGTTGTAGAGCGCACCAAGATACTCATAGGCCGACAACGAGCTTGCCGGGTCGAGGGTCTCGGCCTTGGATGCCGGCGGACGGGCGATCCGCAGCGTCCCTCCCGCCTTGGCCACCAGTCCCGAGCCACCCGACGATGCGGCCGGCAGTGCCGACCCACCCGGGCCGCAGGCAGTCAGCAATGCCGCAGACAGAACGGCCAGGCCGGAACCGGCCAGCATGGTGCGCCGAGAAATCCTGCCGCCGCCTACGGGCGTGTTCGTGTGTTCCATGTGATGGGCCTTCCATGTGACGAGTACTACACCGAACGAGCTATTTGCTGTACTGTACGAATAAATCGGTCGAGAATGCAATAGGCTTGCCGAAAAAACCGTCACACGTGCCCCAGTCGAGGAAGGAGGTCCGTCCGTGAAGCGAGGCTGGCTCCGGCGCCCCGACATCCTGATGGTCATCACCTCCGCCCCCACCTATGTGGCAACGAGCGAGGTCCTGAAGGTCTTCGGCCCCCTCGACTTGACCCCCGTGCGATTTCTGCTCGCCGCCCTCGTGCTCGGGCTCTACTTCCTCGTCCGCAAGCGGCGCCTGCTCTTGCGGCCGCGGGATGTGCCGAAAGTCCTTGGCATCTCCCTGCTCGGCTACGGCGTGTATGGGACGATGCTCAATCTCGGCCAGACCACCGTTCCGGCCGGGACGGCTAGCCTGCTGCTCAATACATCGCCGGTATTCGCCTTCACATTGGGCTATCTGGTCCTGGGAGAACGAACGTCGCGCCGGGGACTTCTGGGCATGGCAACGGCTGTCGTCGGGGTTGTCGTCATCACGGTCTTCGGAGCCGGGAACCTGGGGTTCGACTGGAACGCCTTGACCATCCTCGGCGCCGCCCTGGTCCTGGCGGTCTTCCTCATCTGGCAGCAACCAGTGCTGGCACGCATCCCACCGGTGGAAATGGTCTTCTGGGGTTGCCTGGTCGGCGGCCTATCCACCTTGCCTCTGGCCAGCTTCAACATCCGATTGGAGATGTGGGCCCCGTCGACCATTGCCGCTCTTGCCGTCCTGGTCCTCTGCAGCACGGTCCTGGCGTATGCCTTTTGGAACTTGTCCCTCGCCGGAACGAGCGTCGCCGAGGGCGGGTCCCTGCTCTTCGCCGTCCCTATTTTCTCCCTGTCTCTTGGCTGGCTGCTACTGGGACAGGCCCCCACCCCCGGCGCGATCATCGGTGGCTGCGTCGCGCTGGGCGGCGTGATGTTGCTCGGCCGCGCCCACAACGTCCCGCACCATCCCGACGCGAAAGAAGAGGTTATGACCACACCACCCGTGCAGGAAGATGTCATCGCCCTGTCCATCCCGCAGGGCGAGGCCGGCGCTCTCAAGGAATCCGTCGAACGTGCTGTGGAGGAAATCGGCGCCCGCTTGGCGACAATTTCCCTGTGGCGGCCGGCCACGGCCGACCTCGTTCGGGTTTATTCGTCTCTCCCGGAGATCTACCGAATTGGCGGCGTATCCTCCGAGCTCGGCACCGATTGGGTCCAGCAGTGCGTCGTGCGGTTGGAGTCGTACTTGGCCGAATCACCCGAGGACGTGCAAACGGACACCTTCGAACACCATGACACACTCGCCGCCCTCCGCCTCGGTGCGGGCATCAACGCCGTTATTTCCATCGACAACCGGTTCCTCGGCTGCCTCAATCTCATGGATAGCCCCGGCAGCTACACCCGCCCAGACCTGGAAAGTGCCCAAGCCTTCGCTGACGAGCTGGCCCCCGTCCTGGCATCCATGTCGACCAACAGACACCTGACAAGTTCGTGAATCGAGTCAACACCGCCAACAAACGGGAGCGCGATTCCCCAAATGGTTCCAGAGTCGACACATAGCGCGCCGCCGCCTGCAGTGTCGTGTAATTCGAGTGCATCCTTGAGGGTCAGGTAACCGGATCAGGGCCACCCTGCGCGTGGATCTCCCGTCCACGAAGACCGACCGTGCCCTGTATGTCGGCCATGTCGTCAAGCACGTCTCCAATGACCGCCAAGCCACCGGCATGGTCTTCGGCATCTTCACCACCGAGCCGTGGTCGCAGATAGGCCACGTCCGTATAAGGAAGTGATGGACTCCTTGACCGGGGAACTCCCCAAGCACGACATCCAAGTCAAGGACGGCTGGCTCATCGGCCAGGGCGCGTTCAGCAACTACCTGACCATGGCCACCGATCCCGTCGCGACGTACCCGCTGGAGCGGCTCACCGCCAGCGAGCTCACGCCGAACTCGTCTTCCGGAGATCCAGCGTCGAGGCCCGCGCCGATTGCCACTTCCCCGTCCTCGTCCAACGCGACCTCAACGACGACGTCATCAAGCATGGCGATCGGATCGAGGCCATGCACCCCAGATCGCCAACGCCAAGGCTCAGTCGCCGTGGGGCGATCCCCTTGGCGCCATCAACATGCCTATCGACGACGAGAGCGCCGAACTGCTGGCCGACTTCAAGTTCGTCACCGTGCGGGACCAGCTGCTCGGCGACATCTCCGGCCTACGCCCCTTGGGCGACTTGCTTGTGGCCCAGACACGACGCCCGCCGCACTGGCGCCGCGTCGACCGGGCCGAACAACTCCTGCTACAGCTCTACACCCCCGCCGACGCCGCACCGGTACTCACAAGCCTGGGCATCATCTAATGGTGGGAAGGAAAGGGCACCCGCGCCCACCAATGCTTCCAACGCGGGGTCGAAGCCGACCCCCAATACCAACTGGCCAGCTCAACGACCAGATGGTCGGCGCCGACGCCACCAACTGCGAGTTCCCCCACCTGACCCGGGGCAAAGGCAAGATCGTCTTCACCAACGAACACCTGGAAGAGATCGCCCATCTCCACGAAGTCCGCCCCCCGTCGGCAGCAACGTCCGGCGGACCATCGGCACGAGAGCGCAGCGACGGCAAGCGTAGAACAGCCGCCTGTTGATCCACGAGTCCATCGACCAAATCTTGCGCGCAATGGGCCGTCATTCACGTAGCAGCGGTGTACGAGCGACCAGCACGCTTGCCACAGTGGTCCACCCAAGGCTCTCGTAAAGGAGCTTGCCCTCCGGAGAAGCCACGAGAAGCCCACGCGTGACGCCCTGCTTTGAGGCTTCCTCAGTGAGTGCCGCCATAAGCCTGCTGCCGAGCCCCCGACGTCGACGCGCCGGCGACGTCTCGATTTTATCCGGAACGGCGGTCCTTTCCTGGGGCAGTACCGCCATCTGTCCTGACGCCGCTACCTCGTCAGTTGGGCTGAATATCGTAGCCCTCACCACGCCTTCGCCGGTCGATGTCGTGAGACGGTAGCCCTCGGGCAAATCATGCCCGGGCCGCGTGTCGAAATCGCAGGTCATGAGCGTCTCGCACGGACCGGCGAGTTCCAGGCCAGCCTCACGGACCGTAACCTCTGTCGCGTCAGCGGAATGCGTCGTGATCGTCAGCCAGTTCATCCCAGTCGTTTCACTGGCGAGATGACACAGGCGTCGAACACCGACCGGAGAAGAATCAGCATTGAGGGCAATGAACTCATACGTCCGGTGGGGCTGACCGAATTCCACACGGAGACCACCCTCGACGGGCACCGGTTCAGGAAGACCTCGCATGAGGCGCCATCCCGAGAGCCAAGTCGTCACGAGGAAGTCAATATGGTCATGGTTGAAAATGGCGGTCACGCCTCTCACAGTATCGTCGCGGGTGTCGCCCCCAGAAACCGAACCGATCGAACGTTTGGGACGTGAACGTTGGTGGCCGTGCCCTCTGGAAGTGAAAACTACTCCTGCCACGCCCTTGCCGCCCGCTCGATCGCGTCCGGGGCGTCCTGCAGCGCCTGCGGCATCAGGAGCCCGTATATCTGTTCCGTGGTCGTCGTCGACGCGTGGCCGAGGCGGCGGGAGATGATGAACAGGGAGACGCCATCCTGGATCAACCAGGACGCATGCGTGTGCCGCAGGTCGTGGATGCGCGGGTCCTTTGCCATCCCCTTCGCCTGCGCCGCCCTGACAGCCGGTAGCCAATAGTGGCGCCAAAAGGTGGAGTGGATCGGCCGCCCGGGGACGACACGAACAGGAGTTCGTCGCCCGTCCGGCTGGCCACAAGGGGCACCAGGTGGTCTACCATGCCGGGATTCACGGCGATGGTCCACTTGCCGGCGCCCGTCTTCGTCACGCCAACATAAAACGAGTTGCTGCCGTCGCGCTTCCAGGCCTTGTTGACGCGCACCGTCGCCGGTTTGGCCAAAAGTTCGACGTCGGCACCCGTCACGGCCGTCGCCTCGCCGAAGCGCATACCCGTCATCACCAGGAACTCGCTGAAGACCCTGCAGGGATCGGCCATGGAGTCGCGCAGCAGGCCAAATTCAGACTGTGTCAAGAACCGGGCCTCGTCCTCCGGCTTCTCCCCCGACGGCACCTGAACCCGCCGGCACGGATTGTCGGGCCGGTACTTGAGCGTGATGGCCGTCTCCATGGCCGATTAGATCAACGCGCGCACGTTCTTGATCGTCTTGGCGCAGCGCCCCTTCTTCTGCATGGCCCTGATCCACCAAGTCAGGTGGCGAATGTCCAACTGACCGATCGGGATGGATCCCAGACCAAGGGCGAATATGCAGGTCGAGCATCACCTGGTAACTCCGCACGGTTCCCGGCAACGGGCGGACCAGGCGGTCAATGTGTTCCTGAACGACCTCGTAGACCGTCGGTGTGGCCGTCTGGTTCGCGGCCATGGCGTCCTGCGCAATCGTGAACGACTGGCCGTTTGGGCCCAGCAGGCGTTTCAGCGTGATGGCCTCTGCCTCGGAGCCCATCGTGATGCCCTGCCGCGTGCGGGTATCCGGATCCGGCACCGTACCTGATAGGCCTTCGCGCCGGATCGAGAAGAGCGCACCACAAACCTGGCCATAGCCCTCAATGCCACGCCCGTGGGAACACTTTTTGAAGTTTTGCGAACACTTCGCAGGCCAAACCGCCGCTGACCTGCGGAAACGTTGTGCGCGAGGCGGGACTTGAACCCGCACGCCCGAGGGCACAGGAACCTAAATCCTGCGTGTCTGCCAATTTCACCACTCGCGCCGACAGTGCCATTCATACTACCGGCCCGACGCGACACCGCCGGCCAGCGGACACCGGGCCGGACAAACTAGGATGGTTGGCTGGCCCGCATTCCGCCCCGACCCGCCAAGGAGACACCAGTGCCCCGACCGGCCGGCCCGCACCGCCCCCGCCGCTGGCGCGCCCTGCTGCCCGCCGTCGTCGTCCTTGTCCTGGCCGGTTGCACCGGCATTCCCGCCCCGGCCCCAAGCACGACGGCGGCACCCACCGACGCGGCGCCGGTCACCTTCGACTTCGGTACCGGCTCCGACCCCACCGGTCTCGACCCGGCGCTGGTCAGCGACGGCGAGTCGTACCGGGTGACCCGGCAGATCCTCGAGGGACTGGTCACCGTCGACCCGACCACCGGCGCGCCGGCCCCCAGCCTGGCCACGTCGTGGAAGGCCGCGGACGACGGCCTGTCGTACACGTTCGCGCTGCGCAAGGGCGTGTTGTTCACGGACGGGACCGCGTTCAACGCCGCCGCCGTGTGCACGAACTTCAACCGCTGGTTCACGCTGCCGAAGGCCACCCGCGGCGACGGCGCCTCGGTCACGTTCAAGCAGGTCTTCCAGGCGTTCTCCGACGACGCGAAGAACTCCATCTACAAAAGCTGCAGCGTCGACACCGACCTGCAGGTGACCCTCGGGCTGAACCTGCCGCTGACCGGCCTCCTGCAGGCGTTGACGCTGCCGGCGTTCGCCATCTCCTCACCCGCCGCGTTGTCGGCCGGCGACGCGAACACGCTGAACCGCACCGTGGCCGGGCACAAGGTCTCCCAGTATGCGCTGCACCCGGTCGGCACCGGCCCGTACACGCTGACCAGCTGGGGCAACGGCGCCGTGACACTGCACGCCAACACGCAGTACTGGGGCGCCAAGGGCCAGATCGACGTGCTGCGATTCCTCACCTACGACCGGTCCGCCACCCGCGTCCAGGCCCTCTTGGACGGCCGCATCGACGGCTACGACCCCGTCACGCCCGGGGACTTCGACACGCTCGTGAAGAACGGCGTGCAGATCCTCCAGCGCGACCCGTTCTCCGTCATGTACCTGGGGCTGAACCAGGCCGTGAAGCCGCTGGACGACCCCTTGGTCCGCCAGGCCATCGCCATGGCCATCGACAAGACCACGCTCGTCTCCAAATACTTCATCGGCGGCACCATCCCGGCCACCCAGTTCATCCCACCCAAGCTCAGCGGCTTCAAGAACGCCGTCACCGACCCGGCCTACAACCCGCAGAAGGCGGCCGAGCTGCTCAAGGCCTCCTCCTACACGGGCCAGCCGCTGAAGTTCTACTACCCGACCAACACGACCCGGCCCTACCTGCCCACGCCCGAGAAGGTGTACGCGGAGATCGCCCGGCAGCTGACCGCCGTCGGCTTCAACATCCAGCCCGTGCCGGTCGACTGGTCGGACAACTACGTCGGCAAGGTCACGAGCCCCGGCGACCACGCCCTGGACCTCATGGGCTGGAACGGCGGGTACGCGGATCCGGACAACTTCATCAGCCCGATCTTCGCCGCCGCCAACGGCCAGCTCGGCATGACCGACCCGCAGCTGCTCTCCAAGATCACCCGGGCCCGGTCGCTGCCCAACGGCCCCGACCGCACCGCCGCCTACGAGGCGATCAGCCGGCAGATCGCGACCACCGTCCCGGCCGTGCCGATCGCGTACCCGATTTCCGCCGTCGCGCTGTCCAACCGGGTGGCCAGCTATCCGGTCAGCCCGGTGCTCGACGAGGTGTTCAACCAGGTCAAGCTCAACAAGACGCCGTGACAACCGTGTGACCCGGTTCTCGTGATTTAAGCTTGACGGTCCCCCCGCGATACGCTTCTAGCGCTAGGAAAGCCTCTATCGGAGTGGACCGTGACCTTCATCTCAGACACCAAAGACGCTGACGTCGTACTCATCGGGGGCGGCATCATGAGCGCCACCCTGGGTGCCATGCTCAAGCAACTCGAACCGACGTGGAAGATCGCCCTCTTCGAGCGTCTCGATTCGCCCGGCCTCGAGTCCTCCAGCCCGTGGAACAACGCCGGCACCGGCCACTCCGCACTCTGCGAGCTCAACTACTCCCCCGCCGCGAAAGACGGCTCCGTCGACCCGGCGAAAGCGTTGGGCATCAACGAGCAGTTCCAGCTCTCCCGCCAGTTCTGGGCCCACCTCGTCACCGACGGCAAGATCGGCTCGCCCAAGGGCTTCATCAACACGGTCCCGCACATGAGCCTGGTGCTCGGCGCCGACCACCGCAAGTTCCTGCGCACCCGCTACGAGGCGCTGCAACCGAACACGCTATTCTCCTCCATGGAGTACTCCGAGGACCCGGACCAGATCGCGGCCTGGGCGCCGCTGGTCATGAAGGGCCGCGACCCGAAGCAGGTGGTCACCGCCACGCGCGCCGCCGAGGGCACCGACGTCGACTTCGGCGCGTTGACGCGTGAGCTTGTCGGTTACCTGGGCAACAACGACGTCGAGGTCAACTACGGCACGGAAGTCACCGATGTGCAGCGCGCCAGCGACGGGCGCTGGGACATCGCGCTGCGCCACCCGGCGTCGAACGAGCGCGGGCGCGTCAAGACCCGCTTCGTGTTCATCGGCGGCGGTGGCGGCGCCCTGCACCTGCTGCAGCGCTCCGGCATCCCGCAGGGCAAGGGCTTCGGCGGGTTCCCCGTCTCCGGCCAGTTCTTCCGCTGCACGAACGAGGACCTCGCCGTCCAGCACAGCGCCAAGGTGTACGGCCAGGCATCCGTGGGCGCCCCGCCCATGTCCGTGCCGCACCTGGACACCCGGTACGTGGACGGCAAACGTTCCCTGCTGTTCGGCCCGTACGGCGGCTTTTCCACCAAGTACCTGAAGACCGGCAGCTACCTCGACCTGCCCGGCTCGATCCGCCCCGGCAACATCATCCCCATGCTGGCCGTCGGCAAGGACAACCTGGGCCTGGTCAAGTACCTCATCAGCGAGGTCCTGAAGAGCCACGGCGCCAAGGTGACCGCCCTGCAGGAGTACTTCCCGCAGGCCAACGGCGACGACTGGGAGCTGATCACCGCCGGACAGCGCGTGCAGATCATCAAGAAGGACCCGAAGAAGGGCGGCGTGCTGCAGTTCGGCACCGAGGTCATCACCGCCTCCGACGGTTCGCTGTCCGCCCTGCTGGGCGCCTCCCCGGGGGCCTCCACGGCCGTGCCGATCATGCTGGAACTGCTGCAGCGCTGCTTCCCCCGGAAGTTCAAGCTGGAATGGCAGGATTCCCTGCGCACCATGATGCCGACGTACGGGACCAAGCTCAACGACAACCCGGACCTGTTCGCCCAGTCCATGGATGCCACGGCCCGCGCGCTGCAGCTGGAGACCGTCACCGCCTGACGCGCCGCCTGCCCCGGGCGGGCCTGGCGAAAATCGAGCAACTTCCCTGGAGCGTGTAGATGTTTCGCCTGGCCACCCTTTCGCTGGGCAACCGGGCACTGATCGCGCTGATCACCATCTTCGCGGTGGTGTTCGGCGTGATCACGCTCGGAACACTGAAGCAGGAACTCATCCCCTCCATCGAGTTCCCGCAGGTCACGGTCGTCTCCGCCATGCCGGGCGCCTCCCCCGAGGTCGTCGACAAGCAGGTCAGTGAACCGCTCGAGGCCGCCCTGAACGCCGTCGAGGGGCTGGAGTCGAGCACCTCCACCTCCCGCACCGGCGTCTCCACCATCAACCTGTCGTTCAAGTACGGCACGAACCTGGACCGGGCCCGCAACCAGATCGACCGGGCCATCTCCAACGTGGCGTCCCGGCTGCCCAAGGACGTCGCGCCACAGCCCATCGCCGGCAGCATCGACGACTTCCCCATCGTGTTCCTGGCCGTCTCCTCCAACCAGGGCCTGGCCGCCCTGAACACCGGCCTGCAGCGCATCGCGGTGCCGACGCTGTTGAAGATCGACGGCGTGCGCAGCGCCGACGTCTCCGGCGCGAACACCCAGCACATCGCCATCGTCCCGGACCCGGCGAAGCTGGCCGCCGCCGGCGTCTCCGTCGGCGCCATCTCGACCGCGCTGTCCGACAACGGCTCGCTCGTGCCCGTCGGGACGCTCGGCCACGACGGCCAGACCCTGTCCATCCAGGCCGGCAGCTCGGTCACCTCGCTCGACGCCATCAAGGCGCTGCCGCTGGCCTCCAACGGCAACCGGACCGGGCCCGGCCCGGCGCCGGCCACGATCGGGGCCGTCGCGTCGGTGGCGCTGGCCGACGACGCCACGACGTCCATCACCCGCACGAACGGCGCACCCACGCTGGCGTTGTCCGTCACGAAGAAGCCCGACGCCGACACCGTCACCCTCTCCCACGAGATCAACGCCGCGCTGCCGCGGATCCAGGCCGAGCTCGGACACGACGCGAAGTTCACGACCGTCCTCGACCAGGCCCCGTTCATCGAGAAGTCCATTCACGACCTCACAACGGAAGGTCTGCTGGGACTGGGCTTCGCCGTCGTCGTTATCCTCATCTTCCTGCTCTCGGTGCGCTCGACGCTCGTGACGGCGATCTCCATCCCGTTGTCGCTGATGGTGACGTTCATCGGGTTGTGGGCCACCGGGTACTCGCTGAACATCCTCACGCTGGGTGCGCTGACCATCGCGATCGGGCGCGTCGTGGACGACTCGATCGTCGTGATCGAGAACATCAAGCGGCACCTGGGCTACGGCGAGGACAAGCTGGCCGCCATCCTCTCCGCCGTGCGCGAGGTGGCCGGCGCCGTGACCGCCTCGACGCTGACCACCGTGGCCGTGTTCCTGCCGATCGCGTTCGTCGGCAACCTGGCCGGGCAACTGTTCCGGCCGTTCGCGCTGACCGTCACGTTCGCGCTGCTGGCCTCGTTGTTCGTGTCGCTGACCATCGTGCCCGTGCTCGCATACTGGTTCCTGAGGACGCCCGTGCACACGGACGGCACCGGAGCGGCGCTGTCCGGCAAGGCGCTGCTGAGCGCCGTCGAGTCGAGGGAGCGCACCAGCCGGCTGCAACGCGGCTACCTGCCCATCCTGAAGCGGACGCAGAAGCACCCGGTCACCACGCTGGTCTCCGGCGTCGTCATCCTGGCCGCGACACTGGCCATGACGCCGCTGCTGCCCACGAACCTGCTCGGCAACACCGGGCAGAACAGCTTCACCGTCACACAGGCCCTGGCCCCCGGCACCAGCCTGGACGTGACGGACAAGGCCGCGTCGAAGGTCGAGGCCGCGTTGAAGTCCATCCCGGGCGTCCGGGACATCCAGGTCACGATCGGCAACGCCTCCGGCGGGTTCTCGGCCCTGTTCTCCGCCGGGGCGTCCACTGCCCGGTTCCAGGTCATCACGGACCAGAATGCCGACCAGGCGGCCATCAAGGACGCGGCCCGTGCCGCGCTGGCGGGTGTCACGGACGCCGGCACGGTGAGCGTCGGCTCCTCCTCCGGCGGATTCGGGATGTCCAGCACCGTCGACGTCACGGTCACGGCGCCCACCGGGGCCGATCTGCAAAAGGGCAGCGACGCGCTGGTCGGCGCCCTTCATGGACTCGACCACGTCCAGGGCGTGACCAGCAACCTGTCCGCGGCCCAGCCGGTCGTGCAGGTGAGCGTCGATCGGGCGAAGGCCGTGGCCGCCGGCCTGGACGAGCAGCAGATCACCGGCCTGCTGGCCGCCACCGTCAGCCCGATTCCGGGCGGCACGGTGCGCATCGACACCACGGACTACAAGGTGCAGATCGGCACCGGGGCCCGGTTCTCCTCGGTTGACGCCTTGCGGGCCGCGTCGCTGCCGACACCCGCGGGCCCGATCCCGTTGTCCTCGGTGGCGACCGTCCAGGTGGTGGACACGCCGTTGTCGATCACCACCTCGAACGGCCAGCGCACCGCCACGGTGTCCGTGACGCCCGATGCCAACAACCTGGGCTCGGTCAGCGCCGAGGTGACCGCGAAGGTGTCGTCGCTGACCCTGCCGCCGGGTGTCGTGGCCACGGTGGGCGGCGCGGCCACGCAGCAGGCCGAGTCGTTCAGCCAGCTCGGCCTGGCCATGCTGGCCGCCATCGCGATCGTGTACGTCATCATGGTGGCCACGTTCAAGTCACTCGTGCAGCCGCTGATCCTGCTGGTCTCGATCCCGTTCGCGGCGACCGGCGCCATCGGGCTGCTGCTGGCCACCCGGGTGCCGCTGGGGCTGCCGTCGCTGATCGGCATGCTGATGCTGGTCGGCATCGTGGTGACGAACGCGATCGTGCTCATCGACCTCATCAACCAGTACCGCAGGCCGTCCGGGGACCGGCCGGCCATGGACGTCGCGGAGGCGATCGAGCATGGTGCCCGGCAACGCCTGCGCCCCATCCTGATGACCGCGCTGGCCACGATCTTCGCCCTGACCCCGATGGCCCTGGGCGTGACCGGCGGTGGCGGGTTCATCTCCCAGCCGCTGGCCATCGTGGTGATCGGCGGGCTGGTGTCCTCCACCGCCCTGACGCTGGTGCTGGTGCCCGTGCTGTACCGGCTGGTCGAGGGCCGGAAGGAGCGCCGCGCCCGGGTCTTGGCGTTGAAGGTGCTGCACGCCGCGTCCGCCGGGTCGCCGCACGCCCCTGAGCCGGCCGCGGAGTTCCAGGACTGGACGACCGGCGCCATCCCGAAGATCCGGGGCCGGCGCGCCTCCGCCGACTGACGCCCGGGGGCATACGTCCGGGACCTGTGAAAGTTGCGTGCCGGGGTGGCTCTGCGAGGAGGATATTGCCGCCGGAATCCCCGAACCAGACCGAACGCTGCATGTCGGACCGAACGCTCGGGCTGATTTGCGGCGTTCGGTCTGACTCGATGCACGGATTGGGCACGAAGTACAGGACGACGGCGGCCCCCGCGTACCATGCGCCGGGCCCGTTGACGCGCATGAGGGTCAGACCCGTGGCGATGAGCGGGATCCGCTTGTGCCCGACCACGCCGCCGAGCTTCGCCAGGAAGCCGACGATGGCGCTGGCCGTGGGGACAGTCTTCGTAAGGGACGGCTGCCCAGGGATCCCCGTTCCCGGCCGACAACCTGGTTCCCCCGGATCTTGAGTGTGGCACCCGCCAGTGACAGGCTTGCTGCATCTTAGGCGCTGTTGCGCCGGCGCGGGAGTCCACGGGCCGGCGCACCCCGGGGAACATATTGGCCGACGCCGCCGTTGACGCCTACAATAGATGCAAACGCATATAAATAGGGGGCCCGCGTCAGGGCTTCCCGAGGGCAAGGAGAGCACCGTGCAATTCGGCATTTTCAGCGTGGGCGACGTGACCATGGACCCGACCACCGGGCGCACGCCCACCGAGCATGAGCGAATCAAGGCGATCACGACCATCGCCAAGCACGCCGAGGAGGTGGGCATGGACGTGTTTGCCACCGGTGAGCACCACAACCCGCCGTTCTACCCCAGCTCCCCCACCACCATCCTGGGCTATGTCGCGGCGCAGACCGAACGGCTCATCCTGTCCACCGCGACGACGCTGATCACCACGAACGACCCCGTGAAGATCGCCGAGGACTTCGCCATGCTCCAACACCTGGCCGACGGCCGCGTCGACTTGGTCCTGGGCCGCGGCAACATGGGCGCAGTTTACCCCTGGTTTGGCAAGAACAACCAGGATTCAGTGGAGCTGACGGTGGAAAACTACGCCCTGCTGCGCCGCCTCTGGGACGAGGAGGTGGTGAACTGGGAGGGCCGCTTCCGCACGCCGCTGCACGGGTTCACCGCCACGCCGCGCCCCCTCGACGGCGTCGCCCCCTTCGTCTGGCACGGCTCGATCCGCACGCCGCAGGTCGCGGAGATCGCCGCGTACTACGGCGACGGGTTCTTCGCCAACAACATCTTCTGGCCCAAGGAGCACTACCAGCAGCTGATCGGCCTGTACCGCCGGCGCTTCGAGCACTACGGGCATGGCCGCGCCGACCAGGCGATCGTGGGCCTGGGCGGGCAGTTCTTCATCCGCAAGAACTCGCAGGACGCCGTCAAGGAATTCCGCCCCTACTTCGACAACGCCCCCGTCTACGGCCACGGCCCGTCCATGGAGGACTTCACCGCCCAGACGCCGCTGACCGTCGGCAGCCCGCAGGAGCTGATCGAGAAGACGCTCTCGTTCCGCGACTTCTTCGGCGACTACCAGCGCCAGCTGTTCCTGGTGGACCACGCCGGCCTGCCGTTGAAGACCGTGCTGGAGCAACTGGACCTCTTCGGCGCCGAGGTGCTGCCGACGCTGCGCAAGGAGTTCGCCGCGAACCGCCCCGCCGACATCCCGGACGGTCCGACATTCGAGGCCCGGAAGGCGGCGAAGGAGGCCGCGGCAGCCCCCGCCGCGGCGGTGGCGCCGTGAGCCCGGCGACCAATCCCCCAACCACACCGGCGGCGCAT
This sequence comes from Specibacter cremeus, assembly GCF_003946885.1. GTDB lineage: Bacteria > Actinomycetota > Actinomycetes > Actinomycetales > Micrococcaceae > Specibacter > Specibacter cremeus. The sequence continues at coordinate 79,505 of NZ_RWKQ01000004.1, read as the reverse complement.
CGGCGGTTGGCCACCGACGCGTGGGAGTCGCTGTTCCGCGCCCAGGTCGCCGTGGCCCGGCAGCTGCACAAGGAGCCCGCGTTGCGGCGCATCGGCGAGCGCGAGTACGACGTCCTGTACAACCTCTCGCGCTGCCCCTCGGGATGGTTGCGCATGAACGAGCTCAACGAGCACGTGCTGCTGTCCCAGCCGAGCATCTCGCGCATGGTGGAACGGCTGGAGTCGCGCGGGCTGGTCCGGCGCAAGACGGCCGACGGCGACAAGCGGGGCGTGCTGATCGGGCTCACCGAGGCCGGCGCCGCCTTGCAACGGGACGTCGGTCGCACGCACGTCGTGAACATCATGCAGCTCATGGAGGACGCATTGGACGACGACGAGCTCGCCACGCTGCTGGCGCTCACCACGAAGCTGCGCGAGTCCGCGACCATGAAGGCCGACATGGGGGCGGCCGCGGTGCGCTGACGGGTCCTACCCGGCCGCTCGGGGCGTGCCGCGTTTCATGGCAATTCCCCAGCCTGCTTTTTGGGAAGATTCACCCGTCAATGGCAGTATTAGTTACCTATGGCAACAGCATCAGCGGCCGCCCAACCGGCGCCGAAACCCCGGTCCACCGGTACCGCGTCCCAGGATGAGGGGGCGCGGCGCCGTGCCGTGCTCAGACGACAGATTCGCGGGTTCTGCCTGGTCGCCGTCATCTGCACCGTCATCTCCATGGCCATCTTTGCCAGCCTGCGCGGCATGGTCGGATTGCAGTGGGCCAATGGCATCTCGCTGGTGCTCTGCTCGGTGCTCAACACCGAGCTGAACCGGCGCATCAGCTTCGACGCCAACGACGCGAACCTGTGGTGGCGCGACCAGCGCCGCGGCCTGTGGGTCATGCTGATCGCCTTGGCCATGACGAGCGGCAGCCTGTGGCTGCTCGAGGACGCGGCCCCGCACGCGCCGCTGATCGCCGACCTGGTGGTCATCACGCTGGCCAACGTCGCCGCCGCCGTGACCCGGTTCCTGATGATGCGCTACTGGATCTTCCGGCGCACCCGCTACGGCGCACGCCAGCCGGCCGCGGCCGTGAGCGGCGCGGCCTGACCGGGCGGCCCGTAACGCCACCAATGCCGCCGTTGCGTGCGCGCGGACACCCGTCACGGGGCAAACACAAGGCAAACGCAAGGCAAGATAGTCCCATGACCGTTGTCCCGTACCGCCTGGCCCGCGTCCGCCCGCTCGACGCCCCGCCGTCGCCGCTGCCGGAGCAGTTCTTCGTCCGCAACGACGCCACCGACTTCACCAGCGCCGAGGGCACGGTGTGGCGGGTGGTGGACACCCCGTTCCCGTCCTCCCCGGCGAACCAGAACAGTCCGGCCCGGCCCGGCTGGACCGTCGGCGCCACCGTCGCCGAGGACCGGTTCACGTTCCTGGCCCCGTGCGCGCCCGTCAACGTGTTCGGCATGGCGCACAACACCGGCGCGCCCGGTCGCGCGCTGCCGCCGCAGGCGTTCCACAAGGCCGCCAGCTCCGTGATCGGCCCGGGCGAGCGCATCCAGCTGTCCCCGGGTGCCGGGCACGTCGACCCGGAGGCCGAATTGACGGTCGTCGTCGGCAAGGTGGCACGCAACCTGACCCTGGGGACGGCGCGCGAGGCGGTCTTGGGCTTCACGATCGGCAACGACGTCTCGGACCGCGACGCGCAAAAGTCCGACGACCTGTGGATCAGCGCGAAAAGCCCGGACACGTTCACGCCGCTCGGACCGTGGATCGTCGTCGGCCTGGCGGACGACGACGTGGCCATCGGCATCGTCCACAACGGCGTCGAGCTCGCCGCCGCCTCCAGCAGGGACCTGGGCTGGGGCGTGGATGAAATCCTCGTGTATCTGAGCTCGTTCATGACGCTGCAGCCCGGCGACGTCATCCTCACCGGTTTCCCGGCCGAATGCCGGCAAATAAGCCCGGGCGATGTCGTGGTGTGCCGGGTCGGCGGGATCGGTGAACTGCGCAACCCGGTCACGGCCGGCGCCTGATCCGGGCCGGCGCCGCCGCCGGTGGTGCCCGCCTATGCGCGCAGCGCGCCAACGCGGACGACGGCGGCGGCCAGCTCGGTCGCGGCGGTCACCAATTCCTCTTCCGTGATGAAAGCCCCGAAGCTGAAGCGCAGCGCCGTCTGGGCGTCCTCGCGGCGGATCCCCATGGCCGTGAGCACGGGCGACGGCTCGTCCGACCCGGCCGCGCAGGCTGACCCCGACGAACAGACCACCGACTGCCGCTCCAGTTCCAGCAGCACGGATTCGCCGCTCGTGCCGGGCAGCGTGAAGGAGGCCACCGACGGCAGCCGGCGGGTCCGGTGCCCGGTCAGCACGGCGCCGGGCACCCGGTCCAGCACGTCGTCGATGAACGCGTCCCGCAGCGCCGAAACCCGGCCGGCCGTCTCCAACGCATCCCCGGAGAGCTCCAGGGCCGTGGCCAGCGCCACCGCGAACGCCACGTTCTCGGTGCCGGAGCGGGCCCCGCGTTCCTGCCCGCCGCCGTGCACCAGCGGTTCCAGCGGCACGCCGCCCCGGACGTACAGCAGGCCCACGCCCTTGGGCGCGCCGAGCTTGTGCCCGGACACGCTCAACGCATCCACGCCGAGGGCCCGCACGTCCAGCGGGAGCCAGCCGGCGGCCTGCACGGCGTCCGTGTGGAACGGGATCCCGCGACCGCGCGCCACGGCCGCCAGCGCCGGAATGTCCTGTACGGTGCCGACCTCGTTGTTCGCGTACATGACCGACGCCACGGCGACGTCCGAGGCACCCGCCGGAGCACCGCCGTCGAGCATCCCGGCGAAAGCGTCCGGCGACACGAGCGCGTCGGCGTCCACCGGCACCACCTCCACGGTGAACCCGTGCACGCGGCGCAGGTGGCCGGCGGACGCGGCGACGGCCGGGTGCTCGATGGCGCTGATGACCACCCGGGTGCGGCGCGGGTCGGCGGCCCGGCGCGCCAGCGCAATGCCCTTCAGCGCCAGGTTGTCCGCCTCGGTGCCGCCCGAGGTGAAGACGAGTTCCCCCGCCCGGCAGCCGAGCACGGCCGCCGCCTTCTCCCGCGCGTCGGCCAGGGCGCGCGCGGCGCGCTCGCCGAGCTCGTGGTGGCTGGACGGGTTGCCGAACTGGTTGGTCAGGTACGGCCACATCGCCTCGATGACCTCGCGGCGCACCGGGGTCGTGGCGGCCGCGTCCAGGAAGATCATATGGCTCACGCCTCGATGGCGATGTCCAGGCCCAGGTCCAGGGCCCGGACGCTGTGGGTCAGCGCGCCGACGGAGATGATGTCGACACCGGTGCGCGCGATGTCGGCGATGGTGTCACGGTTGACGTTGCCGCTGGCCTCCACGAGGGCCCGGCCGTCGATGACCGCCACACCCGTGACGAGTTCGGCGATGCTGAAGTTGTCCAGCATGATGGTGTCGACGCCGGCGGCCAGGACGGGCTCGATTTGCTCGATCCGGTCCACCTCCACCTCGAAGTGCACCGTGTGCGGCAGCTGGGCCCGGACGCCGCGCAGCGCCGCCGTGAGCTTGGCCGGGTCGCCGCCGGTCAGCACGGCCAGGTGGTTGTCCTTGGCCAGCACCGCGTCGGAGAGCGAGAACCGGTGGTTGTGGCCGCCGCCGCAGCGCACGGCGTACCGTTCGAGCACGCGCAGCCCGGGCGTCGTCTTGCGCGTGTCGGTCACCCGCGCGCCGGTGCCGGCCACCAGGGCCGCGTACTCCGCCGTCTGCGTGGCGATGGCGCTCATCCGCTGGGTCAGGTTCAGCGCCACCCGCTCGGCCGTCAGCACCGCGCGCGCCAGCCCGGCCACGCGCATGATCCTCTCGCCCGTGGTGAATCCGGCTCCGTCCGCGACGAGCTGGTCGACGTCCGCGTCCGGGTCCTGGCACCGCATGGCGGCCGCGAACACGTCGCCGCCGGAGAAGATGCCGGGTTCGCGGGCGACCAGCCATGCCGTGGCCGTGGCGTCGGCCGGCAGCAGCGTGGCCGACGTGATGTCCCCGTACGGCGCGTCCTCGGCGAACGCCGTGCGCAGGATGGTCTCCACGGCGTCGCGCGGCAGGGCGGGAATGGCGGTGTTGCGCGCTGTTTGGTGGGTACGGACGACGGCGTTCATACGGTTTCGCTTTCCGGTGCTCTCTGGCGGGTGGTTGTGATGGCGGTTTCGGCGGCCGTTTCGGCGGCCGCGACCCAGTAATTGGCGTGGCGGCCGGTCGCGTGGTTTCCGCCCGTGGCATCGGCCCGGGCGTCGTCACGGTGGTGGGCGCCGAGCGAGTCGGGGCGGGCCAGGGCGGCATGGACCAGCAGGACACCGGCCAGGCGCAGGTTCGCCAGCTCGGCGGCGGCCACCGCGGATTCGGCGTCCCCGCCGTCGTCGGCGCCCGGGCCAGGCCCGCCGGCGAGCGCCCGGGCGGCGTCCCGGAGGCCGCGCCCGCTGCGCACGACGCCGGCCTGGGCGGACAGGAGCCGTTGCAGCTCGGCACGGCCGCCGGAGGTGACCCCGGGGTCACGATTGGCCGTGTCCGCCGTGTCCGCGGTCTCCGCCGCGGCGATGTCCAGGATCCGCGCCGGGAACGTCGCGGCGACATCGCCGCCGCGGGCGGAGTCCGCGATGGCGGCGGCGACGGCCCGGCGGCCGAATACCAGGCCCTCGAGCAGCGAGTTCGAGGCCAGCCGGTTGGCGCCGTGCACGCCGGTGCAGGCCACCTCGCCGGCGGCGTACAAGCCGGGCAGGGTGGTGCGCGCATCGAGGTCGGTGGCCACGCCGCCCATCCAGTAGTGCGCGGCCGGCGTGACCGGCAGCCATTCGCGCGTCCAGTCGAGGCCGAGCTCGCGGGTCGTGGCGTCGATGGTCGGGAACCGGCGGGCCAGGAAGCCGGCACCGTGGTTGCGTTCCACCCCGGTGGCGTCGAGGAAGACGGTGGCACCCGGTGTTGCGCCCAGGTGGGCGGTGATGCCGCGCGAGACGACGTCGCGCGGGGCCAGGTCGCCGTCCGGGTGGTAGCGGACCATGAACGCCTCGCCGCGGGCGTCGCGCAGCACGGCGCCGGCGCCGCGCACGGCCTCCGAGACGAGGAAGTTGTCGCCCCCGGCCAGCGCGGTGGGGTGGAACTGGAAGAACTCCAGGTCGGCGACGGCCGCACCGGCCCGCCAGGCCAGGGCCAGCCCGTCCGCGGTGGCGACGGACGGGTTGGTCGTGAACTCGAACAGCTGCCCGGCGCCGCCGGTGGCGAGCAGCACGGCGTCGGCGGACTCGACGGCGAGGCCGCCCCCGCCGTCGACCAGGGCGACGCCCGTCACCCTGCTGCCGGGACCGCCGTCGTTCGTCATCAGATCCAGCACGAACGCATGCTCCACCACGCGCAGGCTCCCCGGCACCCGGCGGGCGCCGCCGGCGACGGCGCGCACGGCGGCGATCAGGCCGTCCGCGATGGCCGCCCCGGTGGCGTCTCCGCCGGCATGCAGGATGCGGGCGGCCGAATGGGCGCCCTCCAGGCCGAGGGCGCGGCGCCCGGTGGCCGGGTCGCGGTCGAAGACGACGCCGTGGCGTTCCAGCGCCGCGATGTCGGCGTGCGCCTCGGCGCACAGGATCCGCACGGCCTCCGGGTCGCAGTGGCCGGCGCCGGCGGCCAGCGTGTCGGCGATGTGGGCGCCCACGGAGTCCCCGGACGCCGCCTCGTCCGGGCCGAGCACCGCGCAGATGCCGCCCTGGGCGAGGTGCGTGTTGCTGTGCGCGAGGGCGCCCTTGGTCACCAGCGTGACGGCCAGCCCGGCCTCGGCGCCGAGCAGCGCCGCGTACAGTCCGGCGATGCCGCTGCCGACCACGAGCAGGCTGCGTGTCCCCGTGCCCATCTGCACGCCCCCGCTCATGCGCGCCGCGCCGCCGACGGCTTGGCCGCGAGCATGCGCTCGAGCGCGATGCGGGCGTTCACGGCGGTCGCCTCCGGGACGCTGATCCGGTTGCGGACCTCCCCGGCCGCCAGGCCCTCCAGCACCCAGGCCAGGTAGCCGGGGTGGATGCGGTACATGGTGGAGCACGGGCAGATCACCGGGTCCAGGCAGAAGATGGTGTGCTGCGGGTACTGGGCGGCGAGCCGGTTGACCATGTTGATCTCGGTGCCGATGGCGAACGTGGTGCCAGCCGGCGCGGCGTCGATGGCCTTGAGGATGTAGTCGGTGGAGCCGGCCTCGTCTGCGGCGTCAACCACTTCCATGGGGCATTCGGGGTGGACGATGACGCGCACGCCCGGGAAGTCGGCGCGGGCCTGCTCGATTTGGGCGACCGTGAAGCGCTTGTGCACGGAGCAGAACCCCTGCCACAGCACCACCCGGGCGTCCTGGAGCGTTACGGCGTCGTTCCCGCCGAGCGGCAGGCGCGGGTTCCACAGCGGCATCGCCTCCAGCGGCACGCCCATGGCCTTGGCCGTGTTGCGGCCCAGGTGCTGGTCGGGGAAGAACAGCACGCGCTGGCCGCGCTCGAACGCCCACTCGAGCACGGTGGCCGCGTTCGAGGACGTGCACACGATGCCGCCGTGCTCGCCGCAGAACGCCTTCAGCGCCGCGGAGGAGTTCATGTAGGTGACCGGGATGACCGGCACCCGGCCCTCGGCGTCGGGCTCGGTGCCGTAGAGGGCCTCGAGCTGCTCCCAGCAAGCCTCCACCGAGGGCGCGTCGGCCATGTCCGCCATGGAGCAGCCGGCGGCCAGGTTCGGCAGGATGACCGACTGGCCCGGCTGGGAGAGCATGTCCGCCGTCTCGGCCATGAAGTGCACGCCGCAGAACACGATGGCCTCCGCGGCGTCGCGGGTCTTGGCCGCGTTCGCCAGCTGGAACGAGTCGCCCACGAAGTCGGCGAACTTCACCACCTCGTCGCGCTGGTAGAAGTGGCCCAGGATGACGACGCGGTCCCCCAGCTCCGCCTTGGCGGCGATGATGCGCGACTCAAGTTCGTCGTCGGAGGCGTCCTTGTACTCCTGCGGCAGCTGGCCCTGCCGCGGCGTGGCGGCCGGCGCCGCATCGGCACTGGACGCGCCCGGGCCGTAGCCAGGCGTCCCTGCCAGCGCCTCGGCCAGGTCGAACTCCCACGGACCCTTGGCCAGCTCGGTGCTGCAGCTCGACTGGGCGCGGCCCGGCGTGCCGTTTTCGGCCTGCTCGCGCGTGATGAGCTGGATCGTTGAATTCACAGATGACATGCGTTTCTCCGTTGGATGGGCGGGCCGGGCGGCCCTGGGTCATGGGGGTTCAGTCGGTGGGTTCGGGCGCGTCGTGGTCGGTGCGCCCGGTGTAGCGGTACAGGCGCGGCGGCCGGTGCTTGCCGCCCTGCAGGTACTGGTCGGTGGGTTCGATGCTCGCCGCCTGCTTGAGCTGGCGGCGGAAGTTGGCCGGGTCGATCGTGCGGTCCAACACGGCCTCGTAGACCTCGCGGACCTGGGCGAGCGTGAACGTCTCCCCCAGCAGGTGGTAGGCGATGGAACCGTACGCCATCTTGTTGCGCAGCCGCCAGAGCGCGTAGTCGACGATCTCGTTGTGGTCGAAGGCGAGCGTCTGCAGCCCGTCGGCGCGGCACCACCGCACGTTCTCCGACTCCCGCGCCAGCTCGGCCTGGGTCGCCTCGACGAGGGCCCAATACACGATCGAGACGACGCGTTGGCTGGGCGAGCGGTGCAGGCCGCCGAACGCGTACAGCTGCTCGAGGTAGTTCGGCGCCAGGCCCGTGGTCTCGGCCAGGTTGCGCGCCGCGGCGTCCTGCAGTGACTCCGCCTGGGTCAGCGGGCCGCCGGGCAGCGCCCACAGATCCTTGAACGGTTCGCGGATGCGCCGCACCAGGGGCAGCCACAGGGTGGGGCGGCCGCTGGTGGCGCTGGGCCGCAGCGCGAAGATGACGGTGGAGATGGCGAGCGCCGGCGGCTGGACCAGCCGTTCGCTGACGTTGGCCGCACTGGCGTACAGGCGCGATTCGGTCACGGGGGCGCTCCTTCCGCCGGTCTTGGCTGCCGCATTCCTAGTTAGAGTCATTTTGACTTCAACTGATTCTACGACTGGTTTGGCGCGGTGACAAATATTTCGCCGCCCGCATTCGCACCGCCGCGCCATCCATCACCATCGCCATCGGGACGGATCCAGCCCTTGTTTGGAAGCGACTTTGGATGCGACACGCCGGCACACCCTCCGGGCCCCGGCTTCGATCGAGGTACCTGCGCATCACTGTGCCCGCGTGGCGACTCGGACACGATCCCCCGGGGTGGCCGTGTCCGGCTCGGCCGGCCTCCTACTGGCCGCCGATGATGAATTCGCCGATCACGGTCTTCCCATCCGCCGCGTAAACGGGAATGGGGAAGCTCCTGCCACGACGGGCATCTTGCCAGGCGATCGCGTCGTCGGGACTCTTGAACCCCTTGGCCGCCGTCGTGCCGTCGGCGTCCTCCATCTCCGACCGGCGCACATAGCCGTTCCGCCCGTTCGAGGCGACAACCGCGACAAGGTCCGGCACGCCGTGCTCGTTCTGGACTCCGTAGCTCTCACCGTTGACGTTGACGCCCCAGGCCGTGGTGGCTTGGTTCACGTAGGTGGCGGCGAGCCGCCAGCGCGTACCCGGTTCGGTGTGGATGGTAACCATGTGTTGTCCCGGAACCAGACCGACGCTGTAGCCGGCGCCGGCCGAACCGACATCCGCCGCCGTGCACGAGACGCTGGCCCCATCCTCGAAGTCGAACCGGCCAGGAGTGAGGCATGTCAGTTCCAGCACGACGTTGGTGGCTCCGGCCGGGACCGCGCCGACGCCGCCGAGCAACCCTGCGCCGACAAAAATGCCCGCACCCAACCAAAGGCGGCGGCGCCTCTTGCGCTTAACCGTTGCCGACTCTTCAACGCGTGACACGAGGGCCGCCCGAAGCGCATCGCTGAAACCCTCATCCAACCGGGGCTGGTTCATGACCTTTCTCCTTTCGGAAACTGGGCGGCCACAACGTCGGCCTGCCCCTGGACAGTGGCTCTCATGCGAAGGCGGGCCCGGTGCATGCGGGTTTTGGCCGCTGCCTGGGTCAGGCCAAGGACCGTTGCGGCCGCCGCGATGGTGTACCCCTCGAAGATGACCAGCGCCACCAGTTGCTGGTCCTTGACGGTGAGTGCCCGAACGGCCTCCGCGAGACCGGCATCGATCGCGTCGAGGGGGTTGTTCCCGAGAACCTCGGCCGCCGGGTCCGGGGCGTATCCCGACCGGGGCAGCGATCCGGGCAGAGCCGGAACGCATGGCGAAAGACCCTGTCGCGATGCCGGTCGAACAGGAGCCCGAAGGCCTCCCCCTCACCGCTGAGACTGCGCGTCCACAGTCCGTCGTCGGTTTCAACGTTCCCCATGCCCTGTATTGTCCGGGATCGCAGAAAAGGTTTCATGACACCGACGGAAGCGCCGCCTGCTAGATTCCGTTCCATGGACAAGGACTTCGTGCTCCTTCACCAGGTGCATCCGGTGAAGCTGGCCTTCGACGTTGCGGCGGCCGTCGCATCCAACGTGTTGCTGTGGCGGCACCGACCGTGCGTCGGCCTTGTCGTCCGGTTCGCGGGCCCGATGGTGGGGAGCGCAGTCGTGCTCCGCTTCGCTGATGTCGGGAGGCTCCGCCGGCGGCCCGCAGGGCAGTACATTGTGCACAACATGCCGCCTACATCGCAGTTCCTCCGGCTGGCCGGGGACGCGGCCATGGCCTACGGGTCGTGGCGCCGAAACCCGAAATTGATGGCAGCGGGTCTGGGAATCATCGTCCTCGGGTGGTCTCGAGGCATTTTCAGTCGCACCTTCCAGGAAGTGGAACGAGCCTGATCCAGACGAAGCCGACGCCCCTCACGGCGAGGCGACACGCCGCCGTCATCCTGGAACTGCTGTTTCCGGGCAGGGTCCTGCCGGCGCTGCTGGACTGGTCGCCGTCGTCAATTGAGCCGCCCAGCGCCGGAGGTGACCGGCAAGCGGCGGCGAATTGCTTCCGCCCGTCTTTGTGACTAGCGTCTCAGGTGGACGGCGTGCTCAACGGTGCGCATGCCGTTCCCCAGTGGCGCCGGTAGACGGCACGCACTCTACGCGCGAAAGGACCAGTCATGCAGGCCAACGGGAGGCACTCGGCCCCGCACCCCGTGCACACGGTCGAGGGCACGGATGCCCAACTTCACGTCGACGTATTCGTGCCCGAGGCGCCGGCCGTGCTGCCGCCCATCCTGCTGATCCACGGCTTCGCATCGTCCGTCGAGCTGAACTGGGTGAAGTCCGGCTGGGTACCGGCCCTGCTGCGCGCCGGCCGGCGCATCATCTGCCCCGACCTGCCCGGCCACGGCCGCAGCGGGGCCCCCGACGACATGGACTCGTACTCGCCGGGCAGGATCCGTGCCGACCTGCTACAGATCCTCATCGACCAGGGCGTGCGGCCGCTCCGGGACGGCGATCCGACCAGCGGTGTGGACATCATCGGGTACTCGCTCGGCTCGCGCCTGGCCTGGGAGTTCGGCGCGACGCAGCACGAGCTGGTGCGCAAGATGGTGCTCGGCGGGCCGAACCCGCAGGACCCGCTCGCCGACTTCGACCTGCCCGCCGCCCAACGGTTCCTGGCCGACGGCACGCCGATCGCCGACGAATCCACGAACGAGCTGCTGAAGATGGCGGAGCTGATCCCGAACAACAACATCTTCTCGCTGCTTTCGCTCATCGAGGCCGTGAAGCTGGAACCGTTCGACCCGGCCGAGGCAGTCCCGCGCATGCCCATCCTGCTGGTGGCCGGCGAGTTCGACATGCGAGCCGCCCGCATGCACACCCTGGCGGAACTGAGCGGGTGCGCCGAGCAACACATCATTCCGGGGCGCACACACAACAATGCGGTCACCTCACGTGAGTTCAAGGACGCCGCCATCGCATTCCTGAGCCGTTAGCACCACGGCCAGAATCGAGCGGGCGGCCGCACCGTGGGCAAATCCCTGATGACCAAGTTCGTACCCCGTCCGGCGGCGAGGGTCAGCAATGTGGAGCTCTTCTTCGACCTCGTCTTCGTCTTCGCCGTCACCCAGCTCACCTCCCTGGTCCGGCACGAACCGGGCTTCCCCGGCCTGTTCCAGGCCGTGGTGGTCCTGGGCCTGCTGTGGTGGATGTACGACGGCTACGTCTGGCTGGCCAACGCCGTCCGCCCGGACTCGACCCCGACGAAATTGGGGCTCTTTGCAGCCATGGCCGCGTTCCTGGTCCTGGCCCTGGCCATACCGCACGCGTTCAACTCCGCGGGCCTCGTGTTCGCCGTCGCCTACCTGGTGGTCGTGGTGCTCTACACGCTGCTGTTCATGACCGCCGGAGTTCCCCAGGTCGTCCGGGCCACACTGGCCGTGCTGCCCTACAACCTGGCAGCCGCCGCACTCGTGCTGCTGCCTGGACTGATCCCGGCATTGCCCCATTGGCCGTTCTGGCTGGCGGGCGTCGGCGTGCTGGTCTTCCACACCCTGACGGCCCGGCTCGGCAGGATCCAGATCCAGTCGGCCCATTACGTCGAAAGGCATGGGTTGCTGATCATCATCGCGCTGGGCGAGTCCGTGATTGCCGTCGGAGTCGGCGCCTCTGCGGTCCCGGTGAGTCCAGCGCTCGTGATCGCCGTGGTGCTCGGCCTGGCCGTCGGCATCGGGATGTGGTTCACCTACTTCGACGGAGCGGACGAGCGGGCCGTCGAGGCCCTCGACCGGGCCACCGCCCAACGCCGGTCCGGGTTGGCAGTGCAGATGGCCTACACCCACTACGCCATGATTTTCGGCATCATCCTGTTGGCGTCGGGCCTTCAGGAGGTCGTCACCCACCTGGCCGAGCCCGGCCATGCCGCCATTCCGTGGCTTTTGGCGGCCGGCGTGGCCCTGTTCCTGCTCGGCAACGGCGAGTTCCGCCGCTCGCTGCGCATCGGGGGCCCGGTCCAGCGGCTGGTCGCGGCCGCCGTCGCCCTTGCCTCGGCCTTCGTGGGCCTGGCCGCCAACGAGGCCGTCCAGCTGCTCGTGCTGGTGCTCGCGCTGGCAACCGTTCCCGTCCTCGCGGCCCGGCGGCGGGGCGTCGGTTCCGTGCGCTAGCCTCGCGTCGTCGCGGCGTCCTCGAGCGGGGCGCGGAACAACGCGCCGGTCCCCGGTACGTCGCCGTCGCCCGAGAATGTGACGCCGTGAATGCGTTCGGCCCTGGCGGCCTCGGCGAACCCGAATTCCCGGTGCATGGCGATGGACGCCGTATTGCGCACATTGGCGAAGTACCAAGCCATGGGCGGCTCACCCTCCTGCGCACACTGGGCTCCGATCCAGGCCAGCCGTGCCCCCGTCAGCAGTCGTCCCAGCGACCGGCGGCGCCATGCCGGGTCCACGGTGCAGCCCGCCAGGTAGTAGCCCGGGTCCATTGCCACGTCGCCGTCGGCGCCCAGCCACTGCGCGCTCGCCCATGCGACCACGGCCCCGCCCGTTTCGGCCAGGAACAGGGCCGACCTGTCCCGGTCCAGCCACCGACGCAGACCGGCTTCCGCCACACCCGCGTCGCCGCCCCGCCCGGCCACCTCGACGACCGCCATGGCCGGCACGTCGTCCGGCCGGGCCCGCCGAACCAGCAGGTCCACCGGCGGCCCCGCCGAACGGATTTCCGCCGAATACTCTGCAAAGGAATCGGTTGCCATGGCCCGGAAGTCTAGCAAATCGGTGGTCGAGCCGGCCGAGCCCCCAGGCGTTCATTCTCCTGCAAGTGCGGGTGTTGGGCGGGCGCACCCACCCATACCGAAGAATCGACGCCGGACGGGACCATACTGGAAGCATGAGGTTTCGTACCCGCCTCGGCGCCGGGCCGTACTTCACCGACAGGGTCGATGCCGGGAACCGGCTGGCCGCCGAGCTGCACGGCTTCCGGGGCCGCGACGACGTCACCGTCCTGGGCTTGGCCCGCGGCGGCGTCCCGATCGCGTCCCGGGTCGCGGCCGACCTGCGGCTGCCGTCGGGGGCCCTCGTGGTCCGCAAACTCGGTGTGCCCGGCCGGCCGGAGGTCGCGTTCGGTGCCCTGGCCACGCACGGGCCGCACCGCGAGACCCTGTATGTGACGGACACCGTGGACGCGCTGCTGCGGCACGGCTACACGCAGGAATCACTGGACGAGGTGGAGGGCGCCGAGCTGGCGGAGCTGGCCGGCCGCGTCGCACGGTACGGCGCGTCCGCGCAGCGCCCGGTCGCCGGTCGCACGGTGCTGCTGTGCGACGACGGCATCGCCACGGGCGCCACCATGCGCGCCGCGGTGCGCCTCATGCGCAAGGCGGGCGCCGCCGTCGTCCTTGTCTGCGTGCCGACGGCGCCGGCGGACACGGCCCGCGCGCTGACGCAGGAGGCCGACGACGTCGTGTGCCTGCGGCCCCTGCACGACCTGGAGGCCGTCAGCCAGGTCTACCTCCACTTCGACCAGGTGTCCGATGTGGAGGTCCTCGACCTGCTGCGGAGGTCGCCCGGGGACGCGGCCTAGCGGCGGCGCAGCAACACCGTGGACAGCACGCCCAGCACGAGCAACACGGCCGACGCCGCGATCGGGACCAGGAATGCCGGCCCGGACCCCTGCGCCTGGGCGATGCTGCCGGCAACCGATGAACCCAGGGCGGTGCCGGCGACGATGCCGCTGGCCAGCATCGTCATGACCGTGCCCATCCACTGCGGCGGCGCCACCATGCCGCCGATGCTGAAGACCGTCACCATGGTGGGGCCCACCGGGAGCCCCACGAGCAGCAGGGCCACGACCATGCCGCCAAGCGAGCCGGGCAGCAGGAGGCCGATGCTGGCCACGGTCATGAGCGCGCCGACCAGGACCCACCGCCACGGCTGCGTGAACCGGGCCGGCCAATACGCCACGGACAACGCGGTCACGGCCGAGCTCAGGCCCAGGATCGCGTACATGAGCCCGGCCTGGTCGACGGACCCGTGAACGCCCGTGAACGCCGTCAACGCCGTCTGTGATGACCCGAAGAATGTGCCCATGCACAGCATGCCGGCCACGGGGATCGCCACCTTGAACCAGCTGACGCGTTCCCCGGCCACGAATCCCGGGCTGCCGTGGGAGGTCACCCGGCGGGCGGATGCCGCCTGGGTCGGGTGGATGGCGAACAATGTGACCAGCACCAGCGTGGCGGCCGCGGCGAGCGTCAGCGGCAGCCAGGGCGCGACCAGCGAGGCCAGCAGGCCGACGAGCGCCGGCCCCAGCACGAACGTGATCTCGTCGACCGTGCCCTCCATGGACAGCGCCGTGTCGACGAGCGGGCCCCGCTGTTCCCTGGGCAGCCGCCGGCTCAACGCCATCCACCGCACGCGCGACAACGGCCCGACCTGCGGGGACGAGGCGCCGGCCACCAACGCGACGGCCAGCACCAGGGCGGTGGCGGCGGGTGTGAAGGCGGCGGTGGCGTAGGAGAGGACGACGGCGGCACCCACGAGCACGGCGTTGATCAGGGCGGTGGCCAGCAGGATGCGTTTTTGCCCCATCCGGTCGGCCAGGTAGCCGGAAGCCGGCGCGCCGACGGCCGCGCCGATGCCGACCGCCCCGGCCGCGAACCCGCCGATGGCGTACGACCCGCTGCGGGCCGTGACGAGCGTCAACATGCCAATGGTGAGCATGGCCAGGGGGACGCGGGCGAACAACGCCAGCGGGATGTAGCCGGCGCCGGCCAGGCGCGGCAGTTGGGCGTAGCGGCCGGTCTTCTCGGCGGGGACGGCCACGGTGGAGTCAGTCATGGATTTCCGGTATTCTCTTGGGCGTGCGCCGTCCCTCCTCCCGACGCACCCAACCCGGATACGTTCTCCATCATAGCGGCGGTCAGGCGGCGTCGTCCCCGTCCCGGGCCAGTGCCAGCGTGGACCCGTGGCGGCCCTTCGTGACATGGAGGTGGACGGGGATGCGCGACTTCATCTCGGCCACGTGGCTGACCAGCCCGACCATGCGGCCGCCGTCCCGCAGCCCCTCGAGCGCGTCCATGACCTGTTCCAGCGATTCCTCGTCGAGGCTGCCGAACCCCTCATCCACGAACAACGTCTCGATATCCAGCCCGCCGGATTCGTGTTGCACCACGTCGGCCAGCCCCAGGGCCAACGACAACGACGCCATGAACGACTCTCCCCCGGACAGCGTGGCCGTGTCCCGGCTCTGTTGCGTCCACCCGTCCACGACCTCGAGGCCCAGCCCGGACTTGCGGTTTCCGCCGGCCCGGGCATCCGTGTGGCTCAGCGTGTACCGGCCGTCGCTCATGGTGGACAGACGCAGCGACGCGGCCACGGCCACCTGTTCGAGCCGGGCGGCCAGCACGTAGCTGGTCAAGGTCATCTTGAGCAGGTTGTCACCGCCGCCTCGCACCGCGTCCGCCAACCCGCCCAACAACCTGGCCCGCTCCCGCAGCGGAGCGACCCGGGATTCATGGGCGTGGAAGGCGGTGCGTGTCGCGGCCACCTGCTCGGCGGCCTTGCCGGCCAACCCGAGGCGCACCGCCGCCGCTTGGGACTCGTCCGCCCGGCGCCGGGCTTCCTCCCGCAACGCCTCAAGCGCCGTCCCGGTTGGGGCCGCAATCCCGCTTTCCGCCTCCAACCCTGCCGCCACCACCTCGGGCAACGCGAGCTGGGCGGCATTGAGGGTTCCCGCTTTCGCATGGGCGTCGATCTTCTCCTGCAGTGCGGCCGCCGCGGGTTTGGACAACAGTGCGGCCCGGACCTCGGCGTCGTCGGCAAACTCGCTGTCCGCGAGCGCCTCGGCCAGTGCGTCGCCGGCAGCCTGGCGGGCCGTGTCCGTGCCGGCCCGGTGCCGCAGCGCCGCCAGGAGATCACCGGTGACCCGCTGGGCCGCGGCAATGGCCGCCGACCGCTTCGCCAAGGTGGCAAAACCGGCACGTGCGGCCGCCAGGTCCGCCGCCAGTGTCACCTGTTCCCTGGCGTGCGCGGCGTTGCCGACCGTCAGCGACGCCACCTGCTGCGAAGCCGAAAGCAGTGCGGTCCGGGCACGGCCCACGTCCGCTTCCAGCGTTTCGGCCTCCGTGGTGAGGGCGGCCAGTTTCGCCGCCGCGGCGACGGCCTCATCGAGTGCCGTCGTGGCCCGGGCGACGGCGGCACGGGCCTCCGCGGGGTCGCCGTCGCCTCCGCGTTCGGCCAGGACGGCAAGGGCCTGGTTCGCCTCGGTGAGCGCCGCCCGCGCCGCGGCCGCGCGTTTGTCCGCGGCCCCGCTGGCCTGCTTGGCCGCTTTCTCGGCCTGGACGGCGTCGGCGCCCGAACCGGCCAACGCCGACGGCGCCGGGTGCTCCACGCTGCCGCAGACCGGGCACGGTTTGCCGTCCTCGAGTTTGGCGGCCAGTTCACCGGCGGCCAGCGACAGGCGGAAGTCGATGGCGTCCACCCAGGCCTTCATGGCCCCGACGGCCTCTTCGCGGGCGGCCAGGTCGGCTTCGGCCAGCGTGCCCACCCGAAGCTTCTGGGCGGCATGCGCCTTGATGCTCTTCATCAATTCGACGGCCGTCCCGTGCTGCTGTTGCGCGTGCTGGACGGAGCCGGCCCGGTCCCGCACCGCGGTGAGTTCATCCTTGATCCGCAGCAGTCGCGCGGTGCCACCGGCCTCGGCGGCTTGCTGGACGGTCACCTCGCCGGTGGCCGCCGCCAGCGCTTGTTCGCCCGCGGCCAGCTCGGCGGTGACCTGGGCCAACCGTTGTTCGTCGGGGATCGCCGCATCAACGGCGGCGCCCTGGCCTGTCAACGCCCGGTCCGCGGCGGCCAGGGCGGCCACGCCGGGCAGATTCGGCAGGGCGGCCGCCAGGCCCGTCACCTCGGCGGCCAACGCGTCGGCACTGAAGGCCGCACCGGCCAGCGTCACGGCGGCGACGGCGTTCCGGTGCTCGGCCGCGGTGGCCGCGGCCGACTTCACCACCGCTGCCAGGATCTCGGCCTCATGGTGGCGGCGCAGCGATCCACGCCATTGGTCGGCGTCATCCGCCAGGTCGGCCAAGCGCGTGTGCTCCGCCAGCGCGGCGTCCCGGAGGGCGTGCCGGGTGCTGCGTTGCCCGGCCGCCTGAACCTCGGCCGTGGCCAGGCGGGCCTGCTCTTCGGTCTCGGCGGCCCTGGTGGCAGCCTGCTGCACGGCGCGCGCCAATGCCGCTGTCAGCCTCACGAACAGCTCCGCACCCTCCGCCGCACCGCCGGATTCCGCGCCCGGGTGCGCGTCGGCGTCGCCCGCCAACGCCTCAGCCGCAAAGCCGGCGAGTATGCCGTCGGCCTGGCTGCGCGCCAGTTGCTCGCAGGCCGCCAACTCGGCCATGCCGGCTGCCACATCCGCGGCGGCGGCCTTGGCGTCGGCGGTCAGCCGGTTTTCCAGGTCCTGGTAGATCTCGGTGCCAAAGAGCTTCTCCAACAGGTCCTCACGGTCCTGGGCGGTGGCCCGCAGGAACGCGGCAAATTCGCCCTGGGCCAGCAGCACCACCTTGGTGAACTGCTCCATGTCCATGCCCAGCAGGCCCTCGATCTCAACCGCGGCCTCGTCATTGCGCTGTGACAACACCACCCAGGCGTCGCCGCTTTTCTCCCGCAGCTGGGTGCTGGCCTGCTCCTTCGTGGTTCCGGTGCCGCGCTTGGCCGGACGCATCCACTCGGGGCTGCGCCGCACCTCCAACCGGCGCCCGCCCGCACTGAACTCGCACACGACCTCCGGCCCCACGCCGTCGGCCGCATGATGGCTGCGCAACCGCTTGACGGCGCCCTGCCGCGCGCCCGGCACGCTGCCGTACAAGGCGTAGGCGATGGCGTCCAAAACACTGGTCTTGCCGGCCCCGGTCGAGCCGTTGAGCAGGAACAGCCCCTGCGCGCCCAACGCGTCGAAGTCCACGACCTCGCGCCCGGCGAACGGCCCGAAGGCCTGGATTTCCAACCGGTGGATCCTCACAGTGCCGCCTCCTGGGCCCGCACGGCAGCCAAGGCTTCGCGCAAAACCCGTTGCTCGTCGTCGTTCGCGGCCCGCTGGCGCACGTGGTCAAGGAATCCGCAGCACAAATCAAGCTCGTTGACGGCCCCGGCCACGCGCTCGCTGTATGTGTGGGCCGCCGTGTCACCCGCGTTTTCGGGTTCGAACATGAGCACCAACGTGTCGGGGAAACGGGTCCGGAGCCGCTCCATCGCATTCACGGGGCGTTGATCGTCGGTGAGCGTGATCTGGCAATAATGCCCCTCCGCCGCGGCGTATTGGTCCTGCGACAAGAGGTCATCCAGCCTTCCGCGCAGCACGGACAGGGCCCGCTCGGCCGGCCAATCGGCCGCCGTGACCTGCTCCAGTCCGGCGGGACCGACGTCGACCAGCCACGCGCCCTTGCGGTGATTCGCCTCGGAGAACGAGTACGGCAGCGGCGAACCGGAATACCGCACGGCGTCGCTGAGCGTCTGCCGCCCGTGCAGGTGGCCCAGCGCCGTGTACGTGAACCCGTCGAACAGGTCCAGCGGCACGGCGCCGACACCGCCGATCGCCAGGTCGCGTTCACTGGCGGACGTGATGCCGCCGCTGGCGAACGTGTGGGCCAGCACGACGGCGGCACCCACCTCCGGCCGGGACGCGCGGTCCGCCTGGATCGCCTTCACGGCGGCCTCGGTGACGGTGAAGTGCGACGGTTCGTCAACGCCCAACCGGTCCGCGACGAGGCGCGGCTCCAGGTACGGGATGCCGTAGACGGCGACGCTGGTCAGCCCATCTTCCGCGGGGAACAGGACCGGCGTGGCGAGGTCCTCGACGCGGGTGCGCAGGTGCACGCCGGCCCGGGCCATGATGCGTCCGCCGAAGCCGAGCCGGGTGGCGGAATCGTGGTTGCCGGACGTGATGACGATCGGCACGCCCGCGGCGCCCAGCCGGGCCAGGATGTCGTCGAACAGGTTGACGACATCCACCCCCGGCAGCGCCCGGTCGTAGACGTCGCCGGCGACCAGGACGGCGTCGACCCGGTTGGCGGTGACGGTGTCCAACAGCTGGTCGGCGAACCGGCGCTGCGCCTCGAGCGTGCCGACCCCGTGGAACGACCGGCCCAGGTGCCAGTCCGATGTGTGCAGAAACCTCATGGATCCACGCTAGCGGACGGCGCCGTCAAACCCGGCGGTCCGCCTACCCCTTGCAGGCCGGCAGGCCGGAGACCGCGTCCAGGGTTTCAAACGAGTCGATGACCTTGTCCCACGCCAACAGGTCCGGTTCGGTGGCCATGGCCGTCAGCGAATAGACGTGTTTCCCGCCGATCGCGGAAATCATCCGGCCCTTCATTTTCAGGCTGCCCACCGTCAGCGTGAAGTCAGATTGGGCGGCTGCGTGCCCGTCCACTTCCCTGGCCGTCTCCGAGAGCACCTCGGATTTTGCGTTCAACCCGCGCGCGACGCCAGTGATTCCGTTGGCCGTGAGCTCCTTCAGCCCCGTCGCCACCTCCCCCTCCGGTGGCTGGCAAGGCATTGGGACGGCCGTGACCGTGTACGATTGCACGCCGTCGCCGGCCACGTACGCGACGCTGCCTTCCGGCGGGCTTCCGCCGAGCTGGGCGGCTGTCGCCTTCTTCGGGACGCTCGGTAATTGGATGCGGAACCCTCCCTCCCTGGACACGAATGGCGCGATCGTCGGTGCAGCGGTCGGCGTGATTGCCGGCGCCGTGCCGGCGGTCGCCGTATCACTGGGTTTCGCCGTTGTTCCCGTGCTGTTTAGCGGTGCCGCGGTCCGGGCAGCGTCGGCGACCCCGTCGTGGTCAAGGATCGCGGGCAGCACGACGAGGGATCCAACCAATGCGATGGTCACGCCGAACGCACCGACGACCACGGGCAGGACCCACCGGCGGCGCTTCCCGGCCGTGGGAGGCATCCCGGGAATCGGCGGGACGGGTCCGTCGGGCAGGTTCTGGTCAGTCATGAATTCCCCCTTGGTTTGTGCCACGCATGGCCCCCGCACGGAAGACCTGGACAGATCCTAATCCCCTGCCGCCCGGCCATGCTGGTGGGGCACCCGGATGGGTCGAGCGTGTCGGCGCCGCTGTCCCCTGCGGATTGCCTGGCAGGTTCTCGTCGCCGCGTGGGGGACCCGGCGCCACGCCAATTCCTCGGATAACGCAAGTATGGGCGCCGGAAACCTGCGTTACCTGGGGAATTGAAACCGTCGGTGGCCGGGCCCGCGAGAAGCGCGGCAGGGCATGCAGTGTTACCGCCCGGACTCCGGCTTGTCGAAGAAATCCTGCGCGTCCGTCGGGCGCGACGCGGCCGGAATCGGGGCGGGCAGGGCCGATGCCGCGGGGGCAGGCGCGTCGACGACGTCGGCGGCCTCGTCGTCGCCCGCGTCACCGGCATCCACGGCGGCCGGCAGGGCGGTCGGCTTGGCGGCCGCGAACGCCTTGTAGAACACAGCGGCGATGGCGCCACCAAGCAGCGGGGCAACCCAGAACAGCCACAGCTGCTGAGAGGCCCAGCCGTCGGCGAAGAGCACGACCGCGGTGGAGCGGGCCGGGTTGATCGAGGCGTTGCTCAACGGGGCGGTCACCGTGATGACGCCGGCCAGCGTCAGGCCGATGGCCAGCGGGGCCAGGGTCGTCTTGTTCTGCGCTGACGTGGCGCCCAGGATGACTCCGACGAACAACGCCGTGCCGACGGCCTCGACCAGGAGCACGGCGATCAGCGGGACCTGGGACGGCGAGTGGGTGTCGAAGCCGTTGGCCAGCGAGTTGAACAGCGTGTGCGTGGTCACCTGTCCGGAGCCGCTGGCAATGGCCGGCAGGACCTTCAACACGGCGAACAGGACGAGTGCGGCCAGCGTGGCGCTGATGACCTGGGCCACCCAGTACCAGACCATGTCGAGCCACTTGAGCCGGCCCGCGATGGCCAGGCCGAGCGAAGCCGCCGGGTTGAAGTAGCCGCCGGAGATGTGCCCGAACGCGATGACGCCGGCAACCAGGGCCAGGCCGAACGCGATGCCCACCGGCACACCGCCCTGCGTGCCGAACATGGCCGCTCCGAGGCCGGCAAACACCAGCAGGAACGTGCCCACCGCCTCGGCGCCCAGGCGGGCGGCGAGCGAGTAGACGGGTGTCGGGGCCGCAGCGGTCTCGGCCGGGGCCGTACCGGGTGAAGTCATGGTGCCAGGTCCTTCGGATAGGAAGTCAACATTCGTGGGAATCGGGCGGCGGGCCGGCCGGCACTCCTAGATTCCGAGCGCGATGGCGCAAATCGCCGCAACTGCCAGCATCACTATAGCCGCCGACGCTGTGCGCAGCGTGAGCGCGTCCGGGGCGATGTCTGTGGGGTGGCCCAGAGGTTCGACGCCGTAGCGCAGCACCGTGACGCGGCGCACCGCACAGAGCACCAGGGTGATGGTGGTGAGGCAGGCCACGACGGCGCACACGCCCAGCGCGACCGTGTGTGCGGAGAACGGGACGGCCAGCAGGCCGTCGGCCTGCGCCTGCCGGTGGTCGCCGGACATGCCATGGATCCAGGCGCGCCAGATGAACAGGTCGGCGACGACGGCGCTGAACAGCGTGCGCTTCCAGGACAGGGCCGTGCGTTCGGGCTGCAGTCCCGGATCCCGGGCGGGGGCCTCCCCCGTGCTCACAACGCCCCGCTCACAATGCCCTGCTCAATGCCGGACCAGCAGCAGGATGGCGAACACCAGCCCGGCGACGGCCACGACGACCGTCATGCCCATCATGAGCCACGAATGTGGCAGGTCCTCGTTGTGCCGCATGGCCTGTTCATGGCGCCCCCACCGGCGGTAGCTGACCACCGCGAGCCCGGCGGCGACGGCGGCCAGCAGGATGCACAGGATGACGCGGAACACGGTCGGGGCGATTTCCGGGGCGAGCTGGTCGATGCCGATCGCGCCGGCCAGCAGGGCCAGGGCCGTGCGAATCCAGGCCAGGAACGTCCGCTCGTTGGCCAGGGAGAAACGGTAGTCGGGCCGTTCCCCGGTTCGGCGCCAGGCCGGCTCGCGCATGGGTCCGCCTTTCGGTGGTCGTTGTCGAATGGTTGCCGCCGGACCTGCGTGCGTGGGGGGCTCGCCGCCCGTCGGGATGTCTTGAGTCTACCGACAGCCGGCCGTCCGCCGATCCCGTAGATTTGATCGCATGGCCAGTCCCACCAGTCCCGCTGCCACCTTCGCTTCCCGTGTCCACGGCTGCCTCGTGGGCGGGGCCCTCGGTGACGCGTTCGGCTACCTCGTCGAGTTCGACGACGTGGACGCCATCACCGCCCGGTACGGGTCCGCCGGCCTCGTCGACCTGTCGCAGGCGTCCGGCCTCGCGCACTTCTCCGACGACACGCAGATGACCCTGTACACCGTGGATGCCCTGGTCGAGTCGCTGGAGTGGGCCAACCAGGGCGTGGCCGCCGACACCACGGCCTGCCTGTGGCTGGCGTACCTGCGCTGGCTGAAGACCCAGGGCGTCGCCCCCGCGGATCGCGCCCCGGAGCCACAGGCGCGCTGGATCGACGCGCAGAGCGTGCTGCACCATCAACGACACCCGGGCACTGCGTGTGTCAGCGCGCTGGCAACCGGTGAGATGGGCACGACCGCCCGCCCGCTGAACCCGAATTCGAAGGGCTGTGGCACGGTCATGCGCTCGGCGCCGTTCGGCCTGATCCCGAACGTGCCCGCCGAAACCGTCTACAAGCTCACCGCCGACGCGGCCGCGCTCACTCACGGCCACCGTTCCGCACGGCAGTCGGCGGCCGCGTTCAGTTGGCTCATCCGCGAGCTCGTGTTCGAGGGCCGGGATGTGCGGGCGGCAACCGTCTCCGCGCGGGAGCGGGTCGCCACCGCACGGGATGCCGACCCGGACCTGCTGGCCCGCCTGGATGCCGCCTTGGAGCTCTCCACGCCCGGCAGGCCACGCCTGGAGCGTCGGGCCCTGACGGATGCCCTGGGTGAGGGCTGGGTCGCCGAGGAGGCCCTGGCCGTCGCCGTGTACAGCGTCCTGGCCACGGAGGATGCGCTCTCACCGGTGGAGCATTTCCTGGCCGCGCAGCGGCTGGCCGTGAATCACGACGGCGACAGCGATTCGACGGGCTCGATCGCCGGCAACATCCTCGGCGCGTTGCATGGCGAGTCCTGTCTGCCACAGGCCTGGCTCACCCTGTCCGAGGCGCCGGACCTCATCCGGCACATGGCCGCCGCACTGATCCGGGTGACGACCGGGACCGCCCGAGGGGCCTAGCGTTGGCGGTGGGCCGGCACCGCTAGCGGGCGCGCAGCGAGACGTTGGCGCAGTCGTCGCAGATGCCGGCCGGAATCAGGCCGCGACGCACCAGCACGCCGAATATGATGCAGCCCAGGCACAACCCCACGAACGCCTCCAGCGAGGCCGCGACGACCAAGGCGGCGATGAGGGCCCAGCCGACCACCGGAACACCGGCGAACAGCAGCACGGTGGCGGCGATGGAGAGCACGGCACCGATGCCCTGGGCGAACCGCTTCGGCGGGCCGGGCACGAGCCTCGGTTCGCCGAACCGCGGGGCCAGGACCCGCACGGAGAGCAGCGCGGCCGGCGAGATGCGCGGCCCGAACGCCAGGCGCAACACGAAGCCGGCGGCGATGACGGCCACCAGCAGGCGCGCACCGGTCAGCAGCGCCGCCAAGGCGAGGACGACGACGATGCCGGCCGTGCAGCGGGCGGCGTACTCGTTGACCGGGTTGGGGAACGCGAACACGCGCCCGAGCAGGCCCGGCCGCGGGGCCTGGATGAAGCCGGTGGCGGCGGGGATGCGATCGGTCAGCTGCGACATGATCCAAGGGTAGGTTCAGCGACCCCCGCACCCGAAGCATTGTTGCGGGTTATGACAAACCGGGCCCTCTGCCTATCCGTGTTCTTTGGGCGGGCGCGGGGCCGGGGACGGCCCGGCCGGCGACCCCTGGCTGTCCAGCCGCCGGATCAGCCGCGCCGGCGCGATCCGCCGGTAGGAGCTGTCCAACAGTTCGGCGATCTCCTGCCAATCCGGTTCGCCAACGGACAGGTCCAGCCCCACCCAGCCGTACGGGCCGATGTAGGAGGGGACATAGAAACGGGGGTCTGCCAGCAGTGCCTCCCGTTCGTCCCCGGGCGGCAGAACCTGGATTGAGTCCTCACGGGGCCGGCTGGACTGCCCCTGGCCGAAATGGGCGAAGATCTTGCCGGCACGGAACGTCGGCCGTCCGAAGGCCTCCTTCTCAATCGCCTCGGGGAACTGCAGGCAGAGGGCGCGCAACCGCATGAGGTACGGGTCGTCGTGGTCGTACATCCGGGGATGCGGCATGGCCCGAGCCTATCCCCACGGCCTCCCCCCGCTCGCAGACTCGACCACCGGTGGTCGAGCCTGGGCCCACGGCCGCGAGGGGCCCCGACCGAGCTTGCGAGGGCGGGGAGCGGCTGGGGAGCGAGACCCGTCAGCGGGCGGGCTAGACCATCTGCATGAATTCACCCTCGGAGAGGACCTCGATGTGCTGGCCGCGGCGCTGCAGGTCGAGCACCTTCGCCGCCTTGGACGTGAGCCGGCCCGTGCGCAGGTCGGCGGCCACGAACCCGCTGCCAACCACGAGCACGGTCGTCTTGCGCGTGACGCTGCTGGCCGGCTGGGCGCCCGCCGCCGCCGCACGGGCCTTCGCCTCCGGCCGGGGCAGATCCAGGTTGCCCGTGAACACGACCGTCTGGCCGAACAGCGGGTGGGCGGGATCGGCGGCCGGATTCGGTTCCGGGTTGGGCCCCTCGGTCACCCAACCCGGGCGGCCAGTGGACGTGCCGGGCGCCGCTCCCCCGGCCAGCCGCTCCAGCGCGGACCGGGTGGCCTTGGACAGCCCGTCCACCGCCGGGTCATAGCCGTCCGTGTGCGGGAGGGCCAGGCGCATGGCGGCGAACACCTCGGCCACGGACGTGGCCCCGTGCTTGGACGCGATATCGACGAGGATGCCGGCGCACGCCCGGGCGTCCTCGGTCGCGTCGTGGTGGTTGACCAGCGGGACACCGGCCGCCTCCGCCACGAACGGCAGCGAATAGGACGGCAACGAGTAGCTCTTGCGGGAGAGCACGACCGTGCAGGCGTAGTCGAAGCCCGGCCCCGGCAGCCCGGAGACTTCCAGGGCCGAGCGGATCACGCCCAGGTCGAAGGCGGCGTTGTGGGCCACCAGCGCGTCCGCACCGATGAAGTCCCGCATGGCGCCGAACACGTCGCCAAACCGCGGGGCCACGCGCACGGCGGCGGCCGTGATGCCGTGGATCGCCACGTTGCGCGGATCGAAGTGGTCATGCCCAGCCGGTGGGCGCATGAGCCAGTACGCCTCATCGACCACCGCCCCGTCGCGAATCTTCGTCAGGCCGACGGAACAGGGCGAACCCCGGAATCCGTTCGCGGTCTCAAAATCGATGGCGGTGAAGTCCAGGGGCACCCATCAAGGGTACCCCCGGACTCCCGGGATGATCCGCCGCGGCCCCGGGCCCCGGACGGTGACACGGAACACGGCGCTCCCGGAGCGGACTCCACCCCTGGTCGGAGGACCGGTCGGGGAGGGTGCCGTAACCTTAATGGGTGATACATTCTGCCCTCAGTGACCTTGCCGTGCCCGCCCTCGTAGGGCACGGCGTGGCCCCGACGGGCTTGCTGCCCCCGTGGCTGGACCCGATCCACATCCTCGACAACCCGGCCCTCGGCTTCTGGGTGGTGGTCATCGCCTGTGCGATCATCTTCGCCGAGACCGGCCTGCTGGTCGGCTTCTTCCTGCCCGGCGATTCCCTGCTGTTCACGGCCGGGCTGCTCGTCTCGACGGGCAAGCTGCCGGTGAACATCGGCGTGCTGCTGATCCTGCTCATCGCCTGCGCGTTCATCGGCAACCAGGTGGGCTACCTGATCGGCGCGAAGGCCGGCCCGGCCATCTTCAATAAGCCAGACTCGAAACTGTTCAAGCGCGAACATGTCGAAAAAGCGCATGCGTTCTTCGAGAAGCACGGCGGCAAGGCACTGGTGCTGGCCCGGTTCGTGCCGATCGTGCGCACGTTCGTGCCCGTGGTCGTGGGTGTGGCGGGCATGAACAAGCGGCATTTCGCGATCTTCAATGCCGTGGGCGCCGTCCTGTGGGCCGGCGGCGTGACGCTGCTCGGCTTCATCCTGGGCGACAGGTTCCCCTGGGTGCAGAAGAACCTGGACATCATCTTCGTCCTGATCGTGCTGCTGTCGATCATCCCGCTCATCATCGAGGCCGCCAAGGCGTTCCTGGGCCGGCGCAAGGCCGCGCAAGACTAGGACTTTTCCAAGGTACGACGACGGCAGGTCACCTTTCGCGCGAAAGGTGACCTGCCGTCGTCGGTGGTTGAGCTTGTCGAAACCAGGATCTCGACAGGCTCGATCACCGGTGGTTGAGCTTGTCGAAACCAGGATCTCGACAGGCTCGATCACCGGTCGACAGGCTCGGTCAGCGGTCTTTCAGCGCCGCGACGATGTGCGGCAGCAGTGCCCGGAACGCGTGGCCGCGGTGGCTGATGGCGTTCTTCTCCCCGGGCGCCAGTTCGGCGCAGCTGCGCACCATCCCTGCTGGTTGGAGGATGGGGTCGTAGCCGAAGCCGCCGTCACCGCGCGGCGCCTCCAGCAGCGTTCCCTCGAGCGTCCCCTCCCGCACGACGTCCAGGCTGCCGTCCGGGCTGGCCAGCGCGGCCGCGCACACGAACCGGGCGCCGCGGTGCCGCGGGGCGATGTCGGCCAGCTGCGCCAACAACAGGGCCAGGTTGGCGGCGTCGTCGCCGTGGCGTCCGGCCCAGCGGGCCGAGAAGATGCCGGGCGCGCCGCCGAGCACGTCCACGGCCAGTCCGGAATCGTCGGCGATCGCCAACACGCCGGTAAACCGCGCCACGGCGGCCGCCTTCAGGCGGGAGTTCTCCGCAAAGGTGATCCCGGTTTCCAAGACGTCGGGCGCGCCCAGCGCACCGGCGTCGACCACGTCCGTGTCAACGTCAAGTCCGGGCACCTGCCCGCGCAACAGGTCGCGCAGTTCGCGCAGCTTGCCCTGGTTGTGCGTGGCCAGCACCAGCCGGGGCATCAGGCGCCCAGGGTCTCGCGCTGGATGTCCGCCAGCTGGGCCGTTCCGATGAGGGCCAGGTCGAGCAGCTCGTTGAGCTCGTCGCGGTCGAACGGCGCACCCTCCGCGGTGCCCTGCACCTCGACGAACTTGCCCGAACCGGTCACCACGACGTTCATGTCGGTCTCGGCGCGCACGTCCTCCACATAGGGCAGGTCGAGCATGGGGACACCGTCGATGATGCCGACCGAAATGGCAGAGACGGAATCGATCAGCGGGTTGGCGCTCTTCGCGATCAACTTGTGTTCCTTGGCGTACCGGATGGCGTCGGCGAGGGCCACATAGGCGCCCGTGATGGCGGCCGTCCGGGTGCCGCCGTCGGCCTGCAGCACGTCGCAGTCGAGCACGATGGTGTTCTCGCCGAGCGCCTTCGTGTCGATGATGGAGCGCAGGGAGCGGCCGATCAGGCGGGAGATCTCATGCGTGCGCCCGCCGATACGGCCCTTGACGGATTCCCGGTCCGAGCGGGTGTTCGTGGCGCGCGGCAACATGGCGTATTCGGCCGTGACCCAGCCGGTGCCCTCGCCCTTGAGCCAGCGCGGCACACCGGCTGTCAGCGACGCCGTGCACAGCACGCGCGTGTTGCCGAACTCGATCAGCGCCGAGCCCTCCGCCTGCTTGGACCAGCCACGGGTAATGCTGATGTCGCGGAGCTGGTCGGGGGTGCGGCCGTCGGCGCGCAGGATTTGGGTCTCGCCAGATGTCATGGGTACAAGCCTAGCGGCCGAGGGGCCCCGGGGACGAAGAGGGGAGGGCGCTGGGCGGGATCGAATCCGGGCCGGTGCAATTGCGTCAAATCCACCGCACCGCTACCCTCCGGTACCATTGACAACCGGCTCGGCCCCGGCCGACTGTTAAGGGAGTTTCTGCAGGTGGCAGGAACGGCACCCGGCATCGGTCTCAGGGGGTGGTTGGCGGATGACGAAGGTCTCGCGACTCATCATCACCATGGCTGCGGCGCCTTGACCCACCGCGGATTGGCCGGCATCCACCCCAGGGTTCGCGCCGCCCGGGCGGCCAGGTCCTGACGTCACCGCATGACCGTCCCATACCCCGCCCGTCGCCTCGCGACCTCTTTTCCCGTATCCCATTGTCTTGCCAGGCATTACCGAGGAGTTTCGCCATGTCCAAGCACACGTTCGGTTCCGTCGATGTCCACACGTACCCGCTGCCCCCGGCCGGTTTCGACCCGTTGCAGGCCTCCACGGAGGAGCTGGAGCGCCACGGTTTCCCGCGCCGCCCCGACCCGGTCGCGAGCCCGCACGCTTCGGCCAGGTGGGTGAAGGCGATGGGCCAGTACGGCGGCTTCGAGCACATCGAGCCGCAGTTCAACGCACTGGAGCACCGCCAGCGGCCCAACGCGCGCACCGCCCCCGGCACGCAGGGCCAGGTCAACGCGACCTCCTCGAACTGGTCCGGATCGGTCCTGTTCATCGGCGCCGGCGACACGTTCACGTGGATGTTCGGCTCGTGGTCCGTCCCGCACGCGTACGCCACCCCCAACTTCAACGGCACCGAGTACTCCTCGGCCTGGCTCGGCCTGGACGGCGACGGGTCGAACGACGTCATGCAGGCCGGCACGGAAACCGATTCGGACGGCACTTGCTACGCCTGGTTCGAGTGGTTCCCCAACTTCTCGATCGGGATCAACAACTTCCCCATCGTCCCCGGGGACGTGGTGTCGCTGCTGATCTGCGCGACGGATTCGACCGACTGCTTCGTCAGCTTCGGCAACCTGACGTCGATGCAGTACACCAGCTTCTCCTTCACCGCTCCGGCCGGGACCACGCTGGTGGGCAACTGCGCGGAGGCGGTCGTGGAGCGCCCGGGCGTCAACGGCGCACTGGCCGAACTGCCCCGCTACGGCGAGGTCTTCTTCGACGACACGACAGCCTACTCCGCCAATGGCGGCACTTTCCCGATCGGGTTGGGGACGCCCATCTCGATGGTGGCCGACGACGGCACCACGGTCATCTCGGCACCCACCTTCGAGGCCGACACGGACTCATTCAAGGTGTCCTACACGGGTCCCTGAGGAGGCACGCTACGAGCGGCGCTCCTGCGCCGGGCGGATGAGGGACACGGGCGCCGTCGGCAGCGACTTCGGCGTACCCAGCTGGTCGCCGGACCACACGCCGTAGGTGACGCCGGAGACGGCGACGGCGATGCCGCCGTCGTACGCCGCCTTCGCCTCCGACACCACCGTGTTGATGTCGGTCCAGACCGGTACGTGGGTGAGCAGGAGACGGTCGACGGCGGCGGCCCGCGCCGCCTCCCCGGCGCGCTTACCCGTCAGGTGGACCCCCTCGATGGCGTCGTCGCGCCCCTCCTGGAACGCCGCCTCGCACAGGAACATGTCCGCGCCCAGGGCCGATTCGATCAACTCGTCGCACGAGTCCGTGTCACCGGAGTAGGCCAGCACGGACGTGCGCGCGCCGCCGTCCGCGAGCGGTTCGACCGCCTCCACGCGCAGGGCGTACGACTCCTCGATGGGGTGGCGCACCGGAAAGGGGGTAATGCGGAACGGGCCGATCGTGACCGGTTCGCGGGGCACCCAGGACCGGAAATCGAAGTCCGCGTGCATGCCCGGATCCAGCGGCAGCCCATACGCCGTGGCCATGCGGTCGGCCGTGGCCGCCGGACCCCAGACGAGCATCCGGTCCCGGCCCCACCCCTCCGGGTCCCAACGGATGGCCACGTGCATGCCGCACAGGTCCATGCAGTGGTCCGGGTGCAGGTGGGAGATGAAGATCCCGTCCAGGTCCTTGATGTCCGTGTACCGCTGCAACACGCCCAGCGCGCCGCTGCCCAGGTCCAGCAGGATCCTCCACGTGCGGTCACCGTCGTGCGCCGTCAGCAGGTAACACGACGCCGGCGACCCCGGCCCGGGGAATGACCCCGTGCAACCGATGATGGTCAGTTTCATGCGCGCTCCCCCATGGCGGTGCCCGTCCCGTTGAGCACGAAATTCGAGATCCGCGGCGCGCCGGCCCCGGACCGGGCGGCCGCGACCATGTCCGGGGTGATCCGGGCCATCGACCCGGTCGGGTAGTGCGCGGCGACGTGCGTGACCTGCTCCACGCCGCGCACCTCCGGCCCCAGGAAGCGGCGGGCGAGCACGCCGAAGCTTTCGGCGTCGCCCGTGGACAGGAAGTTGTGCGTGGGCGGTTCGTCGGTGACGCGTTCGAGGTCGTGGCTGACCAGCGCCCGGTACACGTCCTTGGCCGTCTCCTCGGCACTGGACACCAGCGTCACCGAGTCCCCCATGACGTAGGAAATCACGCCGGTGAGCAGCGGATAGTGCGTGCAGCCCAGCACGAGCGTGTCCACGCCGGCGCCCTTCAATGGCGCCAGGTACATCTCGGCCGTGGACAGCAGCTCGGGCCCGGCCGTGACGCCGGATTCGACGAAGCGCACGAAGTCGGGGCACGCGGCCGAGGTGATGCGCAGGTCCGGCGCCGCCGCGAACGTGTCCTCGTAGGCACGCGACCCCACCGTGGCGACCGTGCCGATGACCCCGACCCGGCCCGTGCGCGTCGCGGCGACGGCGCGCCGGACGGCCGGCTGGATCACCTCGATGACGGGGATCCCGTGGCGGGCCGTGTACCGTTCCCGGGCGTCACGCAGCACGGCCGACGAGGCGGTATTGCAGGCGATGACGAGCAGCTTCACGCCGGAGTCCACCAGCTCATCCATGACGCCGAGGGCATTGGCGCGCACCTCGGCGATGGGTAGCGGGCCATACGGACCGTTGGCGGTGTCGCCCACATACAGGATGGATTCGTTCGGCAGCTGGTCGATCACGGACCGGGCCACGGTCAGCCCGCCCACGCCCGAGTCGAAGATGCCGATGGGTCGCACGGACATGTCGTCCGCGCCAGGCCCGGGGACGGGCCGGGTCGCCGGCTGCGTTGGATCGACAGGGGAAGAGCTCATGATCGTCTCAGGATAGATGGTTTCGGCCGGGCGGGTGAACTCGCGGCCTCGTGGGCCTGGTCACAGTCGGATTTGTCACATCGGACGGTGCCGGCCGCCCACCTCACTTGGCCGTGTTGAGCTCGTGCAGCATGGCCTGGACGATCGATTCCTGCAGCCACGTGATGAAGTTGTACACCAGGGACAGGTAGCTCTCCACGTCGTCGGCCTTCGACCAGTCGGTCACCCCGTGCACCCGGTCGGCGTCCTCCTCGTCCTTGATGGCAAGCCGTTCGGCGAGCACCAGGCGCACGTCGTTGAGCGCCATCGACCACAGCTTCGCGTGCTCGGCGTCCAGCACGATCTTCTCCGACTCGAGGTCCAGGGACGCGGCCCGCAACGCCCCGACCTTGCTTTCGCGCAGCGAGCGTTCGGTGAGCTGTCGAAACTCAAGGGCGGCACCGGCGTCGTCCCTCACCACATCCGGCAGCAGCCGGCGCAGCGCCGGATCGGTGGGCGCCTGGACGTCGAGGTCGAGCCCGATCAGCGCCGCCAGCGGGTCGGCGTCGGCCGGCGTCTGCGGCTCCAGCATGCCGATGAGGTCGGCGAACAGGTTGCGCAACAGCTCCCGCTCGGCCCGTTCCAGGTGGCCGGTGATCCCGCGCCGGCCGGACGTGAACGCCTTAGCCACCCAGTCCGCCCTTCTGCACCGTGGCCCACAGCCCGAACCCGTGCATGGCGACCGCGTGGGCCTCCATCTTCTCCTTGCTGCCATGCGCGACGGCGGACTTGCCCTCGCGGTGCACCTGCAGCATGAGCGTGGCGGCACGCTGTTCCGAGTACCCGAAGTAGGACTGGAAGACGTAGCTCACGTAGCTCATCAGGTTCACGGGATCGTTCCACACGACCAGTTCCCAGGGGATCTCCGGGGCGTGGTGTTCATGGGTGGAAAGATCCCGGTCGGCCGCCGGGAGGGTACTGACACTCATGTGTCCATTCTAGTGCGGGGCACACTAGAGTAAATTTCGTGACCACGTCATCCACCTGGGGCCACCCCCGCGCGTCCCTGTTCACGGACCACTATGAGCTGACCATGCTGGAGGCGGCCCTGCACTCGGGCGCGGCACATCGGCGCAGCGTGTTCGAGGCGTTCGCCCGGCGCCTGCCCGACGGCCGGCGATACGGGGTGGTCGGCGGCACGGGGCGCCTGCTCGAGGGCCTGGAACACTTCCGGTTCGGTCCCGACGAACTGGATTTCCTGGCACGCAAGCGCGTGGTCAACGACGAGACGCTGGACTGGTTGGCCGGTTTCCGGTTCAGCGGCAACATCCACGGCTACGCCGAGGGCGACGTCTACTTCCCCAACTCCCCCATCCTGACGGTCGAGTCCACGTTCGCCGAGGCCTGCATGCTGGAGACGTACGTGCTCTCGGTCCTCAACCATGATTCCGCCATCGCCTCGGCCGCGTCCCGCATGATCGGCGCCGCCGGCGGTCGACCCTGCATCGAGATGGGCTCGCGGCGCACGCACGAGGAGTCCGCCGTGGCCGCGTCCCGGGCCGCCGTCATCGCCGGGTTCGCTGGCACGTCCAACCTGGAGGCCGGGTTGCGCTACGGGGTGCCGACCCTGGGCACGGCCGCGCACTCGTTCACGCTGTTGCACGACACGGAGGCGGAGGCGTTCCGCGCCCAGGTCGAGTCGCTGGGCTCCGGCACCACCCTGCTCGTGGACACCTACGACGTGGAAAATGCCGTCCGGCTGGCCGTGGACGTCGCCGGAGCCGCCCTCGGCGGTGTGCGTCTGGACTCCGGCGACCTGTTGGCCCAGGCGCACGAGGTCCGCGCCCAGTTGGATGCGCTCGGCAACACGAACACGCGCATCACGGTCACCAGCGACCTCGACGAATTCGCCATCGCCGCGCTGGCCGCCGCCCCCGTGGATTCCTACGGCGTGGGCACATCCCTCGTCACCGGCTCCGGCGCGCCCACGGCGTCGATGGTCTACAAACTGGTGGCGCGCGAGGGCGACGACGGCGAGTTCGTGTCCGTCGCCAAGGCCGCGAAGAACAAGGTCAGCGTCGGCGGCCGCAAGGTGGCCATGCGCCGGCTGAACGCGCGCGGCATCGCCACCGCCGAGGTCGTCGGCATCGGCCACGCGCCCGGCAACGACGGCAATGACCGGCCGCTGCTGCACCAGTTCGTGCACGACGGCGTGCTGGCGCCCGGTTGGACGGGACCGGAGGGTGTGGCCCGGGCCACCGCCCAGCACGCGGCCGCCATGGCCGAACTGCCCGGTGCCGCGCGCCGGCTCCAGCGCGGCGAACCGGTCATCCCGACCGAATACGAGGACAACGTCACCAGCCCAGCGCCGGCAAAGTAGTCACAGGAAGGCACCACCATGGGAAAAGCACTCATCATCGTCGACGTCCAGAACGACTTCTGCGAGGGCGGCTCGCTGGCCGTCGAGGGCGGGGCCGCGCTCGCCGCGGAGATCAGCGAACTGCTGGAAACCTCCCGGTACGACGTCGTGGCGGCCACGCAGGACTGGCACGTCGACCCGGGCGGCCACTTCTCCGACACCCCCGACTTCGTGGACAGCTGGCCCGTGCACTGCGTCGCCGGCACGAAGGGCGCGGCACTGCACCCGAACCTGGACACCGAGAGCATCGACGCGTACTTCCGCAAGGGACGCTACGATGCCGCCTATTCCGGTTTCGACGGGTTGCTGGCCCCCGCGGACGAGGTCCCCGTGGGTGAGCGGAAGCCCGGGGAGGACGCCCAGAACGACGAACCGGCCATCAGCCTGGACGAATGGCTGCGTGACAACGACGTGGACGACGTCGTCNGTGCTGCGGGACTACGTGGCGGGCGTGGACGAGGCAGCCAGCGAGAAAGCACTCGAGGAGCTGGCGGACGCCGGCGTCGAGGTGCGCTAGCCGCAGCTACGTCCGAGGGCGTGCCATTCCGGCCCGGAACGCAATCGAGTGATCGATAGATTGGGGTGGGAGGTCCGCCCACCCCGATGTATCGATCACTCGATTCCGCAGGACGCCTACACCCGGGGAAAATATGCGTCCCGGACAAGGAATCCGGGCTGNGTGCTGCGGGACTACGTGGCGGGCGTGGACGAGGCAGCCAGCGAGAAAGCACTCGAGGAGCTGGCGGACGCCGGCGTCGAGGTAAAGTAGCCGCCACGGCTGCGGAGCCGGCGTTTTTTGTAGGCGGCGTCAAAGGACTCGTAAGGCCGCCCGCGGCCGTCGAGGCCCTAGCCGCCGGAAAAACGGCGGGCCGCAGCCTGGGTCTCGACAGGCTCGACCAGCGGGGTCTCGACCGGCGCGACCAGCGGGGTCTCGACAGGCTCGACCACCGACAGGCTCGACCCACCGGCTACTTCCGGCCGACGAACCAGTCCTGGAGCTTCTTCAGGCGCTGTTGCAGCTGGGATTCGTTCGCCTGCGCCACGGGCGGTCCGCCGCAGATGCGCCGCAACTCGCTGTGGACCACCCCGTGCGGCATGCCGGAGCGGGCGCTCCACGCCGACACGTTCTTGGCCAGGTCGTTGCGAAGGTCCATGAGCTGGCGGTGGTCGACGACGGCGGGCGCCTCCGGCTCGGCGGGAACGGAACCGGACGTCCGGCGCTTGCGCGTCTGCTGGTCGGCCTGGCGCTGGCGCAGCAGCACGCCCACCTGGTCGGCGTCCAGCAGCCCGGGAATGCCGAGGAAGTCGAGCTCGTCGTCGCTGCCGATCGCGCCGCCGGTGCCGAACTCGCCGCCGTCGAACAGCACCCGGTCGAACGCCGCCTGGGATTCCAGCGCCTCGAACTTCATCTTCTCCAGTGAATCCGACGCCTTCTCGGTCCGGTTCGCCTCGAGCATCTCGGCGTCCTCGGTGGCAAACCCGTCGGGATCCGCCTCCGGCCGGTCCAGGGCATGGTCGCGCTCGAGTTCCAGCTGGTTGGCCAGCAGCATGAGGTTCGGCACCGACGGAAGAAACACGGACGCCGTCTCGCCGCGCTTGCGGGCACGCACAAAACGGCCCACGGCCTGGGCGAAGAACAGCGGCGTGGCCGTCGAAGTCGCGTACACGCCCACGGCCAGCCGCGGCACGTCGACGCCCTCGGACACCATGCGCACGGCCACCATCCAGCGCTGCTCCCCCTCGGAGAACGCCTCGATCTTCCCGGACGCCTTCGCGTCGTCGGAGAGGATGATGGTGGCCGACTGGCCCGTGATCTTCTTCAACTGGCCGGCATAGGCTCGCGCGTCGTCGTGGTCGGTGGCGATGACGAGCCCGCCGGCGTCGGGCACGGCACGGCGCACCTCGGTGAGCCGCTTGTCCGCGGCGGCCAGCACGGCCGGGATCCATTCGCCCTGCGGGTTCAGCGCCGTCCGCCAGGCCTGCGCCGTGATGTCCTTCGTGACCTGCTCGCCCAGGGACGCGGCTATCTCCTCGCCGGCGCTCGTGCGCCAGCGCATCTGGCCGGAGTACGCCATGAACATGACGGGCCGGACCACGTGATCCTTGAGCGCCTCGCCATAGCCGTACGTGTAGTCGGCGCGGGAGCGGCGGATGCCGTCGCGGTCCTCCGCGTACTCCACGAACGGGATGGCGGCCGTGTCGGAGCGGAAGGGCGTCCCGGTCAGGGCCAGCCGGCGCGCGGCCGGCTCGAACGCCTCGCGGATGCCGTCGCCCCAGGACAGCGCGTCGCCGCCGTGGTGGATCTCGTCGAGGATGACAAGCGTGCGCGCCGCCTCCGTCTTGGCCCGGTGCAGCAGGGGCTTGCTGGCCACCTGGGCGTAGGTGACGGCCACGCCGCGGTACGCCGCCCCGTGCTTGCCGTCCGCGTTCTTGAAGTTCGGGTCGATGGCGATGCCCACACGGGCGGCCGCGTCGGCCCACTGGCGCTTCAGGTGATCGGTCGGGGCGACGATCGTGACCCGGTTGATGGTGCCCCGGTTGATCAGCTCGGTGGCGATGTGCAGGGCGAACGTCGTCTTGCCGGCGCCCGGGGTGGCGACCGCCAGGAAGTCCTGCGGCTCCCGCGCGAAGTACTTCTCCATGGCCTCGGCCTGCCAGGCACGCAGCTTCCGGGCCGTCCCCCACGCCGCCCGCTCGGGGTACGCGGGGGGCAGCGACGGACCGCCAAACAAGGTCTCAGTCAAAGGGTCTCCGTCACGAAAAACCATCCCCCATCGGGTCAGTCACTTGTTTTCGGGCGCGCAAAAAGTGCCGGGGCGCCCACGGCCATCCAATACCGGGAGGTTATTTCTTCGGGCCCTTGTCCTTGCCGGGGCGCAGGCCGTCGTAGATCTCCTTGCACTCCGGGCAGACCGGGAATTTCTCCGGGTCGCGCCCGGGCGTCCAGACCTTGCCGCACAGGGCCACCACGGGCTCGCCGGTGAGGGCGGACTCCATAATCTTTTCCTTGCGGACATAGTGCGAGAACCGTTCGGCGTCGCCGGGTTCCACATGCTGGCGCAGTTCCTCGCGCTCAATGGTGGCCGTCGATCCGCCAGGCCCGCCCGGGCTCCGCATCGGATCGTTCTCGAAGGGGTCTGGTGGCAGGCTCATGCAACCATTCTAGCGGGTACGACGGCGGTCGGTGCGGTGGGCTGCCCACCGCACCGACCGCCGTCGTACGTCAAAAGCGGCGTCACAGGCCCTGCCAGGCGGGCTTCGTGGCGTAGGTGCGACGATAGTAGTCGGCGAGGCGCAGCGCGGACGCGGCGGCCTCGTCGACCAGGATCGTGGCGTGCGGGTGGAACTGCAACACGGAGGCGGCACAGATCGCCGCCACGGGGCCCTCGACCAAGTCGCGCACGGCCGCGGCCTTGCCCTCGCCGGTGGCGACCAGGACCACGTGCCGGGCGTCCATGATGGTGCCCAGGCCCTGCGTGACGACATGGTGCGGGACGTCGTCGATCGAGTCGAAGAACCGGGCATTGTCCGCCCGGGTCTGCTCCAGCAGCGTCTTGATGCGGGTCCGGGACGCCAGCGAGGAGCCGGGCTCGTTGAAACCGATGTGCCCGTCCGTGCCGACGCCCAGGATCTGCAGGTCGACGCCGCCGGCGTCCTTGATGGCCTGCTCGTACGCGTCGCAGGCGGCCAGGACGTCCGCCGCGGCGCCGTCGGGGCCGTGCACGTTTTCCGGTGCGATGTCGACGCGGTTCGTGAACTCGCGGCGGATCACCTCCCGGTAGGACTCGGGGTGGCCCGGCGGCAGCCCGACATACTCGTCCAGGGCGAAGCCGTGCGCCTGCGTGAACGACAGGCCCTCCTCGTCGTGGCGGCGGGCCAGCTCGTCGTAGATGGGCAACGGGGAGGATCCCGTGGCCAGTCCGAGCACGGCGTTCGGCTTGCGCCGCACCAGTGCCTCGATGGCGTCGGCGGCGAGCGCCCCTATCTCCTTGCTGCTGGGGAGGATGATGACCTCCATGAAACACGTTCCTTTCACGCGCGACAACAGTGGGCAACTGCGGGGCGACGCTGGTCCGCAACCTCGAACATAGCGGACCCGCCCGGCATGTGCCAGACGGGGCCACCGCTACGCGTTGCGGGACACCGCCAGCAGCAGTTCCGGCGCCCGCCTGTCGTAGATCCGTCCGCCCAGGCGCAGCCCCAGGACCAGGAACAGGGCGCCGAGGACGAGCGCGGCGGCCAGCGCCAGCCACGCCCACAGGATCTGGCCGGTCGCCAGCGCCACGATGACCAGCACGGCCTCCGGCAGCACGAGCACGGCCATCCCGGCCATGCCCGCCAGCTGGACCAACACCGTGGCGAGGTTGTTGCCCGGCCGCGACTTCAGCGGGCTGTCGCCGGGCAGCGGCACGTTGTAGGTAAACTGGGCGGAGAAGACGCTGGCGATGCCCAGGCCGCTGCCGGCCACGCCGAGCACCAGCGCCAGGGTGCCCGGCAGATGCCACCAGTTGCCGCCCAGGATCGCCCCGGCGATGGCGTAGACGGCACCCAGCGGCACCGCCAGCAGGGCGCAGGCCAACGCCCGCCCGGCGCGGTCGGCGAAGCCGCCCACACCGCTGGAGACGTGCAGGGCGAACGCCGTGTTGTCGTAGGAGATGTCGGCGGAGATCGACCACACGATGAGGAACACGGCCAGGCTGCCGGCGTAGCCGAGCACCGACAGCGTGCCGGCGGAGATGCCGGCGAACGACAGCACCACGGGCAGCAGGAAGCCGATGACCAGGCCGGCCGAATACCGCGGGTCCCGGAACCAGTACGTCAGGGCCCGGGCGGCCACGGCCCCCGTCGGGGTGCCCGGGAACCGGCGGAAGAAGCCGGTGTTGCCCGCGGCCCGGCTCTTGCCGGCGTTGTAGGCGGGCGTGACGAGGGCCTGGGCCAGGCTCGCCTTCCACAGCCAGGCCAGCGCGGCCGCCGTCGCCAGCGCCACGAGGAACTTGGCCGCGGCCGTGCCCGGGGAGCCCGCGGCGAGGTCGCCCGGCACGGCCCAGACCGCGCCCAGCGGTGTCCACGACAGGGTGCCGGCCAGCGCCGGCAGGTACGCCCGCAGGTTGGTCACACCGGTGCTGACGCCGGCGATGATCGGGCCCAGGCACACGAGCGGGGCCAGCAGCACGATGCCGCTGACGTCCTTGAACCGCCGTGAGGCGGCCAGGGACATGCTGGCCGCGGTCATGGCCCGCGAGGCGACGATGCACGTCAGCACCGCCAGCACGGCACAGACGACGGCGGCGCCGGCCGCCAGCGGATGCCGCCACCAGGCCACCACCGTGCCGAGGGACGCCAGCAGTGTCACGGCCGCCGGCACGCCGACGAAACTGGACAGGGCCAGCCCGACCAGCAGCGACCGCATCGGGATGGCGTACGTGGTAAACCGGGCCGGGTCCAGGGTCATGTCGACACCGGAGGCGAGCACCGGGATGAGCAGCCAGCCGAGCAGGACGGCGGAGCCGCCCAGCGTGATGACGAGAGCGGCCAGGGACGCGTCCTGGGTGCTCAGCAGTGCCATCCCGATCCACAGCATCACCAGGATGAACAGCCCGTAGGCGGCGCCGAAGATGATGCCGACCAGCTGCATCGGGCTGCGCCGCAGGGAATTGCGCAGCAGCGCCAGCTTCAGCCTTACGAGGTGCGCAACCATTGCAGCCCCGTCGAGTGGTTGCGCCCGCCCACGAGCGCCACGAACCGGTCCTCCAGGCTTTCACCCGAGCGGACCTCGTCCACGGTCCCGGCCGCCAGCACATTGCCGGCGGCGATGACGGCCACGTGGTCGCACATGCGCTGGACCAGGTCCATGACGTGGCTGGAGACGATCACGGTTCCCCCGGAGGCGACATAGCCGTCGAGGATGTCGCGGATGTTCGCGGCGGAGATCGGGTCGACCGACTCGAAGGGCTCGTCCAGGACCAGCAGTCTCGGGGCGTGGATGAGCGCGGACGCCAGCGCGATCTTCTTCGTCATGCCGGCCGAGTAGTCGACCACCAGGGTGCCGGCGTCCTTGGCCAGGTCCAGGGTCGCCAGCAGGTCCGCGACGCGCTCGGCGACCGTGTCCCTGTCCATGCCGCGCAGCAGGCCGGCGTAGGTGACCAGCTGCTCGCCGGAGAGCCGGTCGAACAGGCGCACGCCGTCGGGCAGGATCCCCATGAGGCGTTTGGCCTCCAGCGGCTGCTCCCACACGTTGATCCCGTGCACCCACACGGCCCCGGCGTCGGGGCGCAGCAGGCCGGTGGCCATCGACAGGGATGTGGTCTTGCCGGCGCCGTTGGGCCCCACGAGCCCGTAGAACGACCCGGCGGGCACGTCGAGGTTGATGCCGTTGACGGCCACCTTGGGCCCGAAGGTCTTGGCCAGCCCGCGCAGTGCGAGCGCGGGCGGCGGGCCGGGCGGTGGGGTGTCATTCAGCAAGGAATCAGGCATACGGCCACGCTAACAAAGGGCGCGCGTCGATCGAGACATCCGAAAGGATGACTTCAGCGCCACCAGGCCGCCCGCTCGTATTGTGGCGCCCACGGCAGTTCCGTGCCGAGCTCGTGCGCGGCCCGCTGCCACCAGTGCGGGTCGCGCAGTGCGCCGCGGCCCACCAGGACGGCGTCGGCCGCCCCGTCCCGGATGACCCGGTCGGCCTGGGCGGCGTCGTCGATGAGTCCGACGGCGGCCGTCGGCACGCCGGCACGCTCCCGGATCGCCCGGGCGAAGGGGACCTGGTAGCCGGGTTCCACCGGGATGGCGGCGGCGGGCACGGCCCCGCCGGTGGACACGTCCACCAGGTCGACGCCGCGGGCGGCCGCCGCCCGGGCCAGGCGGACGGCGGCGGCGGCGTCCAGCCCGCCCTCGACCCAATCGGTGGCGGAGACACGCAGCAGCACCGGCATGTCCCCGGGCACGGCGGAGCGCACCGCATCGACCACGGCCAGCGTCAGGGCGAAGCGGCGCTCCTCGTCCCCGCCCCACGCGTCGGTGCGCGTGTTGACCAGCGGCGAGGCGAATTGGTGCAGCAGGTAGCCGTGCGCGCCGTGGATCTCCACCGTGTCGAAGCCGGCCCGGACGGCGCGCGCGGCGGCCGCGGCGAAGTCGGCGATGACGGCCCGGATGTCCTCGTCGGTCAGGGCGCGCGGGGCCGCATAGGAGCCGAACGGCTCGCCGGTCGGCCCGAGCGCCTGCCAGCCGTGCTCGGTGGCCGGGACGCTGCCGCGCTGCGCGGCGAACGGCCAGTACGTGGACGCCTTGCGGCCGGCGTGGGCCAGTTGGACGCCGATCTTCGTCCCCACGGCCGAGGACCGGTGGACGAAGTCGACGATCCGGGCCCACGCCGTGGCCTGCTCGTCGTTCCACAGCCCGGTGTCACGCGGGCTGATCCGCCCGGCCGCGTTGACGGCGGTCGCCTCGGTCAGGATCAGGGCGGCACCGCCGACGGCGAACTGGCCCAGGTGGACCAGGTGCCAGTCGTGCGGCACGCCGGGGGCGTCAACCGGGTCACAGGAGTACTGGCACATGGCCGGCACCCAGCCGCGGTGCGCAAGCACCAGGTCGCGCAGGCGCAAAGGTGCGAAAAGGGCCGGCGCCCGGTGCTGATCCCGCATCGGGCTAGAACAGCGCCCGGGCGAGGGCCTGGCGGGAGGCCGACACACGCGGGTCGGACACCCCGATCACGTCGTACAGCTCAAGGAGCCGCACGCGCGCGCTTTCGCGTTCCGGGCCGAAGTGGCCGGCGATGTACGTCACGATCCGGGCGAGCGCGTCCTCCACGTGGCCGCCGGACACGTCCAGGTCGGCCACGGCCAGCTGCGCCTCGAGGTCGTCCACGTCGCCGGCCGCGCGGGTGCGCACCTCGGCGGCCTGGACGGTGTCGAGGACGGCCGTGCGCTTCATCAGGTGCACCTGCGCCAGCCCGACCTTCGCGTCGGTGTCGGCGGGCATGTCGGCCAGGGCCTTCGTGTACGCCTCCTCGGCCACATCCAGGTCACCGGCCTCGATGGCGTCGAAGGCGGCCTGATGCAGCGGCGGAAGCGGCGGCGGGGTGTCCTCGCCGCCGCCGCCCAGCGTGCCGGTCACGCCATTGCCGGCGGCGACCTTCAGCAGCTCCTCCAGGAACCGGCGGATCGCCTCCTCGGGCAAGTCGCCCTCGAACAACGGCACCGGTTGCCCCTTGACGAGCGCCACGACGGTGGGCACGACGGCGACGCCGAACGCCTGGGCGATCTGCGGGCTCGCGTCCGCGTCGACCCGACCGAGCACGAGCCGGCCGTTGTACTCATTCATGAGCGTCTCGAGCACGCCGTTGAGCGCGGCCGACTGGGCGGAGCGCCCCGAACCAAGCGACACGACGACCGGCACCTGGGCCGAAAGGTTGACGAGTTCCTGGAAACCGGCCTCGTTGACGTCGACGGCGTACTGGGACGCACCGGATCCGGCGGCACCCCCGGCGTCGGCGGGCGCGGCGGGACGGTTCTTCAATGCGGAAAGGTCGACGGCGCCGCGCAGGTTGATGCCGGCGGCCGGGTTTACGCTGTTCTGGCTCATGAAACCACTCTATCCGGGCGCGCCGGCGCCCTCCCGCACCGGGAGGGCGCCGGCGCGATCCTGCGTTCCGACTGTTATGTGAACACTCTTACGTGGGCGCCGTCACGTGGGCGCTGTCACTTGAACTGGGCCCCGACGAGCCCGCGCCCGGCCGCGACGATCGTGACCTGGGCCTTGTCCGCGGCGGGCGGGATGTACATGACGACCGGTTCGGCGAACGTTTGCACGAAGCCCTTGGTCGTCTCCTTGCCGCCGGTGAAGACGGCCGCCTCGGGGCCGATCTGCAGCTTGGCGTCGGTCTTCGGGGTGATGTCCACCCCGAACGTGTAGTCGGCCACCACCAGGGCGCCGCCGTCGGCGGTGGCAAACGTGCGCAGCGATGCCGGGTCGGCCTTGTGGCTGAACACGAGCGTCGCGTCCGGGGACGTCTTCTTCAACTCCGCCTGGTAGTCGGCGACGGCCTTGACGAAGACGCTGTCCTTGAACGACGCCTTCCACTTGCTGTCGGACTTCACCAGCACGTCGCTGAGCGCGCTCACGGCGTTGTTGGGACTGAGCACCAGCCCGTTGTCGGCGCCCGCCGGCACGGGCGCGCTGCCCTGGTTGTCCACCTTGGGGAACGTCTGGCCGGGCAGCAGCTCCGTCGCCTGCACGAGCTTGTAGTTGTCGCGCGGCGTGG
Source organism: Specibacter cremeus (assembly GCF_003946885.1). Lineage (GTDB taxonomy): Bacteria > Actinomycetota > Actinomycetes > Actinomycetales > Micrococcaceae > Specibacter > Specibacter cremeus. The sequence goes on along the minus strand of NZ_RWKQ01000004.1, from coordinate 36,829 downwards.
CCTGGACCAGCGTGAGCAGCTGCGGCAGCGGGTTTTTGTCGCCCTGCGTGACGGCCATGACGGCGCGCGGCCAGGACGGCTGCGTGGTCACGGCGCGCGTGAGCAGCTCCGTGTTGGCGACCGGCGGCAGGGCCGCGTAGCCGGACACCTGCGACCGGATCTTGTAGTTCGCCGTGCGCATGGCCAGTGCCGAACCGGCCACCCGGGAATCGAGCTCCTTGGCGTTCTTCGCATTGTCGCCGGTGCCGACGGTCGTCGCCACGGCCGACAGGATTCGCGTCAGCTGGCTGTCCAGCAGCACGGTCGTGCCGGGGGCGGGGGCGGCGGTCGTCGCCTGGGTTGCGGTGCCGGTCGGGCTGGCCGTGCTGGAAGCAGTGCTTGAGGCCGTGCTGGATGCAGTGCTTGAGGCGGCGGGCGTCGTCGGGTCCGCGGCGACGGCGGGGCTGATGCCGCCGGCGGCAAGGACGACGGCGACGGCGGCGCCCCAGCGCACCTTCCGGGACGTCGCGGGCCGGGACACGGCATGGAAGAACGATTTTCCGGTGTCCTCGTTCTTGGGCGCGTCGCCGGGCTTGGGCGCGTCGCCGGATGTGGCACCGCTGCCGGTGGGGCCGCCGCCCGCGTTGTCGTCGGGGCCGTCATCGGGGCCGTCGTGGTGGGTGTCATCCGAGCCGTTGTTGCCGGAGTCGTTGTCCTTGGCGCGCTTCGTGCGTGCCTCCTGCCCGTCCAGGCCGTGCACGGCGCCGGCCAGCGGGATGCTCGTCGTGCCGTCGGCGTGCGGCCAGTGCGAGCCAGGCTCCCCCGGGCCCCCGGCACCGTCGGCTGGAACGGCCGGGCCGCCGTCGTGCTGTCCTCGGGCCGGCACACGGGTGCCGGCAATCGTCTTGGGGGCGTTCGCCCTGCCACGCGCGGCCACGATCTTGTCCACCGCCACGGTGCCCGCGGCCGGGTCGGCCGGTTGGCGGGCGGCACGGCGGCCGCCCTCGGGTGCGGCCTTGGGCCGGATCAGGAACAGCAGCGCGGCCAGCACCAGCGCGATGGAGCCGAACACCATCAGCGGCACGGCCCAGGGAGTGCTGTTGTCGTTGGGTGTGGTCACGGAGATGTCCGTCGGTGCCGGAGCCTTGCCGTCCGAGAAGACGAGCAGGGCCCAGTCATTGCCGTGCCCGGGCGCGTGCCAGGTGTAGGTCAGCTCACCGGTGCCCCCGTCCTGGCTCACCCACATGTCCGACCCGCTCGGGTTGGGCACGGTGGCCGGGCCGGCGCTCGTCGAGGTGTTGACTTGCCTGGAGTCGTCACTGAGCCCCGTCAACGTCTGGTGCGAGGCATCACCAACCCATCCGGCCACGTCCCGTTCCCGGCCGACGGCGACCTGGAAGGCGCCCTTGGACCGAAAAGTCAGCGTGACATTGCCGTCCTTGGCGTTGAGCACGGCGGGGTCGACCACCGTCAGGGGGACGGCCTTCGCGGGCGCGGCGGCGGTGGCCGTCAGCGTTTCCGGCGGCAGCCAGACGGTTCGCTGACCGATGCCCGCAGCCAGCAGCAGCAGGCCCACAATGGCCAGAACGATTGCAATCTTTGAACGCAAGAAGTTACCTAACATCGGCGGACAGTTACTCGGATCCACTCTTAAGGGTAACGGAATCGTTACAATCGGGGCAGTTTTTGCGGTGATCATCACACCCACCGGCCTTCCGGCACCAGCGCGGCGGCGCTGGTAGTCTCGGATCCATCATCCGGGCCGGGCCCGCCCGCGCCCCACTCGCAACGTAAGGCAGAACCCGCACGTGACTTCCACCCCCGACCCGGCCCCCCCGTCCGATCCGACGCCCGGCGGGGCAGATGCACCCGAGGAGTCGGCGGGTGCGGACGCGACCGAAGCCGGACCGGCGTCGCCCGACCCGGCCGGCCGGGAGTCGTGGACGCACCGGGTGTTGCACCAGGTGTTGCGCCCCATTCCCGGCGCCCAGCCGCGGGTCCGCTTCGAGATCCCGGCCGAATACGCCGAGGCGGCCGCCGAGGAGGCGGCCGCGGCGCAGGAGCGCAGATCGGCTTCACTCATGCAGAAGCCCATTTACCTGGGATTCATGGGCACCGTCGGCGTCGGTGTGGCCCTGTTCCTCTACGTCATGTTGCAGAACACGACCCAATTGCTGCTGTGGATCGTGGCCGCACTGTTCATCGCCCTGGGCCTCGATCCCGTGGTGCGCTGGCTGGAGCGGCGCAAGGTCCCCCGGCCCTTGGGCATCATCGTGGTGCTGGCCGCGCTGTTGGGCCTCGTCGCGGCGTTCTTCGCCACGCTGATCCCCACGATCATCGATCAGACCACGCAGCTGATCTACAAGGCGCCGGGCTGGATCACCGGATTCCTGAATTCCGATTTCTTCCACCGCCTCGACACCCAATACCACGTCATTGACACGATCAACGCCCAGGTGGCGAAGTTCTTCCAGAACGCCGGGGCCGTCGGGGGCATCTTCGGCGGCGTGGTGGGCGTCGGCTCCACGATCGCGAACGCGCTGTTCGGCACCCTGATCGTGCTGGTGTTGAGCCTGTACTTCCTCGCCTCGTTGCCGGCCATCAAGATGTGGGGCTACCGGCTGGCGCCGCGCTCCCGGCGGGCCCGGGTGGAGGAACTGGGCGAGGAGATCACCCGCGGCGTGGGCAACTACGTGATCGGGCAGGTCTGCGTGGCCGTCGCCAACGCCCTGTACGCGTTCATCGTGATGAGCGTCCTGCGCACGCCGTTCAGCGTCCTGCTGGCGTTCATCGTGGCGCTCATGGCGTTCATCCCGCTGGTCGGCGGCATGATCGCCGCCGTCATCGTCATCTTGGTCGAGCTGACAGTGGGCTGGCAGGCGGCGTTGAGCTTCGCCGTGCTCTACTTCGCCTACCTGCAGTTCGAGGCGTACTTCATCTCGCCGCGCATCATGAGCCGTGCGGTGGCCGTCCCGGGCGCCGTGGCCGTGATCGCCGTCATCGCCGGCGGCAGCCTGCTCGGCGTCCTCGGCGCCCTGATCGCCATCCCGACGGCGGCCGCCGTCATGCTGCTGGTCAAGGAGGTGTTCATCGCCCGGCAGGACAAGCTGTAGGGTCCGGCGCCGTGGCCACGGGCCCCGCCCAGTGCGTCGCCAGCGGCGTCCCGGGGCAGCCGATGGCCGCAAGGATCTCATTGAGGGCCCGGCCGGCATACTTCTCCCCCACCCACAGGTGGCGGGCCCCGTCCACGGCGATGACGCGGGCCTGCGGCACGGCCGCGAACCGCGCGCGGGCGGCCTCCGGCCGCAGGTAGTCGTCGTGCTCCGGGACGAGCACGGTCAGCGGCTTGCCGGACACGGCCCAGGCGGCGAGGTCGGCATCCGTCGCCCTGTGCAGCGGCGGCGAGAGCAGCACGGCCCCCTCAACCTGGCCGGCGATGGGGGCCAGGGCGCCGTATTTGAGCACCAGCTCCGTGCCGAACGACCAGCCCACCAGCCAGCGGTTGGGCAGCCCGCGATCCACGGCGAATTGCACGGCCGCGGCCACGTCGGCGGCCTCGGCGACCCCGTCGGAGAAGGAGCCGTCGCTGGTCCCCCGCGGCGATGAGGTGCCGCGGGTGTTGAAACGCAGCACGGCCACGCCGGCCAGTGCCGGCAGCCGGTAGGAGGCCTTCCTGAACACGTGCGAATCCATGAAACCGCCGTGCGTCGGCAGCGGGTGGAGGGTGATCAGCGTGGCCCGGATGATCCCGTCGACGGGGACCGCCAGCTCACCGACCAGGGTGAGCCCGTCCGCCGTCGTCAGTTCGATGTTCTCCCGCACGGCCGGCAGGATCGTTGCCGCACGCACCGCGACGGGCGCGCCGGAGTCGTGGAAGGCCAGGGAGGCGGGGTCGAAAACCATGCCTTCCACCTTAGCGGTACCGGTAGCTGCGCCCCCGCCAGCAGTTCTCATGCCAGTGCCGCCGGTCCCGCATGCCGGCCTCGGCGCCGAACATCGCATCCTCCTGCCAGACGACCAGGTGCGGCACGCCCGGCTGGATCGGATGGTTGCATCCGGGACAGGTGTACGCCTTCTGCGCGTTCCCCGCCGTGACGGGCCGCACCATCCATTCGCCGTCCGGCGCTGACTGGCGCTGTGCGAACCCGTTCCGGGCCCGGTCCAGGTCCAGTTCCGCCGGCTCTGCCCCGTATTTGCCCCCGCTTCCGGGAGGACGGTGGCGGCGCGGACGGTTGCTACGGGGCATCTCACCATTGTGCCGCACGGGCGCCAACGGCTCATGCCCCACCCGCGTCCCCGGACACCGGGCCCGGGTCCGCCCCTGACACACCCGTTCCGCAACTGGTGGGCAGCAGATGTCGAAAATCCGGGCAAAACGGCCCGAAACCAGCATTTACCGCCCACTCGTTCGAGATCGGACACCTACTGTCCACTGGTTCGCCAGACGCCGGCAGCGGGCGCGGTCGTCAGTTGGACCATCCACCCAACCGGAGCGGTGTGTAAGTGTGGCGCCGGGAAAGCCTGCCTGCCGCCGTTGAGCAACGTCGAACAGTCCCGGCTATCCGCCTCCACACGCCGATCGCCCTGTCCGACTCCGGTCAAATGAATACCCCATCCCCAGATAATGCACGTTTCCGCAGCATAATCTGCATGATCTGGGGAATTGCCACCGGCGGGGTCCGGCACACCGCGAGCGGGAGGGTCCCGAGACGGTAAAGTCGGTTCGGTGCGAGTTGTGATTGCGAAGTGCTCGGTCGACTACGTTGGCCGCCTGAAGGCCCACCTGCCGTTGGCCACCCGGTTGCTGTTGGTGAAGGCCGACGGCTCCGTCCTGGTCCATTCCGACGGCGGATCGTACAAGCCGCTGAACTGGATGAGCCCCCCGGCGTCGTTGCGTACGCGGCAGCCGGACGAGGCCGAGCTTGAGGACGGTGTCGTCGAGCAGTGGACGGTTCAGTCGGCCAAGACCGACGACCGGCTGATCATCAACATCCATGAGCACATCCACGACTGCCGCCACGACCTGGGCGTGGACCCGGGCCTGATCAAGGACGGCGTCGAGGCCGACCTGCAGCGGCTGCTGGCCGCCCAGATCGAGACGCTCGGGACCGGGTTCACGCTCGTCCGGCGCGAGTACTTCACGGCCATCGGGCCGGTGGACATCCTGGCCCGCGACGCCGCCGGCGCCACGGTCGCCGTCGAACTCAAGCGCCGTGGCGACATCGACGGCGTCGAACAGCTCACCCGGTACCTGGAACTGCTCAACCGCGACCCGCTGCTGGCCCCCGTACGCGGGGTCTTCGCCGCCCAGCAGATCAAGCCGCAGGCGCGCGTGCTGGCCGAGGACCGCGGCATCGAATGCCTGACCCTGGACTACGACGCCCTGCGCGGCGTCGACGACAGCGCCTCCCGCCTGTTCTAGCAAACGCAGTTCTAGCAACCGCAGTGTCTAGACTTGGAGCATGACCCAACTCGACACCCCCGGCACGCTCCCTGCCGGCAAGAAGCTGCTCCGGGGAACCGTTGTCACCGACCATAAGATCATCCCCCACGGTTTGGTTGCCACGGACGGGGACAGGATCGTCTACGCCGGCCTCGAAGTCCACTTCGACGAGCCCGGGTTCGGTCCCGGCGATGTCACGGAGGACATGACGGCGCCCGATGACGGCTACCTCCTGCCGGGACTGGTGGACATCCACAACCACGGCGCCCATGGCGGCGATTTCCCCAGCGGCGACGAGGCGGCGGCTCGCGCGGCCATCGAGTTCCTGCACGGCGCCGGCACCACCACACTGCTGGCGAGCATGGTCACGGCCGCCCCGGAGGACCTGCTCCGCGGCATCGAATGCTATGCCCGGCTGACCACCGAAGGCCTGCTGGCCGGCATCCACCTCGAGGGCCCGTTCCTGTCCCACGCCCGGTGCGGGGCGCAGAATCCGGCCTTCCTGCTCGAACCGGACCTGGAGCTGGCCGCACGCCTCATCGAGGCCGGCGCCGGCACCATTGCCACCATGACGTACGCGCCCGAGCTGCCCGGGGCCGACGACCTCGTCGACCTGCTCACGGCGCACGGCATAGTGCCGTCGCTCGGCCACACCGAGTCCGATACCCCGACGGCGGACGCGTCCCTTGCGCGCGCCCGCGAGGGCCTGGACGGGGCCGGGTTCGACGGCGTCAGCGGCCGGCCCACCGTCACGCACCTGTTCAACGGCATGCCGCCGCTGCACCACCGCTCCCCGGGCCCCGTGGCCGCGTGCCTGCGTGCCGCGAAGGCCGGCCGGGCCGCCGTCGAACTCATCGCCGACAACACCCACCTCGACCCGCAAACCGTGTTGACGGTCTTCGACCTGGTCGGGGCGGCGAACGTCCTGCTGGTCACCGATTCGATGGCCGCGGCCGGGCTGGCCGACGGCACGTACATGCTCGGCCCGTCCCCCGTGACCGTGACCGACGGCGTCGCCACCATCGAGGGCACCGGTTCGATCGCCGGGGGCACCGCCACGCTGCTCGACGTGGTGCGCCGCACCCACGACGCCGGCGTGGGCCTGCTGGACGCCGTCCGCGCCGCCACGGCCGTGCCCGCCGGCGTGCTCGGCCTGGACGATGAGGTCGGCGCGCTGCGCCGCGGCCTGCGCGCCGACGTCCTGGTCGTGGACCACCGGTTGGAACTGCTGAACGTCCTGCGCGCCGGCCAATGGCTGCGCAATTAGTTAATAGTTGCCAAAATTGCCATTCATGCGTTGACCTTCAATGGCGGGCATGCCATGCTGGCAACAGTCTTAGTGCAAGTGTGTTTCATGCTCGCCAGACGCGGTGCGGGCGTGAGGCACCCGGTGAATTGGTCGCCAATGCATCCGGTTTCTTCTCGCATTGTTACCAACGGTCCGGATGAACCGTGCGGACCGGCATCAATTCATTTATGAGGAGAAATTCAGATGGCACAGGGGACCGTCAAATGGTTCAACGCTGAAAAAGGCTTCGGCTTCATCACCCCGGACGACGCCGATACCGACGTCTTCGTCCACTATTCGGAAATCAAGTCCACGGGATTCAAGACCCTGGATGAGAACCAGCGTGTCGAGTTCGAGGTGGGACAGGGCTCCAAGGGCCCGCAGGCCACCGGCGTCGTCGGCCTGTAGGCCGTAGCGACATCGCGACGAACAGGTTGGGCCCCCGGCATATGCCGGGGGCCCAACCTGTTTTCGGTGGCGCCCCCAGCGCCCTGCGCTAGCCCACGACCTCGCGCAGCAGCTTGGCGCTCTGCCGCACGGACAGGTTGGGCATGTAGGCCTCGCCGACGGCGCGGCCAATGCTCGGCAGCGCCAACGGGTCCTGGTACATCATGTAGAGCGTGCGGTGCCGCGGCTGGAACCGGCGCTTGAACGCGGCCAGCGACTGGAACCCGTACACCGGTTCCAACGCCCGGCCCAACAGGCGCAGCAGGGCCTGCATGGTCGCGTCCCCCGGGCCCTGCGGCTCGTCCGTGACGCCCTCCGTGTGCGCCAGCGGCGAGCCGGACAGCGAGATCACCTTCGTCTGGTCGCGGAAGTGCGACACGGCCTCCGCGATCAGGAATTCCATGACGCCGTTGAACGCCCCGCTATTGCGGCGCATGAAGTCAAGCGTCCAGCTTTCCACGACACCGGCGGAATGCACGGGCAGCCAGCTGGTGATGCCGTGGACCTTCTGGTCGGCGTCCACGGCCAGGCAGATCAGCACATTGTCGTCGCGCAGTTCCTGCACGCCGCCCAGGGTGAACCCCATTTCGGGCAGCGCCTTCTCCGACACCCATTCCTCGGAAATTTCATGGATTTGGGTGCGCAGCGTGGCGGGCAATTGGCTGTAGTGGAACCATTGGGCGCTGATGCCCAGACGCCGGGCCTTGTTGAGCGCGGTCCGCACGTTTTGCCACTCCTTGCCCTTGAACTCCATGTCCTGGATGTCCAGCAGGGTTTCCTCGGCAACGGCGGCGCGGCGGAACCCCATGGCGGCGAGCGAGCCCCAGTGGTCGTCCGCGACCGAGTAGAAGCACGGCGTCAGCGACTGGTCGGCGCAGAAGTGCGCGAACTCGCCCAGGGCGCCCTCGACGTCGCCCGGCTCCCCGAACGGCCCCGCCACCGTGACGGCCACGCCGAAGTGCGCCTGGTAGGCCACCCCGACGGTGCGCGCTTCGTTGAACCAGTACGAGTTCCCGGGCCACAATGCCATCCAGGACAGCGAGCCGCCACCGCGCATGACCAGTTCCTTCGCCGTCGCCCGGTCATGCCGGGCCGGCCCCTCCCCGATTCGCCGGCTGAGGAACAGCAGCAGCACGCTCAGCACGCAAAACAGCCAGAACACCGCACCGCCCAGGCTGAACAGCAACGTGCTGAAGAACCCCTGCGGATACACGTCGATGCCGTAGCTGACGGGGAACGGGTAGGGCAGCAGCAGCCGGGGCAGGCCCGCCACGAACCCCATGATGCCGGTGCCCGCGTTGTAGTTGCCTTCCGCGAACCACGCGATGGCGTATAGCCCGATAAAGCCGCCGAGCGCCAGCAGGAGCAGGGCCACGGTGCGCCGGCGCAGCTGCGGGTCCACGTCGATGGTGAAGTGCCGGCGATTCAGGAACAGTGCCAGGGCGATGAGGAACGGCACCAGTACGACGGGCAGCAGCTCGATCACCGAGGAGCTCATGCTCAGTGTGTGGCTGCCGCGGCGCAACGGCAGCCCGAGCAGCGTGAAGACCTGCAGGTAGACGAAGGACGCCACGCCGATGGTCAGGTGGGCGAAGATCGTCACCCACAGGGCCATGCGGGAGCCGCGGCGCAGGCCCTCGGCGCAGGCGAGCAGCAGCAGCATCGGCACCAGCGCCATCAGGTGCCGGCCGGGGCCGACCATGCCAGCCCCATGGATGAGTTGCCCGCACGTCAGGCGCACCCCCGGCGGGCAGTCCAGGTTCATCTGCGCGAGCGTGGGCAGCGGGTTGATGATGACATTGCGCAGCACGGCCAACGGGCCCACCGGGGCGTACGCGATGGCGGCCATGAGCGGTCCTGCCGCGAACACGGCCACCACGATGGCCAGCGTTGTGCGCGACTCGTGGCTGGACGATCGGATGATGTGCGCCGTGCCCGGATGCGGCACCAACACCAGCCCCAGGAGCAGCCCGGACAGCACCCCCAGCAGGACGAGCAGGTTCTGCGCGTGCCCCACGTACAGCAGCAGCATCAACGCCACGGCGATCGCGAGGGACTGCAGCCGGCGCCGCCACAGGACGCTGATCATCGGGCTGGCCGCCATCAGCGCACCGGCGACGCCGGCAAACGGCCCCAGCATCACGGCGTCGTCCATGCTCGCCAGCCACTCCACGTCGAGCCGGTCGGAGATCTCCACGATCACCGTGAACAGCACGACGGCGGCCAGCTGGGTCCCGAAAAAGGCCACCACGGTGCGCGCGGTGCCCATGGTCCGCTCGGCCAGCCCGAGCGCGGCAAGCACGAACGCGATGGCGAGCAGCAGCTGGGCCGGGTTCCCGGTGAAGAACACGGAGCTCAGGAAGGACCACCACCGGGTCGTGAGCAGGTCATGGGCGTGGAACGCGGCATTGCGCCCCGGCAGCCGGCTGCCGTTGAACAACAACGTGTTCAGGACGATGCCGGCCACCAGCAGCGCCACGGACAGGGAGGCGGAGAACGGGATCCGGCGCAGGCCGGCCACGGCCTGTCGCAGACCCGACGCGGGATTCACCGGGCAACCAACCCCAGCGGCTTGGCGAGGAAACCGAGCAACGACGGCAGCGCCGAGGTGACCATCAGCCAGGAATGATTCCCCGGGAAGGAGGTCATCTCCGTGTGCATGCCGGCCTTCTGCGCCGCGGCCCGCAAGACCTTCGCATTGTGCGTGAAGACCGCATCCTCCTGCCCGGCCGCAAACCAGCCCTGGGCCTCGGGGTAGCGGTGTTCGGCCATCAGGGTCAGCGGCACCTGCGCCTCGAAGGCGGCCGTATTCCCGCCGAATGCGTGGTCGATGGTGATCTGCCGGTTGACCGTCAGGGCCGGCTCCGCCTCGGGTGCAAGGGCCACGAAGGTCGGGTAGATGTCCGGGTGGCGCGTGACCATCTGGACGGCGCAGGTGGCCCCGAAGGAAAACCCGCCAAACGCCCAATGCCGCGGGTTCGTGTCCACGTCAAGGGTGGACTTGATCCAGTTCGGCACATCCTTGGACAGGTAAGTGTCGGCATGCCCCAAACGAGTGTCCATGCACATAGTATTGCCCGTTTCGCTGCCGTTCGGGTCCGGCATGACGACGATGGGCGCGAGCCCGCCGTGTTCGGCCGCGAAACTGTCCAGCGCCGCCGGCAGGTGTGCCGAGTCGAGCCAGTTGCCCGGATACCCTGGCTGGCCGGTCACGAGCACGAGCACGGGCAGTGCCGGACGATGTTGGACGAAGTATGCGGGGGGCAGGTAGACGAGCCCCGGGCGGCCGTGGAAATGCGAGAGGGTGCCCGGAATGGGCACCTGGCGGACCACGCCGTGCGCCTTCACGCCCTTGGGTGCAGTCCAGCCGGCCGCGACGGCCGCACGCTCGAACGGGTCCGGCCCCTTTCGCTTCCGCAGGAATGGCGGAATCCCCTTGGGCACGGCCGGGGCGCCGAACACGACGTCGCCAACGGTGGTCAGCTCGCCGAAATAGGCGTTGATCTGCAGGCCGCCGAACACGACGATGACGACGGCGGCCACGGGGGCCAGGAGCCGGCGAAACCAGGAGGGCCGGTAGACGAACGTCCCGACGGCCAGCAGGATCCCCCAGAACGCCACGCCAGCCCACACGATCACATCGAAGGGCAGGTCCTCGGGCCACCAGTACCAGGCATGGATGACCAGCCAGCCGCACAGTGCGGCAAGCCCGGCGGCCACAGCACCGGTCACCACGCAGTAGACCCACCAGTGCCAGCGCCGCCGCAAGAGCAAGAACGCCAACGACACCAATGCCAGGACCATGACGGTCACAGGGAGCCATCCATCAATGACATTGATGCCATACAGCAGCTTGTGCACTCAAGTCCCGCAATCTCCCAGATTCCTGCGGTCTTCCAGCGAAAACCGTTAAAAGAGTAGCTGTGCAGACTGGATACACGCTGGGAGGGCTAGCGCCAGGTGCCGACGCCGATGACCGGACCGGCTTCCAGCCAGGACGACAGGCCCGCATAGGCGTCGAACTTCATGGCCATCAGGATCTCCCGGCCCTGGAACTCGAGGGTGACGATCACCGTGTCCGGTTGCACCTGGGTGCGTTCCTCCTCGGTGGGCTTGCGACGGCCCACCAGCACGATGGCGCTGCGTTGCATGCGAACGCGCGGGCGCGGGCTTAACGACAAAAGCCGGAACCACTCGAGTTCCGACTCCTGGTAACGACAAACCCCCATCCGCCAACGGCGATTGGCCAGGCAAATGGAGGCGTCCACCGTGCCCAGGGCGCGCCGCAGTTGAAAGCGGCGCACCCCGAACAGGCAGAGCGAGAGAATGACCAGCAGGAAGCAGGCTGCTATGGCAAGGAAGGCTGTACCCGGCTGGTTCATCTAGGGCGTTGCTATCGAGTCCCTGCGGTCGCGGACACGCCATCGCGCAGCTGGGCGTTGTCCGCAACGATGACGACGCGGTTGCTGTCAACCGAGAAGAATCCACCATCCACGTCGGCCGTGATGCGGCTTCCGTCGACGGGGTCGATGACCAGCTCGCCGGGTGCCATGATCGCCAGCAGCGGCGAGTGACCGGCCAGGATGCCGATCTCGCCGTCGCTGGTTCGCGCCTTGACCATCTTCGCCTCGCCGGACCACACAAAATGGTCCGCCGCCACGATTTCCACGTCGAGAACGGCCATGGCTACTTCGTCGATTCCTGGATCTTGGCCCACTGGCGTTCGACGTCGGTCATGTCACCGACGTTGAAGAACGCCTGCTCGGCGATGTGGTCGACGTCGCCGTCGCAGATGGCCTTGAAGCCCTCGATGGTGTCCTTGATGGACACGGTGGAGCCCTCGACGCCGGTGAACTGCTTGGCGGTGTAGGTGTTCTGCGACAGGAACTGCTGGATGCGGCGGGCGCGGGCCACGACGATCTTGTCCTCCTCGGACAGTTCATCGACACCGAGGATCGCGATGATGTCCTGGAGTTCCTTGTTCTTCTGCAGGATCTGCTTCACGCGCACGGCCGTGTTGTAGTGGTCGTGGCCGATGTACTGCGGGTCGAGGATGCGCGACGTGGAGGTCAGCGGATCAACGGCCGGGTACAGGCCGCGCGAGGCGATCTCACGGGAGAGTTCCGTGGTGGCATCCAGGTGCGCGAACGTGGTCGCCGGCGCCGGGTCGGTGTAGTCGTCGGCGGGCACGTAAATGGCCTGCATGGACGTGATCGAGTGACCGCGGGTCGAGGTGATGCGCTCCTGCAGCAGGCCCATCTCGTCGGCCAGGTTCGGCTGGTAACCCACCGCGGAGGGCATGCGGCCCAGCAGCGTGGAAACCTCGGAACCGGCCTGGGTGAAGCGGAAGATGTTGTCGATGAAGAGCAGCACGTCCTGGTTCTGCACGTCACGGAAGTACTCCGCCATCGTCAGTGCGGACAGGGCCACGCGCAGACGCGTTCCCGGCGGCTCGTCCATCTGGCCGAACACAAGGGCCGTGTCCTTCAGGACGCCCGCCTCTTCCATTTCGACCCAGAGGTCGTTGCCCTCACGGGTACGCTCGCCGACACCGGCGAACACGGACGTGCCGCCGAAGTTGCGCGCCACGCGGGTGATCATTTCCTGGATCAGCACGGTCTTGCCGACGCCGGCGCCGCCGAACAGGCCGATCTTGCCGCCGTTGATGTACGGGGTGAGCAGGTCGATGACCTTGATGCCTGTCTCGAGCATCTCGGTGGAGCCCTCGAGGGATGCGAAGGACGGGGCCTTGCGGTGGATGGGCCACCGCTCGCTGATCTGCAGCTCCGATTCGGCAACGTCCAGCGGCTGGCCCAGGACGTTGAAGATGTGGCCCTTCACACCGTCGCCGACCGGGACGGAGATCGGTGCGCCGGTGTCCGTGACGGAGGTGCCGCGGACCAGCCCGTCGGTGGCCTGCAGGGAGATGGCACGCACCAGGTTGTCGCCCAGGTGCAGCGCGGTCTCGAACGTGATGGTGCGCGTCTTGCCGGCCAGGGTCAGCTCGGCCGTCAGCGCGTTGTAGATGCCGGGGATGGCGTCTGCCGGGAATTCGACGTCAACGACGGGGCCAATGACGCGCGCGATGCGCCCGGTGGCACCGGCCTTGGCGGCTACCTGCTCTGTAGTGGTGGCAGTCATCTCTCTCACTTCAATTACGTGGATGGCGTGGGTTAAGTCTAACTGGGTCGGAATTCCGTGCCGTGGCGGCTACGACGCGTTGAGCGCGTCGGCACCGGCCACGATCTCGGACAGTTCCTGGGTGATTTCGGCCTGGCGGGCCGTGTTGCGCAGTCGCGTGTACTTCTTGATCAGCTCGGTGGCATTGTCACCGGCGGACTTCATGGCGCGCTGGCGCGCGGCAAGCTCGCTGGCCGCCGCCTGCAACAGGGCGGCGAAGATGCGCACCTCGATGTAGCGCGGCAGCAGGGCGTCCAGCACCTGCTCCGTCTCCGGTTCGAATTCGTACAGCGGCAGCAGCTCGGCCTCACTGGCCGCCTCCTCCTCGACAACCTCCAGGGGCAGCAGGCGGACAACCTGCGGCACCTGCACAACCATCGACTGGAAGCGGGTGGAGACGATGTGGATCTCGTCCACACCACCCTTTTCGTAGTCGGTGGCGAAGGCCTCGAGCACCGCGGCGCCGATCTCCCGTGCCGTGGCGAACTCGGGGGCGTCCGTGCCCCCGGTCCACACCCGCGTGAAGGAGCGGTCACGGAATTCGAAGTACGCCTGCGCCTTGCGGCCGACCAGGTAGTACTCGATTTCCTTGCCTTCCTTGCCGAGCAGCTCGGCCAGCTGTTCCGCCTGCTTCAGGACACCGGCGGAGTAGGAGCCGGCGAGACCGCGGTCGGAGGCAACGATGACCACCGCGGCGCGGCGGATCTGCTCCGGTTCCCTGACCAGGGGGTGGTCGATTTCGGACTGCGTCGCAACGGCAGAAACGGCACGGGTGATGGCGTTCGAGTACGGCAATGAGGCTGCCACACGGGCACGCGCCTTGCCGATGCGCGAGGTAGCGATCAGCTCCATCGCCTTGAAGATCTTGCGCATCGACGTGGTCGAGGCAATCTTCTGGCGGTAGACCCGGATCTGGGCTCCCATACTTTTCCTTTCCTAGGAATCCCGGTGGTTGAGCCTGTCGAAACCGCTGGTTGAGCTTGTCGAAACCTTAGGTTTCGACAAGCTCAACCAGCGACAAGCTCAACCCACGAAGCTAGCGCTTCTGCTTGACGATCTTCTCTTGGTCGACCTCGGAGTCGGCCAGCGGCGCGTGCTCCTCGTGACCGGCACCGACCAGACGGTTGTCACCCTCGCCGAAGAAGCCCGCCTTGAAATCGACGATGGCCGTCTTGAGTGCATCAACCGTCTCGTCGGCCAGCACGTTGGTCTGCGCCAGCGTGGTCAGGATCGAGGAGGAGTGGCGCAGGTGGTCCAGGAATTCGCGCTCGAAGCGTCCGATGTCCTCGACCGGGACGTCGTCCAGGTAGCCGTTGGTGCCGGCCCAGATGGACACGACCTGGTTCTCGACCGGGAACGGCGCATACTGGCCCTGCTTGAGCAGCTCCATCAGGCGCGCACCGCGGGTCAGCTGCTGCTTCGACGCGGCGTCCAGGTCCGAGGCGAACATGGCGAACGCCTGCATGTCGCGGTACTGGGCCAGGTCCAGCTTCAACGTGCCGGAGACCTTCTTCATCGACTTCACCTGGGCGGCGCCACCGACGCGGGACACGGAGACACCGACGTCGACGGCGGGACGCTGGTTGGCGTTGAACAGGTCCGACTGCAAGAAGATCTGGCCATCGGTGATGGAGATCACGTTCGTCGGGATGTAGGCGGAGACGTCGTTGGCCTTGGTCTCGATGATCGGCAGGCCGGTCATCGAGCCGGCGCCCAGCTCGTCGGAGAGCTTGGCACAACGCTCCAGCAGGCGGGAGTGCAGGTAGAACACGTCGCCGGGGTAGGCTTCGCGTCCCGGCGGGCGGCGCAGCAGCAAGGACACGGCACGGTAGGCCTCGGCCTGCTTGGACAGGTCGTCGAACACCACCAGCACGTGCTTTCCGCCGTACATCCAGTGCTGCCCGATGGCGGAACCGGCGTACGGGGCGAGGTACTTGAAGCCGGCCGGATCCGAGGCCGGGGACGCCACGATGGTGGTGTATTCCAGCGCACCGTGGTCCTCCAGGGTCTGGCGGACGGCCGCGATGGTCGACGCCTTCTGGCCGATGGCCACGTAGATGCAGCGGACCTGCTTGTCGGTATCGCCGGAAGCCCAGTTGGCCTTCTGGTTGATGATCGTGTCCACGGCGAGGGCCGTCTTGCCGGTCTGGCGGTCACCGATGATCAGCTGACGCTGCCCACGGCCCACCGGGATCATCGCGTCGATGGCCTTCAGGCCGGTCTGCAGCGGCTCGTGCACGCTCTTGCGCTGGGTCACGCCCGGGGCCTGCAGTTCAAGCGCACGGGTGGTCTCGGCGGCGATCGGGCCCAGGTCGTCGATGGGCTGGCCCAGCGGGTCAACCACGCGACCCATGAAGGCATCGCCGACCGGCACGGACAGGATGTCGCCGGTGCGGTGGACTTCCTGGCCTTCCTCGATGCCGGTGAAGTCACCGAGGATGATCACGCCGATTTCACGCACATCCAGGTTCTGGGCCAGGCCCAGCGTGCCGTCCTCGAAGCGAAGCAGCTCGTTGGCCATGACGGAGGGAAGTCCCTCCACACGGGCAATACCATCACCGGCCGAGATGACCCGGCCCACTTCTACACGTTCGGCGTTGCCCGGTTCGTAGGACGCCGCGAACTCGTTCAACGCATGGCGGACGTCGTCGGCGTTGATGGTCAATTCGGCCATCTGCAGTCCCTGCTCTCCTGTTTCGCGATCATCGAGAGGGTTCACGATGACCTGGCTTTGGGCCTTGCCCGCCCCAATTGGGCGGGCGGCCCGATTCTTTGATTTTGCCTGGCTATCCAGCCAGTTGGCGGCGCAGTTCGCCGAGGCGGGCCGTGACGGACGCATCCACCACTTCATCGCCCACCTGCACGCGCACACCGCCGATGAGCGTCGGGTCAACGCTGATGTTGACCTTCAGCTCGCGCCCATACAGCGAGTTGAGACCGCGCTGCAGGCGTTCGACGCGCGCGGCATCGAGCGGCCGGCTGACCGTGACATTGGCAATCCAGCGCCGCTGGCGTGCCGCGGCCAG
Source organism: Specibacter cremeus (assembly GCF_003946885.1). Lineage (GTDB taxonomy): Bacteria > Actinomycetota > Actinomycetes > Actinomycetales > Micrococcaceae > Specibacter > Specibacter cremeus. The sequence continues at coordinate 20,466 of NZ_RWKQ01000004.1, read as the reverse complement.
GTGCGCGAACCGTTCGATGAGCTTGGTGGTCTTCAGGCCACGCGGATTGGTCACCGCCTGGTCGATCAACACCTTGGCTTCCTCGCAGGCGCCGGGCACAAGCCGGCGTGCCAGCGTCGTGCGTGCTGCCACGCTTGCCTGCGGCTCCGTCAGGGCGCGCTGCACCTCGTGACTGGAGGCAACGGCCTGATTGAAGGAGAACAGGTCGTTCTCCAACTGCTCCAGAGCGTTGTAGCCCGAAACGGGGGAACCGGAGAGTGCAGGCGCGGTGCGGTTTTCGGCAACGGCAATGACCACCGTGGCGGCCAAGGTCTCGAGTGCATCGCCGATGTCACGTGCATCTGCCCAGCGCGAGGCGGCCAGCTTGGCGACAATGGACTCGGCCGTGGTGCCGACCTTGCCCTTGACCAGGTTGGAGGCCAGGGCCGACTTTTCCGTGCCGCGACGGGCCGGATCGGTCAGGGCACGGCGCAAGCCGGCCGAACTGTCCAGCGTGGCCAGCACACCGAAAAGTTCCTGGGCCAACGTCAGCGTTGCGGAAGGAAGCACTGCTTCCAAGTCACCCAGTGCCGCCGTCAGCGATTCGCTCGATACACCTGCCATTACCGGTTTGCACCTTCGCTTTGCTGTTCCAGATCCGCCAGGAAGCGGTCGACCACGCGTGCGGCGCGGGCGTCGTCGTCCAGCGACTCGCCCACGATGCGCCCGGCCAGCGTGGTGGCCAGGGAGCCCACTTCGCTGCGCAGCGACACGACGGCGGCCTGGCGCTCGGCGGCGATGGCCGCCTGGGCCTGCTCCGTGATGCGTGCGGATTCGGCCGCGGCCTTGTCCTTCAGGTCGGCCAGGATCTGCGCACCCTCGTTACGGGCTTCCTCGCGAATGCGATTGGCCTCGGCGCGGGCGTCCGTGAGCTGCTTCTTGTACTCGTCGAGGGCAGCGGACGCCTCGGCCTGGGCCTTCTCGGCCCTGGCAATGCCGCCCTCGATGGCCTCGGTGCGCTCGGCATACGTCTTCTCAAACATCGGGACAACGAACTTGACCACGATGATCATGAGGATGACGAAACCGACGCCGACCACCAGGATTTCAGCCCAGTTGACTGCCAGAGGGCTGCTGGAGGCGGTGTCCTCGGCTGCCGTAATCATGAGGCTCTTCATCTTTCACCCGTCCTTTTCTACTCGTGTGAAGGGAACGCGTGAGTCTTTACTTGAGCACGAACGCGAACACGAGGCCCAGGATGGCGAGGGCTTCGGTCAGGGCCAGGCCGAGGAACGCCAGCGGCTGCAGCACGCGCTGGGCCTCCGGCTGGCGGGCGACACCGTTGATGTAGGCGGCGAAGACCAGACCGACGCCGATGGCACCACCGATTGCGGAGAGACCGTAACCGATGAGGTTCAGGGAGCCGTTGATTGTGCCGTTCATGTTGTTCCTTTCAAGATGCCCTTGTTGGGCAGGTTGTTTGGGTCGAGATATCCCCCGGGGGGAATGCTGTGGAGTCAGTGGCTGTCCGCGTGGACGGCACCTTCAATGTAGATCGCCGTCAGCAGCACGAACACGTACGCCTGCAAGACCATGATCAGTGCCTCGAGCATGTACATGGCGATCGAGCCGACCAGCACGAGCAGCGAGGTGCCCTTGAGCCAGATGCTCTCCTGAGCCAGGAGAAACTCGATGCCGGAGCCGGCGATCAGGACGATCAGGTGGCCGGAGAGCATGGTGGCGAACAGACGGAGGCTGTGCGTCATCGGGCGCACCACGAAGTTGGAGATGATTTCGATCGGCACGACCAGCGGCAGGATGTACCACGGCACACCGGAGGGCACCACGGCCAGCTTGAAGTAGCGCAGCCCGTTGGCCTTGAGTCCGACACCGATCCAGGTGATGTAGACGATGACGGCCAGCAGGTACGCGCCGGAGACGTGCGAGAAGCTGGGCAGCTGGAGGACCGGGATGGCACCGAAGAGGTTGTTCACCAGGATGAAGAAGAACAGTGTGAACAGCAACGGCACGAACTTGCGGTAGTCCTTGGCGCCGATAACGTCCTTGGCCACCGAGTTGCGCACAAAGCTGTAGCCCATCTCACCCATGAACTGCAGCTTGCCGGGAACCAGCTGGCGCTTGCGTGCCGCGGCCACGAAGAACCACGCGATGAGCACCACGGAGAGCGCCACCAAGATCATCTGCTTGGTGACTTCAAACCCACCGATGCTGAAGAACGGTGTCAAATGGCTTGAGACGCTGGGCGGGGTGAAGCTTCCACCATCTTGGGCGGGGAGCGTAAGCGCGATCAACGCGATTCCTCTCTGCAGGGTCCATTACTGGGCACGGTCCGGGGAATCACGGCGGAAATCGCCATGCTGCCCCCAACGTTATTGAAATTGAAAAAATGTGGGATCACGATTGCTCGTCTCCATTGCCGCCGGCCTCCGGATCGGCTCCGGCAGCGTCATTGGTGCGGGTGCTTTTGAAGCGGCGGGCAAAGGACAGGTAGAAACCACCGACGAGACCGACGAAAGCCCCGGCCAGAACAAACCACCGTGTTCCGAGCAAGATATCCAAACCCCAGCCTATCAAACTCCAGATCAGGATTCCGCCAAGGATGTAGCTGAAGACCCGCATTCCGGCGTTGTATCCGCCGCTGCCATCGGGGTTGCCGGTGCCGCCGGAGGCGACGGAATACCGGTCCCCGCCGTGCCGCCTACCCGCCATTGTCGGACTCCGTCCCGGAGCCCGGCCCGGGATCGTTGTACAGCTGCAGGCGTTGCCGGCTGAACGTCACGACCTCGGTGGCCTGCCACAGCACCACCACGACGACGGCGGCGAACGCGAACCACTGGCCGTGCAGCCAGGACGGCACCCCCAGGCTGAACAGGATGACGGCAAAGCCGACCACCTTCACCAGGTAGGTGACGACGAAGACGCCGAGCGCACCGGAGGGGTTCCGTTTGCCATAGATGTGCCCGACCAGCAGGCTCAGGGCGAAGAAGGCGATGACGACGACGGAGCCGAAGACGACGCTGCCGGCGCCGGGGAGCCCGACGAAGATCGCGGCAATGACGGCCATGATGACGACGGCGCCGCCGGAGACGACCAGGCACCGAGTCAGGATGGCCAGCCAAGGCGTCGCGCTGGGGCCGGAGGCAGGGCGCTGCGTCCGGGCGTCGCCGTTGCCGGCACGCTTGTCCATCATGGATACCCCATCGTAGGTGGGCCCTGAATTCGTCGGGCTCGGGAAACACAATTGGCGAGAATCGCCGCAATCAATTCTACATGAGATAGAACTATGGTTCGACCGCACTATTTTTTGCCGCCGGCTACGCCTCCTCCACCGCTCCGAAGGTGTCGGCGCGGACGGCATTGCGCTGGTGGGCGAAGACCAGGACCTCGGCCGCGACCCACGCGGCCGCCGCAAGCACAATCCCCCACTGGTACCACTCGTAATTCACCCAGGACGGCGTCTGGAGCCAAATGAACACCGTGGCAAAGGCGACAACCTTGATCATCATACCGACGATCAGCGTCCGGCCCGCGACGGCCGCCGATGCCGGCACGGCAAAATGCAGGACCAGCAGGCTCGCCCCGAAAGCGACGGTAATCGCCAGGCTCGCGGTCATGATGCTGTAGATGCCCACCACTCCCACACTATTGAGCGCGATGAAGCTGGCCACCACGGAAACACAGGTCACAGTGGCGACACTTCTGTGCAGTCGACGAAGCAGAGGTGAGGGCAGGACGGCCGGATCGGCGGACAGGCCGGGGCCCTCACCGTCTGCTGAGTTGGCGTCGCCGCCGTAGCGCGCCAGTTCCGACTTGAGCCGGGGGCCGGGCACCGGGATCGCCGGCAGCGGCCCGGTGTGCGCGTGCAGGGTCTGGGCGGGCGCCTGCTTCTGTGCGGACTCCTGGCCTGCCGACGCGACGGCATTTTGGCGCAGCCAGGGATTCATGGTCAGGAACCCGACAACGGGCAGCACAATGAGGTTGAAGATCGTCACCGGCACCCAGTACATGAAGGCGTACGCTGCACCGCCGAAGGCGAGGAACGCCGTCCAGATGTACATGACGACCACTGCCTGGCGTTGTGAATAGCCGAAGTCGAGCAGTTTGTGGTGCAGGTGGCCGCGATCGGGCGTGAAGGGTGAGCGCCCGGCGGCCGTCCGCCGGACCACGGCAAGGCTGAGGTCAACGAGCGGCAGTGAGATTACGACCAGGGGCAAAATAATGGGCAGGAACGTGGGCAGCCCGCTGGCCCGGTCATACAGGCCGGAGCTGATCTGTCCGGCCGCGACGACCGACCCGGAGGCCAGGATCAGGCCCAGCAGCATGGATCCGGAGTCGCCCATGAAGATTTTCGCGGGATAGAAATTGTAGGGCAGGAAGCCGATGCAGATTCCCACCATGATCGCCATCAACAGCGTGGCCAGGTCGGTGTAGTTGGGCAGGAGCGCGCTGCGGTGCACCCAATAAGCGGTGACAAAGAACGCCACGCCGCCGATTGCGGCGACGCCGGCCGCCAGGCCGTCCAAGCCGTCGATGAAATTGATCGCGTTCATGGTGAGGACGATGACGAACACCGTCAGGAAAATCTGCAGCGGGACGCTCTGAATTTCAATCGGTCCCAGCGGCAGCACGCGCAGGCGCGGACCCCACACGGCCACCACCAGGGCGCCCAGGATCTGGCCGCCCAGCTTGACGAAGCTGTTGAGGTCGGTAACGTCATCAATCGCCCCGACCACCAGGATGACCGCGGCGCCGGCCAAAATCGCCCACAACACTGTTGAGTCATGGAAGATGGCCTTGATCCAGTCCGTTTGCGAGGCAACCAGCAGGGCAACCGCGAGCCCCAGGAACATGCCCACGCCGCCGAGCCTTGGCATCATGACGGTGTGCACGTCACGGTCCCGCAACGGTGAGTAAATGCCGTTTCGCACCGCAACCAACCTCACCACGGGGGTGGAAAGGTAGACGACAACCGCAGCAAGGAGTCCGACGATAAGGTAAATGGACATGTCTCTTGCCGTTGTCTTCCGGTCGGTCGTTAGTTCTGCTTCTGGGCCTTCGATGAGCTGGCGCACGGCACGCGTCCAACGGCCCATCAAACTGGCGCGGCATGGCGTCCAGGGTCGACGCTGCTTTTCCAAACCCGATCCGAGACTACTTGACCGCCCGTTGAGGCGCCGTTGCCGGCCCCAAATCGTGTGTCGAAGGGGGAACATGAGTCGTGTCATTGCCAGGCAATTCGCCGCTTCGTTGCGTGACTCTACTGTACATGCCCGGCCAATGGTTGTTCGCCCGGAACCGCGTGCTGGCGACGTGCACCGGCGGCGCTGGCCGGCCCGCGGGCCGTGTCCCGCCTGCGGATTCGCCGTGTTCCGCAGAGCAACCACTTGGCGCCGTTTGGCCGCGTCAAGTGTTGTATCGGCAGTGCCGCCCGCAGTGTGTGCACGGCCGCCGGATCCGGATATGTCGCAAACCGGCCATGGTAAAATGAATAACAGTATAAAAATGTAGTCATATTCGCATACCAGACCTTTGCGTTGTGGCTGGAAGGAATCCTTGTTGCCCGACACCGTAGCGGCTGCTGCTCTCACGTTTGACCGCCCGGCAGATGTCCAAAAACTCCTCGCCGCATTGGCCGACCAGACCCACACCCTCCATTCAATTTCCCTGGTCGACGCCGGCACCGCCGACGTAGCCGAGATCGCCGGCGACTCCCCCGCCAATGTCACCTATATCCGTTCTCTGGCCAATCTTGGCGGTGCGGGCGGATTTTCGCTGGCCATCCTCAGCGCGATGGCCTCGGGTGCCGAATGGGTATGGATCATGGACGACGATGCCTTCCCCGAGGACGTCTCCTGCTTGGAAAAGCTGCTCGCAGCAGCAAACGAGCAGGGACTCGACGTCGTCCTCCCTCTCGTTGTCGCCCCGGGCGAACCGGACAAGCTTTCCTTCCCCTTCCGCTTCGACGGCCACCTCACCCATGATCGCGCCGAGATCGAACAACGCGGCTTCCTCAAGGACACGGGCCATTTCTTCAACGGTGCCCTCATCCGGACACGGGTTTTCCATGAGGTTGGACTCCCCGACATCCGACTTTTTATTCGCGGCGATGAAGTTGACTTCATGCTGCGCCTGCGGGCCGCCAAGATTCCCTTCGGCACCCTGACCACTGTTGCCCTGACCCATCCGGCCGGCTGGGGCGAAGTCCAGCACGTCCTGGGCGACCGGCTGCACGTGCTGGTGCCCGAAACGGCGTTCAAGCGCTTCTACTTCTACCGTAATCGCGGCTACCTGACCCGAAAGCACCGGCGCATCCGCTCCCTGGTGGCGGACACGGTGGGGTATCCGGCGTACTTCCTCCGGCGAGGCGACCTGCGCGGTTTGGCGAAATGGGCGTCCACCTACTCTGCGGGCCTGCGCGGAAAGAAATTCGGGCCGCCCGCCGAACAGGAGTTCTGAGCATGGCTTCCCAAGGCCCCTTCCACCTGGTCGTTACGACGTTCAACCGGGCTGACTACCTGACCGGGCTGCTGGCGTCGGTGGCCGCGATGAACCCGGCACCGGACTGCATCATCGTGGTCGACAACGCCAGCACCGACAACACGGCTGACGTCGTTGCGCGTGCCGCCGCGGAGTCCGCCGTGCCCTTGATCCACCACCGGCTGGACACCAACTTGGGTGGCGCCGGCGGCTTCTCTCATGGTGTCGAGCGCGCACTGGCCGAGGGTGCGCAATGGCTGTGGCTCATGGACGACGACGTCGAAGTTGAGCCGGACGCGCTGGCCGCCTTTGGCCCATGGATGGAAAAGTACGACGCCATCGTTGGGCGCCGTTACGACGCGAATGGCAAACCGTTCTTCTGGCAGCACAAGTTCGTCGACTTCCTCGGGATCCACCTGCCCGTGCTCGGCGACGTGTTCGCACAGTCGAACGCGTTCCCCACCAACGTGGGCGTCTTCGAGGGAATGCTCCTGCATGCGGATGCCGTCCGCCGCGTGGGCCTGCCCGACCCCCGGTTCTTCATCACCTGGGACGACGCCATCTATGGCTGGCTGGTCTCGCTGCAGCGTGAGGTCATGTACGTCAACGTGTTCGTGCTGCGCAAGGTTCGTCCGCAACGCCAGATCAACCTCGGCATCCGCCACCTCAACGATTCCTCGGACCTCAGCCGGTACTACGTCATGCGCAACCGCGGCCTCGTCTCGCAGTACTTGCGCGAACATGGCCGCTTCAACCGGTTTGGCTTCGGTGTGGGGACGGCCCTGACGGCAGGCAAGGAATTCCTGCGCCTCGTGGCCGTGGAAAGAACCATGCGCGGAACCGGCCGGATTTGGCGCGGCTGGCGGGACTCACGGCCCATCATGGCCGACGCCCAATGGAAGCCGATGCCGCCGCTGGTCTGAACCGCACTCGGAAGGCACAAGCCGAAGCTTGGCCGTCGCTGACCTTCGGAAATCAGCCGTTGTGCGCCTATGGGTGAGTCCGTTGCGTGCGTCAGTGCCCGTCGGCTGCGGTTTCTGCCGTTTCCTCTGCCGTGGCGTCCACGGTAGCGTCCTTTTCGGTCGCGCCGGCGGCATCGACCGCGGCGGGTACGTCACCGGCGTCGGGCGTCTCCTCGACGTTTCCGGATTCCGGAGTGTCGGTGTCCTCGCCGGTGGTCACGGAGTTCTCCTCCGGGGCGTCGTTGGTCGATTCCTCGACCTCGACTTCCGCGGTCCCGTCGCCGGTGGGCGACCACATGACGGGTTCCTCGCCAAGTCCCAGGGCGCTGGGTACCACTTCACGGATCTGCTCCAGGCTGATGGCGCCCTCCCGGACGATCCGCAGCCGCAGGCCTGTGGCATCGACAATGGTCGACGGCACGGCGCTGGTGCCCTGCAGGGGGCGGAAGCCGCCCTCCAGGTACACCTCGACCGATTCGGCCAGCTGCGCGCGGGCCTCGGACGCCGACTGGGCGGCCGGCTGCCCGGTGCGGTTGGCGCTGGAGACGGCCAGCGGCCCGGTCAGCGTCAGCAGGTCGAGGGCCAGCTCGTCGTCGGGCACGCGTAGTGCAACGGTCCCGTGCGTGTCGCCCAGGTCCCAGGTCAGGGACGGCTGGGCGTGGAAGATCAGCGTCAGCCCGCCGGGCCAGAACTTCTCGGCCAGCTTCCTGGCGTCCTCGCCGATCTCGGTGGCGAGCCCCTCCATGGTCTGCCGGCGCGGCATCAGCACGGGCGGGGGCATGTTCCGGCCCCGGCCCTTGGCCGCGAGCAGCGTGGCCACGGCCTGGGCGGAAAACGCGTCGGCCGCAATCCCGTAGACGGTGTCGGTCGGCATGACGATGACCTGTTTGGCCGCGATGGCCCGCTGCGCGTGCGCCAGCCCCTCGGAGCGCTGGTCCGCGGTCGTGCAGTTGTAGGAAGTGGTACTCACCAGTCCATTCTTTCAGATTCGGTGCGCGCTCGTGGCCCGGTCGCGCCCGGTCAGGTCCCGGTGCCCCTCGATGCGCGTCCAGTGGCCCTGGGCCCGCAGCATGGCCGCCATGTCCGCGGATTGCACCTCGGCGTGTTCCATGATGAAGAACCCGTCCGGGACGAGCAGTCGCGCGGCCGTCGCGGCGGCGGCAATCGGCAGCTCCATGCCGTCCGCTCCCCCGCCGTACAGGGCCATGTGCGGATCGTGCAGCTGCACCTCGGGGTCGCGGGGTACCGCCCCGGCGGGGATGTAGGGCGGATTGGACACGACGACGTCGACGGTGCCGTCAAGTTCCGGGAACGCGGTGCGCAGGTCCCCCTGGATGAGTTCGACGCCGGTGCCGGCAAGGTTCTCCTGCGCCCACGGGAACGCCTCGTCGCTCAGTTCCACGGCATGCACGCGTGAACCCGGCAGTTCCGTGGCGATGGCGGCGGCGATCGCCCCGGACCCGGTGCCCAGATCGACGACGACGGGTGCCCGGTTCGGGTGGGCGCCGTCACCGAGCGCGACGAGCACGTCGAGTGCGACCTGCACGACCGTCTCCGTCTCGGGCCGCGGCACGAACACGCCCTTGCCGACGGCCAGCTCGAGGTGGCGGAAGTACGCCACGCCGGTGATGTGCTGCAATGGTTCGCGGGCGGCCCGGCGGGCGACCAGCGCGTCATACCCCTCCGGCGCGGGCGAGCCGCCGAATAGCAACGCCAGCAGCTCGCCCATGCCGATGCCCAGGATGTGGGCCGCGAGCAGCCGCGCATCCACCGCCGGTGACGGCACGCCGGCGGCGGTGAGCACCGTCGTCGCACGCTCCACCGCGGCGGCAAGTGTTACGGCCGCGTCGCCGGCGGACTTGGGCCCACGATTGCCAGGTACCGACGAAACCGCGCCAGCGGTTTCGTCGGTACCTGGCAATTGGGGACTAGTCACCCAGCGCGTCCAGGCGGGCCTGCTCGTCCATCTCGATGGCGGACCGAACCACCGGTTCCAGCTCGCCGTCCATGACGGTGTCCAGATTGTAGGCCTTGTAGCCGGTACGATGGTCGGCGATCCGGTTCTCCGGGTAGTTGTAGGTGCGGATGCGCTCGGAGCGGTCCATCGTGCGGATCTGGGACTTGCGCACGGCCGAGTTCTCCGCATCGATGATGGCCTGCTGGTGGGCCAGCAGGCGGGCCCGGAGCACGCGCATGCCGGCCTCACGGTTTTGCAGCTGCGACTTCTCGTTCTGCATGGCCACGACGATGCCGGTGGGGATGTGCGTGATGCGCACGGCCGAGTCGGTCGTGTTCACGGACTGGCCGCCGGGGCCCGAGGACCGGTACACGTCGATCTTCAGGTCGTTCTGGTTGATGTCGACCTCCTCCGGCTCGTCGACCTCGGGCAGCACGAGCACGCCGGCGGCCGACGTGTGGATGCGGCCCTGCGACTCGGTGGCCGGCACGCGCTGCACGCGGTGCACGCCGCCCTCGAACTTCAGCCGCGCGTACACGCCCTCGGCGGGGTCGTTGGAGCGGCCCTTGACGGCGATGGAGATGTCCTTGTACCCACCCAGGTCCGACTCGGTGGACGAGATGACCTCGGTCTTCCAGCCGCGGCTCTCGGCGTACTTGGTGTACATCCGGACCAGGTCGGCGGCAAACAGGGCCGCCTCGTCACCGCCTTCGCCGGCCTTGACCTCGAGGATCACATCGCGGGCATCATCCGGGTCGCGCGGGATGAGCAGGCGGCGCAGCTTCTCCTGCGCCTGCGCCAGCGACGCCTCCAGCACCGGCACCTCGGCGGCGAACTCGGCGTCCTCGGCGGCCATCTCCTGCGCGGCGGCGAGGTCGTCGGTGAGCTGCTCCACCTGGTGGTGGCCCTCGACGATGCCGCTGAGCTCCGCATACCGGCGCCCCAGCTTGCGTGCCAGCGACTGGTCCGCATGCACGGCCGGGTCGCTCAGGCGCTGCTGCAGCTCCGCGTGCTCATCCAACAGGCCCTGGATGGATTCAAACATGTTCAATTCCTCTTTCGACTACCGCTAAGTCTAATAAGCCGGGCGTCCCCTTAATGCGCGAAACCGCCTGCGTAGTGAAGGGGGCCCGCCCCCTTCACTACTGCGGCGGTTTCGCTGACGTGCCTACTTGTCGTTTTCGCCCTTGGCGCCCAGCGTGGTCTTCTGGATCTGCATGAGGAATTCGACGTTGGACGCCGTCTCGCGGATCTTGGAGGTGAGCAGTTCCAGGGACTGCGTCATTTCCAGGCCGGAGAGGACGCGGCGCAGGCGCCACATGATCTTGACCTCTTCGGGCGAGAGCAGGTTCTCCTCGCGGCGCGTGCCGGAGGCGTTGACGTCGACGGCCGGGAAGATGCGCTTGTCCGCCAGCTGGCGGGACAGGCGCAGTTCCATGTTGCCGGTGCCCTTGAACTCCTCGAAGATGACCTCGTCGGCCTTGGACCCGGTTTCCACCAGGGCCGTGGCCAGGATGGTCAGCGAGCCGCCGTTCTCGATGTTGCGGGCGGCACCGAAGAAGCGCTTCGGCGGGTACAGGGCCGCGGAGTCGACACCACCGGAGAGGATGCGCCCGGAGGAGGGGGCCGAGTTGTTGTAGGCACGGCCCAGGCGGGTCATGGAGTCGAGCAGCACGACGACGTCCATGCCCATTTCGACCAGGCGCTTGGCCCGCTCGATGGACAGTTCGGCGACCTGGGTGTGGTCGTCGGCGGGACGGTCGAACGTCGAGGCGATGACCTCGCCCTTGACGGTCCGTTGCATGTCCGTGACTTCCTCGGGACGCTCGTCCACCAACACCATCATGAGGTGGACCTCGGGGTTGTTGGTGGTGATGGCGTTCGCGATGGACTGCAGGATCAGCGTCTTGCCGGCCTTGGGCGGGGACACGATCAGGCCACGCTGGCCCTTGCCGATGGGGGCAACCAGGTCGATGACGCGAGGGCCGATCTTCTTGGGGTCGGTCTCGAGGCGCAGGCGCTCGGAGGGGTAGAGCGGGACGAGCTTGGAGAACTCGACGCGGTGATTCAGCTCTTCCGGCTTCTTGCCGTTGACGCTGGTGACGCGCACCAGGGCGTTGAACTTCTGGCGCGCGCTCTGGCCCTGGCTGCGGTCCTCGCCGTCGCGGGGGGCGCGGATGGCGCCGACGACGGCGTCGCCCTTGCGCAGGTTGTACTTCTTGACCTGGGACAGCGACACGTACACGTCGTTGGAGCCGGGCAGGTAGCCGGAGGTGCGCACGAACGCGTAGTTGTCGAGCACGTCCAGGATGCCCGCGACGGGCAGCAGCACGTCGTCCTCGGTCACCTCGGTGTCGTCGAAGTCGGGGCCCTGGGTGCGGCCGCGGCGGCGTTCGTTGCGGTCGCGGAAGCGGTCGTTGCGATCGTTGCGGTTGTTGTTGCCGCGCTCGTTGCGGTCGTTGCCATCGTTGCGGTCGCGGCGATTCCGACGGTTACGGCTGTTGCGGCCGCCATCCTCGTCATCCGTCCGCTCGGTGGTTCGCTCGGTGGTCCGCTCAGCGACCCGTTCGCCGGTCCGCTCGTTGCGGTTGCGGTTGTTCCGGTCGCGGTTGCTGCGCTGGTTGCGCCCGCCCTGGTCCTCGCCGGCCTCGGCCGGAGCGGCCTGCGCCGTGGCAGCCTCGCCGGCCTCGGCCGGGGCGGCCTGAGCCGTAGTGGACTGGGATGCGGTGGACTGGGATGCCGGCGCCTCCGCGGCGTCGGCGCCCTCGGGACGGCCACCGCCCTGGGCGCGGCGGTTGCGGGTGCGCGGCTGGCGGCGGGTGTCACCGTCTTCCGCGGCAGGGGCCTCGGCGAGGGTGCCTGCGGCGGCATCCACCTTGGCGGCCGGTTCGGCCTGGACCGTGTTGGCCCCAGTGTTGGCCCCAGTGGTGGCAGCGGCGTCGGTCGTGATGACGCCGTCGCTGCTCGCGGCACGACGACGTCCGCCCCGCCCGCGGGCGGGGCGCTCGGCCGGCGGGGCGGCGGCGGAACCGGCGGCGGCAGCGGAACCATTGTCCGCGGCCTTCTCGGCCGGGGCGGTCGCGCCGGTGGCCTTGGTGTCGGTGGCCTTGGTGCCGCGCGTCCGTCCGGCGGACTTCGCAGGCGCTGTGCCGGTGTCCGGGGACTTCGCCGCGGGCCGGTCGGCCACGGAGGAACCGCGCTGGTGGGCGGAGATGGCGGCGACCAGGTCGCCCTTGCGCATGCGCGAACCGCCGGTGATGCCCAACTGGCCCGCGAGGACCTGCAGCTGGGCCAGCTTCAGCCCGGCGAGTCCATTGCTCTTGGCGTTGCTGGTGGTGTTGGCGGTGTCATTCAAACCTGCAGTCAGGTTTGCCGTTTCTGTCACGAAGGATCCTTCCCCCTCGATCGAGGTCTTTTCAATGAAGACCTTGGGTGTTTAATACCTGACCATGGCAGGTGTCCGGGGGACCGAACCCGCTTGCGTGAGTCAAGGGTTCCAACTTTCGCCGCCTTGGGGATCGCGGCTTTGGCTGATATGCAATACGCCCTCCAAGCGACGGCGTGCTTGCGGCAGGTGCCTAGAGGTTCCGTCGTTGGCCGTTGTGCAAGAGAAAGCCGGCCGGAAGAGCGGCAGCGGAATCACGTGGCGGTCGTGCGACCAACAGGCATTCCAGATCGGAAAGCGGTTGGCGCCCGCGCCTACGCGCCCGGCTGCACTTCCACTTTAGCACCCTCGGAGTCAACTTCCAGCCGTAGAACACGCCAGAACGCACCACTGCGCCCGCCGGCGCGCGCGTGCGATTCGACAAACCCGACCACCGCGTCCGCCTCGGCGACGCCGTTGGCCAGGGTCATGACGGTCGGGCCGGCCCCCGAGATGAAGGCCGCATGCCCGGCTGCGCGCAGCGCGGCGACGAGCGCGGCGCTCTCCGGCATGGCCTCGGCCCGGTAGTCCTGGTGCAGGTAGTCGCGGGTCGCGGCCGGCAGCAGCGCCGGGGCGTCCTTGATGGCGTGGATCAGCAATGCGGCGCGGCCCGCGTTCGCGGCGGCGTCGGCGTGCGGCACGGTGGCCGGCAGCATGCCACGGGCCTTCTCCGTCTTCAGCTCGACGGCGGGGATCGCCACAACGGGGATCACCGCCTCCGACGGCGACACGCGGGCCGACGCATACGTCTCACCTTCCCGCCACGAGACGGCGAGGGCGCCGAAGATCGCCGGGGCCACATTGTCCGGATGGCCCTCCAGCTCGGAGGCGAGCTGCAGGACCCATTGGCGGTCGCGGCGATCCGCCGCGTCCACGAGGGCGTTCGCGGCGACGATGGCCGCCACGATGGCCGAGGCCGACGAGCCCAGGCCGCGGCCGTGCGGCAATACGTTCTCGGCGCCCAGGCGCAGCGGGCCGCGCCGGTAGCCGAGCCGGGCGAACGCGATGTCCATGGCCCTGACGACCAGGTGGGACGCGTCGCGCGGCAGGTCCGCGGCGCCCTCGCCCCGCAGGTCGAACTCAAGGTGCGGCGCGGCACCCGCCTCCGTGCCGGCACCCGGGGGCAGCGTCTCGATCACCAGCGTGTCATACAGGGACACGGCCAGGCCGAGGCTGTCGAAGCCGGGGCCCAGGTTGGCGCTCGTGGCCGGCACCCGCACGGTGGCGGTGCGCCCGGCGGCCGGAGACTTGAGCGGCGGTGTTTTAGGTGTTTCAGGTGTTTTGGCGGCCGGGGGTGGAAGCGTCATGGCGGCGTCAGTCACGGGGCGGGTCAGCCGTCCAGGCCCAACGCGGCGGCGACGGTGACGACGTCGAACTCGACGGAGCGCGGCTTGGCACCCTCCGCGGAGGGGTTCTTCAGGGCCCAGTCCGGGTCCTTCAGGCCGTGGCCGGTCACGGTGATGACGATGGTCGCCCCGGCCGGGACCTCGCCGGCGGCATGCTTCTTGAGCAGGCCCGCCACCCCGGCCGCGGAGGCGGGTTCCACGAACACGCCCTCCTTCGCGGACAGCCAGCGGTGCGCGGCCAGGATCTCCTCGTCCGTGACCGATTCGATCAGCCCGCCGGACTCGTCGCGGGCGGCCACGGCCGACTCCCACGACGCCGGGTTGCCGATGCGGATGGCCGTGGCGATGGTGTCCGGCTCGGTGATCGGGTGCCCGGCGACGAACGGCGCGGCGCCGGCGGCCTGGAAGCCCCACATGACGGGTGTCTTCGTGGACACGGGGGCCAGCGTGCCGGCGGTGGCGGACTCGTACGGGGCCGCGTACTCCTTGTAGCCCTTCCAGTACGCGCTGATGTTGCCGGCGTTGCCGACGGGCAGCAGGTGGTAGTCGGGGGCGTCGCCCAGGAAGTCGACAACCTCGAACGCACCGGTCTTCTGGCCCTCGATGCGGGCGGGGTTGACGGAGTTGACCAGGAACACCGGGTACGACTCGGCCAGCTTGCGGGCCACCTCGAGGCAGTTGTCGAAGTTCCCGTCGACCTGTAGGATCGTGGCGCCGTGGGCCACGGCCTGGCTGAGCTTGCCCATGGAGATCTTGCCCTCGGGCACCAACACGGCGCAGGTCAGCCCGGCCGCGGTGGCGTAGGCGGCGGCGGACGCGGACGTGTTGCCCGTGGACGCGCACACGACGGCCTTCGCGCCGGCCTCGACGGCGGCCGTCATGGCCATGGTCATGCCGCGGTCCTTGAAGCTGCCGGTCGGGTTCATGCCCTCGACCTTCAGGTACACCTGCGAGCCGGTCAGCGCGGAGAGCTTCTGTGCGTGCACCAGCGGGGTGCCGCCTTCGCCCAGCGTGATGACCCGGGTCGCCTCGGTCACCGGCAAACGGTCTGCATATTCGCGGATTACGCCGCGCCACTGGTGAGCCATTAGACTCCCTCCACCCTCAGGACACTGGTTACGGAATTGATGACGTCAAGGCCCTCGATCGCCTTGACGGTGGCCGCCAGGGCGGCCTCGCCGGCACGGTGCGTGACGATGCGCAGCTCGGCCGAGCCGGCTGATTCGCCATCGCCCGGCTCGGTGTGCACGGTCTGGCGCATGGTCTCGATCGAGACGCCATGCTCGGCGAACAGCGCGGAAATCTTGGACAGCACGCCGGGCTGGTCCGCCGCGTCCATGCCGATGTAGTAGCGCGTGGTGACCGCGTCGATGCCCAGCACCGGCAACCGTCCGGTGGTGGTCTCGGTGCGGCCCGGCCCGCCCAGGACGAGGCGGCGGGCGGCGGAGACGACATCGCCGAGCACGGCCGACGCGGTCGGCGCGCCACCGGCGCCTTGGCCGTAGAACATGAGCTGGCCGGCGTTCTCGGCTTCCACGAACACGGCGTTGAAAGCACCGTGCACCGCGCCGAGCGGGTGATCGCGGGGCAGCAGCGTCGGGTGGACGCGCACGCTCACGCCCGAGGTTTCCGTGCCGTCGTCGTCCATGCCATCGATCTTCTCGGCGATGGCGAGCAGCTTGATGACGTAGCCGGCCTCCCTGGCGGCGGCGATGTCGTTCGCCGTGATGGACGTGATGCCCTGGCAGTGCACGTCCTCGAGCGCGAACCGGGTGTGGAACGACAGCGAGGCGAGGATGGCGCCCTTGGCGGCGGCGTCGTGTCCCTCGATGTCGGCGGTGGGATCGGCCTCCGCGTAGCCCAGGCGCTGCGCCTCGGCCAGCGCGTCGGCGAATTGTGCACCCGTGGTGTCCATCTGGTCGAGGATGTAGTTCGTGGTGCCGTTCACGATGCCCATGACGCGGGTGATCTTGTCCCCGGCCAGCGAGTCGCGGATGGGGCGAAGGATCGGGATGGCACCGGCCACCGCGGCCTCGTAGGAGAGCTGGACGCCGGCGGCGTCGGCCTTCTCGTACAGGCTGGGTCCGTCCACGGCCAGCAGCGCCTTGTTGCCGGTGACGACGGTGGCGCCGTGCTCGATGGCCTCCAGGATGAGTGTGCGGGCCGGTTCGATCCCGCCCATCAGCTCGATCACGATGTCGGCGCCGCGCACCAGCGCCGAGGCGTCCGTGGTGAACAGCTCGCGCGGCAGCGGGAACGTGCGCGGCGCGTCGATGCTCCGCACGGCGATGCCGGCCAGTTCCAGCCGCGCCCCGGTGCGCTCGGCCAGCGCGTCGGCGTCGGTGAGCAGGATCCGGGCCACCTCGGCGCCCACGTTCCCGGCGCCCAGCAGGGCGACCTTCAGTGTTTTCGCGGCGGAGGGCGCCACGGTGTCGGCCACGGATTCCGTGGCGATGGTGTGCTCGGTCAAGGTGTCAGGCCCCTAAGTCGCGTGCCAGCAGGTCGTCTTCGGTCTCGCCCCGCACGATCAGCCGCGCGGCGCCGTCCTTGACGGCGACCACGGGCGGCCGGGGCACATAGTTGTAGTTGCTGGCCAGTGCCCAGCAGTACGCGCCCGTACCGGGGACCGCGAGCAGATCGCCGGCGGCCACGTCACTGGGCAGATATACATCTCTAACAACAATGTCGCCGCTCTCGCAATGTTTGCCCACCACTCGGGACAGCACGGGCGGGGCATCGGAGGAACGGTTGGCCAGCACGGCCGAGTAATCGGCGTCGTACAGCACGGGCCGGGCGTTGTCGCTCATGCCGCCGTCGACCGACACGTAGCGGCGCGGGGCGGTCCGTCCGTCGCCGCCGGGAACGTCGACCTGGACGGTCTTCAGCGTGCCGGTCTCGTACAACGTGAACGTCGAGGGGCCGGCGATGGCGCGGCCCGGTTCGATGGAGATGCGCGGGCAGGCCAGTCCCAGCTCGTCGCAGGTCTCGCGGACGACGGCGGCCATCGCCTTGGCGATGTCGGCCGTCGGTCGCGGCGTGTCGGCGGCCGTGTAGGCGATGCCGTAGCCGCCGCCGAGGTCCAGCTCGGGCAGTGTGATGCCGTACTTGCGCTGCATCGCGTCGGTGAACGTGAGCAGCCTGCGCGCGGCCATCTCGAAGCCGTCGGGTTCGAAGATCTGCGAGCCGATGTGGGCATGGAAGCCGAGCAGCTCGATGCTGTCCGCGTCCTTGGCCGCGACAACGGCGGCCTCCGCGGCGCTCATTTCGGTGGTTGAGCCTGTCGAAACCCCGGTGGTTGAGCCTGTCGAAACCTGATCTCGACAAGCTCGATCACCGGTGGTTGAGCTTGTCGAAACCTGATCTCGACAAGCTCGATCACCGGTGGTTGAGCCTGTCGAAACCTGATCTCGACAAGCTCGATCACCGGTGGTTGAGCCTGTCGAAACCTGATCTCGACAGGCTCGATCACCGGTTGTCGAAACCATGGACAGGCCGAACTTCTGGTCCTCGTGCGCGGTGGCGATGAATTCGTGCGTATGCGCGTGCACGCCCGGGGTCAGCCGCAGCATGACCCTGGCCACCTCGCCGCGGCGTGCGGCAATCGCGGCCACCCGGGCGAGCTCGTGCAGGCTGTCGACGACGATGCGGCCCAGCCGCATGTCGAGCGCGCGGCCGATCTCGGCGTCGGACTTGTTGTTGCCGTGCAGTCCCAGCTTCTCCCCCGGCAGCCCGGCCCGGGCGGCGACGGCCAGTTCGCCGCCGGAACAGGTGTCCAGCCGCAGGCCCTCGGATTCGACCCAGCGCGCCACCTCGGTGCACAGGAACGACTTGCCGGCATAGTACACGTCCACGCCGCCACACAGCTGGGCGAACGCCTCGTCGAAGGACTCCTTGAACAGGCGGGCGCGGGCGCGGAAGTCGGTCTCGCTGAGCACGAACAGCGGCGTGCCGAACTGCTCCTTGAGGGATTCCACGCCGGTCCCGCCCACGGCGAGACCGCCGTCGTCGTTCCTCGCAACGTCCCGGGCCCACATCGCCGGCGTCAGCGCGTTGAGGTCGCCGGGGACCGGCAGCCAGGCGGGGGCCAGCTCCGCGCCGTCCACGGTCACATCCGTTCCGGGGCCGTGACGCCCAGCAGGCCCAGGCCGTTCGCGAGCACCTGGGAGGTGGCGTCGTTGAGCCACAGGCGGGTGCGGTTGACGTCCGTGACCGGTTCGTCGCCCAGGGGCGTGACGCGGCAGACGTCGTACCACCGGTGGTACGCCCCGGCGATGACCTCGAGGTGGCGGGCCACGCGGTGCGGTTCGCGGTAGGCGGCCGCCTGGGCGAGCACGCCCGGGTACTGGCCCAGGACGGCCAGTAGTTCCGATTCGGTGGCGTGCGTCAGGGCCGCGGCGTCGAATGCGGTGCGCTCGACACCTGTCGCCGCGGCGTTGCGGGCCACGGCGCAGGTGCGGGCGTGCGCGTACTGGACGTAGAACACCGGGTTCTCATTGGAACGCTTCGTCAGCACGTCCAGGTCGATGTCGATGTTCGAGTCAGACGAGAAACGGGCCAGCGAGTACCGGGCGGCGTCCGTGCCGACCACGTCGACCAAGTCCTCCATGGTGACGACCGTGCCGGCGCGCTTGGACATGCGGAGGGGGACCCCGTCCTTGACCAGGTTCACCATCTGGCCGATCAGCACCTCGACACGGTCGGCATCGTCACCCAAGGCGTCGGCGGCGGCCTTCAAGCGCGCCACGTACCCGTGGTGGTCGGCGCCGAGCATGTAGATGCACAGGTCGAAGCCGCGGTCGCGCTTGTTCTTGAAATAGGCGATGTCCCCGGCAATGTAGGCCGCGTGGCCGTCGGACTTGATGACGACACGGTCCTTGTCGTCTCCGAACGCGGTGGACTTCAGCCACCAGGCGCCGTCCTTGGCATACAGGTGTCCGAGGCCCTTCAGCTGTTCGAGCAGCTTCTCGACGGCGCCGTCCTCGAACAGCGAGTTCTCGTGGAAGTACACGTCGAAGTCCACGCCGAACTCGTGCAGGGACTCCTTGATGGCGGCGAACATGAGCTCCACGCCGTGCGACCGGAACTCCTCCTGCGGGTCCGCGGCGGCCAGGATGTCCGGGTGGGCGGCCGTGACCGCATCCGCGATCTCGGTGATGTAGTCGCCGCCGTAGCCGTCCTCCGGCGCCGGCTCACCCTTGGCGCTGGCCAGCAGGGACCGGGCGAATCGGTCGATCTGGATGCCGTGGTCGTTGAAGTAGTACTCGCGGGTGACGTCGGCGCCCTGGGACTGGAAGATGCGCGCCAGCGAGTCCCCGACGGCGGCCCAGCGGGTGCCGCCGAGGTGGATGGGGCCGGTCGGGTTGGCGGAGACGAACTCCAGGTTGATCCTGGTGCCGGCCATGGCCGTGTTGCTGCCGAACGCGGTGCCGGCCTCGACGATGGCCTTGGCCAGTTCGCCGGCGGCGGCCGCATCGACGGTGATGTTCAGGAAGCCGGGACCGGCGATCTCGACCCTCGACACGCCCGGGATCTCGGCCAGCCGGGCGGTGAGCACCTCGGCGATCTTCCGTGGCGGGACCCCGGCCGGCTTGGCCAGCTGCAGGGCGATGTTCGTGGCCCAGTCGCCGTGCTCACGGTTCTTGGGTCGCTCGACCCGAACTTCCTTCGGCAGGGCCTCGGCGGGAACGGCGAGTTCACCGGCGTCGACGGACGCGGTGAGGGCGGAGGTGATGGCGGCGGAAAGTTCTTCTGGGGTCACCGTCCAAGCATACGGGGGCGGTGTACCGCGGCCCGAATCCGGCGCGTCCTTGGCACTGCCCGCCGTGCCGGGCCTACCCGTTGGGCCGGCCCGGGATGTACTGCACCGCCCATTTGTTGCCGTCGGGGTCGGCGAAGGTCACAAAGTGCCCCCAGGCCTGGATGTCGACGTCGCTGACGTCCACGCCGTTGGCCTTGAGCTGGTCGTGGGCGGCCTGGATGTCGCTGACCACGATCTGCAGGTTCGGCGCGGTCCCGGGAGGGGCATCGGTCAGGCCCTCACCGATGCAGATGGAGCACGCGGAACCCGGCGGGGTCAGCTGGACGAAACGGATGCCGCCTCCGGGACGTTCGTCGAAGTCGGCGTTGAAGCCGACCTTGTTCACGTAGAAATCCTTGGCGCGGTCCACGTCGGATACGGGCACGAACACGAGTTCAAGTTTCCAGTCCATGGCCCACACGCTAACGCGGATTTCCGCACAGCCGGTTCGCCGCAATCCTCGTGATGTGCTGAGCTCAGCGGTGGTCTGAATGTCCTTGCAT
>NZ_RWKQ01000039.1:33756-46513 GCF_003946885.1 Specibacter cremeus | reverse complement strand
ACCCTCACATCCCCCCTCACCGGGGCAACTCGGAATACACTACACGCCCCCCCACCCCCACGCAACTCCACCCACCACGCACCTCATGTCGGCTTTGGGCTCGGCTCTGGGCAATGCTCGCCCTACACAATGTCAGCGCCGATTGTTAGCGTGGGGAGATGCGAATCAAGATGTGCAGCGTCCATGTTCTCGATCCCGCCGCGGCTCACGACTTCTACACTCGGGTCTTGGGCTTTGAAACGCTCGTGGCCATGCCGGAGGCGTCCCTCTATGTGGTCAAGTCTGCGGATGCCGGCGAAGGCACGGGCCTGTTGCTGGAACCCAGCGACAATCCGGTCGCGGCCGCCTACCGCCAGGGGGTCTACGACGCGGGCATCCCGGCGATCGTGTTCGGCTCACCGGATGTGAGAACCGACTATGACCGGCTGACAGCCCAGGGCGTGGTGTTCCGGAGCGAGCCTNGCCCCCGATCCCGGCGGTTCCCTCGCGGCGGTCTTCGAGGACACCTGCGGAAACCTGGTCCAGCTCCACCAGGACTAGCGCCATCAGACCCAACCAAACCGCGCCCCATGAGGCCCCAGTTGAGTCGGGGAAGGCGCCAGACGGTCTCGGGCGTTAAACGAAAACACCCCCGGTCCCAAGAACCGGGGGTGTTTTCACAACGTGCGCGAGGGGGGATTTGAACCCCCACGCCCTTTCGGACACTGGCACCTGAAGCCAGCGCGTCTGCCGTTCCGCCACTCGCGCGTTTTTGCTTTTTCCATCGGCCCCGAATCGGGAACCAGTGGAACAGCGAGATCAAGCATATAGGACTGTTGGCCGAAATACACAATCGAGGTCCCCTGCCCGTCCGGGCGGCACCGACAATCAGGCCGCAAGCCCCGCAATCTCGCGGATCCCCGGGCCCCGAACGGCAAACTGACGGTCCCCTACCGCGGTAGGAAATCGGCCTCGCACGGCCCGGGCGATGGGGTTTTTCCCAGCCTCGCCCAGTAGTATCTGGGGAGACCTGATTGTCCGGGCACCGCACCACAGCATGCTTGGGCGATCTTTCTGCGCCTTCCGGGGGCCCCCTTCGGAACACGCCGCGCGCACAAAGTACTGAAGAGCGGGGAAGGAGGAGACACCATGGGATTGCTCGACAACGTGGAAAAGGGCATCGAGAGGGCCGTCCGCGGCGCCTTCTCCCGCGGTTCCAAGGCGCTGCAGCCCGTCGAGATGGCCAGCGCGCTGCGCCGCGAACTCGACGACCGCTCCATGACACTGGAGGCCGGGCGCACCCTCGCGCCGAACGTGTTCAGCATCCGCCTGAGCACCCCCGACTTTGAACGCGCCCGCGGGTGGGGCACGGCCCTGGCCGAGGAACTGTGCGACGTCGTCATCAACCACGCGCGCGGCCAGGGCTACATCCTCCAGGGCCCCGTCCGTGTCTCCTTTAACCACGACGCCGCGCTGAAGACCGGCCAGCCCGAGATCACCTCGGCCACGGAGAAGGAGAACGGCGCGTCCCAGTACGCGGCACCGCCGGCCAACCCCCCGGCGCGGCCGCACGCGGCACCTGCGCAACCGCCCGGGATCAACCGACCGGGAATCGAACAGCCGGCCGCACCCCAGCCACGGTACGTCCGCCAGGAACCGAAGCGGCCCACCGCGCACAAGCAGCCGGCCGGCCAGCCGGTCCTCGACATCGACGGCCAGCGCTATTCGCTCAACGCCGACTCGATCGTGCTGGGCCGCTCCTCCGAGGCGGACATCCTGATCGACGACACGGGCGTCTCCCGCCGGCACCTGGAGATCCGCACCGACGGCGGCGCCAGCACCGCCGTCGACCTTGGCTCGACGAACGGCAGCTACCTGCGCGGCCGTCGCATCGAGGGCTCCGCCCCGCTCTCCGACGGTGACACCATCACCATGGGCCGGACCAAGCTGACATTCCGCATCATGCCGGCCCGTGGGGGACGCGACTGATGACCGACCTGAGTACGCTCACCGCCACCGTCCTGCGCTTCGGCTTCCTGATCCTGCTGTGGGTCATGGTGTTCGCCGTCGTTGCCGCCATGCGCCGCGACGTCGTGATCGGGCGCAAGGCCCGGGTCGGCACGGTCACGGCCCGGCAGGCCCGCAAGCACCCGGAGCTGGCCGAGGAGCAGGCGCCGGCGGCGAAGCTCGCGGCCCGGGAACTGGTCGTCACCGAGGGCCCACTGGCCGGCACCACGCTGGAGCTTGCCGGCACGCCCATCCTGCTCGGCCGCGCCCAGGACGCCACCCTGGTCCTGGAGGATGACTACGCGTCCGGCCGGCACGCCCGGCTGTTCCCGCAGGGCACCCGCTGGTTCATCGAGGACCTCGGCTCCACCAACGGCACCTTCCTGGGCGGCACGCAATTGACCCGTGCGCTGCCCGTGGAACTCGGCACCCCGGTCCGCATCGGCAAGACGGTCATTGAATTGAGGCCGTGAGCATGACGGAGCGCCCCCTGGTGCTGCGCTACGCCGCCCGCTCCCACGTCGGCCTGGTCCGCGCCAAGAACGACGACTCGGCCTACGCCGGCAAATACCTGGCCGTGGTCGCCGACGGCATGGGTGGGCACGCCGGCGGCGACGTGGCCAGCGCCTCGACGGTGCTGGACCTGATCCACCTCGACCGCGACGGCTACCTCGGCGACGCCGGCACCCACCTCGCCGACGAGATCCAGACCGCCAATTCGCTGCTTTCCGAGCTGGTGCACGTCAACCCGAAGCTCGCCGGGATGGGCACCACGGTCACGGCCCTGCTGCTCTCCGACGACGTGCTCGCCTATGCGCACATCGGTGATTCGCGCGCGTACCGGCTCAAGGACGGCGTGTTCGAGCAGCTGAGCACGGACCACACGTTCGTCCAGCGCATGATCGACGAGGGCCGGATGACGGCCGCCGAGGCCGAGGTCCACCCGCACAAGAACGTGCTCATGCGCGTGCTCGGCGACGTGGACGCATCCCCGGAGCTGGACCTGAAGACGTTCGACGCGTCCGTCGGCGAACGCTGGCTGCTGTGCTCCGACGGGCTGAACTTCGTCCGTCCCGAGATGATCGAGGACGTGGTCCGCAATACGCGCGACCTCGGCCACTGCGCCGACACGCTGATCGAGCTGACGCTGGCCGCCGGCTCGCCGGACAACGTCACGGTCGTCGTGTTCGACATCGTCGTCGATTCCCCGGACGACACCTCCACCGCCGCGTTGGAGACGATCACGGCCGTCGCGCCGGCCGGGGCCGAGCCGGACGGGCCGCTGGAGGTGAAGCACGACGCCGGCGCGCGCCAGGGCGCGAATGTCACCGACCTCGTGGGAGACCTCCCGGACAGCGAGCCGGACCACGAGAAGGCGGGCGAGCCCGGAACCGAGGACACCGGTGACATTGGCGCACACATCCGCGCCGCCGTCGTCCGCCACGAGCTGGCGTCCCGCCCGCACGAGCTCGTCGGCGCGGCCGTCACCGCGAACGCGGACGGCAAGATCCCCGCACTGGCCGGGCACCCGGCCACACGCCGTGCGGCCACCATGCTCACGCACAAACCGAAGGGCGGGGACCTGCCGCCGGCCGAGCCCACGCCCACCGGCTGGTTCGAACGGCGCCGCCGGCTCGTCCTCTCGGTGGTCGGCGCCGCCGTGTTGGTGGCCGTCATCGCGGCGTCGTGGATCAGCTACGCATGGACGCAGACGCAATATTATGTGGGCGTCTCCAACGGACACGTGGCCATCTTCAACGGCGTTTCCCAGTCGCTGGGCCCGATTTCCCTCTCGCACGTGTACGAGCAGACGGCCGTCGTCGTCACGTCCCTGCCCGAGTACTCGCAGCAACGGCTGCAGCAGACCCTGCCGGCGCAGGGCCTGCCCGACGCGCGGCAGATCATCAGCGACCTGCAGCTGGGCGTCGGCTCGAGCACGCCGCCGTGCAATTTCCTGACGGCCACCCCGACACCGACCGGCACGGCCACCACCAAGCCAACGGCCAAGGCCACGTCTACGCCGAAAGCAACCGTCGCGCCGAAGGCGACGCCCAAGCCGACCGCCACGGGCAAGCCGACGGCGGCCCTGGTACCGGGAAGCACCACGACGAGCACCCCGACGTGTACGGAGGCCGCACGATGAGCCAGCTCCTGACCGTGAACAAGCCGCGCCGCACCGCGGAGCTGGGCCTGCTTCTGGTGGCCCTGGCCGTGGGGATCATGGCCAACGCGCTGGTCTACATCAACATGGCCCGGCGGTTCGACACCGACTTCTACAGCCAGTCGGCCATCCTGGCCGTTCTATCCCTTGCCATGCATATATGTGTGCGGCTTCGCGCGAAATATGCCGATCCGATCATCCTTCCGGTGGCTGTCGCCCTGAACGGCATCGGCCTGGCCGTCATCCACCGCCTGGATCTCGGTTCCGCCACGGGCGACAACGCCGGGCCGCGACAGTGGCTGTGGACGTCGCTGGCCGTGATCGTCGCCATCGCCGTGCTGTGGTTCCTGAAGGACCACCGGGTGCTGCGCCGCTACACCTACATTTCCTTGATGGCGTCGGTACTGCTGCTGCTCATGCCCCTGGTGCCGGGCATCTCCGCCGGCGACGTCAACGGCGCCACGGTGTGGATCCGGCTCGGCCCGTTCACGTTCCAGCCCGGCGAGATCGCCAAACTGACGCTGGCCGTGTTCTTCGCCGGCTACCTATCCTCCAACCGCGACCTCATCCTGCTGGCGGGCAAGAAGATCGGCCCACTCCAGTTGCCCCGCACCCGCGACCTGGGACCCATGGTCGTCGCCTGGCTGGCCAGCGTCGGAGTGCTCGTGTTCCAGCACGACCTGGGCACCTCCGTGCTGTTCTTCGGCCTGTTCATGGTCATGATCTACGTGGCCACGAGCCGCATCAGTTGGGTCATCATCGGCCTGCTGCTGATGGTGGTCGGCGGCGCCGCGGCGATCTCGATCTTCCCGCACGTGAACAAGCGCGTCGATGTCTGGCTGCACGCGTTCGACCCGCAGTACATCGCGGCGGGCGGCTACCAAGTGGTCCAGGGCCTGTTCGGCATGGCCAATGGCGGCCTCATGGGCACCGGGCTCGGCAACGGCCGGCCGAACATCGTGCCGCTGGCCAACAGCGACATGATCGTCGCCAGCATCGGCGAGGAACTGGGCATGATCGGCCTGTTCGCCGTCGTCTGCCTGTACGGGCTGTTCTTCTCGCGCGCCTTCCGGGCGTCGCTGGGCGCCCGTGACGCGTTCGGCAAGCTGTTGGCCGCCGGACTCGCTTTCGGATTCGCGCTGCAGTGCTTCATCATCATCGGCGGTGTGACCCGGCTGATCCCGTTGACCGGCCTGACCACCCCGTTCCTGGCCGCCGGCGGCTCGTCGCTGCTGGCGAACTGGATCCTCGTCGCACTCATCCTGCGCATCTCGGACGCGGCCCGCCGCCCCATCGACACGACCACGCCCAAGGAACCGGAGGAGGTGACCGCCGCATGAACCGGGCCATCCGCAATTCCTGGATCGTCGCCGTCGCGCTGTTCGCCCTGATCCTCGGTTCCATCACCTATGTGCAGTTCTTCGCCGTCGACTCGCTGAACAACAACGCCAACAACAACCGGCAGCTGATGCAGAACTTCTGCAGCGACCGCGGCGCCATCCTGGTGGGCGGGCAGGCCGTGGCCGAGTCGGTGGCGACCGACTCGAGCTGCAAGTTCCAGCGCACGTACACGGACCCGTACCTGTATGCGGGCCTGACCGGCTTCTTCAGCAAGACCGCGGGCCAGACGGGCATCGAGTACTCGATGCGCGAACAGTTGTCGGGCACGTCGTCGGACGCGTTCTTCGACCGCATCAACCAGGTGCTCACCGGCGCCCAGCCGCAGGGACGGTCCGTTGAACTGACCATCGACCCGGCCATCCAGAAGATGGCGTACGACATGATCCCGGACGGCGTCGGCGGGTCCATCGTGGTGATGAACCCGAAGACGGGCGCCATCATCGCCATGGTGTCCAAGCCCTCCTATGACACGAACCTGATGGCCAGCCATGACGCCAACGCCGTCAGTGCCGCCCAGGACAAGCTCGTCAAGGAACCCGGGATCAACCTCAACGGGTCCTCCGCCTACACGCAGCTATACGCGCCCGGATCGGTGTTCAAGCTCGTCGACACCGCCGCGGCGTTGGCCTCCGGGAAATACAACAAGGACTCGGTGCTGGACAACCCGGCCCAGATGCCGTTCCCGGGAACCTCCTACACGCTGCCCAACTACCAGTACGGCCAGTGCTACACCCAGACCAAGGCCACGTTCGCCTTTGCCCTGGAAAACTCGTGCAACACGCCGTTCGCCGGCATCGCGCTGAATCTCGGCCAGGACGCCATCACGAAGCAGGCGGACATGTTCGGCTTCAACGACGACACGCTGGGCATCCCCTCGGGCGTGACGGCCAGCCGGTTCCCGGGTGTCGACGGAAAGCTGGACGGCCCGGAGCTCGCCCGCAGCGCCATCGGCCAGCAGAGCGTGCTGGTCACGCCGCTGCAGATCGCCATGATGACCTCGGCCATCGCCAACGGGGGCGTGCAGATGAAGCCGGATCTCGTCAAGGCCGTGCGCACGCCGGATTTGAAGGCCGTCTCCAGCTTCACCCCGGAAACGCTGCGGACCTCCACCACCCCGGAGATCGCCAGGCAGATCACCGAATGGATGGTGTCCGTGGTGGACAACGGGATCGCCCGCGCCGCGGCCGTGCCCGGCGTGCAGGTGGCCGGCAAGACGGGCACCGCCGAGATCGGCGACACAGGTTTGAACAATTCGTGGTTCACCGGCTTCGCACCGGCGAATGACCCCCAGGTGGAAGTGACCATCATGATGCCCAAAGTCGACGTGGCCACCGGCGCACAACTGACCAGTCCAAACGCAAGCAAACTCATCGAGGCGGTGTTGAAAAAGTGAGGCCTACTTCGGGAATCACCTTAGGCGGCAGATTCCAGCTCACTTCGCGCATTGCGATCGGTGGGATGGGCGAGGTATGGCGGGCCAAGGACCAGATCCTGGGCCGGACGGTCGCGATCAAGATCCTCAAGGACGAATACACCGGCGATCCCAGCTTCCGGGAACGGTTCCGGGCCGAGGCGCGGCACACCGCCCTGCTCAACCACGTGGGCATCGCGAACGTGTTCGACTACGGCGAGGAGAGCGGCTCCGCCTACCTGGTCATGGAACTGGTCGACGGCGAGCCCCTGTCCGCGATCATCGAGAGCGACAAGGTGCTCTCGACCGACACGACGCTGTCCTACATCGCCCAGACGGCACGTGCGCTCGCCCCCGCCCACGCGCAGGGCCTGGTGCACCGCGACGTGAAGCCCGGCAATCTGCTCATCACGCCCGAGGGGCGGGTGAAGGTCACCGACTTCGGCATCGCCCGGCTCGCCGACCAGGTGCCGTTGACGCAGACCGGACAGGTCATGGGCACGGCCCAGTACCTGGCGCCGGAGCAGGCCACCGGACAGGTCGCCACCGGCGCCTCCGACATCTACTCCCTCGGCGTCATCGGCTACGAATGCATCACCGGCCACCGCCCGTTCACGGGTGAATCGCAGATCGCCATCGCGCTGGCCCAGGTCAACGACGCGCCGCCGCCGCTGCCCGAGACGCTGCCGAAGCCCGTCCGCGCCCTGCTCATGTCGATGCTGTCCAAGGACCCGGCCAACCGCCCGGCGAACGCGCTCAAGCTGGCCGAGGCCGCGGAGGCCATCCGGGCCGGCGACATCGCCGCCGCGCACGCGGCCGTGCCCGGCATGCTGCTGTTCGAGGGCGTCACCGGCCCCATCACGGCGCCCGTCGACGTGAACGCCACCACCGCCACGACGGTGGTGCCGGAACCGGCCGGTCCGTCGACGACGGCGTTGCCCACCGTCGCGGACAACGTCATCTCCGCCTCGTCCCCGGCCAACGCCAACCAGGACTTCAACGCTCACATCCTTGGCGCCGACTACGACGATTCCGCCTACGATGACGCGGCAGACGACGAAGGGGACGAGCGGGCGGCCCCGGCCAAGCGCGGCCGCAGCCCGTGGACGTGGCCGCTGGTGGCCCTGATCCTGCTGGCCGTGTTCGTCGGCGTGGCATTGCTGCTGCAGAGCCTGGGCGTGTTCAGCTCGACCCCGCCGCCCGCCCCGACAACGGCCGCCACCTCCTCGACCGCCGCCTCGCCGTCGCCCACCGAGACATCCGCGACCCCGGCGGAGACCACGCCGTCGCAGACCCCGACACAGACGCCGCAGGTCACGCTGTTGCCGGACGCCTACAAAGGGCGGCCGTTCGCCGACGTCCAGAACGAGCTGATCGGCATGGGCCTGCAGGTCAAGCGCGAGAACCAGTTCTCCAACGACGTGCCGGCCGGCACGGTCACCGACATCAGCCCGGCCGGGGTCGTGTCGGAGGGCCAGCTCATCACGGTGACGGTGTCCAAGGGCCCCGAACTGGTGACCGTCCCGTCGTTCGCCGGCGAGACCGGCAACCAGTACAACGCGGCCTTGGTGGCGGCCCACCTGGTCCCCGTCGAGAACAGCGCCTCGTCCGACACGGTCCCCAGCGGCCAGGTCATCAGCGCCAGCCCGATGCCCGGGCACGCGGTGCGTGCCGGGTCCACGATCACGTACACCGTGTCCACGGGTCCCGCGGCGACCCCGACGCCGACGGCGGGCGGGGGATCCACCCCGACGCCGAAGTAACACCCGCACCCGCGCAAACCATCAACCGAACCCGGAAAGGACGTACCCCCAGTGACCACCCTGCGCGTCCTCAACGGGCGGTATGAGCTAGGCGACCTGCTCGGCCGCGGCGGGATGGCGGACGTGTACAAGGCCCGGGACACGCTGCTGGGCCGGACCGTCGCCGTCAAGCTGCTGCGCACGGATTTGGCCCGCGACGCCCAGCTGCATGCCCGCTTCAAGCGGGAGGCGCAGGCCGTCGCCGGGCTGAACCACCCCTCGATCGTGGCCGTCTACGACACGGGCGAGCACGCCACCGAGGAGCCCCTGCGCGACGGGGCCCGCGTGCCGTTCATCGTCATGGAGCTCGTCACGGGCAAGACGCTGCGCGAGCTCGTCCGCGGGGGGCACATCGGGGTCGACCAGGCCATCGACTACACGCTCGGCGTGCTGTCGGCGCTCGAGTACAGCCACCGGGCCGGGATCGTGCACCGGGACATCAAGCCGGCCAACGTCATGGTCACCGAGGACACCCAGGACGGCCCCGGAACGGTGAAGGTGATGGACTTCGGCATCGCCCGGACCATCGCCGACTCAGCCGCCACGATGACGCAGACCCAGACGGTCATCGGCACAGCCCAGTACCTCTCGCCCGAGCAGGCCCGGGGCGAGATGGTCGACGAACGCTCCGACCTGTATTCGGCCGGCTGCCTGTTCTACGAGCTGCTGGCTGGCCGGCCGCCGTTCGTGGGCGATTCGCCGGTGTCGGTCGCATACCAGCACGTGCGCGAACAGCCCGTACCGGCCAGCACGTTCAACCCCGACGTCAACGCCGCCATCGACAGCGTGCTGGCCCGGGCCCTGCAGAAGGATCGCGCGGACCGTTTCCAGAACGCCGCCGCATTCCGCCGCGCCCTGCGCGCGGCCCGCACCGGCGTCGCACTGGGCGCCCTGCCGGCCGCGCCGCTGGAGACGCACGCGGCCGCATCCACGGCCACCGCCGTCGTCGTCGCACCCATCACCGCCGCCCACGCGGACGACGACGGCCCGGCCACGCGCGCGATGGCGAAGGTCATGGCCGGGGGAGCCCTCACGACCGAACCGGAGATGGCGCTGGAGGTCGGCGACGAGCCGGGCAGGGCCGTGCGGCGGCGCCGGCGGGCGTGGATCGCCACGCTGTTCGTGTTCCTTGCCCTGGTCCTGGTCGGTGGCGGCCTGCTGGTGTACAACTGGCTCGCGCCGCTGAACTCCGCGCCGGTGACGGTCCAGGTGCCGTCCGTGGCGGGCATGGCCGAGACGGATGCAATGGCGAAATTGAGCTCCTATCAGCTGGACCCGCACCCGGTGGCGGAATTCGACCCCACGGTTCCCGAGGGGGAGGTCATCGGCACGGATCCGGCGGCCGGCTCCACGGTGGACCAGCACGCCACGATCACCGTCATGGTGTCGAAGGGGTCGTCGGTTCGCGTGATCCCGAAGGACATCACGGGCAAGCTCGATTCGGAGGCGCGCCAGGACCTGGCCACGCTGGGGCTGCTGCCGGGCCGGTCCGACATCGTGGACGACCCGAAACTCGGCCGCGGCCTTGTTGTCACGACCGACCCGGCCCCGGGCATGGAGGTCGCCGTCGGCACCACCGTGAACCTGAAGGTCTCCAGCGGCCAAGTGCCCATGCCGTCGCTGGTGAGCAAGTCCCGCACGGACGCCGTGAAGGCCGTCGAGGAGGCGTCGCCGACGTTGCACGTGACGGTCTCCGAGGTGGACAACGCCGTCGTGAAGCCCGGCACCGTGACGGGGCAATCGATCCAGGCCGGCAGCGAGGTAGACCTGAACTCGACCATCACGATCACCGTGGCCAAGGCGCCGCCCACGCCGAGCCCCACACCCAGCCCGACGCCGACCCCCACACCGACGCCCACGGACACGGCGACCCGCACCCCGGCGGACGGCAACAACTGACGTCAGCCGGGGAAGGCCCTATTTCGTGATGAGCGGGCTCAGGTCGGCGGCCCTCGCGGCGGCGCCGGCCAACCCGAGGGACTCCAGCCAGGTGCCCAGCATCTGGTAGCCGCCCTCGGTCAGCACGGACTCGGGGTGGAACTGCACGCCGCACAGCGGGGCCGTGCGGTGGGCCAGGCCCATGATGACGCCGTCGGCCGTCTCCGCCGTGATCTCCAGTTCGTCCGGGATGGTGGAGCGCACGGCGGCCAGCGAGTGGTAGCGGGTGGCCGTGACGGGGCTGGGCAGCCCGGCGAACACGCTCGTGCCGTGATGCAGGACCTCACTGGTCTTGCCGTGCATGAGCTGTTCGGCATGCGTGACCGTGGCGCCGTACGCCTCGGCCAGGGCCTGGTGCCCCAGGCACACGCCCAGCATCGGCTTGGCCTGCCGCCCGCACCAGCGGATCAGCTCGATGCACACGCCGGCCTCCGCCGGCGTGCCCGGACCCGGGGAGACGAGGACCCCGTCACGTGCGGCGGCGAGCTCGACCGCCTCGGCCAGCGTGACGTCGTCGTTCCTCACCACCGTGGTCTCGGCACCGAGCTGCTGCAGGTAGCCGACCAGCGTGTAAACGAAGCTGTCGTAGTTGTCGATGACAAGGATGCGGGTCGTCATGGGCCTGCGGCACCACCAATCGTGGAATCTGTGAACGGGTTGAATTGGGAGAGCCAGGGGAACACGAAGTTCATGAGCACCAGGACGGCCGCGGCGATGAAGAGCATGGCCGTGAGGATGCGGAACCACAGCGGGCCGGGCAGGTTGCGGAAGATCCAGCCGTACATGACTCAGCCCCTTTCCGCGGCGGCGGCCGGCCGGTTGACGGCGACCTGGTTGGCGATGGCGGCCGGCGGACCGGCGCCGGCGGGCTGCCAGGATTCCATCACCGAGTAGGCGATGATGCGTTCGCTCGAGCCGAAACGCGGGTTGCAGCTGGTCATGGTCAGCAGGCGCTGCGTCGGCGTGGCGTGCGGTTCCGTGGGAACCGGGTCCAGCACGTCGCGGCGGTCCGGCAGCACGATCTGCAGGTTCCGGAACACGTAGGTGTAGTAGCCGTCCCTTGTCTGGACGTAGATCCTGTCGCCCGGCACCAGCGTGTCGATGGCGTCCAGGACGGCACCGTGCGTCTGGCGGTGGCCGGCGACGGCGAAGTTGCCGATGGCCCCGGGCAGTGCCGTGCCGTCGTAGTGCCCCAGGCCGAGCGTGTCCAGCTGTGCGGGTGTGGTGCCCTGGACGAGGGGGCGGCTGTAGTCGGGTCCGAACCGGGGGATGTACACGACGCCGAACACCTCGCCCTCGGCGGGCTGGGCCGCCAGGACCGCCGGCTTGCCGAAGTCCTTCTGCGGGTTCGCCGGCGGCGTCACCGGACCCTGGAGCCGGGCGGAGAAGGTGTGCACAGCCTCCGCCTGGGCGTTGTTGGCGGAGATATTGGTCCACCACAGCTCCCACGCCACGAACAGCAGCACGATGACCCCGGCGGTGAGGAGCAGCTCGCCGATGACCTGGACGATGGTGCCGAAGACGCCCCGGCGGGGCGCCCGCCCGCGTTCCCGGCGGCGGCGCTCCTGCTTGCGCCGGCGGGCCGTGGCGTTGCCCCGCAGCAGCTCGTGGACGCCGACGGGGGCGTCCGGGCGCGCGGGCGTCGGGCTCATGGCTGGCGCCTCCTCGTTCATGGTCGGGACGCAACGCCCGGCCGGGCAATAGCCGCTAGACTTGCGTCAACGCCATACAGGACAGCGCCGCTGTGGAATATTCCCCTAGCAGGATACCAAGCACGGGGCTGTCACTGAGCCCGCGGCGACCACAGCGCCGCCCGCCCACGTCAAGGAGTTCCTGTGCCCGAGTCCAAGCCGCGCCGCACCAGGCGCGCCGCGCCGCAACCCGCCACCGCCAAGGCGCAGAAGCCGAACCCGCCGTGGTTCCTTCCCGTCATGGTGGGGTGCATGCTGTTCGGGCTGCTGTGGATCATCACGTACTACATCTCCGACGGCACCCTGCCCATCCCCGACCTCCACAACTGGAACATCGCCATCGGTTTCGTCATCGTGATCGCCGGCT
>NZ_RWKQ01000039.1:33617-33743 GCF_003946885.1 Specibacter cremeus | reverse complement strand
TCATGATGACCACGCGCTGGCGCTCGTAGTCCCCACGCCCTCCCGCCGCTCGCAAGCTCGCGTCGGGTCCCTCGGGCGCGGGGGCCCACCCACGCACCCACACGTCGGGTCCCTCGGGCGCGGGGG
>NZ_RWKQ01000039.1:0-33492 GCF_003946885.1 Specibacter cremeus | reverse complement strand
CCCACCCACGCACCCACACGTCGGGTCCCTCGGGCGCGGGGACCCACCCACGCACCCACACGTCGGGTCCCTCGGGCGCGGGGCCGGCCACCCGTCTTCAGGGTTCTGGTTCGACCGTTCCACCCTCCCCGTAGTTGCCGTCCTCGTAGCTGCCCACGGTGTAGTCGCCCTTGCGCCCGGGGACGACGCCGCCCTTGCCGTAGTCGGCCTCGACGAAGCGGCCCTTGTCCCGGTTCTTCTGCTCGTCCTCGGTGCCGGCCTTGCCGTAGTCACCTTCCACGTAGCGGCCCTCCGTGCCGTGCAGCTTGTGCCCGCCCTCGGTGCCGCCCTTGCCGTAGTCGCCCTCCACATAGCGGCCATGGTTTTCGGGATCGCCGTTTCCAGGATCACCGTTCTCGGGCTCATTCCCTGCTGGAACCGGCGCCGCGGCCCCGTCGTCCTTGCTCATGACAATGCCTTCCCTTGATGTGGGCTTCCCTTGTTTCCTGCCCCCAGTGTAGGCCGCATGGCGCCGTCCATACAGGGCGGCTTCCGGTCCAGTCTGGGATCACAGACGCACACCGGCGCCGGGGGCTACCGGTGCCGGGCGCGCAGGGATTAGATGAATGCATGGCATCCCCGACCCCAAGGAATCTCACCATGGCCACCATGCACGACCCGTCCCGCACCATTCGCGCCGCCCGCGGCACGGAACTGTCGGCAAAGTCCTGGCAGACCGAAGCCCCCCTGCGCATGCTCATGAACAACCTGGACCCCGAGGTTGCCGAACGCCCCGAAGACCTGGTCGTCTACGGCGGCACCGGCCGCGCCGCACGGTCGTGGGAGGCATACGACGCAATTGTTGCCACGCTGAAGACCCTTGAAGACGACGAAACCCTGCTGGTCCAGTCCGGCAAGCCCGTGGGCGTTTTCCGCACCAACAAGTGGGCACCGCGCGTGCTCCTGGCCAACTCCAACCTGGTGGGCGACTGGGCCACGTGGCCCGAGTTCCGCAAGCTGGAGGCCGAGGGCNTTCGCTGCCATCGCCACCAAGCGGTTCAACGGCACCCTTGCCGGCACCCTGACGCTGACCGGCGGCTGCGGCGGCATGGGCGGCGCCCAGCCGCTGGCCGTCACGCTCAACGGCGGAGCCTGCCTCATTGTCGACGTCAGCGAGGAACGACTTCGCCGCCGCGCCGGCAAGCGCTACCTCGACGAGGTCGAGACCGATCTCAACGCAGCCCTGGCCAAGGTGCTGGCGGCCAAGGCCGAAAAGCGCGCCCTGAGCGTCGGCGTCGTCGGCAATGCCGCCGATCTGTTCCCGGAGATCCTTCGCCGCCACCAGGCCGGCGAGTTCACGGTGGACATTGTCACCGACCAGACCAGCGCCCACGACCCGCTGTCCTACCTGCCCACGGAATACTCGATCGAACAGTGGCACACCGAGGCCGAGAACGACCCCGAGGGCTTCACCAAGAAGGCCCAGAACGCGATGGCCCGCCACGTGCAGGCCATGGTCGAATTCCAGGACGCCGGCGCCGAGGTCTTTGACTATGGAAACTCCATCCGCGATGAGGCCCGCAAGGGCGGCTACAACCGCGCCTTCGAATTCCCCGGCTTCGTCCC
The DNA here is from genome assembly GCF_003946885.1 of Specibacter cremeus. Taxonomy (GTDB): domain Bacteria; phylum Actinomycetota; class Actinomycetes; order Actinomycetales; family Micrococcaceae; genus Specibacter; species Specibacter cremeus. Next base: position 31,887 of record NZ_RWKQ01000039.1, on the reverse strand, counting down.
GGCCTACATCCGCCCGCTGTTCTGCGAGGGCCTGGGCCCGTTCCGCTGGGTGGCGCTCTCCGGCGACCCCGAGGACATCCGCGTCACCGACGAGGCCATCAAGGAACTGTTCCCCGAGAACGAGCACTTGCACCGCTGGATCAACGCCGCCCAGGAACACGTCGAGTTTGAGGGCCTGCCGGCACGCATCGCCTGGCTGGGCTACGGCGACCGCGCCAAGGCCGGTGTCCTGTTCAACCAGCTGGTCGCCGATGGCAAGGTCAAGGCCCCGATCGTCATCGGCCGCGACCACCTGGACTCCGGCTCCGTCGCCTCCCCGTACCGCGAGACCGAGTCCATGAAGGACGGCTCCGATGCCGTTGCCGACTGGCCGCTGCTGAACGCGCTGCTCAACACGTCCTCCNTCCATCCACCACGGCGGCGGCGTCGGCATCGGCCGCTCCATCCACGCCGGCCAGGTCTCCGTCGCCGACGGCACACCCCTGGCTGCCGAGAAGCTCGAGCGCCTGCTCACCAACGACCCCGGCATGGGCGTCATCCGCCACGTCGACGCCGGCTACGACCGCGCCATCGAGGTGGCCGCCGAGCGCGGAGTCCGCATCCCCATGCAGGAACAGTAGTCGCGGGGGCGTCCCCGGATATGCGGTGACGACTACCTTGGCATCCGTACATGATCGGGGTTGAGTTCAGTGATGCTGCTTACGCCCAGCAGGGCCATGGTGCGGCGGATTTCGGCGGTCAGGATCTCCAGGCACTTACGCACGCCCGCTTCGCCGCCGGCCATGAGTCCGTAGAGGTAGGCGCGTCCGATGAAGGTGAAGTCCGCACCAAGGGCGATGCCGGCGACAATGTCGGCGCCGTTCATGATGCCGGTGTCCAGCATGACCGAGGTGCGGGACCCGACGGCGGCCACGACGTCCGGCAGGAGCCGGAGCGGAACGGGGGCACGGTCAAGCTGACGGCCGCCGTGGTTGGAAACGACGATGCCATCGACCCCGTGGTCGGCGGCCTTCCGGGCATCTGTGACGGTCTGGATGCCCTTGATGACGAGTTTTCCGGCCCAGGCTTCACGCATCCAGGCGAGATCGTCGAAAGTCACCGTATTGTCGTAGAGTTCTGACGCGCTGGAGCTTTCGATCCTGCCGTTTCCGTAGGCGAAACGGAGCGGTTCGGTGGTCAGGAAGTTGAACCACCATTCCGACCGATAGGAGGCGTCCAGGAACGTCTTGAGCGTGAGTTGGGGAGGGAACGTCATCCCGTTGCGCAGGTCACGGACCCGGTTACCCAGGGCCGGGACATCGACGGTCAGAAAGAGGGTATCGCAGCCGGCCTTTGCGGCCCGCTCGATCAGCTCCAGGGACCGGTCGCGGTCTCGCAGCAGGTAAAGCTGGAACCAGTGCCGGCCGTCGGGGGCAGCCTCTCGAAGGCCTTCGATGGCCGTGGTGCCCATGGTCGAGAGCGTGTAAGGCACCCCCGCGTCGGCGGCCGCCCGGGCAACGGCGCGCTCTCCCGCGGAATGCATCATGCGGGTGAAACCGGTTGGTGCCAGGCCGAAGGGCAGCGCGGATGTTTTCCCAAGTACCTCGGTGGCGGTGTCCGTGGCGGAGACGTTGCGGAGGATCCCGGGCTGGAACTCGATCTGGCGGAACGCCTCCCTGGCGCGGGAGAGGCCGACCTCATCGTCGGCACCGCCGTCGGTGTAGTCAAACGGGCCGGAAGGGGTCCGGCGTTTGGCCAGACGCCGCAGATCCTCGATGGTATGCACGGAACCGAGCCGCCGGCGCACCGGATCCAGGTCAAGGGGTTTGAACTTCAACAGCGGCGCAACATCGGCCAGCCTGGGAGGTGCCGTTCCAGGCGCGGATTGCCTGGCGGCGGGTTCTTGGAAGGCGGGTTCTTGGAAGGCGGGGTCACAACGCGGCTCTCCTGTGGTTCCTGGTCGGGAAACGTGTGATTCAGGTCATCTGCTTCACCATAGGCGCCCATCCCGCATGCCGTCTAATGCCGCCATGGCACATCGCTTATGCTCTTCCGGTATAGAAGCTGAGTCGCTCTCACCAACCGCTATGCCCTGTTGGCATGGATCCGATCGCCAATTGGCCTTGGACGGAATGCCTCGCGGAAGGACAGATTGGGAATCCGAGGTAAGTGCCGCACGCCGTCTCCAGTGGGCAAAGTACGGCATCCTCAACCGACAGACCAACCCAACTGAGGGAGATACCTGTGAAAATTGATGCCATCTTCGACAATGGCCGGATCCGCACCATGGATGGCCAACGGCCCGCGGCCACCCGGTTGGGCGTCCTGAACGGCAGGATTGTCGGTTTCGACGAGGAGCTGGAGGGTGTCACCGCGGAGCGGACTGTTGACCTGGGCGGGGCTGCGGTGTTGCCGGGGTTCCACGACGCCCACTACCACGCGTCGCTGACCGGGGCGCGGCTGGCATCCCTTGACCTGCGCCCGGGGGTCATCGACTCCCTGGATGAGCTCTATGTTGCGGTCAGGGAACGAGCTGCCGGGCTGGGACCAAACGAGTGGATCCGCGGCTCGGGGTATGACCAGAACATCATCGGCGGCCATCCGACGGCCCGGGCCCTGGACCAGGTGTCCGGCGGCCGGCCGGTGCTGCTGGAACATGTCTCCGGGCACATGATTGTGGCCAACACCGAGGCTTTCACCCGGGCGGGATACCCGGGCGGTTATGGTGTCCCGGAGGTGGACGGCGGACACGTCGCCCGCACCCCGGACGGGCGCGCCGAGGGGCTGCTGCAGGAGCAGGCGAACAGGCTTATCTACGCGGTGGTCCGGCCGATGGCGCTGGAAGAGGTCCAACGCAACCTGGCCCTGGCCTCGCACCAGGCGGTTTCCTTCGGCCTGACAAGCCTCACCGAACCCGGACTGGCAGCTTGGGAAACCATCGGGAACTCCCCGGTGGACTTCCATAGCTACCAGGTCGCTTCGGAAACGGGGGTGCTGAAACCGAGGATGACGCTGATGCCCTACGTCACCACGCTGCACAACGTGCCCGGGTTCAAGGACCGGGACTGGTACGGCCTGGACCTGGGCATCCGCACCGGCTTCGGCGGTGACAGGCTCAAAATGGGCCCTGTGAAGATCGTCTCCGACGGCTCCTTCATCGGCCGCTCGGCAGCCATGCACCACTGCTACCACGGCGAGCCGGAGAACAAGGGCTTCATGCAGTTCGATCCGGATGCCCTGAAGAGAATGATCGTCGGCGTGCACAAGGCCGGCTGGACGGTGGCCACGCACGCCATCGGCGACGCCGCGATGGACCACGCCATGGATGGCATTGACGAAGCACAGCGCCAGCTACCTCGGCCCGGTGTACGGCACCGGATCGAACACTTTGCCCTGGCCAGCGACGCCCAGATCCAGCGCGCCGCGGCGCTGGGCATCATCCCGGTCCCGCAGGGCACCTTCATCTCCGACTTCGGCGACGGCATGATGGCCGCGGTTGAGCCGGAACTGCAGAACCGGATCTACCGGATGAAGTCCCTGCTGAACGCCGGCATCGTGCTACCCGGTTCCACCGATTCCCCCGTCTCCAACGGGAACCCGCTGCGCAGCATCCACGACATGGTCAACCGCACCACCGCCTCCGGCCAGGTGCTGGCCCCGGCCGAGCGGCTTACCGTGGCCGAAGCAGTGCGCGCCTACACCTACGGTTCCGCCTACGCCGTCAACGAAGAACACAACAAGGGAACCCTCAGCCGTGGCCTGCTGGCCGACTTCGTGGTCCTCTCGGAGGACCTGTTCGGCATCGACCCCGCCGGTATCCGTGACGTCACAGTCCGGACCACCGTCATCGGCGGCGAGGTCGTCTACAACGACGGCGACCTCCCCGCCCCCGGGGCCACCACTCAGGTCGACCCGATCGCTGCCCATCGCCTTTAGCGGTACCCAGACTACGCGGCCTTTGCTCCCGCCTTCGGCGGCCACGGCGAAGCCGTTACCTGCGACGGCCGTCCCGCCCACACCATCGCCGCGCCGTCCACACAGCCTGTGCACACGTTGTCCCCAAAGTTATCCACAGATGGGCATAACCGGACGGCGCCTCGGGAGACTTGTCCACCTACGTGGACAAGTCTCCCAAGTTTTCCACAGCAGTCTTCGAACAGCTCGCTGTCCCCCAGTTGGGCCCAAAGTTATCCACAGAAGTGGACAACTTTGGAGGCATCCCCCCGAAAATGCGCCCCACTCCGGCGAAAAGTAATCCACAGCTGTGGAATTACATGTGTGTAAGTTATGCCCACTGTGTGGATCCCTGTGGAAAACAGGGCGTTCGAATAGACCTTCGCGAGTAGAACTACAGGTCTGTAAGTTATGCCCAGCTGTGTACAACCCTGTGGATAGCGGTCCGTGGCGTGTGTCCGCGGGCGTGCAACCATGGGGTCATGGAATTGCCACCGCCGCCGCACGAACACCTGCTGTCCCGGCCCGCTGTGTCGGATGTGGACATCGCCGAGTACCGCCGGCTGGGCGCGGAGGCGGCCGCAAGTGTCGCCGTCGTCTGCACCAGCTGGCGCGGGCGCGACTATGCGGCCACGGTGTCCGCGCACCTGTCCGTATCGTACGACCCGCCCACGCTGCTGGTGAGCCTGTACGAGGGGTCGCGCATCGCCGCGGCCGTGACGGGTGCCGGCCATTGGACATTGAGCCTGTTGGCCGCCGGGCAGCGGCGCACGGCGAATTGGCTGGCCAGTCCCGGCAGCCCGGTGGAGGGGCTCATGGAGTCTGTGGAGTTCCGCCGCGGCCGGGTCACCGGCAGCCCCGTGATTGACGGGGCGCTGGCGTGGTTCGAACTGGAGACCACGGCCGTGCACCCGGCGGCCACGCACCTGCTGGTGGTGGGCGCCGTCGTCGGCATGGGTGAGCGCGGCGCCGGGCAGCCGGGCGAGGGGCCGCTGCTGCACTACGGCGGGGAGTACCACCGGCTGGCCTAGGACGGGCCCTAGCCGAAGACCAGGGAGTGGATGGCCTGGGCCTTGTAGACGGTGAGGCCGAGCAGGATCAGCAGGACCAGGCCCATGCCGCCCCACTGCATCAGGGCGCGGCGCGGGCCGCGCGGCGCATAGGCGACGATGGCGGCGCAGGCGGCGCCGGCGACGAGGCCGCCCACGTGGGCCTGCCAGGCGATGCCGCCCATGAAGCTGAGCGCGGCGTTGATGACGAGCAGGATGACGATCTGCCGAAGGTCGCCGCCACGCTGCTTCTGGATCACGAACAGCGCGCCGAACAGGCCGAACACGGCACCCGAGGCGCCGACGACCGCCGTCGTGACGGGCGCCAGCAGCAAGACGCCGACGGAACCGGCGAAGGCGCTGATCAGGTACAGCGCCAGGAACCGGGCGCGGCCGAACTCCGGTTCAAGCACCCGGCCCAGCACCCACAGCGCGTACATGTTGAAGAGGATGTGCGGCAGGAACGAGGTCGAATGCAGGAATGCCGAGCTGACCATGCGCCACGGCTCGACCTCGGTCAGGAACGGCGCATAGGCGAAGGTCTGGAAGATGAAGCCGTTGGGGATGAGCAGGTCGGCCCCAAACGCCGCGACGCAGACGGCCATCAGCGTGATGGTGACGACCGGGCGTCCCGCACGCACACGGCCGCCGAGGGCGGTGCGGTGCGTCGGGACGGCCCGGGTGGTTTCACGGACGCAATCCACGCACTGGATCCCGACGGCGGCACTGCGCTGGCAGTCCGGGCACGCCGGCCGCCCGCACCGCTGGCAGCGCACATAGGCGACGCGGTCGGGGTGCCGGGGGCAGACCGGAATGTCGGCGGGCACGCCCGCCGCCGGGTACGGGGAACTCACGGTGTGTGGACCTTTGCCGGGAAAGTGGTTGTCAGAGCTCGACGACGGTGACCGAGTTGATCACGACGTCCTCGCGCGGCTTGTCGCCGGGGCCCGTCGCGACACCCTCGATGGCGTCGACGACGGCCTTCGATTCGGCGTCCACGACCTCGCCGAAGATGGTGTGCTTGCCCTGGAGCCAGTTCGTCGGAATCGTGGTGATGAAGAACTGCGACCCGTTCGTGCCGCGGCCGCCCTGGATGCCGGCATTGGCCATGGCCAGCTTGTACGGGTCGTTGAAGTTCAGTTCCGGGTGGATCTCATCGTCGAACTGGTAGCCGGGGCCGCCGACGCCGCGACCCAGCGGGTCGCCGCCCTGGATCATGAAGTCCTTGATGATGCGGTGGAAGATGGTGCCGTTGTACAACGGCGTGTTGGATTCCTCGCCCGTGGCCGGGTGCGTCCACGTCTTCTCGCCCGTGGCCAGGCCGACGAAGTTCGCCACGGTCTTCGGCGCGTGGTTGCCGAAAAGGTTGACCTTGATATCGCCGAGGCTCGTGCTGATGGTTGCTGTTGCGGTAGGGATTGCAGTCATGGCGATATTCTGTCATGCCCACGTGGGCGCCACCCGGCCGGGCGGTGTCATTTCAGCGCCCGGCGAACTGCCGGGGGATGGTCGCGGGCAGTCAGGCCACGTAGGCTGAACACGGAAGTCTGACTCCAGGAGGAACGCGTGAAGAAGGTAGAGACCATCGGCCACAGCCGCCAGGAGGCGCTCAGCGCGAGCGTCGAGAGTGCCCGGGAATGGGCAGCGCCGAAGGTGGAGGGCGCACTGCACTGGGCCGTGCCGCGGCTGGAGAAGGGGCTGGAAGCGGCTTCGCCCGTCGTGCAGGACAGCTTGCGCAAGGCCGCCCAATACACGGCCGACGGCGTCGCGGCCGTCACGCCGCGGCTCCAGGAAGGCCTGGAGAAGCTGGCCCCGCGGATCTCCGACGCCGTGGACGACGCCGCACCCCGGATTTCCGAGGCCCTGGACAAGGCCGTCCCGGCGATTTCCTCCGCGAAGGACAAGGTCGTGGCGGACTACATCCCGCAGTTGGTGGAGCGGCTCGCCGAAGTGGCCCAGGCCGTCGAGGCGGCGCTGGAGCATGCGGCGGTGCCGCAGAAGGTCGAGGCCGTGGCGGCCAAGGTCTCCCACGACGTCAGGCACGGCAGCCGGAAGGCGGCCGCGCAGGCGGAGAAGGCCGCGAACGCCGCGGCAGCGAAGGCCGCCGCGGAACTGAAGAAGTCGGGCAGGAAGAGCCGCAAGGGCTGGATAATCGTCGGCCTCATCGCTGCCGGCGCCGTCGCGTGCGCGGCCGCCTGGAAGGCGTCCAAGCCCGTCGAGGATCCGTGGAAGGTGCCCGCCCCCGTGACGCCGTCGCCCACCCCGCTGGACACGCCGTCCCCGGCCACCACCCCCGCCGCGGAGGCGAAGACCTCCGAGGATTCCGAGACGAAGTAACCACCGCTCCGCCCAACCAAGGCGCAGTTAAGCACCGAAATCCGCGTGAACCGGTGCCTAACCGCGCCCTGGTTGGGCGGTTTGGCGTTTGAGCCCGCTGCGGCCCTGCTGCAGGACGACGACGGCCAGGCCGGCCAGGATGAGCGCCAGCCCGGCATATGTGCCGGGCTGCAGCTGCTCGCCGAGGAAGACGGCCGCCAGCAGCGCGGCGCCGGGAATCTCAAGCAGGATCATCATGGACACGACGAGCGGGCTGATGGTGGCCAGCAGGTGGTTGAAGATCGTGTGACCGAAGATCTGGGCGGCCACCGTCACGCCCAGGATGCCGAGCCAGGCGCCCGCGGGCAGGGCCACGAGGGGTTCTGCAGGGCCAGGCACAGCGCCACCAGGATGAGGGCGCAGATGCCGTAACAGAGCGTCGTATACACCCCCGTGGACAGCGTCCTTCGAACCTTGGCCCCGGCGAGCGTGTAGATGGCGGCCAGTACACCGCCGGCCAGTGCCAAGGCATCCCCGAGCAACGCCTCACCCGAGGTGCCCACGTCCAGGCCGGTGATCACGACGACGCCGATGAGCGCCACGCCCAGCCCGATGACCAGGGCGGGTCGTGGACGCGTCCCTCGCAGCCACTGGAACAGCGCGATCCACGCCGCCTGGAGGCAGACCAGGGCGGTCGCCGCAGCCAACAGGGTCCAGCCCCATTGCCGCCCGTCCAGGCCGCGGAACTGGTGCCGGTTCCGGGTCACGGCCGGCACACCCATGACAAGGGCGCCGAGCGCATGGCGCCAGAAGGCGATCGTGGGCGCCGGTGCTGCCGTGGCCGCCATGATGGGCCCCGAGGCCGACACGCCGAGGACACCTATTACGGCGAGGAGGACAGTCACCCACCAAGGGTAACGGGAAAAGAAAATCACCCCGGCCGCCTGGGCCGGGGTGACTCTCTTTCTTGGTGGAGGCACGGGGACTCGAACCCCGAACCCCCTGCTTGCAAAGCAGGTGCGCTACCAATTGCGCCATGCCCCCAAGGGGAATATCAATTGTACCGTGATTAGCTGACCGTGTCGGTTGCCTTGCTCCAGGCCGATTTCCGGTCCCTGGATTCCTGCAACTTCCTGCGGACGACGACCGCCGTCGTAATCGCAGCGGCAATCACCAGCAATTTCTTCACTTGAACCAACTTCTTCCATTTGACGAAAAATGGTTCCGTGGGCGTACCAGGACTTGAACCTGGGACCTCTTCGTTATCAGCGAAGCGCTCTAACCGCCTGAGCTATACGCCCTCAACCCTCACCGGGCCGAAACAAGACTTTACCGCAAGGAATCCGTTTCCCCCAAATCGGCGGGCCCGGTGGCAACCCGGGCCCGCCGACCGGGGATACGGCGGGAAGTCAGTCGTCGGTAAGGGTGACTCCGATGCCGCCGACCAGCGTGGCGGAAATGTTGTACAGCACGGCCGACAGCATCGACAGGGCCGTCAGCAGCACGACGTTGACCACGGCGATGATGGTTGCGAACGAGGCGACCTGGCCCAGCGATGCGTACTTCTTCAGGTCGAAACCGCCGCCTTCGCTGCCCTGGATGTCGGTCATCAGCGAGTTGACCTTGTCGAACAACCCGATGACGTCAAGCACCGACCACAGCACGATGGCCGCGACGACGGTGATGATGCCCAGCGCCACGGACAGCATGAATGACATCTTCAGGACGGACCATGGTTCGACCTTGCTGACGAGTAGCCGGGCCCGGCGGGCCTTGGCCTTCGGCGCCGGCTTGACCAGCGGCGGACGGGCCGTGGAGGGCCGCGGCGCCGCCTGTTTCGTCGCCCCGGGGGCGGCGGCAGGACGCTGCGGAGGCCGCGCAGGGGCACTCACCCTGGGCCCTGTTCCCGCCCTCGGGTTCGAGTTACTCGTGCTCAATCGATACCTCCATTTTGTTGCACAGTATTTTGTGGCACAGTCGTCGCGTTTGGCTCGCTTAACGGTACTTCATGAGTCTGGGTGTTGCCTTCGGGGCCTTCTCCGGCCTCATCGCCACCCTCATTGTCGGCGTCATTGTCGAGGCCGCGTTCGCTGTTGCGCGCCACCTCGATGATGCGGTCGTTCTTGTCCGGCTTGGCGAACACGACGCCCATGGTGTCCCGGCCCTTGGCTGGCACCTCGGCCACGTTGGAGCGCACCACCTTGCCGCTGCCCATGACGACGAGCACCTCGTCGTCCTCCTGGACGATCAGGGCCCCGACCAGGTCGCCGCGGTCCTCGACAAGCTTGGCAACCTTGATGCCAAGCCCGCCACGGCCCTGCAGGCGGTATTCGTCCACGGCCGTGCGCTTGGCATAGCCGCCCTCGGTCACGACGAACACGAACGAGTCGTCGGTGACGACGGCCGCGGCGAGCAGTTCGTCGGTGCCCCGGAACTTCATGCCGGTGACCCCGGAGGTGGCCCGGCCCATGGGGCGCAGTGCCTCGTCGGTGGCCGTGAACCGGATCGACTGACCCTTGCGCGAGACGAGCAGCAGGTCGTCCGTCTCGGACACGAGCTGGGCGGAGACGAGTTCGTCGTCGTCACGCAGGTTGATGGCGATGACGCCGGCGGACCGGTTCGTGTCGTAGTCCTCGAGCCGGGTCTTCTTGACCAGGCCGTTGCGCGTGGCGAGCACCAGGTACGGTTCCTGCAGGTAGTCCCGCAGGTCCATGACTTGCGCGATCTTCTCGTCCGGCTGGAACGCCAGCAGGTTGGCCACATGCTGGCCCTTGGCATCGCGGCCGGCCTCCATGAGCTCGTAGGCCTTGGCCCGGTACACCCGGCCCAGGTTCGTGAAGAACAGCAGCCAGTGGTGGGTGGTGGTGACGAAGAAATGTTCGACGACGTCGTCCCCGCGCAGCTGGGCCCCCTTGATGCCCTTGCCGCCGCGGTGCTGGGACCGGTAGTTGTCGGAGCGCGTGCGCTTGACATAACCGCCCCGGGTGATGGTGACGACCATCTCCTCCTCGGGGATCAGGTCCTCCATGCTCATGTTGGGGTCGTAGCCCATCATGATCTCGGTGCGCCGGTCGTCACCGTACTTGTCGGTGATCTCGGCCAACTCGTCGCTGACGATGCCGCGCTGGACCTCCGGGGAGGCCAGGATCCGGTTGAATTCGGCGATCATCAGTTCCAGCTGGTCGTGGCGTTCCTGGATCTTCTGGTGTTCCAGGGCGGCCAGCTTGCGCAGCTGCATGTCGAGGATGGCCTTGGCCTGGATCTCGTCGATGTCCAGCAGGTCCATCAACCCGTCGCGGGCCTCCTCGGACGTGGACGAGGCCCGGATCAGGGCGATCACGGCGTCGAGCGCGTTCAGCGCCTTCAGCAGCGCCCGCTGGATGTGCGCCTCCTCCTCGGCCTTGCGAAGGCGGAACTGGGTGCGCCGGACGATGACGTCCATCTGGTGCGTGACCCAGTGCCGGATGAACGCGTCCAACGGCAGGGTGCGCGGCACGCCGTCGACGATGGCCAGCATGTTGGCGCCGAAGTTGTCCTGCAGCTGGGTGTGCTTGTACAGGTTGTTCAGCACGACCTTGGCCACCGCGTCACGCTTGAGCACGATGACGAGGCGCTGGCCGGTGCGGCCGGACGTCTCATCGCGCAGGTCGGCGATGCCGGCGATGCGGCCGTCCTTGACGAGTTCGGCGATCTTGATGGCCAGATTGTCCGGGTTGGCCTGGTAGGGCAGCTCGGTGACGACCAGGCAGGTGCGGCCCTGGATCTCCTCGACGTTGACGACGGCCCGCATGGTGATGGAGCCGCGCCCGGTCCGGTACGCCTCCTCGATGCCCTTGCGGCCCAGGATCTGCGCGCCGGTCGGGAAGTCCGGGCCCTTGATGCGGGCGATCAGGGCCTCGAGCAGTTCCTCGCGGCCGACGGTCGGATTGGCCAGGTACCACTGGACGCCCTCGGCGACCTCGCGCAGGTTGTGCGGCGGGATGTTCGTGGCCATGCCGACGGCGATGCCGGACGAGCCGTTGACCAACAGGTTCGGGAACCGGGCCGGCAGGATGGTGGGTTCCTGGTTCTTGCCGTCGTAGTTGTCCTGGAAATCGACGGTCTCCTCGTCGATGTCGCGGACCATCTCCATGGCCAGCGGGGCCATCTTGGTTTCCGTGTAGCGGGGGGCGGCCGCGCCGTCGTTGCCGGGCGAACCGAAGTTGCCCTGCCCGAGCGCCAGCGGGTAGCGCATGGTCCAGTCCTGGATCAGGCGCACCAGGGCGTCGTAGATGGCCGTGTCGCCGTGCGGGTGGTACTGGCCCATGACCTCGCCGACCACGCGCGCGCACTTGTTGAATGCCCGGTCCGGCCGGTAGCCGCCGTCGAACATCGCGTACAGCACGCGCCGGTGCACCGGTTTCAGGCCGTCTCGCACGTCCGGCAGCGCGCGGCCGACAATGACGGCCATGGCGTAGTCCAGGTAGGACCGCTGCATTTCGGTCTGCAGGTCGACCTGCTCCACCCGGTCGGCGGCAATGGTTCCCTCGAGGGCCGGCTCGGCGTTCGTCTCGTCCGGGGTCCCCGGCGTCTCGTCACTCATCGTCTTTTATATTCCGTTCGCAATATATGTCGCTTCACGCATCGATAGGGGACCGTGGCCGCCTAGATGTCGAGGAAGCGGACGTCCTTGGCGTTCTGCTGGATGAAGTTCCTGCGCGAGTCCACATCCTCGCCCATGAGGACGGAGAAGATGTGGTCGGCCGCGGCGCCGTCGTCCATGGTGACCTGCAGCAGGGTGCGGTGTTCCGGGTCCATCGTGGTGTCCCACAACTCGGTGTAGTCCATCTCGCCGAGGCCCTTGTAGCGCTGGATGCCGTTGTCCTTCGGGATGCGGCGACCGGCGGCCAGGCCGGCCGCGAGCGTGGCGTCGCGTTCGGCGTCGCTGTACACGTAGTCGTGTGCCGCGTTCGACCACTTGATCCGGTATAGCGGCGGCTGGGCCAGGTACACGTAGCCGTTCTCGATCAGCGGGCGCATGTAGCGGAACAGCAGCGTGAGCAGCAGCGTCGTGATGTGCTGGCCGTCGACGTCGGCATCGGCCATGAGCACGATCTTGTGATAGCGGGCTTTCTCGACATCGAAGTCCTCGCCGATGCCCGCGCCGAACGCGGTGATCATGGCCTGCACCTCGGCATTGCCCAGGGCGCGGTCCAGCCGGGCCCGTTCGACGTTGAGGATCTTGCCGCGCAGCGGCAGGATGGCCTGCGTCATGGGGTTGCGCCCGCGCACGGCCGAGCCGCCGGCCGAGTCGCCCTCCACGATGTAGATCTCGGAGATCGACGGGTCCTTGGACTGGCAGTCCTTGAGCTTGCCGGGCATGCCGCCGGACTCCAGCAGGCCCTTCCGGCGCGTGTTCTCGCGCGCCTTGCGGGCGGCCAGCCGGGCCTGCGAGGCCTGGATGGACTTGCGGATGACGTCGCGGGCCGAGGTCGGGTTGCGTTCGAGCCAATCGCCAAGCCCGTCGGTGACGACGCGCTGGACGAAACCCTTGACCTCGGAGTTGCCGAGCTTCGTCTTGGTCTGACCCTCGAACTGGGGCTCGGACAGTTTCACCGAGATGACCGCGGTCAGGCCCTCGCGGATGTCGTCGCCGGTGAGGTTGTCATCCTTTTCCTTGATGATGTTCTTCTCGCGCGCGTACCGGTTGATCAGGGAGGTCATGGCCGCACGGAAGCCCTCCTCATGCGTGCCGCCCTCGTGCGTGTTGATCGTGTTGGCGTAGGTGTGGACGCTCTCGGAGAACGCCGTGGTCCATTGCAGCGCCAGCTCCACGGCCATGGAACGGGAGGGATCCTCAGTCTCGAACGCGATGACGTCCGGGTGGATGACGTCCACCTTCTTGGACGAGTTCAGGTAGTTCACGTAGTCGAGCAGGCCGTCGTTGTACTGGTACACGACCTCGCGCCCGCCGGCCGGGGTGTTTTCGCCCTCGGGCGCGCTGTCCAGGTCAGGGTCCTCGTCGGCGGCGACGGTGCTGCGCTCGTCGGTCAGCGTGATCTTCAGTCCCTTGTTCAGGAACGCCATCTGCTGGAACCGGGCACGCAGCGTCTCGAAGTCGAAGTCGACCGACTCGAAGATCGTCGGGTCCGGGTAGAACGTCTGGCTCGTCCCCGTCTCGGTGGTGGCCTCGCCCTTGAAGAGTTCGCCCTGCGGCTGGCCGCCGTCGGCGAAGCTCATCCGCCAGATGTGCCCCTGGCGTTTGACCTCGGTGTCGACGCGCCGCGACAGCGCGTTCACCACCGAGATGCCCACCCCGTGCAGGCCGCCGGAGACGGCGTAGCCGCCGCCGCCGAACTTGCCGCCGGCGTGCAGGATCGTCATGACGACCTCCACGGTGGGTTTGCCTTCGGTCGGGTGCACGTCGACGGGGATGCCGCGGCCGTTGTCGACGACCTTCACGCCGCCGTCGGCCTGCAGCGTGACCTCGATGTGGTCGCAGTACCCGGCCAGCGCCTCGTCGACCGAGTTGTCGATCACCTCATAGACGAGGTGGTGCAGGCCGCGGGGGCCGGTGGAACCGATGTACATGCCGGGACGCTTGCGCACGGCCTCGAGACCCTCGAGGACCGTGATGTCGCTGGCACCGTAGTGGCTGGTGTCCGGCTTCACTGTGTCCTGGTTCACAATGTCCGGCTTCACAGTGGAGACGGTCGCCTGCTCGGCAGGCATTGTCGCTTCCGGGTTCTCCGGATTGCTCGTAGTCACAGGCGCGTTCGACCCCTCTATTCTTCGGTGATTGGCGCCCCTGGTCGATCGCCCGTGTTCGGACAACGCCCCCGGCATCCGGTTCCTCGAGCAATTCTACCTTGTGGAAGCCCCGTTTGCCGTGTCAACAGGCCTTGGGACGGCAGGAAACCCGCACAGGACGCCATGCCGGAGCGGCCCCTGAGGCCCAGTACGCGGCCAAGCCTTTGCGGGCCTCTGCACCGCGCTTGATGGATTTTCCGCTTCGCCGCCTCCCCCTACCCGTACGTGTCACGCGGGCCGCGCCCCTTCACACTGCGGAATCCCTTGCGCCAGCTCGGCGCCGCCGGCCCCAGGACGAGCAGCTTCGTGACGACGCCGGCGCCCAGTTCCGCGTCGAAGCGGGCCAGCAGCGACGCCGAAAGCAGGCGCAGCTGCGTCGCCCAGCTGGTCGAGTCGCAGCGCACGTGCAGGGTCGTGTCCTCGAAGCTTTCGGGCCGGCAGTGTGCGGCGATGTCGGGGCCGACGAGTTCGGGCCAGCGGGCCATGACCGAGCCGATGGCGACCGGCGAGGTCCAGCCGCGCTCGGTCACGAGCCGGCCCACCACCTTGCCCAGGCCAAGGGGGTCGCGGCCGCCGTCCTTCCCGTCGAGGAACGGCTGGCGCTTGCGCCGCGGCGTTGCCTGTTTCCCGAGCCGGCTGCGCGGAATCCTCAATTCGCCGCGGCTCTTGGCGATGGCCCGCATCCGGTTCAACGCCGCCTGCGCCGCGTCGACCTCGGTCTGATGCTCGGTCTCATGATCGGGCTCCTCCGGCGGGGGCCCGCCCTTCGCCGCCATCAGCCCTCCGCCGCGGCCTGGTCGCCGCCGGTGACCACACCGCCGGGAATCACCTGGATCTGCGCGCCGGAGAGTTCGGCCGGGATGTCGGCGGCGACGGCGGCCGTCACCAGGACCTGCTCGGCGCCGGAGACCATGGCCGCCAGTTTGGTGCGGCGCTTTGCGTCAAGCTCGGCGAACACGTCGTCGAGGATGAGGATCGGCTCGTTGGCGGCGATGGGGTCGTCCTCGCGCAAAATCTCGTAGGAGGCCAGGCGCAACGCCAGCGCCACGGACCAGGACTCGCCGTGCGAGGCGTAGCCGCGCGCCGGCGCGCTGCCGAGCAGGAGGTCCAGCTCGTCCCGGTGCGGTCCGACGAGGGTCATGCCGCGCTCCAGCTCACGACGGCGGGACTCGCCGAGTGCGCGCAGGTACGCCTGCGCCAGGTCGCCAACGGGAAGGCCGGCGAGGTCGGCCGCGGCACCGGGCCCGCCGCCGTCGTCCGCCCCATCCCCCGGGGCGCCGTCGGCGGCCATGGTCGGGCGGTAGATCGCGCGCAACAACTTGGTGCCGTCGGTGAGCTGTTCGTAAGCGGCGGCCAGGTGCGGTTGCAGGCGTGCGACCAGGTCGAGTCGGGCGGCCAGCAGGGCCGCGGCGGCCGCGGCCAGGTGCTGGTCCCAGACGTCGAGCGTGGCAAGGTGGCCTTCGCTGACACCGGCGCGGGAGAAATGCTGGGCACGCGCCGATTTCAGCAGGGCGTTGCGCTGTTTGAGGACGCGGTCGTAGTCGGCCCGGGTGCCGGCGTGGCGGGGCAGCAGGGTCACGAGCAGGTCGTCGAGGAAGCGCCGGCGATTGCCCGGATCGCCCTTGACGAGGGCCAGGTCCTCGGGTGCGAACAGCACAGAGCGGCAAATGCCCAGGATGTCGCGGGCCCGGACCGGGTTGGCCCGGTTGATCCGGGCCCGGTTGGCGCGCCCGGCGTTGATCTCCACCTCCAGGGTCACCTGCGCCTCGCCGCGCACGATCCTGGCCCGGATCATGGCCCGATCCGTGCCGAAGCGCAGCAGCGGCACGTCGGTACTGGCCCGGTGGGAGCCCAGAGTGGACAGGTAGCCCACGGCCTCGACCAGGTTCGTCTTGCCCAGTCCATTGGATCCGACGAGGACGGTGATGCCGGGCGACAGGGACAGGTCCACCTGTTCGTAACTGCGAAAATCCGTCAGGGACAGCTGCTCAAGATACACGGGGACGTACGTGCTGCTTCCCGGCCGGCTACGAATCCGCGGGCTTGGTGGCGTGGCCGCCGAACTGGTGGCGGAGCGCCGAGACCATCTTCATGGCCGGGGAGGATTCCTCGCGGGATGCGAAACGTGCGAACAGCGCGGCCGTGATGGCCGGTGCCGGGACCGCGTTGGCGATGGCCTCCTCCACGGTCCAGCGGCCCTCGCCGGAATCCTCGACGAAGTCGGCGATCGAGTCCAGGCCCGGGTCCTCGTCGAGCGCTTTGACCATCAGGTCAAGCAGCCACGACCGCACGACCGTGCCCTTCTGCCAGGCGCGGAACGTGCCGGGCAGGTCCTTGATGATGTCCTTGGCGGCCAGCAGCTCATAGCCTTCGGCATAGGCCTGCATGAGGCCGTATTCGATGCCGTTGTGAACCATTTTCGCGTAGTGTCCGGCCCCGACGTCGCCAACATGGACGAAGCTGTCGGCGCGGTCGCCCTCGGGGCGCAAGGCGTCCAGGACGGGCAGCGCCATCGCCACATGCTCTTCCGACCCGCCGGCCATGAGCCCGTACCCGTTTTCCAGTCCCCACACGCCGCCGGAGACGCCCACATCCATGAAACCGATGTTCTTCGCGGCCAGCATTTCCGCGTGCTTCTGGTCCTCGGTGAAACGCGAGTTCCCGCCGTCGACCAGCAGGTCCCCGGGGGCCAGGTAGCCGGACAGTTCGGTGATCACGGAGTCGGTGATCTCGCCGGAAGGCACCATGATCCAGACAAGTCGCGGTGCCGGCAACGCGGTGACGAGGTCCCGCAGTGTCGCGGCGTCGGTGACGTCGGGGTTCTGGTCGAAGCCGGTGACCTCGATGCCGGCCTGGCGCAGCCGGGTCCGCATGTTGAAGCCCATCTTTCCTAAACCGACAAGGCCGATGTGCATGGTGACTTCCTCTTCCGAACGGCTGGGTGGGACGGGGTTATTGGGTGGGCAACCTCACGGGCATGACCAGGTAGCGGTAGTCGTCCTGGTTTTCGCCATTGAGTTCCGCCTGCGCGGTCAGCATGGCCGGCTTGGGCGCCGAGGTGAAGGAGAAACGAACGTACTTGCTGTCGAACGCGCCCAGGCCCTCGCTGAGGTAGTGCGGGTTGAACGCCACGGTGATCTCTTCTCCGACCAGCGCGGCCTCGAGGTTCTCGGAGGCCTGCGCGTCCTCGCCGGTGCCGGCGTCAAGCGTCAACTGCCCGTCGGTGATGATAAGCCGGACGGGGGTGTTTCGTTCGGCAACCAGCGAGACACGGCGCACCGCCTCCGCCAGGGCGCTGGTTTCCACCGTGGCATGGATCGGCGTGTTTTCCGGGAACAGCGAGCGAATCTTGGGGTAGTCGCCGTCGACGAGCAACGACGTCGTGCGCCGTCCGGCACTTTCGAAACCGATCAGCTCGTTGCCCTGGCCCAGGGCGATGTTGATGTCCCCGGAGCCGCCGAGCGTCTTGGCGACCTCGTTGAGGGTCTTCGCCTTCACGAGTGCACTGGTGGAGATATCCGGCGAGTTCGGGCGCCAGTGGACCTCGCGCAGCGCCAAGCGGTACCTGTCAGTTGCCAGCAGGGTGATCAGGTCACCCTCGATTTCCATCTTCACGCCGGTGAGGATCGGCAGCGTGTCGTCCTTGCTGGCCGCGATGATGACCTGGGAGACGGCCTGCGCGAACGCCTCGCCGGAAACCGTGCCGCTGACTTCCGGTAGCGCGGGCAGCTCCGGGTAATCGGCCACGGGCATGGTGGCCAAGCTGAACCGGCTGCTGCGGCAGGTCAACGTGACCTTCGAGCCCTCGGTCTGGACATCGACCGGCGCGGCCGGCAGGCTGCGGCAGATGTCAGCCAGCAGCCGGCCCGAAACCAGGATGGTCCCTTCCTCGGAGATGTCGGCCGGGATCTCAAGGCGCGCCGAAATCTCATAGTCAAAGCTGGCCAGGCTCAGTGTTCCCGCCTCGGCCCGCAGCAGCAGGCCCGAAAGCACCGGTACCGGTGGCCTCGGTGAGAGGGAACGGGCAGCCCAGCTGACGGCATCGTTCAGAACATCCCGGTCGACTCTGAACTTCACGGATCGGTGCCGCCTCTCTTGGTATCAAATTCACGCACGCAGACGGGAGCTGAAGGCTCCTGCGTGAAACTACATGTTTCCAGACAGCCTAACCCCTTGACCAGTCGGTCTGTGCCTCGTGGTTCGGCACCGACCCGTCCGGCGTCCGGCTTGGGGATCATGTTGTTTGAAAAGCAAAGATTCTTGTAGTTCGTAGTGTTAATAACTTCTGTGGATACTGTGGATAACCCGGTCCCGCCGCGTGATCCCGGCGATGTCGGCTGTGCACAAGATGTGGAGTTGCTACGACGTCCGCCGGGACGATCCGTGGACAACTTTCCGCGCCAATCATGGGATCCACAGGAGGCGGGGTAGTTATGCGCAGGCGAACCCGGGTTCTGCACTTAACTGTCCACAGACTTATCCACAGCTGTTAATTTCCGCGGTGGTCGAGCCTCGGTGGTCGAGCATCGAGACCCGGTGATTTCGACGGGCTCAATCACCGCCCGGCTAGCCCTCGCGCTGCTGCTGCTTGATCTTGTTCGTCAGCTCGGTCACCTGGTTGTAGATGGCCCGGCGCTCGGCCATGAGCTCGCGGATCTTCCGGTCCGCATGGATCACCGTGGTGTGGTCCCGGCCGCCGAACTCCTGCCCAATCTTGGGAAGCGACATGTCGGTCAGCTCCCGGCACAGGTACATGGCGATCTGCCGGGCGGTGACCAGCGTGCGCGTGCGCGACTTGCTGCACAACTCCTCCAAGGAGATGTTGAAGTACCTGGCCGTCTGGCCCAGGATCGCCGTGGACGTGATTTCCTGGGCGCCGTCGTCGGTGATCAGGTCCTTGAGCACCATTTCCGCCAGGCCGACATCCACCGGCTGCCGGTTTAGGCTCGCGAAGGCGGTCACCCGGATGAGGGCGCCCTCGAGCTCACGAATGTTCGTGGAGATCTTCGACGCGATGTATTCCAGGGCATCATCCGGCGCGGACAGACCCTCGCCGATGGCCTTCTTGCGCAGGATGGCGATGCGGGTTTCCAGTTCCGGCGGCTGGACGTCCGTCAACAGGCCCCACTCGAAGCGCGACCGCATGCGCTCCTCGAACCCGGACAGCCGCTTCGGTGGCAGGTCCGAGGTGATGACCACCTGCTTGTTGTGGTTGTGCAGGGCGTTGAACGTGTGGAAGAACTCCTCCTGGGTGGCATCCTTGTTCGCCAGGAACTGGATGTCGTCAATCAGGAGGATGTCCACGTTGCGGTACAACTGTTTGAAGCTGGCGCCCTCGTCGTCGCGGATGGAGTTGATGAAGTCGTTCGTGAACTCCTCGGAATTCACGTACCGGACGCGGATTCCGTTGTAGAGGCGGCGGGCGTAGTGGCCGATCGCGTGCAGCAGATGCGTCTTGCCCAGCCCGGAATCCCCGTAAATGAACAGCGGGTTGTAGGCTTTGGCAGGCGCCTCGGCCACGGCGACGGCGGCCGCATGGGCAAACCGGTTGGACTGGCCGATCACGAACGAATCGAAGATGTACTTCGGGTTCAGCCGGCCAAACTCCTGCGACGTGCTCGGCAGCGTGGGCGACGGCCGGGACTCGGCCTCGTGGTGCGGTTCGTGCCGCGGCTCGGGGCGCACGGGTTCGGGCTCCGGTTCCGGCTCCTTCTCCAGCGCCGGCGGCACGATGTCGGCATTGACGCTGAAGGCGCAACTGATCTCCTCCGGGAAGACCTGCCGCAGCGCATCGTCCAGGGCGGTCTTCAGCTGTGTCTGGAGCACCTCGCGAGTCAGGTCGTTCGGCACCGCCACCAGCAACGTGCTGCCGATCAGGCCCTGCGGCTGGGTCAGGACGACGAACCCACGCTGGCGCGGGGTGACCCGGTCATCGTGTTCGAGGATGCGGATGACCCTGCGCCAAGAACTTCCAACGTCGTTGATCTCGTCGGTGCTCATGTGGCGTCCTCATCCTTGTATTTCGTGGTCCGTGCCCGTGTGACTTCCCTTACATGTTCCGTGGGGGAGGTCCGTCGCCGCAATCCGTCATCCACAGGTTTATGCACACCGGTGGATAACTCGTACCGCCTTAGCCTAGGGGATTGCCGGGGCAGAACATAGCGGGGGCGAGGGTTGTGGATAAATGTCACAGGATGGGGTCCGGCGGCCCCGGTGGGAGCTGGTTTCCACAGGCGCCTTTCCACAGGGTGGGGAGAAGCTACCGGCCCCAGGGCGGTCCGGGCAGGCAGCGCCGGCCCCGGCGGAGTGCCGGTGAAGTTGACTGCCGCCGCGCAAATGACCTAACGTGGTGAAGTCCATTGTGTCTGCCCTGCGTCATCTGTGCGCGCCTCGATTTTGGGGACCGGGTGGACGCCACATACTTAGCGTCGGCCTGTTCTTCCCCTTACACAGCTTCGGGCAAGGCGCATCGAATCGATTGTCTTGGAGTTATCACCGTGAGCAAGCGGACTTTCCAGCCAAATAACCGCCGTCGTGCCAAGAAGCACGGTTTCCGTCTGCGCATGCGCACCCGCGCCGGCCGTGCCATCCTGGCCGCCCGTCGCGGCAAGGGCCGCACCGAACTGTCGGCCTAGGCCACACCGCTTGGCGTTTCGTCGAGCCCTTTAGAAGAAGCAGTTGATGGGATCGTGCTAGCCGGCAACCATCGGATGCGTAAATCCGCTGACTTCTCGCATACTGTACGTTCCGGCGTCCGCAATGGACGCCGGAACTTGGTGTTATATGTGGTGTCCACGCGGGACGGGGAATCCACGAAGGTCGGGTTCATTGTGGCCAAGACCGTCGGGAACGCCGTCACCCGCAACCTCGTTAAGAGGAGACTGAGAGAGATGGCGGCGGAGACCGTTCGTACGCATCCCTGCGGGATCAACGTCGTGGTCAGGGCCCTGCCCGCCGCGGCCGGTGCCGACTGGTCCGAGCTGGTCACCGACTACGAACGTGCTTTTGCCACGGCGGCCGGCCGGCTGCCGGAATCACCGGAGCCCAGGCCCCGAACCGCACAAGGGAGGTGAAGAGCGTGTCATCACAGGCTGTTGGCCAGTGCCGACCCAGCCGGCGCCGTCCCAGGTCGCGCCGTGGTGAGCCCGGGCACCCGGGCGCCATCGCCGTCGTCGGCCGTTTCCTCTGGCACCTCCCGCGCAATGTCCTGATCCTCCTGCTCATGGGCTACCGGCGCATCGTCTCACCGCTGTACGGCCAGGTCTGCCGGTACTTCCCGTCGTGCTCGGCGTACGCGCTCGAGGCCGTCACCGTCCACGGCGCCGTGAAGGGCACGTGGCTGGCCCTTCGGCGCCTGATCCGCTGCCACCCCTGGGCCGCCGGCGGCATCGACCCGGTCCCGGACCACGCACACCATCATTGGGACGACCTGGCGACGGCGCCGAGGATCGTCCAGTTGAACCACCCGCACCTGGCCCTGGCGGCCCAATCGGACGCTGACCGCCGCCGGGCGGCTTGAGGAGAATAGAAAAGAACTATGGATTTCTTCGGGACGATCCTGTTTCCCTTCAAATGGCTTGTGTCATGGATCATGGTGCTGTTCCATGACCTGTTCACGTTCCTTGGCATGAACCCGGCCTCCGGCATAGCCTGGACGCTGTCGATCATCGGCCTGGTGCTGGTCATCCGTGCCGCGCTGATTCCCGTCTTCGTCAAGCAGATCAAGGCCCAGCGCGGCATGCAGGCGCTGCAGCCGGACATGAAGAAGCTGCAGACCAAGTACAAGGGCAAGACCGACCAGCTGTCCCGCCAGGCCATGGCGCAGGAACAGATGGCGCTGTACAAGGAGCACGGGACGAACCCGTTCTCCGCCTGCCTGCCCATGCTCATCCAGATGCCGTTCTTCTTCTCGCTGTTCCAGGTGCTCTCCGGTGTGTCCCATGCCAATGCCACGAACACCGGCATCGGTGCCCTGAGCCACGCCCAGGTGCGGCAGTTCGACGAGGCCACCATCTTCGGGGCGCCGCTGTCCAGCGCGTTCCTGCCGTCGATGCAGGGCGGGGACCTCAAGACGTCCGTCGCCATCCTCTCGATCTTTATGATCCTGGCCATGATCGCCTCGCAGTTCATCACGCAGAAGCAGATCATGAGCAAGAACATGTCCGAGGACGCCATGGCCAGCCCGTTCATGAAGCAGCAGAAGATGATGCTGTACGTGCTGCCGCTCGTGTTCGGCATCGGCGGCATCAACTTCCCCATCGGCGTGCTCATCTACTGGACCACCACCAACGTGTGGACCATGGGCCAGCAGTTCTTCGTGATCCGCCGCATGCCGACGCCCGGATCGCCGGCGTACAAGGAGTACCAGGCCCGGCGCGTCGCCAAGGGCCTGCCGCTGCTGGGCGTGACGAAGAAGGCCATCGATCCCGTTGTTGAAGAAGTCCCCGAGCCCAAGGGCCAGCGTGTCCAGCCGCAACGCAAGAACAGGAAGAAGAAGTAATGCCTGCCGAGACTGAAATCGAGCCGGTCGACGACCTGGCCGCCACCGCCACCGCCACTCCCACCGGCCCGAGCCGGCTCGAGGAGGAGGGCGACATCGCCGCCGACTACCTGGAAGAGCTGCTGGACATCGCCGACATCGACGGCGACATCGACATCGAGGTCCGCAACGGCCGCACCTACATCTCCATCGTCGCCGACGAGGAGTCCGAGGCCCTGCGGGACCTGGTGGGTCGAGACGGCGAGGTGCTCGAGGCGTTGCAGGAACTGACCCGGTTGAGCGTGCTGTCCGCCACGGACACCCGCTCCCGGCTGGTGCTGGACATCGCCGGCTACCGCGACCGGCGCCAGGGCGTGCTGCTCGAGCTGGCACGCAAGGCCGTCGAGGACCTGAAAGACGGCGCCGCATCCGTCGCGCTGCCCCCCATGGGCGCCTATGAGCGCAAGATCGTCCACGACGCGGTCGCCGAACTGGGCTGCCTCAGCGAATCCGAGGGTGAGGGCGCCAGGCGCCACATCGTCGTGACGGCCGGGCAGTAGCACCCGTGGCCGTCGCGCTGACCGAGGCCGAGGCGGCCGCCGCCACGCGCATCTTCGGTGACCGGCTTGGACTGGCCATCCGCTACGTGGAGCACCTGGCCACCTCCGGCATCGAGCGGGGCCTGATTGGCCCCCGCGAGGTGCCGCGGTTGTGGAACCGCCATGTGCTCAATTGCGCCGTGGTCGCCGAATTGATGGACGACGGCGTCAGGGTCGCCGATGTGGGCAGCGGCGCGGGGTTGCCGGGCCTGTGCCTGGCGTTGGCCCGGCCCGACCTGTCGCTGACCTTGATAGAGCCCCTGGAACGCCGGGTGACCTGGCTGCATGAGGTGGTCGCGGACTTGGGTTTGGACAACGTGGAGATCCTGCGGGCGCGTGCCGAGGAGGCCGTGGGCGCGGTCGACTGCGACGTTGTCACCGCCCGGGCCGTCTCCGCACTGAAGACGCTTGCGCCCATGACCATTCCGCTGCTTGGCGGCCGGGGGGAGTTGCTGGCTATCAAGGGGCGCAGTGCGGCGGAGGAGATCGAGAAGGCCGCCAAGATCCTGAGGAAACTCGGCGGCACCTCGACCGAGGTCCTCGTGGCAGGTGCGGACGTGCTGGCGGAACCCACCACCGTGGTGCGGGTGACCGTGGACCGGCGTTGAATCAAGGGCCCGCCCACCAGGAGCCGATAGGGTAGTGAGTGGCACTCACTGCCCGATGAAAGAGAGCGTGTCACGGTGACCAGCAGCGAAACCACCTCACAACGGATCCCACCGTTCGTGTCCCTGGGCTCGACGCGGTCCTTCTTGCAGGGCCAATCCGGAATTAATCAATCAGATTCGGTTGATGAGCGGCGTGTAGCCCGGAATGCCCCGGCCGTTTCACGTGAAACATCTTCCTTACCCGCCATCGATGACCTGGACGACGGCAGCCCGATTGCCCGGCAGTTGATGAGTGAGAACAAGCGTCGCGAACGCCTATTGGGGCGGCAGTTGCCCCGCCCCGAGCGGACGCGCATCATGACGATCGCCAATCAGAAGGGTGGCGTCGGCAAAACGACGACGACCGTCAACATCGCGGCCGCCCTCGCGTCCGCGGGGTTGAATGTCATGGTCATCGACATCGATCCCCAGGGAAACGCGTCGACGGCGCTCGGCGTACCACACCACGCGGAGATCGACAGCATCTACGACGTCTTGATCAATGACTTTGCGTTGGCGGACGTCGTGGCCCCCTGTCCGGACATCGACAACCTGATTGTGGCGCCGGCGACGATTCACCTGGCGGGTGCCGAAATTGAATTGGTCTCGCTCGTGGCACGGGAACAGCGGCTGCGCCGTGCCATCGAAGGTTACGGCAAGCATCGCGAGGCCAACGGCGAGCGTCGCCTGGACTTCATCTTCATCGACTGCCCGCCGAGCCTTGGCCTGTTGACCGTCAATGCGTTTTGTGCCGCCAACGAGGTCATGATTCCCATTCAGTGCGAGTACTACGCGCTTGAGGGCCTGAGCCAGTTGCTCAAGAACATCGAAATGATCCAGAAGCACCTGAATTCAGATCTGGTCGTCTCAACAATCCTGCTCACCATGTATGACGGCCGCACGAATTTGGCCGCCCAGGTGGCAGCCGACGTGCGTGAGCATTTCCCGCAGCAGGTATTGCGTGCCGTTGTGCCGCGGTCCGTGCGCATTTCAGAGGCGCCGAGCTACCAGCAGACCGTCATGACGTACGATCCGTCATCGACCGGCGCGTTGTCCTACCTGGAAGCGGCCGCCGAGCTGGCCGAACGCTAAACTCTACTCATGAACGGGCCACAATGGTCCGTGCCGTTCCAACCATCTGTGCTACGCGAAGCACGGGACGCATCCATTGGAGGACATGTCAATGACCGATAAGCGTAGGGGCCTTGGCCGCGGCTTGGGTGCTTTGATACCTAACTCAGCATCCGACGACGGTTCCGACGGAGCGAGCCCGGCCCCCGCGCGCCCGGTGGATCTGTTCTTTCCGGAGCCGAAGTCACGCAAGGCGGCCGGTGGATCGCGCGAAACAACCAGAAAGGCACCCGAACCGGCCCCGGTGCTCGTTGACGTTCCGGGCGCAACGTTCCTGGAACTGCCCGTCGGGAACATCCACGCCAACCGAAAGCAACCCCGTACCGTTTTCGATGAGGACGATATGGCGGAGCTGGTTCACTCCGTGCGTGAAATCGGTGTTTTACAGCCGATCGTGGTTCGCAAGTCGAACGAGTTGGGGGACCAGTCGTATGAACTGGTCATGGGTGAACGTCGTTGGCGCGCCTCCCAGAAGGCGGGGCTGGACACCATTCCGGCCATCATCCGCGATACCACCGACGACAACCTGCTGCGCGACGCCCTACTGGAAAACCTGCACCGCAGCCAGCTGAACCCGCTGGAAGAGGCGGCCGCCTACCAGCAGCTGCTGGAGGACTTTGGAACCACTCACGAGGAGTTGGCGGACAGGATCGGCAGGTCCCGTCCCCAGGTGTCCAACACCCTGCGTTTGTTGAAGCTGCCGGCCGTGGTGCAGCGACGCGTGGCGGCCGGGGTGTTGACCGCCGGGCACGCCCGCGCGCTGCTGTCACTGCCGGATTCGGATGCCATGGAAAGGCTCGCGCAGCGAATCGTGGCGGAGGGCATGTCCGTACGTGGCACCGAGGAGGCTGTTGCGCTGTACCAGGAGCCGGCCGAGGACCACAAGGGCCGGACGACGAAGCCGAGCCCCCGCCACGAACGGCTGGATTTCCTGGCGAGCTCATTGGCGGACCGACTCGATACGAACGTCAAGATTTCGCTGGGCGCGCGCAAGGGGAAGGTCAGCATCGAGTTCGCTTCGGTCGAGGACCTGAACCGCATCATGGATGTACTGGCAGCGGGGAGTAACTGACGCACGCATTTTTTGAATTTCAAGAAGGGCGGGTTTGGTTTCACGTGAAACCAAACCCGCCCTTCTGTGTCCAATCGGTTCTCCAGGATTGATCCTAAGCAGCAAGATTGTTACAGCGTTGGCCATGGATTCGGGGGTTGGGTGTCCCGACTGGCGGTCCATGGGGGATGTTTCAGGTCAAGGCGGCCCGCGACTGCCACAAGTCAGCGTATCCTTGCGCTGCGCCGGGACCACCTATGGTCCAATGCGGAATCGTTGGTTTCGGGTCGGGGACCACGAGCAGATACGCCCCTCATTTTGGCAGCGAGGCGACCGCGGGGGCGGGTGGATCCTGTGTGGCCCGAACGGGATGATTCCTGACCACTTCCGGTCCGGTGCCGATGCTGCCCGCGGATGCGTCGGGGCTCCGTCTTAGCCCGTCCGGGGCACTGTACTTTCCGCTGGGATTCAACATGTCCCGATCCCGGTAGCCGACCGCGCCCCCATCGAGTGGTGCGACGCCGTCTCGGTCCGCCTGCACGATTTGAGGTGAGTGAGTCCGTGACGAAATTTCCCCATGTCGCGAAGAGATCACTAGATTGCCCGGAGTCTTTCCGAGCAGGCGTACGATGGCGACGCACTGGAAAACGCGCGGGTCGAAACGGGGCCGGCCCCGATGACGCGCACGAAAGTAGTCCGCGAGACGGTCTACAGCACCATTTCGCCAATGCCAGAGCGCGTACCTGAATCACCGAAGACCCATCGAATGCTGCGTCCTGCCAGACTTGCCATTCGGACGTCAAGGGTGGCTTGCGGGCGACAAAACAGAATGGGTCGGTATCGGATGGCCGGGATTCCTTCCTGCCTCCGAACGCGAACCCGCGTCCTTGTTTCACGTGAAACAAGGACGCGGGTTCGCTGATGGGCGCACGTGAATAGTCTGGCCACCAGGGCACGAAGACTCCTCGGGTGTCGCATATGGACCATGTCGGAGGCGTTCAGTGGCATTGCGCCCTCACGCAGCGCAGCCGATGCCGGAGCGGCCCGGTCCGAGGGGCGCTGTGGGGCCCTCTGGGCGCCGGGTGGACCCCGAATGAGGTTTCCCACTGCACCGAGACCCATGAAGCCCGGAGAGGGCCCTCCAGTTTACCGAGTGGTGTCGTTGGGCGTCGGCTGACGGGGTGGTAATCAGTCGCGCGTACCCTCCTCACACCCACCACACCGAGCCAAGCGTCCAGTTCAACTCGTTCTGGGGGAGCAGGCCCATTGACTGGCCGGCCCGGGTCTCGGCAATGACCGTAGGCGCATACCGGGTCCGCCGGCTTTGACGCGGGAGTGCAGGGCTCCGACACCCTGATCGGGCGCGGGGACCGCCCCGACATGGCCGCGGTGGGCATGCTCGCCCGCCGGCTGGCCCACGGAGCCGAACCGGCCGCTGCGAACGTGGACCTGAGCGTCTATGACACCTTCACCACCGTCAACACCAGCACGGGAGAAATAGCATGAGCACGACCACCGTCCAGGACGTCATCGAGGCGGGCCGGCAGGCATCCCTGACCGGCACCGTGTTGGCCGAGTGGGCCGAGAAGGTACCCCGAAGCAACGCGAATACCTGCACGGGCTGCTGCAGGCCGAACACGAATCCCGGCAGGAATCACGCCGCCAACGGCTCCTGAAATCCGCCCGGCTGCCGGCGCTGAAGTCCCTGACAGGTTTTGACTATGCCGGCGTCAGATTCCCGGAGGACTACGGCCGCGAGGCCTTGGCCTCCCTGGCAAAAAACCAGTTCCTGATCATCGACGAAGTCGGGTATCTGTCCACCGATACCGAAGGGGCCAGGTTCCTCTTCCAGGTCATCGCCGACGGCTACGAGAAACGCAGCCTGATCATCACCACCAACCTCGAGTTCTCCCGCTGGGGAACCGTGTTCGGGGACGACACTATGGCAGCTGCAGTCATCGACCGCATCGTCCACCACGGCCGGCTCCTGCAGTTCCGCGGCGAATCCTACCGGGTCAAGCACGCCCTCATGAAATAGGGCCAAACGCCCACATGGCATGAAACCGCGCCCACGTGGCCGGATTCTTAGCGCTGAAATGACCGACCTAAAGTTGACAGAACACAGCCGTTCCGACGTAGGTCATCGCGCACGAGCAGCGCACCGGGCATCGTTCCAACTACAGGCAGTTAGCCGGCGTATCTGGTCGCGGCCTCGATGGGCAAGCCCGGAGTGGTGGTCGGCCAGCTTTGCGCCGAGCTCGGCGTCACGAGGCAGACGCTGTACAGTCATGTCGGCCCATCGGGGAACTGCGACCGGATGGGGAGAGGGTGCTGGCGGGGAAGTAGGGCCAGTATCGCAATTCCCGTGCGGCATCGGCTTTGAACGGTTTGATCTGTTTCGGGTGCGGGGCGGCGCTCTGTGGCCGGGTCACCTCGCAGTCGGGAGGGGCTCGTCAGGGGCCGGGCAGGGGTGAGTACGCATCCAGCTATCCCCTGGCAACATCATGCGCTTGGTTGACCTCTACTTGCGTGGGAGCGGCACCCCTGTGGACGGCACGCACGGTTTCGGGGTTCGGCCAGTTGACTCTTTATTCTTCCGATGCTGGGTGTCGAGCCGACGGAGCCATCGATTGCGGCAAGTAACGTGGCAAGCCCGACTACTCCGTTCGCCTTCATGACGATTTTCTCTCGGGCGTTTTCGGACAGGGCGGGAAATCGCTCATCGATTAGGTGGGCCATGCCAACCTCGGCCGCTGTGTCTGCCTCTATGATGGCCTGCCGGGGTCGTGCGGACGGGTCGCACTCAGGTACAGCAGCCACTCTTGCCGGCGGGTGCTCGTCGCGGCTCGCCCGCTCGAAGGCGCTCCTCACCGACCGGGCATCGAGGATGCTTGCGACGGTGGATAGTTCCACGGACATAGCGGCACTCCACCCCGTGAGCCCTGACTGGTCCGGATCGATGGGCCAGATCCTTTCGGTGGTGAGGTTCGCTGACGAATATCGTTTCGTGAGGACCTGGCCGCTCCAGAGTTCAATCCACTCGACCGCGGTCGAGTACCACGCATTGAATTGCGTCCCGAAGGTGGTCGCAAAGTGAGCTAATGGGGCATCTGCGGGATCGTCAGGCTCGACGCTTATCGCGATTGTGTCGACCATGGCCGCCAGTGGACGCGGCCTTCTCGGCCGTGGCGAATTGATCCGGACGTGCCTCCCGGTACAGGCGCACCAGTTTCCCAACGTCCCGTCGTTGACGCCGATATCGACGGCGACCTGCGCGATAGGACGGCCGGAGGTAATCACCAACTGAACGTCCTCACCCTTGAACTTCTCCGTGTACTTCCTACTGGCGGATAGCCGGACTTGGTACGGGCAGTCCACGTAGTTGGTACTGCTTTTCCCTGTATTTGGTACTGCGGTCATGTTCGCGTGTTCTTCTTGCGGAACGGCGACACAGTGGGTGTTGCCGTTTCCTGATGGAGGAGGCATTGATGGCGAGCTACAAGGCGATTATGGCTTTGGTGTTCGAGGGCCGCAGCTACGACGAGATTGTGGGCATGGTGGGGTGTTCACGCCGGGATATCTCGGTGGTGAAGAAGACCGTGGCGGCCAGGGGCTTGACGGCCGCGCAGGCTGCTGTGATGGGTGAGGCCCAGTGGGGGGAGTTGTTCCCTGATGGGCGTCGGAATGTGTCGGGTTCCTTTGACCAGCCTGACTTCGCGGGCACGTTGAAGTCGATGAAATCCAACAAGCATTTCACCTTGCAGCAGGCGTGGCGGATGTATGTGGGTGCACCGTCCGGGCAGGGGAAGAAGTACGGGTATTCGCGGTATTGCCAGCTGTTCGCGGAGTTCGTGGCGACCCATGATGTGGTGGCGACGCTGCACCACGAGCCGGGCCGTGCCATGCTGGTGGACTGGGCCGGGGACACGCTGCCGGTGACGGATGCGGTGACTGGTGAGATCCGCAAGGCCTACCTGTTTGTTGCAGTCCTGCCGTTTTCGGGCCTCGTGTTCTGCCGGGCGTTTGCCGACATGAAGCAGGAGGCCTGGATCAGCGCACATGTGCAGGCCTTTGAATTCGCCGGCGGTGCCACCCAAATCATCGTCCCGGACAACGCTTCCACGGCAACCCACCGGTCCGTCAAGGGTGATGGTGCCAGGGTCGTCCATGCCCGCTACCAGGAGCTCGCCGACCACTACTCCACGGCGATAGTGCCGGCCAGGGTCCGCAAGCCGCGGGACAAGGCGGCGGTGGAATCGGCGGTGAACACCATCAACAAGCGCGTGATCGGCTACCTTGCCGAAGAACTCTGGACCACCTTCGCGGAGCTGAACACTGCGATTGAGGAGCGGATGGTGGAGGTCAATGAGCAGATGCGCCGGGCCGATGGCACGAGCAGGTATGAGCGGTTCCTGGCGGAGGAGGCCGGGCTGCTGCAGCCGCTGCCGGCGGAGAGGTTCGATACGGTGGCGTGGAAGCAGTTGAAGGTCGGGCGGAACTACCATGTCACCGCCGATTACCAGCACTACTCGGTGCCCTACACGTTCGCCGGGCAGATTCTGCGGGTGCGCCTGACCGGCACCACGGTCACCATTTTTGATGGCGAGTCCGTGGTGTGTGAACATCCGCGCAAGGCCGGACGCAAGGGCCAGTACTCCACGACTGTCGAGCACGCGCCGAAGCAGCACCAGGACATCGACGGGCTGTGGTCACGGCAGTGGTTCGTGCACCGGGCCCGGAGTTTCGGGCCGGCGACCGTGGCGGTGATTGAGATGATCCTGGACCGCTCCGCCATTGAGGCGCAGGCCTACCTGGACTGCCAGAACATCCTGATGACCCTGGGCAAAAACAACAAGCAGCGGCTGGAGTCCGCCTGCCAGCAGATCATCAATCAGCACGGCTACCCGACCTACACCACGCTCAAACGCATCATGGCGACCATCACCGGCGACAAGCAACGCGCCCGGCCGCTGGTTGCGGCGGCCACCAACGAGAAGAGCACTCCCGGGGCGGTTGACCTGCCCGGTGTCCTGGTGCGCGGCGCCGACTACTACCAGGAACGCGGGTGATCCGGGGCGTGTTTACCAGTGTTGACCACGAGAAGTTCCGGGCCCTGCGCATCACGCACGTGGCGACCCGGTTCGAAGAACTCATCAAGGACGAAGCGAACGACGAGGCCACCCCGGAGGAGCTGTTCCTCACCGCCGTTGACGAGGCCCTGGAACTGCGCCGCTCGGGCAGGATTGAGAAACTCATCCGGCAGGCAGGATTCCCCCTCCCGGAGGCCTCGGTCGCCGAGATCACCTATCCGCCCGGGCGCGGGATCACCCCGGTGAGGATGAAACGCTACGCCAACCATGACTGGAGGGCCGACCCGACGAACCTGCTGATCATCTCCCCGACCGGAGGAGGCAAAACCTATCTGGCCTGCGCGATCGGCGTCGCCGCCTGCCACGCCGAGCACACCGTTCACTACACGCGGATGGATGATTTAGCACGCCGCCTGGTCATCGCCCGCGGGGATGGGATCGGCCACCAAACCATGCTCAACCAGCTCAGCGACGTTGACCTGCTCATCATCGATGACTTCCTCACCGTGGGCATCGACCCGAATGCCGCCAGCGACCTGTTCTCGATCCTGGCCAACCGTGACCACCGGCTGCCGACCATCATCGTCAGCCAATCCGGTCCCGCCTACTGGGTGGAAGCCCTGCCCGACAAGGTGGCCGCCGACTCCACCGTGAACCGGCTCGCCAACCAGTCCCGCACACTCAACCTCGGCGAGGTCGACATGCGGCGGCTGCGCAGCCAGGTGTTGAGCGTCTCGTTGGCTGACGATGCGTCGGTCACTATGGGTGACGATTCTGCCGCCGTCATCCTGGGTCCGTCGGCG